>NZ_AP018680.1:2067475-2756634 GCF_002218025.2 Vibrio casei | reverse complement strand
ATGTTTTATCACGAAAACTTTGACGTCATCGTCGTTGGTGGTGGCCATGCAGGAACGGAAGCTGCTCTTGCGTCTGCTCGTACAGGCCAAAAAACGTTATTACTAACTCATAACATCGATACTTTAGGTCAGATGTCTTGTAATCCAGCGATTGGTGGGATTGGCAAAGGACACTTGGTAAAAGAAGTGGATGCTCTAGGTGGATTAATGGCTCAAGCTATTGATAAATCAGGAATTCAATTTAGGACGTTGAATGCATCAAAAGGACCCGCAGTTCGTGCTACTAGAGCTCAAGCCGATCGTATTCTATACAAAGCAGCCGTACGTACTACCCTTGAAAATCAGCCTAATCTAACTCTTTTTCAACAAGCCGTTGATGATGTGATCGTTGAAAACGATCAAGTGACCGGCGTCATAACTCAAATGGGTTTAAAGTTTAAAGCCAAAGCAGTGGTATTAACCGTCGGTACTTTCCTTGGCGGAAAAATTCATATTGGCTTAGAAAACTTTTCTGGTGGCCGTGCGGGGGATCCACCCTCTATCGCTTTAGCGCAACGTTTGCGCGATCTTCCATTTAGAGTGGATCGTTTAAAAACAGGGACACCACCTAGGATTGATGCTCGAACCGTTGATCTTGAAAGTCTTGAAAAACAACATGGTGATACCCCGATTCCTGTATTTTCATTTATGGGAAAAGCAAGTGATCACCCTGATCAAATACCGTGTTTCATTACACACACCAATGAAAAAACACATGATGTGATCCGAAAGAATCTTGATCGTAGCCCTATGTACTCAGGGGTTATTGAAGGAATTGGGCCTCGTTACTGCCCATCGATTGAAGATAAAGTCATGCGTTTTGCGGATAAAAACAGCCACCAAATTTTCATTGAACCTGAAGGATTAACCACAACGGAACTGTACCCAAATGGCATATCAACCAGCCTTCCATTTGATGTTCAAGTTAGTATCGTTCAATCAATGAAAGGATTTGAAAATGCTCAAATCATTCGCCCAGGCTACGCGATTGAATATGATTTCTTCGATCCTCGTGATTTAAAGCAAAGTTACGAAACCAAATTTATTGATGGATTATTCTTTGCCGGTCAAATTAACGGTACTACGGGGTATGAAGAAGCCGCTGCACAAGGTTTAATGGCGGGTTTGAATGCATCACTGTATACACAAGGTAAAGAAGGTTGGAATCCACGTCGTGATCAAGCTTATATGGGCGTGTTAATCGATGATCTTTCCACAATGGGTACCAAAGAACCTTACCGTATGTTTACTTCACGTGCGGAATATCGTTTGCTGCTTCGTGAAGATAACGCAGATTTACGTTTAACGGAAAAAGGTCGTGAGTTTGGTTTAGTCGATGATGCTCGTTGGGCACGTTTCAACCAAAAAGTTGAAAATATAGAGTTAGAGCGCCAACGATTGAAAGATATCTGGGTTAATCCTAAATCGGCGAATATTGATCAATTAAACCAATTACTCAAAACAGACATTACCCGTGAAGCGAGCGGTGAAGATCTTTTGCGTCGACCTGAAATGACGTATGAAAAATTAACCTCATTGGATCTTTATATTTCAGAAATGGATGATCAACAAGCCACTGAGCAAGTTGAAATCCAAGTCAAGTATGAAGGGTATATTCAACGTCAAAAAGAAGAAATCGAAAAATCACTCAGACATGAAAATACCAAATTACCGATTGAGTTAGATTATTCTCAGGTGAAAGGGTTATCCAATGAAGTCGTGGCTAAGCTTAATAATACCAAACCCGAAACAATTGGAATTGCCTCACGTATTTCAGGTATTACTCCAGCCGCTATTTCTATTTTGTTGGTACACTTAAAAAAACACGGTCAATTAAAGAAAGGTGATGCAGCATGAATCTCAGTTTAATCAATAAAGAATTGAGAGAAAAATTGGATGCATTATTATCTCAAACTGATCTTGAAGTCAGCCATCAACAAAGGGATCAATTAGTTGGCTATGTGTTATTGCTAGATAAGTGGAATAAAGCATATAACTTGACCTCTGTACGTAATCCAATGGATATGTTAGTGAAACATATTATGGATAGCGCCGTTGTCAGCCCCCATTTATCAGGCTCTCGCTTTATTGATGTAGGTACCGGCCCTGGGCTACCTGGTATTCCTTTGGCTATTTTAAATCCTGATTGCCAATTTACGTTGCTTGATAGCCTTGGTAAAAGAATTCGTTTTATCAAACAAGTACTGCATGAGTTGGCGATAAAAAATGTTAATCCAGTGCAAAGTAGAGTAGAAGAGTTTCAACCTGAAGAAGGCTTTGACGCCGTGATTAGTCGAGCATTTGCTTCCATTATTGATATGGTGGAATGGTGTCATCATCTACCTAAAGTTAATGGTGGGGTTTTTCTTGCGTTAAAAGGACAATTACCTGAAGATGAAATTGCACTGCTACCTAATGCATTCAATGTGCTAGATATTAAAGTATTACAAGTTCCAGAATTAGAGGGTGATCGCCACTTAATCGTTTTGGATAAAAAGGATTAATAACGAGGTATTCGTGGGTAAAATCATTTCAATTGCCAACCAAAAAGGCGGTGTAGGGAAAACGACAACATGTGTCAACCTAGCTGCTTCTATGGCCGCAACTAAAAGAAAAATTCTTGTTATTGACCTTGATCCTCAAGGCAATGCCACAATGGCGAGTGGTATTGATAAATACGATGTCGATTTTACCGCTTACGATCTTCTTGTGGAAGAAACACCATTTAATGAAGTAGTTTGTAAAAATACTCCAGCAGGTTATGACTTAATTGCTGCAAATGGTGATGTAACGGCCGCTGAAATTAAATTAATGGAAGTTTTTTCACGTGAGTTACGACTCAAAAACACATTAGTGAATGTGATAGATCAATATGATTATATTTTTATTGATTGTCCCCCGTCGTTAAATTTATTGACGATTAATGCCATGGCTGCGTCTCAGTCCGTTCTCGTGCCAATGCAATGTGAGTATTTTGCTTTAGAAGGTTTAACGGCGTTGATGGATACCATCAGTAAATTGGCTGCTGTCGTCAATCATGATTTAAAAATAGAAGGTATCCTTCGAACCATGTTCGATCCAAGAAATCGTCTATCTAATGATGTTTCTGAGCAGTTAAAGAAACACTTTGGAGATAAAGTGTATCGTACCGTTATTCCTCGTAATGTGCGTTTAGCAGAAGCGCCTAGTCATGGTAAACCTGCAATGTATTACGATAAATATTCAGCAGGCTCAAAAGCCTACCTGGCTCTTGCTGGCGAAATGCTACGTCGTGAAGAAACATTAATGACATAATGTCATAATCATTTATTGAAGATAAAGGAATCCGCTCAGATGTCTAAACGTGGTTTAGGTAAAGGTCTCGATGCTCTACTTTCTACAAGTTCACTTGCGAGAGAAAAGCAACAAAAAGTAGCGCATAGCCAAGCTTTGTCGTCTGAAGGACAACTGGCCGAAATCTCTATTTCTCAGCTTATTGTCGGAAAATATCAACCAAGAAAAGACATTCAACCTGAAGCGCTGGAAGAATTGTCCTCATCCATTCGTTCACAAGGTATTATTCAGCCTTTAGTCGTACGTAGAGTTTCTGAGTCTCAATTTGAAATTATTGCGGGTGAGCGTCGTTGGCGCGCGGCTAAATTAGCAGGTTTGACTCAAGTTCCTTGTGTGATTAAAAATGTTCAAGACCGTGCTGCTATTGCAATGGCGCTGATTGAAAATATTCAACGTGAAAACTTGAATGCGATTGAAGAAGCACAAGCGTTAGAACGCTTACAACAAGAATTTGAATTAACTCATCAACAAGTGGCTGATGCGATAGGTAAATCTCGTACAGCAGTGACCAATTTATTGCGACTCAATACGCTTGATGACGGCGTAAAACAATGCGTTATATCAAAAGAACTCGAGATGGGTCATGCCAGAGCCTTATTATCACTCGAATTATGTGATCAAAATAATGTTGCAAAAATTGTTGTTGCTAAGAAATTAACCGTTAGACAAACTGAAGCTCTGGTGAAGAAACATTTAGAGCCTAAAACAGAAACAGTCGAAGATACTTCAGCATTGGTTTTTTCAGAACGACTGTCTGAAAAGCTTGGTACAAAGGTGGTTATTCGTCGAAATTCCAAAGGAAAAGGTAAAATTACCATTGATTTTGAGGATATGGAGCAAGTTTTAGGCCTCCTTAACACAAACTTAAGTAGAAATTAACTCTGTTAGTAGAATATCGCTAAACATTTAACAGAATGTAAAAATAATCATTTTACATCTTGCTCTTTTCTGTAATAGAAGCGGAGTAAGGTGTAGTATGTCCTGCGCATACAGCTGAATCAAAATAAATGTAATTGGGTGTAAATAGAATGTTTTATTTAATTTTAACTCAGTTTATTGTTATTGGCGCTTTAAGCTTGATCAGTTTGTATGTTCAGGGAGTAATGGCAAGTCAATCTGCCATTTTTGGGGGGCTGGTGTACTGCATTCCGTATATTGTAACGAGTTTATATTTAAATAAACCTGGTGCAGATACGGCAGCAAAAGTCATGGCGAAAGCCTATATAAGCATAGCTTATAAGTTTGTGATTACCGGCGCTCTATTTGTGTATTTTTTTAAATATACTGAAGTGCACCTTATTACTTTCTTTTTAGGTTATATATTGGCCTTTGTTGTGCAATGCATTATGTCATTTGGTTTTAAACGTAATTAGACAGGATATCTAATGGCTGGTTCAGGTGAACTAACTCCTCAGGAGTACATCTCACACCATTTACAAAACCTACAAGTAGGTAGTGGATTCTGGACATTTAATATTGATTCATTAATTGTATCAGTCGTTTTAGGCTGTGCTTTTTTATGGATCTTTTATCGCGTTGGTCAAAAGGCCACGAGTGGTGTTCCTGGTAAGCTACAATGCTTTATTGAAATGTTGGTTGAGTTTGTCGATGCCTCAGTAAAAGATATTTTTCATGGAAAGAGTGCTCTATTAGCTCCGTTAGCGTTAACCGTATTCGTATGGATTTTCCTAATGAACTTAATGGATCTAATTCCAGTCGATTTTCTTCCTCATACAGCAACTCTCTTAGGTATACCTTATCTTAGAGTTGTACCCACTGCAGACGTAAACATTACCATGTCTATGGCATTAGGTGTGTTCTTATTGATCATTGGTTACAGTATCAAGCTTAAGGGTATTGGTGGATTTGCTAAAGAGTTGGGGTTACAACCGTTTAATCACTGGGCTTTTATTCCAGTAAATCTAGTGTTAGAGACGGTTACATTATTGTCTAAACCTGTTTCTTTAGGGCTGCGTTTATTCGGTAATATGTATGCAGGGGAGTTGATTTTTATTTTGATCGCAGGGCTTTTACCTTGGTGGTCACAATGGCTTCTTTCCGTGCCTTGGGCGATATTCCATATTTTAGTTATCGTTTTACAGGCATTTATCTTTATGACTTTGACGATAGTGTATCTATCTCAAGCATCTGAAGAACATTAAAAAATTATTTAACAAAAAAACTTGGAGTTTTTATTATGGATCTGATTTACATATCTGTTGCAATCATGCTTGGCCTTGCTGCTGTGAGTGCTGCGATTGGTATCGCTCTACTTGGTGGCAAATTTTTGGAAGGTGCAGCTCGTCAGCCCGATCTAATCCCTGTCCTACGTACTCAATTCTTTATCGTTATGGGCCTTGTTGATGCTATTCCTATGATCACTGTAGGTCTTGCACTGTATTTATTGTTTGCGGTTGCCGGATAATTTAGTTACTCAGGTATTGGTTTTTTTACAGCAAACAAAGGAGAGTATGCGGTGGATATAAACGCAACTCTGTTAGGTCAAGCGCTAGCTTTTGCTTTATTTGTGTTGTTCTGCATGAAATTTGTATGGCCTCCACTTATAACAGCTATTGAAAACCGTCAGAAAAGTATTGCTGATGGTTTAGCAGCCGCTGATCGCGCAGCTAAAGATTTAAGCCTGGCACAAGCTAATGCTTCGGACAAATTGAAAGAAGCAAAGAAAGCCGCTGCTGAAATCATCGACCAAGCTAATAAACGTAAAAGTCAAATTTTAGAAGAAAGCCAAACTGAAGCTCAAATAGAGCGTCAGAAGATCTTAGATCAAGGTCAAGCTGAAATTGAAACTGAACGTAACCGAGCTCGTGATGAATTACGTAAACAAGTCGCTGTATTAGCTATAGCCGGTGCTGAGAAAATTTTGGAGCGTTCTATTGATCCGAATGCACACCAAGATATTCTCGATAATATTACTGCAAAACTATAACCAGAGGGGTAGCATATGTCTGATTTGACTACAATCGCACGCCCCTATGCTAAAGCAGCTTTTGAATTTTCGGTTGAGAAAGAAGCAGTAGACCAATGGTCAGAAATGCTTTCTTTTGCCGCAGAAGTCACAAAGAATGAAGATGTTATTGGCTTATTAAATAAAGCGCTTGTCGCTGAACAATTAGCTGAAATCTTTATTTCGATTTGTGCAGAGTTTGATGAACATGGTCAAAACTTTATTAAAGTTCTTGCCAAGAATGGCCGCCTAAAGGCCCTTCCTGAAATCTGTGAAGAGTTTTTAATTCTTAAAAAAGAATTAGACAATCAGGTTGATGTAGAAATAACGTCTGCAACAACATTGACTGAAACACAACTTGCAGAACTCAGCAGCAAACTCGAGCAGCGTCTTGATCGTAAAGTAAAGCTGAATTGCAGTGTAGATGAGACTCTACTTAGTGGAGTTATTATTCGAACCGGAGACTTAATAATCGACAACTCAACTCGCGGTCGTTTGAACCGTTTGAGTGACGCATTAATGTCTTAATGGGGATTGGAGCATGCAACTTAATTCCACAGAAATTAGCGAACTGATCAAACAACGTATCGAGAAATTCGAAGTTGTGAGTGAAGCGCGTAATGAAGGTACTATCGTTTCAGTAAGCGATGGTATTATCCGTATTCACGGCCTAGCGGACGTGATGCAGGGTGAAATGATTGAACTACCGGGTGGCCGTTATGCACTTGCACTTAACCTTGAGCGTGACTCGGTTGGTGCGGTAGTAATGGGTCCGTATGCTAACCTTCAGGAAGGCATGAAAGTAACGGGTACTGGTCGTATCCTTGAAGTACCTGTAGGTCCTGAAATGCTTGGTCGTGTGGTAAACACGCTGGGTGAGCCTATTGATGGTAAAGGTCCTATTGATGCAAAATTAACTTCTCCTGTAGAAGTGATTGCACCAGGTGTTATAGACCGTAAGTCAGTTGATCAACCAGTTCAAACTGGTTATAAGTCTGTTGACTCAATGATTCCAATTGGTCGTGGTCAGCGTGAGCTTATCATCGGTGACCGTCAGACTGGTAAAACAGCGATGGCGATTGATGCTATCATTAATCAACGAGATTCTGGAATCTTCTCTATCTACGTAGCGATTGGCCAAAAAGCCTCTACGATTGCTAACGTAGTACGTAAACTTGAAGAGCACGGCGCACTTGCAAACACTATAGTGGTTGTAGCATCGGCTTCGGAGTCTGCGGCATTGCAATATCTGGCTCCATATTCAGGTTGTGCGATGGGTGAATACTTCCGTGATCGTGGTGAAGATGCACTGATTGTTTATGATGATTTATCTAAACAAGCAGTCGCTTATCGTCAGATTTCTCTACTTCTAAAACGTCCACCTGGCCGCGAAGCCTTCCCAGGTGATGTTTTCTATCTTCACTCTCGTCTTCTCGAGCGTGCATCTCGTGTAAGCGAGCACTATGTAGAAAACTTTACTAAGGGTGAAGTGAAAGGTAAGACCGGTTCTTTAACCGCGCTTCCTATCATTGAAACTCAAGCGGGTGACGTATCTGCATTCGTACCGACTAACGTAATTTCGATTACTGATGGTCAGATCTTCCTACAAACTGAGCTATTTAATGCTGGTATTCGCCCTGCGGTAGATCCAGGTATTTCGGTATCTCGTGTAGGTGGTTCAGCGCAAACTAAGATCATTAAGAAACTGTCTGGTGGTATTCGTACTGCACTTGCACAGTATCGTGAACTAGCAGCGTTTGCTCAGTTCTCATCTGATCTAGATGCAACGACGAAAAGACAGCTAAACCATGGTCAAAAAGTAACTGAATTGATGAAGCAAAAGCAATACGCTCCGTTCTCAGTGTTTGATCAGGCTCTTGTGATTTTTGCTGCTGAGCGCGGTTACCTAACGGATATCGCTCTTAACAAGCTAGCGGATTTTGAATCAGCACTACTGTCGTATGCTCATGGTCAACATGCTGATTTCGTTTCTGAAATCAACAAAACGGGTGCTTATAACGATGATATCGAAGCGAAACTTAAAAAGTTAGTTGATGATTTCATGGCAACCCAGACCTGGTAATTCGTTTGTGATGTGTTGTGCTTTTTATAAAAAGTAGATACATCACTTAATCGAATATCCATAAACGGGCTCTTCTATTAACGGAGAAATACGATGGCCGGCGCAAAAGAAATTCGTACCAAAATTGGTAGTGTTAAAAGCACACAAAAAATTACGAAAGCGATGGAAATGGTAGCAGCTTCCAAAATGCGTCGTTCGCAAGACGCAATGGAATCTTCTCGTCCATATGCACAAACAATGCGTAAAGTGATCGGTCATGTAGCAAACGCTAGTCTTGAGTATAAGCATCCTTATCTCGAAGAGCGTGAAGCTAAAAAAGTTGGTTATATCATTATTTCAACTGATCGTGGTTTATGTGGTGGTTTAAACATTAATTTGTTTAAGAAAACCTTAAATCACATGAAAGATTGGTCTGAAAAAGGCGCAGGTGTTGAAGTTGCGGTAATAGGCACTAAAGCCACTGCCTTTTTCAAAAGCACAGGTACTAAACTATCAGCTCAAATTTCAGGTTTAGGGGATAACCCTAGCTTAGAAGCTTTGATTGGTAGTGTAGGCGTAATGCTACAGAAATATGATGAAGGTGAGTTAGATCGCCTTTACGTGGTATTTAACAGTTTTGTTAATACCATGGTTCAAGAACCAAAGATCGATCAATTGCTACCTTTGCCTAAATCGGATAGCGATGACATGAAACGCACACATTCTTGGGATTACATTTATGAGCCCGAGCCAAAACCATTACTTGATGCCTTGTTGAAACGTTATGTTGAATCGCAAGTGTATCAAGGTGTGGTGGAAAACCTTGCTTGTGAGCAAGCGGCGCGAATGGTGGCGATGAAAGCTGCAACAGATAATGCAAGCAACCTGATTGATGATTTACAACTTGTGTACAACAAAGCCCGTCAAACGGCGATTACACAAGAGTTGTCTGAAATCGTATCAGGTGCAGCAGCGGTTTAGTCTTGTTATTAGACACATGGTTATTAAATTTTAGTGCTTAGGTAATTAAATAGTTTAGAGGATTTAACGATGGCTACAGGTAAGATCGTACAGATCATCGGTGCAGTAGTCGACGTAGAGTTCCCACAGGACAGTGTACCTCGTGTATACGATGCCCTGAATGTTGTAGAGTCAAAAGAACGTCTTGTTCTTGAAGTTCAGCAACAACTTGGCGGTGGCGTGGTTCGCGCAATCGTAATGGGTAGCTCTGATGGTTTACGTCGTGGTTTGGAAGTATCGAATTCAGGTGCTCCAATATCAGTACCAGTAGGAACAAAAACACTTGGTCGCATCATGAACGTGTTAGGTGATGCTATCGATGAGTGTGGTGACATTGGCGCAGAAGAGCATTATGCTATTCACCGCGCAGCACCAAGTTACGAAGAGCAATCTAATGTAACGGAACTGCTAGAAACCGGTGTTAAAGTAATCGACTTAATTTGTCCATTCGCTAAGGGTGGTAAAATCGGTCTATTCGGTGGTGCTGGTGTAGGTAAGACCGTTAATATGATGGAACTTATCAACAATATCGCATTGCAACACTCAGGTTTATCTGTATTTGCCGGTGTTGGTGAGCGTACTCGTGAAGGTAACGATTTCTACTTTGAAATGCAGGAAGCTGGCGTTGTAAACGTTGAAGAACCTGAAAAATCAAAAGTAGCAATGGTTTATGGCCAGATGAATGAGCCACCTGGAAACCGTCTACGCGTAGCATTGACTGGCCTGACTATGGCGGAACGTTTCCGTGATGAAGGTCGTGATGTACTATTGTTCATTGATAACATCTACCGTTATACCCTTGCGGGAACAGAGGTTTCGGCTCTACTAGGTCGTATGCCATCTGCGGTAGGTTATCAACCAACTCTAGCAGAAGAAATGGGTGTTCTTCAGGAACGTATTACTTCGACTAAACAAGGTTCTATTACCTCTGTTCAGGCGGTATACGTACCAGCGGATGACTTAACCGATCCATCTCCTGCGACGACGTTTGCTCACTTGGATGCAACCGTTGTACTTAACCGTAATATCGCAGCAATGGGTCTATACCCTGCGATTGACCCACTCGATTCTTCATCTCGTATGTTGGATCCATTAGTGGTTGGTCAAGAGCACTACGGTATAGCTCAAGGTGTTCAAACAACGCTACAACGTTATAAAGAGTTAAAAGACATCATCGCGATCCTAGGTATGGATGAGTTATCTGAAGAAGATAAGCAACTTGTATCTCGTGCTCGTAAGATTGAACGTTTCTTAACTCAGCCTTATCACGTTGCTGAAGTATTTACTGGCGACCCTGGTGTGTATGTTTCATTAAAAGAAACATTGCGCGGCTTTAAAGGTCTGATTGCTGGTGATTACGATGATATTCCAGAGCAAGCGTTCATGTACTGCGGTACGATTGACGATGCTGTTGAGAATGCTAAGAAGCTTTAAGTTTATAAAAACTCAACTCAAGTTTTATTAAGTTATAAAGCGAATTAGGAGGCAACATGGCTATGACTTTTCATCTAGACATCGTAAGTGCTGAGAAGAAACTTTTTTCAGGTACGGTTGAGTCTTTTATGGTGACAGGTAGTGAAGGTGAACTTGGGATTTATCCTGGGCACACCCCGCTTCTGACTGCTATTAAGCCTGGCATGGTGCGTTTAGTGAAACAACACGGTCACGAAGAAATTATTTATATTTCTGGTGGTATGGTCGAAGTTCAGCCGGGTATTGCAACTGTACTGGCTGATACGGCGATTCGTGGTGAAGAGCTTGATGCCGCTAAGGCTGAAGAAGCCAAACGCAAAGCTGAAGAGAATATTCAAAATCAGCATGGCGATATTGACTTCGCACAAGCGGCAAGTGATTTAGCGAAAGCGATTGCTCAGCTACGAGTTATTGAGTTAACTCGTCAGTCTCGCCGCTAGTTATTAGCATTAGCAGAGTAGATAAAAGGCGACCATTGGTCGCCTTTTTTATAGTTATTTGATTTGAGTTTTACTAAATTTTAATCAAAAAATTATATTAGTGAGTTAACATTCTTAGAGTGAATCAATATAAGGGAATTTAAATGAATTTTAGCGCTGTTATTCTTGCTGCGGGTAAAGGCACTCGCATGTATTCTGAAAAACCAAAAGTCTTGCATACTTTAGCCGGTCGTCCAATGGCTAAGCATGTTATTGATACTTGTACGGGTCTTGGCGCAAAAAACATTCATTTGGTTTATGGTCATGCTGGCGATCAAATGAAGCAAGTATTAGGGAAAGAACCCGTTAATTGGATTTTGCAAGCAGACCAATTAGGGACTGGGCATGCCGTTAATCAAGCTGCCCCTGATTTTTCTGACGATGAAAAAGTGTTAGTACTTTATGGTGATGTTCCGCTGATTTCTCGAGAAACCATTGAAAACCTTTTAGAAGCTCAGCCTACAGGCGGTATTGCATTATTAACAGTTATCTTAGATAAACCAGTAGGTTATGGTCGTATTATTCGTAAAAATGGCCCTGTTGTGGCGATTGTTGAACAAAAAGATGCCACTGAAGAACAAAAACAGATAAAAGAAGTCAATACTGGTGTCATGGTGGCAACCGGTGGTGATCTTAAGCGTTGGCTATCGGCGTTAAAAAATGAAAACGCCCAAGGTGAGTATTATCTGACAGATGTGATTGCAGCGGCTCATAGTGAAGGTCGTGCAGTTGAAGCTGTGCATCCTGTTAACCCGATTGAAGTGGAAGGGGTTAATGATCGCTCTCAACTTGCACGCTTAGAGCGAGCTTATCAATCAATGCAAGCACAAATCTTGTTAGAACAAGGGGTTATGCTACGTGATCCTGCTCGTTTTGATCTGCGTGGTGAATTGCAATGTGGTATGGACACTGAAATTGATGTGAACGTGATTATTGAAGGCAGTGTGAGTCTAGGTCATAACGTCTTTATCGGGGCAGGTTGTGTTCTAAAAGATTGTGAAATCGATGATAACAGTGTGATCAGTCCATACACCGTGATTGATGGTGCAACGGTGGGTGAAGAATGTACAGTTGGCCCATTTGCACGTTTACGTCCCGGGACTGAGCTTAAAAATAAAGCGCATGTGGGTAATTTTGTTGAAATTAAAAATTCGAGTTTAGGGGAATTATCGAAAGCGGGTCATTTAACTTATCTCGGCGATGCTGAGATTGGTGAGCGTGTTAATGTTGGTGCTGGTGTTATTACGTGTAATTACGATGGCGCAAACAAATTTAAAACGATTATTGGTGATGATGTCTTTGTTGGCTCCGATGCACAATTAATCGCACCAGTGACCATTGCGAATGGGGCAACGATAGGAGCGGGTACTACGCTGACTAAAAATGTTGCTGAAGGTGAGTTAGTGATCACTCGAGCCAAAGAGCGTGTGATTACTGATTGGAAACGCCCAACTAAGAAATAAAAATATTACCAATACCAAAAAGCCACGATTTCTCTGTGAAGTCGTGGCTTTTTATTTTTGAGGCGGTTTTTTATTGTGGGTGTCGTCGATTAACGCTCTTCAACAAACTCTACCGCATCAGCTTTCTTAGAAACTGATAAGAAGTACCCAACCAATAAACCTAGGGTACATAAAATTGCTGTAATGCCAGTTGTTGGTAGTGCTTGGCTAGCGTAAGTTGCGACTAGGGCACTGGCTAAGCCACTAATACAAATCTGTAGGCTATTTTGCAAACCAGCCGCGGTAGCTGGGCTATTTTTACAACTGGATAAAGCACGGTTAACCACGATTGGGTAAAGCGCGCCATTAGCCACTGCAATAAAACAAAATGGAATTAATACCGGCCAAATAGTACTGATGGTCATATGAGAGGCAACAAACATGATGACAGCAGAAACAGTGAACAGCCCTAGTAAAACTTTTAATACTTTTGCATCGCCAAGTTTGGTTACGTAACGTTTACCAAAATAGCCACCAGCCATAAAAGCAATGGTTTGAGGAATAAAGCTTAATCCAATGTCTTTCGCATCATAACCCATTGATGTCATGATTTCTGGCATACCGGTAAGATAGGCAAAGAAACAGGCTGAAGCCATGGCGAACATCATCACATTCCCCAAGTACACTCGAGAGTTAAATAGCGCTTTGATATCCTGCTTGATTGAAGTCTGTTTCGGTTCTTCGGCTTCATCTTTTGGCTGAGCAAGAGTAAACCAAGTTAATGCTGCGCCGACAACAGTTAAAAAGATGAAAATACTCGACCAACCAAAATGTGCCATTAAAAACACGCCAAGTTGTGGTGCAATAGCGGGAGAAAGCGCTACTAGTGGCATGATAGATGCAAATACTTGTTGGCTCATCGAGCTTGAATAGCGCTTAATCACCATCGCTTGCCAAATTACCGCTGGCGCACAAACTCCAATCGCTTGAATAAAGCGTAGGGTTAACAATTGCCACACTTCTTGGCTAAAACCTAACCCCAGTGATGCTAAAGAAAACAGCACTAAACCAGTGGCTAGCGTATTACGATGACCAAACTTATCAGACGCTAAACCCCATAATAGTTGACCTGAAGCCATGCCGGCTAAAAAGATCGATAAAGATAAAGCAATCGATTCTGGGCCAGTTGAAAAGTGGGCTTCTAGGGTCTTAAATGCCGGCAAGTACATGTCGGTGGCAACGAAGCCCAACATGGATAAGGCAGCAAGATAAAATAATTGTGTTTTTGCGATATTCATAAAACGACCATTGAATGTGGGTAAATAGGCTGGATGCCAATCTTAATGAGCGGATTATAAATTCTTCTATCTGAGAAATTAAACGTTATAATTTTAATCTACCATTCAAATTTTTTGATAGGTAAGTAAGTCGGTTTATTGGGAAAGAGTATGTATTCAAAACAGTCACTACAAATGCTTGATACTGTAGCGCGTATGGGCAGTTTTACTGCAGCGGCAGAGCAATTACACAAAGTCCCTTCCGCGATAAGTTATGCGGTACGTCAGGTCGAAAAAGAGCTTGGTGTGAAACTATTTCATCGATTAACTCGCAAAGTGGAATTAACCGAAGCCGGTGAACATTTTATTAAAGAAGCGCGCCAGTTATTGCGTCAAATGGAAGAAGTGAAAGCGCAAACCAAGCGAGTCGAAAGTGGCTACCATAAAACAGTTAAATTAACCATAGATAATATTGTTAAGCTTGAGCAGTTAAAGCCTTTAATTGAAGATTTTTATAACACTTTCGATTATGCCGAATTGCAGATCAACATGGAGGTGTTTAATGGTTCATGGGAAGCAATTTCTGAAGGGCGCGCTGATGTCGTGATTGGAGCAACTTCGGCGATTCCAGTCAGTGGCGATTATGGTGTCAAACCTATGGGCAGTATTGATTGGGCGTATGTAATGGCCGCCGATCATCCATTAGCGAGTCAAAGCGAACTAACCGATGAAGATTTAGCTGCGATTCCCGCGATTTGTTTAGATGATACCTCGACCATATTACCCAAGCGTCATACTTGGCATTCCGCACAGCAGCGTCGTTTATTACTGCCTAATTGGTTTAGCGCGATTGAGTGTTTAAAAAACAAAGTCGGAATGGGGTATATGCCACGTCATATGGCGACGTTTTTTATCGAGCAAGGCGATTTAATTGAAGTGAATCTAACCGGTGATAAACCCTTAAGTGCCTGTTGTTTAGTATGGCGTAAAAATCAAGATAACAAGCTGGTGGAGTGGTTAATTGATTATCTCGGCGACAGCCAAAAAATGTATCAAGATTGGCTTAAGTGAGCCGTTATTGGTTGGTATTGATATTAGTTGAGCAAATAAAAAAGCGCCTTTACCGGATGGTTTAGTCGTAAAGGCGCAAGCTAGAGTCTAGGGGGGGATCTAGCTAAAATAAGGTTAACTTAAATCCACATCTTTGGTGCCAAAGAAGTAGGTGGCAAGGAAGCCAACAACGTAAGAAATCAGTAGGCCAACTAAGAACACCATCATAGCTGGGAAGATACCACTAGCCGATGTCATCAGTGGCAGAGCAACAATACCAGATGGGCCAAACACCGTATTTAGGCCAACAGGCAATCCAAGATAAGAGACTAAGCCAATAAAGAAACCACCCGCTGCGCCACCTAAACAAGCGGTTACGAAAGGTTTCACGCGAGGTAATGTCACGCCATAAATTAACGGCTCACCAATCCCTAAAATCCCTGGAATAATCGCCCCTTTTACTTGTGTTCTTAGTAGCGCATCTTTATTGGCTTTAAAGTAAAGAGCCATCGATGCACCGACTTGACCGCCGCCTGCCATGGCTAAAATAGGGAATAGTGAGTTAAACCCTTGTGCTTCCATTAAAGCAAAGTAGACCGGAACAAAGCCTTGGTGAATACCAAACACCACCGAGATTAAGAACAAACCAGCTAAAAGAGCTGCGCCGATAGGGTTGTCATTTAAGTTTAAGAACAACCAAGACATGCCTTTAAATAGCTCGCCACCAATTGGCATGATCACAACGAAAGTCACCACACCCATAATTAATAGCGTGACAACAGAAGTTAAGATCATATCGAGGTCATCGGGCATATATTTACGCACAAACTTTTCGACTTGAGCGCCAATGATCGCCGCCATTAATACCCCGATAATGTTGCCGCGTGGGTCAATTGTCATACCGAAGAACTCACTCATACCAGAGTAAATACCAGAGGTGGCATCTGGGTTATATCCGAGTATAAACAGTGAGGCTAAGATGGCGCCATTGACACCGGAACCGCCAAACGCTTGTTGGGCGTTATAGCCAATTAAAATACTTAAGAAAGCAAACAGGCCTTTGCCAAATACTTTCATATAAGCGATAAGATCGACCATGAAAGTACTTGGCGTTTGATCTAATACGTAAATTTGTTCAAGTAGCGTAGCAAAGCCAAGTAGTAAACCTGCCGCAATAAAGCCTGGGATCAGCGGGGTGAAAATGGTGGCAAACTTACTTAAAAAACGTTGTACCGAGCTGGTTTGTTTGCTCTTCATTTGTTTCTTTTGTTGAGAAGCGATATTCGATAAATTTTGGTCTTCGGTTGGTTGCGTCGTTTCAGAGCTTGAGTTGGCAATTAAGTCATTCATCAGATCGGCAGCAGTTTGCGCTTTACCTGGGCCTAAAATAATTTGCAGTTGTTCATCACCTTCAACCACTCCCATAACACCCGCTATTGACTTCAGGCTCGCTAAGTCAATCAATCCATTGTTATTTAGTGACAATCGTAAACGTGTCATGCAGTTACCGCATTTATTGATATTTGCACTGCCGCCTACGGTCGCTAAGATGGTTTCCATCATCGCTGAGGTTATTTTCGCCATGATTTATTTCCTAATAATTATTATATTTTGGTTGTGTTTACTTGAGTAGCCAATGGTTAATTAGTGAGCGCTGCTCTAATAAAGCCGTTATGTTGGGTTAAGCGTTGTTTCGCTTGCTTGGCATCAATATCCGCTAGTAGCATTAAGATGGCAGTTTTGCAGTGACGGTCACAAGCATTCAGCGCTTGTTCGGCTTGTTCACTGGTAACGCCAGTTGCTTCAACCACAATATTGGTTTGGCGTTGAATCAACTTGGCGTTGGTGGCTTCAACATCTACCATTAAATTGCCAAAGACTTTACCGCTGCGAATCATTGCGCCAGTGGTTAACATATTGAGTATCAATTTTTGTGCGGTCCCTGCTTTCATGCGAGATGAGCCGGTGACGACTTCTGCGCCGACAATCGGAGTGATCACGATTTTGGCTTGTGCTTCCATTGGGCAACCTGGATTGCAAGCGAGTGATACGGTGGTCGCACCTACGGAATTGGCATATTTCAAACCGCCAATCACATAAGGGGTACGGCCACTGGCGGCAATTCCCACCACCACATCTTTGCTAGTTAGATTTAGTGACACAAGATCTGATTGACCGAGTTCAACGTTGTCTTCGGCATTTTCTACCGCTTTTAAAATCGCTTGATGACCACCGGCAATTAAACCGATAACGAGATCGGGGTTGCTTCCATAGGTTGGTGGGCACTCACTGGCGTCAAGAATACCAAGTCGACCTGAAGTGCCTGCGCCCATGTAAATTAATCGGCCACCTTCGGCAAATGCTTGAGTGATGACATCCACTGCTTGAGCGATTTTGGGTAATTCTGCTTTAACGGCGAGAGGGACTTTTTGATCTTCTTGGTTAATGATGGTCAGCATGTCTTGTGTTGAAAGGGTATCAATTTCAGCACTGGCGGTATTTCGGCTTTCCGTCACTAAATGGGTTAAATCAATTTTCATCGTCTTTCTCTCTGGTGGAAGGTCATTTGATGGAGATAATATGGAATAATTTATTCCTTATCGGTGATCATGATCACAGCTGAAGTTATTCGTTTTTTGCTCAAATGTGGAATAATGACTAGGCTAGTTTGGCTTTTTTTAATTTACTTTGATTGGTATTTAATTTAATCAATGGCTTATTCTTGGTTGTTTTTATTCCTATTGATGGAATAATTTATTCTTATATTGGGGTTTTTATGTCGGTTTTTCATAAAATGATGAAACAAAGAGAATCGTTTTCTATCAGCGGACGTAAAATTATTGATTGGATTAGCCATAACCCCGAGTTGGCTTGCCATTCAACCAGTCAAGAGATGGCGGATTTCATTGAGGTCAGCCAATCAAGTATTGTAAAGCTGACTCAGAAGCTCGGTTATAAAGGTTACAGTCAATTTAAACTCGCGATTAATGAAGATTTTATTCGCCGTAATTCCGCTCAAGTGACGCCTTTGCATCATGATATTTTATCCGATGATCCCTTAACGGTGATTGCCCAGAAGCTGGTGCAAACCAAAATAGATGCAATGGTCAATACTACCAATGCCTTGTCGATGGAGGTGTGTGATCAAGCGATTCGCTGGATTGATGCGGCTCAGAGGGTACAAATAGTAGGTATTGGTGGTTCGGCATTAACCGCCAAAGATTTAAGCTATAAACTACTTAAGCTTGGCATTACCGCTTTAACCGAATCGGATACTCATGTGCAAGTCGCGGTGGCTCGTATCTTGACTCCGCAGGATATACAAATTGTGATTTCATTTTCAGGGGATAAGAAAGAGGTGTTATTGGCAGCAGAAACGGCTAAGCAACAAGGCGCGAAAGTGATCGCGTTAACGTCGCCAAAAAGCAGTAAGTTAAGAAAAATTGCTGATCTTTGTTTTGATACCATTGCCGATGAAAGTGAAAACCGCAGTTCTTCGATTGCATCACGTACTGCGCAAAACGTGATTACTGATTTGTTGTTTATTCACTTAATACAATATAAGGAGGATATTGCGAGGGTGTTAATTGATGAAATTCGTTCAGATGTCGAACGGTTTTCTTCAAAGTGATCGCCAAGAAAAAGCACCTATCATCGTTATGTGTTGGATGATAAGTGCCTTGATTTTTTAGACTAGCTTGTTGTTAAAGTTAACTTAAAAAGAACTTATACGATGGGCTGTCATTTTCATCTTTATATTGGTAACCCAACTCTTTTAGATGAGCAGAGAAGCGTTCTAAGTCGGAATCTTCTAGCTCAAAACCACATAACACTCGACCATAATCGGCGCCATGGTTACGGTAGTTAAATAAGCTGATGTTCCAGTGAGTGCCTAGGGTACTGAGGAAATTCAGTAGTGCACCTGGAGATTCAGGAAACTCAAAGCTGTATAAACGCTCTTTGAGTGGTTTCAGCGGTTTTCCACCAATCATATAACGAACATGCAGCTTAGCCATTTCGTCATCAGAAAGGTCTGCTACTGGATAACCGCCGTTACGTAAATCCTCTACGATATGATCGAGTTCTTGCTGGCCTTCTTGCAACCGTACCCCAACAAAAATATTGGCTTGTTTATCATCGTTATAACGATAGTTAAATTCAGTGACGGCACGACCACCAATTAGGTTACAGAATTCGAAGAAAGCGCCTTTGCGTTCAGGAATGGTCACGGCCAATAAGCCTTCGCGCTTTTCACCTAATTCACAACGTTCAGACACATAACGCAAGCCGTGAAAATTGGTATTCGCACCAGACAATATCGCGCCAAGTTGTTTGTCTTTGAGTTGGTTTTGCTCGGCGTATTTTTTCAACCCAGCTAAAGCCAGTGCGCCAGAAGGCTCAGCAATCGCACGGGTGTCTTCAAAAATATCTTTAACCGCTGCGCAAATTTCGTCGCTAGAAACACAAATGTGCCCATCAAGATATTCCTGACATAAACGGAAAGTCTCATTGCCGATGATTTTAACCGCTACGCCATCCGCAAACATACTGACGCGCTCCAGTGGCACAGGTTTTCCTGCATTAAGCGCTGCTTTTAAACATGCTGAGTCTTCAGGCTCTACCGCAATCACTTTGATTTCCGGCATAAGTTGCTTGATAAGTACAGCCACACCTGCGGCTAAACCACCACCACCAACGGGTACAAATATATAATCTAAGTGACCATTTTGTTGCAGCATTTCCATGCCAATAGTGCCTTGCCCTGCGATCACTAAAGGATGATCAAAGGGAGGCACATACGTGTAAGCATGTTCGGCGGCTAAACGCTCTGCTTCTCCTTTGGCTTCATCAAAATTATTACCATGTAATACGACTTCACCGCCATAACCGCGTACCGCATTGACTTTTATGTCAGGTGTGGTTTTGGGCATGACAATGATGGCGCGAATAGATAGATGCTTACCTGAAAGCGCAATACCTTGAGCGTGATTGCCCGCAGAGGCGGTGATCACGCCCGCCTGTTTTTGTGCATTGGTTAAACTGGCAACCATGTTGTAAGCGCCACGCAATTTAAATGAATGCACCGGTTGTCTGTCTTCACGTTTAAGCTGGATGTGATTGCCTAAACGCTCTGATAAACGGGTTAAAGTTTGCAGCGGTGTGACTTGTGCCACTTCATAAATAGGTGCGCGCAAGATCTGGCGCAGGTATTCTGCGCCAGTGTATGGAAGGTTTAGCTTAGATTGCTCACTATCTTCGGCCATAGGATTACCCTTCTAGCTTAGATTTATCACGTACCGCGCCTTTATCTGCGCTGGTTGCTAGCATGGCATAGGCTTTTAGTGCATAAGAAACCACACGCTCACGAGCAACTGGTTTCCAGCCTAGTTGCTCTTGTTTGGCATGACGTTCTGCCAGTTCTTGTTCGGTTACTTTTAGTTCTATGGTGCGGTTTGGAATATCAATCGTAATGATATCGCCTTGATTAACTAATCCAATGGTACCGCCATTGGCCGCTTCCGGTGAAACGTGACCAATGGATAAACCAGATGTTCCACCCGAGAAGCGACCATCGGTTAATAACGCACACTCTTTCCCTAAGCCCATTGATTTAAGATAAGTGGTTGGGTAGAGCATTTCTTGCATGCCAGGGCCGCCTTTAGGGCCTTCATAGCGAATCACCACCACATCACCAGCTTTGATTTTACCGCCTAAAATGCCTTCAACGGCGCTTTCTTGGCTTTCAAATACGACGGCTGGACCTTCGAATGTTAAACTGTTTTCATCAACACCGGCTGTTTTCACAATGCAGCCATCAAGGGCGATATTACCGCTGAGTACGGCAAGGCCACCATCTTGGCTAAAGGCGTTTTCTTTAGTGCGAATGCAACCATTCTCACGATCATCATCGAGTGTGTCCCAACGGCAGTCTTGTGAGAAAGCTTTGGTGGTACGAATGCCTGCTGGACCGGCGCGGAAGAACTTTTTCACCTCTTCCGATTGGGTTTGCATGATGTCATAGTGGGCAAGCTGCTGCTCCATTGTCATGCCTAATACGGTATTGGTTTGATTGTTGATAAGGCCGGCGCGATTAAGCTCACCTAAAATCGCCATCACCCCCCCAGCTCGGTGTACATCTTCCATATGGTATTTAGGCGTGGAAGGCGCCACTTTACAAATGTTTGGAATTTGACGAGAAATACGGTCAATGTCTTCCATGGTGAAGTCAATCTCACCTTCTTGCGCGGCGGCGACTAAGTGAAGAACAGTGTTGGTTGACCCTCCCATTGCGACATCTAATGCCATAGCGTTTTCAAAGGCCGCACGTGAGGCAATGCTGCGAGGTAGAGCAGACTCGTCATCTTCTAAGTAATAACGCTTTGCTAGATCAACAATACGTTGACCCGCGGTAAGGAAAAGTTGTTCGCGATCGGCGTGAGTAGCGAGCATTGAACCATTACCCGGTTGGCTTAGCCCCAGCGCTTCGGTTAAACAGTTCATTGAGTTAGCGGTAAACATACCAGAGCATGAACCACAAGTTGGACAAGCAGAGCGTTCTACTTGCTCACTTTGTGCATCCGAGACTTTTGGATCGGCGCCTTGGATCATGGCATCTACTAAATCAAGTTTGATGATCTGATCGGAAAGCTTGGTTTTACCCGCTTCCATTGGACCGCCAGAGACAAATATCACTGGAATATTTAAGCGTAGTGACGCCATCAACATTCCCGGAGTGATTTTGTCACAGTTTGAAATACATACCATCGCATCGGCGCAGTGGGCATTGACCATGTATTCAACGGAATCAGCGATAAGCTCACGCGAAGGCAATGAATACAACATACCGCCGTGCCCCATCGCAATACCATCATCGACAGCGATGGTATTAAATTCTTTGGCAATACCACCGGCTTTTTCTATTTCAGCTGCAACTAGTTGACCCATGTCTTTTAGGTGTACGTGACCCGGAACAAACTGGGTAAATGAGTTGACCACGGCAATAATTGGCTTACCAAAATCTTCTTCTTTTACACCGGTGGCGCGCCATAAAGCACGAGCACCTGCCATGTTTCGTCCATGAGTGGTGGTGGCAGAGCGATAGATTGGCATAATTAATTCCCTTTAATACAAATGTTTAAATTTAAAATGAGTTAAAAAGGAAGGCGTTATTTCCTTCCTTTTATTTTTATTTACTTTGTGGGTAGACTGGATCGAGCCAGCCCCACTTATCTTCGGTTGTGCCATTAAATAGGCCAAAGAAAGTCGATTGAATTTGTTCAGTGATCGGGCCTCGTTTGCCTTCACCAACGGTAATTTGGTCAACACTACGCACCGGAACGATTTCAGCGGCGGTGCCTGTCATAAAGACTTCGTCTGCAAGGTAGAGCGCTTCGCGAGCAATATCTGCTTCGATAACCTCGTAACCTAAATCACGAGCTAGCGTTACAATAGAATCACGAGTGATACCCGGTAGAATTGAGCTGGTGGCAGGTGGTGTGACAATTTTTCCGTTTTTAATCACAAAAATATTTTCACCCGCACCTTCTGAAATATAACCGTTCACACTTAAGGCAATACCTTCATCGTAACCGTGACGACGCGCTTCGCCGCCCACCAGTAAAGATGAAAGATAGTTACCACCGGCTTTAGCCGCGGTTGGAATAGTATTCGGCGCGGCGCGATTCCAGCTGGAAATCATGGCATCAACGCCATTAGCAAGCGCTTCTTCACCTAAGTAAGCGCCCCATGGGAAGGCCGCAATGATCAATTCCATTTCTGAATCAACGGGTGGGCAAACGCCAAGGCCGACATTACCAATAAAGCCAAGTGGACGAATATAAGCCGAATCGAGCTTGTTGGCTCGCAATGTCTCACGACAGGCTTCCATGATTTCATCCACCGAATAAGGGATTGGGAAGCGATAAATTTTAGCGGAATCTTTTAAGCGCTGCATGTGTTCACGGTGGCGGAAGACGATCGGCCCGTTCGGTGTATCGTAACAACGAACGCCTTCAAAAACCGAGGTGCCATAATGCATTGAGTGCGTTAAAACATGCACATTCGCGTCTGCCCAAGGTACCATTTTTCCGTTAAACCAAATAAAATCCGCTGTGTTTGTTGACATTATTTTATCCCTTCTTCAATCCGTCGAGGCTCACTCTGAGAGGTGAGTTTGTAATAGTTGTGTTTCTACCGTGCGAATATCCCATAGCTTTTCTATTTGGTTAATAAGAATGCTGATTGGACGGCCGCTATCGACAATGATTTCGACGCTGGCAATATTACTTTCATGATTAACTGTGGCTATTACTTGTCTAATTATAAAACCACGATGGCGGATGACACGCAATACCCGTTCTAGTAATACTGGTTTATCATCGGCTTTGATGTTTAATTGATATCTGTCCATTAGGTATTCTCCAACATATCTTGGTTTGCGGCACCCGGTGGCACTAATGGCCAAACGTTTTCTTCTTCAGAAATTAATACATGTAATAAATACGAGGTCTTACTGGCGAGCATTTCTTGTAATGCTGGCTCTACTTCCTCTTTGCGTGTAATGGTTTTTCCTGGAATATCAAACGCTTTGGCGAGCATGATGAAATCTGGGTTGTCATCTAAAATTGTTTCACTGTGCCTTCCATCAAAAAATAGGGATTGCCATTGGCGAACCATACCCAAACGTTGGTTATTCAGTAGTACCATTTTTACTGGGATTTGGCGGCGCTTTAAAGTACCAAGCTCTTGAATATTCATCATAAAAGAACCATCTCCAGTGATGAGGATGGATTCATCATCTGGGCGAGCAACTTTAGCGCCCATAGCCGCTGGAAGGCCAAACCCCATAGTGCCAAGGCCAGCTGACGTGATGTAATTTTGCGGAGCGCGAGGTTGAATATGTTGAGCCGCCCACATTTGGTGTTGACCTACATCCGTGGAGACTATAGCGCTGTCCGGCATCATGTCGCTTAATTGTTTAAGGAGTTTTGGAGCATAGATAAGATCGCCGGGATGGTCATAACGCCACTTGAATTTAGTGCGTAAGCGATTGCAGTGGTCAACCCACTCCGTTATGTCATTACTCAATTCCAACTGAGGCAATAACAGGTTGAGATCGCCACGTAATGACGCATGAGCTAAACGAAGCTTGTTAAATTCAGCAGCATCAATATCTAAATGGATTACTTTGGCGTGTGGAGCGAAGGTGTCGAGCTTTCCGGTTACTCGGTCGTCAAAGCGCGCGCCAACAACAATCAATAAATCTGCTTCTTGTACCACTAGGTTAGCGGCTTTGGTGCCATGCATTCCAAGCATACCAAGGTAGTGTGGGTAATGGCGCTCTATGGAACCTAAGCCTTTTAAGGTGCTGACGGCTGGCATAGGGTTTAGCTTTAGAAATTCTCGAACCGTATCGGTGGCTTTGGCTAGCTGTACGCCTCCCCCAACATACAACACTGGTTTACGGCTTTTCGCTAAGACTTGTTGAGCTTGTTCAATGGCAGTTTTGTTGGCAACAGGAATTGGGGGGGGGGTAAATTCAGGTAAGATTTTTACCGGTGCTTCGGCTAATTGCACATCTTTTGCGATATCAACTAAAACGGGACCGGGTCGACCTGATTTTGCCACTTCAAATGCTTCTGAAAGAATAGGGGCGAGATCATTTATATCGGTGACTAAATAGCTGTGTTTACAGCAAGACAGCGACATGCCAATCACATCCATTTCTTGAAATGCATCAGTACCTATGTGACTGCTGGCAACTTGCCCAGTAATGGCCACAATTGGGATAGAATCCATTAATGCATCGGCAAGGCCTGTGACTAAATTAGTGGCACCTGGGCCAGATGTTGCCATGCATACCGCAACTTCTTGCGTTGAACGTGCCATGCCAATGGCAGCCATGACAGCGCCTTGCTCATGACGGCATAGGATGTGTTCAACCCCACCATCATACAACGCGTCATAAATTGGCATGATGGCCCCTCCTGGGTAACCAAATATGGTTTTGATGCCTTCTTGTTGTAACGCGCTGACGACCAGCTCCGATCCATTCATGAGTGATTCTCCCTTGAGCTAGTTGCTTTCCTTAATGATTTCCACATTGACATTCCCTTGCCCCATTTTAATTTGTTCTTATTTTTTGATTCTTTAATGATAAAAAAAGCCCCCGGACTTGAGTGCGGGGGCTTGTTAGTGTTGGTGTTTACTTATCGCTCACTAATCCCCGCGCGGATCGAATAATGACCACGAGAATGACAATAATGAGAAGGTTTAGCTTAGCGATTTTGTTCATTAATTTTCCATGTAAATGCATATATTGAGTTTCAAATAAGCACTTTAGTAAACGTGTATTGTTAGTGGTATCACAGACTCTGCTTATAATACAAGCAAAAACTCACACTTTTTTAACCATACGACCCAGCTCAAAGCTTGTATATAAAGCTATACAGATAAAAAACAGTCAATTATGGCAAATTAATTAATGGATAAAAAAATGGAATTGGCAATCATACATAGCCGAGCGTGTGTTGGGGTGGAAGCTCCTGAAGTGACCGTTGAAGTGCATATTAGTAACGGCATGCCGGGGTTCTCTTTGGTGGGTTTACCAGAGACGACGGTCAAAGAATCTAAAGATCGCGTTCGCAGCGCCATTTTAAATTCTAATTTTGAATTTCCGGCTAAACGCATCACTGTCAATTTGGCGCCTGCTGATTTACCCAAAGAAGGGGGGCGTTTTGACTTACCAATAGCATTAGGGATTTTGGCTGCTTCTCAGCAAATTGCGATCAATAAGTTAGAGCATTATGAGTTTGTTGGGGAGCTTGCATTATCGGGAGAATTGCGCCGTGTGAAAGGCGTATTGCCTGCCGCATTGGCGTGTAAAAAGCAGCAACGATGCTTGGTGGTGCCGAATGATAATGGCGATCAAGCGGCGTTGGTTGGGGAAGGGTTACATAAATCAGCCGCGACGTTATTGGAAGTTTGTGCGGATTTATGTGGTCAACAAAACCTAAGCCTTTTTATTGCTCCCCACCAACCAGAAGTGAAAACCAACGAACGAGATCTTCAAGATATCATTGGGCAGCAACAAGGCAAGCGTGCGCTTGAAATCGCCGCCGCAGGTTCGCATAATTTACTGTTTCTCGGGCCTCCCGGTACTGGTAAAACAATGTTGGCGTCTCGGTTGTGCGATTTACTCCCCGAGATGGAAAATGATGAAGCATTAGAAAGCGCATCGGTAGCCTCACTGACAGAGTTAGATATTAATCATCATAATTGGAAAACCCGGCCTTTTCGTGCACCACATCACTCCAGTTCAATGGCGGCATTGGTAGGGGGTGGTTCGATCCCAAGGCCGGGAGAGATATCATTGGCTCATAATGGATTGTTGTTTTTAGATGAGATGCCAGAATTTGATCGAAAAGTACTCGACTCTTTACGTGAGCCATTAGAGTCTGGTGAAATCATTATCTCGCGCGCTGCAGGTAAAACTCGTTTTCCGGCACGTTTTCAATTGGTGGGCGCGTTAAATCCTAGCCCAACGGGGCATTATGAAGGGTCTCAGTCTCGTACCAATCCTCAACTGATCTTACGGTATTTAAGCCGTTTATCTGGCCCGTTATTAGATCGATTTGATATGTCGATAGAAATTCCCGCGTTACCTAAAGGGATGCTATCTCAAGGTGGAGAGCGAGGTGAGCCGACTGAGGTGGTTAAAGCGCGTGTATGGCAAGCCAGACAAGTAATGTTAAAACGCAGCGGTAAGGTGAATGCATTATTGGGGAGCAGAGAAATTGAACATTACTGTCAACTAGAAAAGCAAGATGCGGAGTTTTTAGAGCATGCCTTGCATCAGCTTGGATTGTCAGTGAGAGCGTATCACCGTATTTTAAAAGTAGCGCGTACTATTGCCGATTTATCTGGTTGTGAAAACATCCAAAAACCCCACTTAGCGGAAGCATTAGGTTATCGAAATATGGATCGTTTATTGAAGCAACTTACCGCACAAGCGGTGTGATTCTTTTATTTCGAAGGCGGTAGAATGGCGAGTATAAAAAACGAGAAGCTGACTAAGCTTCCCGTTTTGTTTGTGTTATCGAATTATTTTTTCAATAAAGAATCAATTAAATCGAAGTATTCGTTGATGTCTTTTATTTTGCTCGCATCGACAACGTATTTATTGTTGACGACAACGGTTGGAACACCCGATAGCCCACTATCTTTAAAGGATTTGTCGAAACGGCGAACCATAGAGTCCACCGCGAAACTATTGTAAGTACCATCAAAATCAGAGGCAGATACACCGTTATCTAAGAAAATTTGGCGAAGATCTGCTTCATCTTTTGGTGGGTTACGTTGGGCGTGAATGCGGTTAAACATCACAGGGGTTAATTTATCATCCACATTTAAAGACACCATGGTTGCATAAGCTTTACTCATTGGCTTACCCATGTTGCCCCCCATAAAGGAAACCGGTACTTTTTCGAATTCGGCCTTGCCATCAAGGTGCTTTTTAAGGGCGCCAATCATAGGTTCAAAGTCATTACAGTGTGGGCAATAAAAAGAGAAAAACTCAGTCACAATAGGACTTGATGAACGTGGTAAGTCGATAACTTTATAGTAATCGCCTTCAGGAAAACGTTCTGCTTGGACTGCAAAGCTTAGTAAAAGCGCAGCAAAAAAGGTAACAATTTTTTTCATTAGTGAATCAACTCCATTTCATTTAAAAGCGAATTACCATTGTGGGGTTAATGATAATGTTGGTTCTTGTAAAGTGGCAATTTGTTCTTTAAATGCCAGTACTTGATTTTCCCAGTATTTTGCATCGTTAAACCATGGAAATGCAATCGGAAAAGCTGGATCGTTCCAGCGTTTTGCCAGCCACGCCATGTAATGCACCATCCTAAGACCTCGCAAAGGCTCAATCAGTTTCAATTGATTGGTATCAAAATGTGAAAACTCTGAATAAGCCTCTAAAACTATGTCCAGTTGCATCGTTTTATCTTGGCGATCACCGCTCAGTAGCATCCATATATCTTGAATCGCGGGGCCATTGCGGGAGTCATCTAAATCGACAAACATAGGGCCATCACGCCATAAAATATTCCCCGGATGGCAATCACCATGTAATCGAATAATTGATTTAGGTTCTGTCCAATGTTGCTCTAATTGATCAATCAGCCTATCTAGGTCACTAAAAAAGCTGTTTTCTAAATAGCTTGGAATGAAGGGACTGTTATTAAGAAGTTTGCGTGGTTGATATAAGTATTCTTCTAAACTCATGGTAGGACGGTGAAGAAAAGGCTTAGCTTGTCCCACTTGATGCATTCGACCTAAAAATCGCCCAACACCTTCTAATTGATCAAGGTTATCGACTTCAAATTGACGGCCCCCGACACTGGCGAATAGTGCAAAGTAATACCCTTGGTATTGGTGTAATGTCATGCCGTTTATTAGACAAGGTGGCGCGACGGGAATATCTTGTTCTAATAATTCGAGGGTGAAATGATGCTCTTCCAATATTTGTTGTTGTGTCCAACGTTGTGGCCGATAAAATTTCACAACATAACGTCGTTTGTCTTCATCGATAAATTGGTACACACGGTTTTCATAGCTGTTTAGTGCCAGCAGCCCAGATTCGGCTCGAATACCAATGCTTTCTAGTGCATACCACATGAAATCAGGCGTTAAGGCTTCAAAATTAAAAGCCATATTCAGTTGTACGTCGGTATCGTTCATAAAATAAAAGGGCTTGTTACCAAGCCCTTCCTTGTTGTATTACGGAATGTGAATACGTGACGAAAAGCTCTTTTCGTTTATAAACGTGTTGTTGGTAATTGTGCTCATTATAACTTTTTAATAAAGCGGCTTTCTACTTTTAAGCTAAAGCCATCATTGTCTGAGAGTATAAACTCAAACTTAACTATCGGCGATGTTAATTCATCTGGGCTTACCGCTAAGCTTAACGGTTTACTTACCAATTGACCCGCCGGTACAGAAATGGTTTGCGAGCCATACCATTTCACATTTTTTAACTCTGCCACATCAATGTTATATTGTTGTTCTTGTTGGGTTTTGTTAAGGATTTTTAAGGTATAAGTATTTTCAATCCAGCCATTACTATCAATACGGTACATTTGATTACGATCGCGCAGAACGCTCATATTAATGGGATCAACGGTGACTACTTGAGCGATAAACAAAGCCAGCATCAGCACCAAAGCAACGCTATAACCAATCAATTTTGGACGCATGATTTTGGTTTTGTTTCCTGCCAATTTATGTTCCGTGGTGTAGCTAATGAGCCCTTTTTCATAGCCCATGCGTTCCATAGTGTGATCGCAAGCATCAATACATGCTCCGCAATTGATGCACTCATACTGTAATCCATTACGAATATCGATTCCGGTTGGGCACACTTGAACACATAAATTACAGTCAATGCAGTCGCCTAAGTCTTTTGGTTTTTTTGCTTTTAGTGAGCGAGGGCCTCGTTTTTCTCCGCGTTTTGTATCATAACCGACGATGTAGGTGTCTTTATCAAACATGGCTGATTGGAAGCGGGCATACGGACACATGTGCAAACACATGATCGCACGCATCCAACCTGCATTTCCATAAGTACAGGCGGCAAAGAACCACACCCAAAAAGCAGGTAAGAAACCTAATTCAAAAGTGAAAAATTCAATAGAGAGTTCTTTGATTGGAATGAAGTATCCTACAAAGACTAACCCTGTGATGATAGACACAGCCCACCATGCAATATGTTTAAGGGTTTTACGGACAATAAGGTGAGAGGAGTACTTATTATTATCTTGTTTACGGCGTTTGTTAGCTGGGCCTTCGAGTTTTTCTTCAAACCAAATAAAAATGAAAGTCCAGACAGTTTGTGGGCATAAATAACCACACCAAACTCGGCCCAAAAAGGTGGTCAGAAGGAATAAACCAAAGGCAGCAATAACAAAAATTAAGGCAAGCAAAGTGAGGTCTTGAGGGAAGAATGTTGCCCCAAAGAAAAGAAATTGTTGTTTACCTAAATCAAATAAAATCGCTTGTCTACCGTCATAAGAAATCCATGGTAATAAAGCAAACAGCAGCATTAAAAACCAGCCACCATAACGCCGAAGCTTTTGATAAGCCCCTTGACTTTTGCGCACGTAGATCTTGCCATTGGCATCACGATTTGTTTTGGGAACGATAATTTTCACATCGATTTTATTTGGATCCATTGCTGCTTCCTTATCCTCTATCAAAGTGCTTTGCTTTGATTTATTTACGCGGGATTATTGTGCCACAGTATATAGGAAAGGCTGTAGGGAAGTCGTTACGCGCTTCAAGGTTTATCGTAAATTCACATCGATATATTATGTGAACAATTGAAATTAAAAGAAATAAAGCCAAGCTGATAGAAAAGATGTGGTGAACTTGGCCAATCAAGTGGTGTCTACTTTATAATGCCACGCGCACGCAATAATGCGGTTTTAAAATCGTCTTCTTGATCTTTAGCTAAGCCTGGAATCATCTCTTCCTTTGCGCTATTTCGCATTTTAAGATGATAAATGAGTACATCATCCGTCAGGTTTTCTAGTGGGCCCTCATAGCCAGCTTCTTTGCTAAGCTTGATGAGGAATTGAAGAAGATTAAGCTCCGGATCTTTTTGCCATTCAGGGTGAAGCAGTTCCATCAGCTCGTTTACACGGTGACATTTCATTTTATTTCCATAGTGATAATAAGGATTTTGTAAGGATACGGTATCAAATTATAAAAAAAAGCGCAGCACCTAAATGATGCTACGCTCTTGAATAAGTTCAGTGTGTTGCATTACTGTTGATTAGGCGTGTTTGTTGGCGCTTTAACAGGCTTTGCTACAGGAGCTGCAACAAAGCAATGGCGACGACGAGACGCTGAACCACGAGAACATGAAGCACGAACAGGAACGGGACGCATATAGTAACTACCTATAAAAACGCATATCCATTGCTATTGTTAGCTGATCCAATCATTATTTATTCTGATTGTTTGTCCAATTTACGACCAGCAATCGAACAACTTTTCGACTGTGTAATAGTATAGTCACAAATATTTGCTAATGCGATAACCTTTTTAGTGGTAAGTGAATAATTTACTTAAATTTAAAAAAGATGAGGAGTCGATATGTCATTTTTTAAGAAAACCTTAGCCAGTTTAGGAATTGGTTCGGCTCGAGTAGATACGATTCTTAAACAAGATGTTGTATACCCAGGGCAATCTGTTGCCGTTGATGTTCATGTTTATGGTGGCGCTACGAAACAATCGATTGACAATATTCATCTGAAATTATGCTGTCGATACCAAATGGAGCGTCGAAACCAAGATGACCGACAAATGCCAGGACAAAAAGTGGCTAAAACCTATGTATTAGCCAAGTGGTCATTGCCTGAAACGTTTGATATTGAGCCTCAACAAGATCGCGTTTTTTCTGTGGTATTGGATGTGCCATGGAATACGCCGATTACACTTGGTGATTCTAAGGTGTGGCTTGAGACTAGTTTAGACATTGCACTGGCTTCTGATCCTACCGATAAAGATGAAATTACAGTGCGTCCAGATCCGTTAGAAGATGGCATTTTTTCTGCTTTAGAAGAAGCGGGTTTGCGTATTCGCCAAGTAGAATGTGAAGCGGTTAAAGGCTTTGATCTTCCTTTTGTTCAAGAGTTTGAGTTTGTACCAGTTCATGGCGAGTTTCATGGACGCTGGAGGGAGTTAGAGATTGTCACTTATCGCAGTCAAGACGATTTAACGATTTGGTTTGAGGTTGATCGTCAGAAAAAGGGCATGGGCGGTATGTTATCTAACTTAATTGGTGGTCATAAGCTTAAGCGAGAGTTAGTGCTGCAACATGATGAAGATCCAAAAGCGGCAGGTAATAAGGTGATTGCTTTTTTAGATCAATCTTCTTAGTTTTATTTTATGAAATGAAGGTTTTAAATAATTTAAGCTTACAAGTGTAAGTTGAATGTGCCAAAATATTACCACCAATATCGGAAATCATTTAGGTTGTTCTTATGTCATCACCTGAATACACATACAAAGAAGAGCTTGCCAACAGTATTAGCCACGGTTTAGGGGTGCTGTTTGGCGTGGTGGCTTTGGCTATGTTGTTAATAAAGTCTTATACCTACCAAGCGGATACTTTAACCTATGTGAGTATGGGGGTGTATGGGGCGAGTATTATCGTCTTATTTTTGGCGTCGACTTTGTACCATGCGATTGCTAACCCTTTAGCAAAACGATGGCTTAAAACATTGGATCATAGTGCGATTTATTTATTGATAGCAGGCAGTTACACCCCGTTTTTATTGGTGGGGCTGAGAACGGAGTTGGCCATTGGATTGATGGTGGTGATCTGGATTATTGCGATACTGGGGGTGATTATGAAGGTGTCTTTTGTGTATCGATTCAAAGCATTTTCACTATTAAGTTATCTTGCTATGGGGTGGTTGTCTTTGGTGGTGGTTTATCAATTGGCAACACACCTGGATATTATGGCGGTCGTGTGGTTGGTGGCTGGTGGCATTATTTACTCATTAGGCGTTATTTTTTACGCTAGTCAACGTATTCAATATAATCATTCTATTTGGCATTTGTTCGTATTAGGTGGTTGTATTTGCCATTTTATCAGCATTTATTGGTATGTTCCGGTTGTGGCGAAAGTTGTGGCTTAAGTGGTACCTGCCTACTCGCGTTAGTTCGATTAACGTGGACAATGAGAGCAGCAGTTTTATTTTATATAAAAAAGGCGGATTCTTTTATTAGAATTCGCCTTTTGGTTTTTATTTAGGAGACGGGTGGGTTTAGGTTCGCCAGAACGCAGGGAAAAAGACAACTAAAATTGTGAGGATTTCTAAGCGTCCCATTAACATACCAAAACTGAGTAGCCATTTTGCCGCATCGGGGAGTGATGCAAAGTTTCCTGTTGGGCCAATGACAGAACCCATTCCCGGTCCAACGTTGGCAACCGCCGTCATGGCGCCACTAATGCTGGTAATTGGGTCAAGACCCATCGCGCTTAACCCACCAGCAATGAAGATAATTGTTAGCACAAAGGTAAGAACAAAAGCCACCACAGAGCGCACAATATCATCATTAACTGGGCGATGATTGTATCGTTGGACAAACACGCCTGATGGGTGGATTAAGCGCATCATTTGTTTATTGAGTAATGTTGAAGCGATTTGAAATCGAAAAATTTTGATACCACCTGCTGTAGAGCCAGAACAAGCACCAACAATCATTAAAAAGGCAAAGATGACAGAAGGAAGACCTCCCCATGAGGTAAAGTCATCTAAACCAAAGCCCGTTGTGGTTAACACTGAAATGATGTTAAAGGTCGATATTCTAATGGCATCGGTAAATGCATACTGGTCTTGAAAAGTCATCCAAAAAGCGACGATGAGACTAGCAGAGACGACTAAGTAGAAAAAGCCACGAACTTGAGCATCAAGCAGAAGTGTTTTGGGGCTTTTTTTACGCAGAGCACCAATAAAAAGTAAGAAAGGTAATCCCCCTAAAAACATGAAGATAGAGCCTATCCAATGCGCACCATGAGAGAAGTGATTCATTGATTGATCGGTGGTTGAATAACCTCCGGTTGAAAGCGTGGTAAAGGCATGATTAATGGCGTCAAACCAACCCATACCAGTCATAAAATAACCAAGAATACAAAGCAGCGTAAGAATTAAGTAGACCCATACAATATTTTTAGCGACATTTTTGGCTCTTGGGCTGCTTTTATCTGACCAGTCGGATGATTCTGTTTGGAATAACTTCATCCCCCCGACATTTAGCATTGGCAAGATAGCAACAGCCATGACGATAAAACCGACACCACCTATCCATTGTAGTGTTGAGCGCCATAATAGAATACTTGGTGCCATGTTATCCAAGCCACTCAATACCGTTGAACCTGTTGTGGTAATGCCTGACATCGTTTCAAAATAAGCGTCAGTAAAGCTGATATGGTTGAGAAACATGAATGGTAATGCAGCAAAACAGCTGGCGATAGTCCACACAAGGCTAGTAATGAGGAACATATCTCGCACGCCAAGGCGAAAATCTTTGGTGCGACCAAGGGTGAGTAGTATGAATGAGGCGATATGAGTGATGATCACAGCTTGGCCAAATTCAATGAACCCATCGGTTCCGGTAAAAAAAGCCATTAATGTTGGGACGTACATGAACAGTGCTATTTTCGATAGTACGAGTCCAAGAACGAATAATATTGGGCGATAATTAACCATGGTTTATATTGCCATCTTTATAAGAAAAACGGACTCGGTTGGAATAGGCGTTCAACATCTGGCACATATTTCTTATCCACTAAGAACATCACAACGTGGTCATCTTGTTCAATGATGGTTCGGTCGTGAGCGATTAATACTTCTTCACCGCGAACAATGGCGCCGATGGTCGTGCCTGGTGGTAGTTTTATATCGCCAATCGCTTTACCTACAACTTTGGATGTGGTCTCATCGCCATGGGCAATGGCTTCAATGGCCTCTGCAGCCCCACGTCGTAAAGATGAAACGTTGACAATATCAGCACGGCGTACGTGCGTTAGTAGTGCCGAAATGGTGGCTTGTTGAGGAGAAATTGCCACATCAATAGCGCCACCTTGTACTAAATCGACATAAGCGCTACGTTGAATCAGCACCATTACTTTTTTGGCACCTAAGCGTTTTGCTAGCATGGCCGACATGATGTTGGTTTCATCTTCGTTTGTCAGTGCGATGAACACATCCACTTGGTCGATATTTTCTTCATTGAGTAGCTCTTGATCGGCGGCATCACCGCAAAACACGATGGTATTTTCGAGTTCTTCAGAAAGTTGTTCGGCACGTTGATAACTGCGTTCAATCAGTTTGACGCTGTAATCTTTTTCTAATCGCTTAGCGAGGCTAGATCCGATATTACCACCGCCGACAATCATAATGCGGCGATAGGTTTTCTCTAAGCGTTGCAGTTCACTCATGACTGCGCGAATGTGGTTACTGGCGGCGACGAAGAACACTTCATCATCTGCTTCTATGATTGTGGTGCCTTGAGGGCGAATAGGGCGACCTTGACGGAAAATAGCGGCAACCCGAGTATCAATATGAGGCATGTGATCGCGTAGGGCTGAAAGTGCATTCCCCACTAACGGGCCGCCATAGTAGGCTTTTACAGCAACAAGACTGACTTTACGTTCAGCAAAGCTGACGACTTGTAAGGCGCCAGGATATTGAATGAGCCGCTCAATATAACTGGTTACTAACTCTTCTGGCGCGATTAAATGATCAACTGGAATGGCGCCAGATTGAAAGAGAGCATCTTTTTCAGCGAGGTATTCTGGTGAACGAATGCGAGCAATACGGCTTGGAGTATTGAATAATGTGAAGGCCACCTGACATGCAGCCATGTTGGTTTCATCTGAATTGGTCACAGCCACTAGCATGTCGGCATCTTGAGCGCCAGCCTCGCGTAATGTATCGGGGTGGCTAGCATGGCCATTGACCACCCGTAAATCGTACTTATCTTGTAATTCTCGCAAGCGATCGGTATTGCGGTCTATGATCGTAATATCGTTATTTTCACCAACTAAGTTTTCTGCCAGCGTACCGCCAACTTGTCCAGCGCCAAGAATAATGATTTTCATAGTGTGAGTAATACCTAAGTTAAGCTTGAGTTAATTAGCGATAAATTAATGCCATATAAAATAAGAACTAAATTGTTTTGCGTAAAACGGCGTAATAAAATCCATCCATATCTTCTTCACCTGGAAATATTTGGCGACCTGGCTTATTAATATCAGAATTGATTAATTGTGCGTTTGATGTACGTTGTAAAAAAGCACGAATTTGCTCAACATTTTCTTGTGGTGTGACTGAACATGTAGCGTAAACCAAAGTACCTTCTGGTTTTAATTGTCTCCACATCGCGTCTAGAATTTCGCTTTGTAATACCGACAATGCTTCAATATCACTGGCTCGACGTAACCATTTAATATCAGGATGGCGGCGAATGACACCGGTAGCAGAGCAAGGGGCATCGAGTAAAATGCGATCGAACTTCTCACCATGCCACCACTCTTCCGGGTAGCGAGCATCGCCACAAATCACATCAGCGCGTAATTGTAGTCGCTCAAGGTTGTCATAAACTCTGTCTAATCGTTTAACATCACTGTCAATCGCCACGACTTCTGTATCTTCAGTATGTTCTAAAATATGAGCCGTTTTTCCGCCGGGTGCGGCGCAGCAATCTAAGATCAATTCACCATTTTGTGGTTGTAAGTAGTTGACGGATAATTGGGCTGCGGCATCTTGGACGGAAACCCAGCCTTGGCTAAACCCGGGCAGCACAGTGACATCACAAGGTGACGATAGCTTTATCGCATCTTCTGCTTCTGGATGAAGGGTATATTCGATATTTTCTTGATCCAGCAATACTTGATATTCAGCACGAGTATGGTGTTTACGGTTTACACGCAACCACATTGGTGCCTTACTATTATTGGCTTCAACCAAAGCTTCCCATTGCTCTGGGTAGCTTTCTTGTAATAATTTTAGTAACCAGCTTGGGTGACCATATTTACCTGCATTATGGCTAACCGACTTGGAATCTAATGCCTCTTGATCGCGTAAATAGCTACGTAATACCGCATTGATTAAACCGCTGAGACTTGGGCCTCGGAGTGTTTTTGTGCCTTCTACCGTTTCTGCTACTGCGGCATGAGAAGGAATACGCATGAAGCTTAATTGATAAATACCGACTAAAATAAGATGATGGAAAACGCGCTTTTTCCCTTTTAGTGGGTTATCCATTAGTTCGTTAGCAATAGATTCCAAGCGAGGTAAATAACGCAGAGCGCCGTAGCAAATTTCTTGCAGCAAAGCGTAATCTCGTGGCTTAATTGTTTTTTGAGCGGCAGGTAAAGCGTGTGATAACGATTGACCTTTGTCGACCACTTGAAAAAGGACATTGGCAGCGGCTGCGCGAACATTCATTGTGTTTTCTCTTGTCAGTAACTCGCAAACGCAAGCCACAAAATAATGGATAAAATAAAGAAAGGCACATTCCCGTACCTTTCAATGATGCCAAGCTTTAGTTTAGTTGGTTGCCAACTTCAAACCAGTGGCTGCGAGCATTTAATGTGTCTTGTACCGATAATGCTTTTTTGCCTGGGATCTGCAATTGCTCTAGCACTAAAATATCTTTTCCGGTTGCAATATAAATACCGGTCTTATCCGCTTGGATAATTTTACCTGGAGTATGAGCTGTCAGCGTTGTTTCTACTCGGGATTGCCACACCTTAACATTGCTTTGTTTGCTATCACTTTCTTCAATACTAAAATAGCTCATCGGCCAAGGGTTAAAAGCGCGAATGCAACGCTCAATATGCTCTGCGTCATGGTTCCAATCAATTTTGGCTTCTTCTTTCGTTAACTTTTTGGCGTAGCTGGCTTCATCATCATTTTGCTTCTGGGGTGATATTTGATTATTGGCAATATCGACTAGGCACTGCGTCAAGGCGGTAGGTCCTAACTCTGCCAATTTTTCATACATAGACGCGCTGGTATCAGTATTTTCGATGGGTAAGGTAGCAACAGATAGCATGTCACCAGTATCCAACCCAATATCCATTTGCATGATGGTCACACCGGTTTGTTTATCTCCTGCCCAAATAGAGCGTTGAATAGGCGCCGCGCCGCGCCAGCGAGGCAAGATGGAACCATGTACATTTATACACCCTAAGCGCGGAGTATCGAGTACGGCTTGAGGTAACAATAAACCGTAAGCGACTACAATCATTAAATCAGCATTCAAGGCTTTGAGTTGTTGTTTTGCTTCATCTGATTTGAAATTTTCAGGCTGAAATACTGGAATATTATGCTCTAACGCTAATGTTTTGGTTGGGCTTGCTGTGAGCTTTTTACCACGACCAGCTGGGCGATCGGGTTGAGTATAAACGGCAATAACATCATGCTCCGAAGACAACAACGCCGCCAAGTGACGGGCGGCGAAATCCGGAGTACCTGCAAAGACAATTCTTAAAGACTGACTCAAGGTAGGTTTCCTTCTCAATTTTATATACTCAAGATTACTGAAAGAGTTTCTCAATAATATTGGGTATTATGTTGGCTGTTACTTATCTTGTTTCTCGTTGAAACGCTTGATTTTGGTAAGCTTATCTTGAATGCGTTTACGCTTTAACGGTGATAAATAATCGACAAACAATTTACCCATCAAGTGGTCAAGTTCATGTTGAACACAAATGGCGAGTAAATCATCAGCTTCAAACGTAAATTCTTTGCCATCTCTATCTAATGCTCTAACGGTAACTTCTGCTGCTCTAGGAACTAAAGCGCGCGCGCCAGGCACAGAAAGGCAGCCTTCCTCTATTCCATCTTCACCACGTTTTTCTAAAATCTCAGGATTGATTAATACCATAGGTTGATCTCTTTCATCAGAAACGTCGATCACGACAATTCGTTGGTGAAAATCAACTTGGGTAGCCGCAAGGCCGATACCTTCTTCGTCATACATGGTTTCAATCATGTCATCGATGAATTTTTGAAGCTCAGATGTCACCTTATCTACCGGTTTTGCAACGGTACGAAGGCGATCATCTGGGAATGTTAATACTTGTAATACAGACATATACACTCTAAATATTGAACTGTGCCGAAAACAGCTTAAACCTTATGGCTACAATTCTAGACATTTTAGAAGGCAAATGACAGCATCCAATGACATTAAGCGACAAAATGTCGACCAAGGAATCTAAGGTCATGTCTAAAGTAACGCGATTTACATGTAAAATTTTTGTTTTTCTATTGGTAAGTTTTTCAGTTTTTGCCTCAACATCGGTTCAGCAGCCACTGTTGTTGAAACAAGATGCACCAACGACCTATGTGGTGAAAAAAGGTGATACATTATGGGATATTTCGGCACTGTTTTTAGATAGCCCTTGGCTATGGCCTCGTTTGTGGCAAGTCAATCCTGAAATTTCAAACCCACATTTGATTTACCCTGGTGATAAATTGACCTTAACATGGCGCAATGGTGAGCCATTATTAAGTTTAAAACCGATGAAAAAAATGGGTCCTCATGTCCGTAAACAGAATAAAAAGGCAATCCCAACACTGGCTGAGGGCTTAGTGATACCTTATTTGAAGTCTGATTTATTATTGACCGATGATGATAAAAAAAGTGCACTACGTGTTTTAGGTACCAGTGAGGGGCGTAAATTTTTAAGTCATAATGAACGTATTTATATCGATGGGAAAGTGACGCATCCTGATTGGACTATTTATCGTTTGGTTAATCAATATGAGCGTAGTGGTGATGATGTGGATGCGAGTGCTTACTCACTTCGTTTGGTTGCGCGCGCTAAACTAAAAGAAACCAGTGATAAATACAGTGCTCTGCAAGTAATTAATCAACAGCAAGAAATTATGATTAATGATATTGCGCTGCCTGTTATTGGTAATGATTTAGCACTATCAACTGTATTTCATCCAAACCCAGCACCCGCGGGAATGATTGCCAATATTAAAGGTTCAATGGACGGTCATTATTTTATGGCCCTTAATCAGGTGGTGGTGATTGATCGTGGTTTTGATGACGGTTTGAGTCAAGGGAGTACGTTTGAGTTATCCAAACAAGGTGCGGTGATTTATGGTGGAAAAGGTAGCTACCGATATAAAAAAGAAATTGGTGTGAATGGGTTTAGTTCAGCAGAACTTCCACCGATCGCTATTGGTCAGATGGTGGTTATTCGTCCTTACGCTAAATTTAGTTTGGCTTTGATCACCCAAAGTGACGAGCCAATTGGAGTGAACAGTATTGCAATTTCCCCCGTTCAAACTAATCACGTGAATCCTTCAACCCAAAACACCGCTAGCTCGGAATCTTCTCAAGGTGATGACAATGCTTAACCGTTTAATGTCCAATGACTGAATCTCAACTTTGTGCATGGTTAACTTTAAGTTTCACCCCTAAATTAGGTGGGGTATCAATATCTCGCCTTTTATCGGTCGATTCTCCGAAAAATATTATTAGTTATTCTGTTTTAGAGTTACAAAGTTTGGGATTAAAACCGGCTCAGATTCAATATATTCAACAAGAATCTAATGCTGACGTTGATCAGTGTTTAACTTGGTTAGCGAGTTCAGGATTACACTCAATTGTGACACCTTTATCCGATCGTTATCCCAGTCTGATGAAGCAGATGTCATCTCATCCTCCAGTATTATTTGTTAAAGGTAATCTTGATGCTTTGCATCAATCACAAATTGCCATAGTTGGGAGTCGTAATGCGAGTATTGATGGGCTTCGCTCCTCTCGTGAATTTTCCTATGAGTTTGCTTCTCAAGGTATGGCGGTAACGAGTGGTCTGGCGTTGGGGATCGATGGGCATGCGCATGATGGGGCGTTGCAAGCTCAAGGAACCACTATTGCGGTATTAGGTTCTGGAGTTGATCAGGTTTATCCTTCACGTCATAAAGGCTTAGCTGAGCGGATTGTGCAACAAGGTGGTGCGTTAGTCTCTGAGTTTCGCCCTAACGCCAAACCAAGACCTGAACATTTTCCTCGTCGAAACCGTATCATTAGTGGATTATCTCAAGGTGTGTTGGTGATTGAAGCTGCCGAACGCAGTGGATCTCTAATTACTGCCCGTTATGCACTGGAGCAAAACCGTGATGTATTTGCACTGCCCGGCTCCATTTATCATTCTGGACACGCTGGAACGAATCGTTTAATTCAAGATGGTGCAATAATGGCGCTATGTGCTCAGGATATTCTTGATGAAATGAATCCAGTGTTTGCTCGGTCTTTATTGGGGAATAATGCTTATAGTTACCAACCTGTTCAATCCCAATTAAGTTTTGAATCAACATCAACATCAACATCGCAACAGCAAGCATTGCCATTTCCTCAACTGTTGGCTAACGTAGGAAATGAACCTACCCCGGTTGATATTTTGTCTGAACGTACCCATATACCGGTACATGAGATAATGATGCAAATTTTGGAGCTTGAATTAGCGGGGCATGTTATTTCGGTTCAAGGAGGCTATATTCTTAATAATAAGAATTAGCTAATTTAACGTTGTTGCCGCGGAGGGTAAAGCTATGATGGACATTCTTATGTACCTGTTTGAAACTTATATTCATAGCGATGCAGAGCTCATGATTGATCAAGATGAACTTGAAGATGAGTTACTAAGAGCCGGCTTTCATCAACAAGAAATTTATAAAGCACTTCATTGGTTAGAAGGTTTGGCTGCCTTACAGCAAGGTGAACGCCTTGATATGGCAACAGGATCGGCTAATTCAACCCGCATCTATACTCAAGATGAAACCCTACGACTTGATGTAGAGTGTCGTGGTTTTCTTCTTTTCCTAGAGCAAGTAAAAGTACTCACTACCGAAACTCGTGAAATGGTAATTGATCGAATCATGGGATTAGAAACGCAAGAGTTCACTTTGGATGACTTAAAATGGGTCATTTTAATGGTTCTATTCAATGTGCCTGGTAATGAAAATGCTTATACCCAAATGGAAGAGTTACTTTATTCTACTGAACAAGGCTTAGTTCATTAATTTGAATTCATTATAATGAGCAAAAAAATCGATCAGAAGTTATTTTCAGCCCATGAACATGCTTTAGAGCACGAAGCTTGTCCAAAATGTCATGAGACACAGCAAGGTGAGCTTCAGCTTCGTCATGGTAAACATGGTCCCTTTCTGGGATGTAACCACTATCCGAGCTGTGATTATATTCGTCCGTTACATCAAAATGATGGGCATATTATTAAAGCGTTAGGTGTGGTTTGTCCTGAATGTGCTAAGCAAGCAGAAAGTGATGTGCAGCAAGGTGAGTTGGTGTTACGTCAAGGCCGATATGGTATGTTCATTGGTTGTAGCCGCTTTCCTGAGTGCCACCATATTGAATCTTCCGATCCAAAACCTGAACAAGCTGCGGAATTGAACTTAACTTGTCCTGAATGTAAAAGTGGTCAATTGGTTGAGCGTCAGTCTCGGTTTGGGAAAAGCTTTTATGCTTGTGATGCTTATCCAAAGTGCAAATTTTCTATCAACTTGCTTCCTGTTAAAGGGAAATGCCAACAGTGTGGCTTTCCTTTATTGGTTGAAAAGCGTTTAGTTAGTGGGGTGAAAATTCAGTGCGCTGATCGTAAATGTCAGAAGGTTCAACTTGATTAAAAGTGGGCATTGATGGCCCACCCACTGGTCATAGTCTAAAAACTTAGTGCTTATGTAAGGCCGGAAAGTCGGCAACTGGAAGAATGCTGGCTAGTTTTTTCAGGGTATCGTTTAATTGCTCAGATGAATCAGCGCAAATGTTTATATGGCCCATTTTTCGTCCAGATCGTTTTTCTTTCCCGTACCAATGCGTGTGACAGTTTGGTATATCGAAGATGGCTTCTGGTAAAGTATCCAGGCCGAGAATATTCACCATTGCTGTTGGACGAATAAGACGAGTATCGCCTAGCGGTAAATTACACACGGCACGTAAATGGTTCTCAAATTGACAAACTTCGGCACCTTGTTGTGTCCAGTGACCAGAGTTATGAACGCGCGGAGCGATCTCATTAACCAGTAGCAGCCCTTCTACATCAAAAAACTCAATGGCCAAAACACCAACGTAATTGAGTTTGTCTGCAATAGCGATAAACATTTTTTTTGCTTGTTCTTGGAGCTCTGGTTCATTAATAGCGGTGGAAAGGCTTAATACTCCATCGACATGAATGTTTTCAGCTAATGGGTAGACGACGATGTCTCCATTGGCTCTACGGGCTCCAATCAAAGACACTTCTCTTCCGAAAGGAACAAACTCTTCAGCCACGATGGCTTGGTGTGGGGTATTCAATAAGCTTTGTTCCATTTCTTGCCAAATAGACTCGACTTGTTCAAGTTGTTTTAAGCGCCATTGTCCTTTTCCATCATAACCACCTAAAGCGGTTTTTAGCACCATAGGGACACCGACATAGGCAATAGCTGCGTCGAATTCAGATCTATTGGTAATGATGGTGTATTTGGCATTTGCGACGTTCGCATCGTCAAGTAATTGCTTTTCAATGCGACGATCACCACCTGCTTTAATCGCTTGAGTGGAAGGCTGTAATTTCCCGCTTCTTTCACAAACCTCTAAGATAGAATGGGGAATGTGTTCAAACTCGGCAGTGATGACATTGGCTTGAGCGATGGCGTTATTTAATCCATGACCAATAACATGTTGTGTTAATGGGTGAATGATTTTTTCGCTATCGACATCAAAAGCGGCAATATCAATATTTAATGGCGCGCCAGCTAACGACATCATTCGAGCCAATTGACCCGCACCCAAAACAAGAACTTGCTGATTTACCATAAGTCTTAATCCTCAGCCGGGTTTGGATTCGCTAAAACGGTGTCAGTTTGCTCTTTACGAAAAGCTTCAACTGAAGCCATGATCTTTTCATCATGGGTACCTAAAATTTGCGCGGCGAGAATACCCGCGTTTGCTGCTCCGGCTTCACCAATTGCTAAGGTGCCCACTGCAATGCCTTTTGGCATTTGAACAATCGAATAAAGAGAATCAACTCCAGAGAGTGCACGAGATTGAACCGGCACACCCAATACCGGTAAGCTGGTGAAGGCTGCAGCCATGCCTGGAAGGTGAGCGGCACCGCCAGCCCCAGCAATAATGACTTTAAGTCCACGCGCTTTTGCACTTTCTGCGTATTCAGCTAATAAGTGAGGAGTTCGGTGAGCGGAAACCACTTTGGTTTCATAAGGCACATTGAAACGATCTAACATTTCAGCGGCAAGTTTCATGGTTGGCCAATCGGATTTTGAACCCATAATGATTCCAACTTTCATCGAAAACTCCTTAACGTAGGTCTTTTATAAGTGAATTAGGGGAATTGTTCGACATTATACGGTTAAAACTCACCAAGGAAAACGTTTGCGTTAGGTTGTTTGGTTTAAAAGTGAAATCTAATTGTATTGCGGTTAAAGAAATTAAGATTGAAATGAAAAATTTTTAGGCATGAGCACCAAGGTTTTATACACTGGTCAATATAAAGTGAACTGACACACTCTAAGAGGAACAAATGTTGGATAATTTTGATGCTGTTGTACAAGCGCTGCACCAAGGTGACGTGATTGCTTACCCAACTGAAGGAGTATTTGGTGTAGGTTGCGATCCTGATAACTTGTCGGCGATTGAGAAATTACTTCAGCTTAAGCAGCGCCCAATAGAAAAGGGGCTAATTTTGATTGCGGCGAGTTATCAACAATTATTTCCTTACATTGATGACTCTCAATTAACTGATGAGCAACTTCAAACGGTTAAAGCTAGTTGGCCTGGTCCTGTTACCTGGGTTATGCCGGTTAATAAGAATGTTTCCTCTCATCTTACTGGACAGTTTCATTCTATTGCGGTACGAGTGACCGATCATCCATTAGTTCAAAAGCTTTGCTTGTCTTTTGGTAAGCCAATAACCTCAACGAGCGCTAACTTAACCGGTCTTGAACCTTGCCGTACGACTGAAGAGGTTCAATATCAGTTTGGTGATAAACTCATTGCTATTTTGGAAGGTAAGGTGGGCGGCAGAACAGTGCCAACTGAAATTCGAGATGCCAAAACATCCAATGTATTAAGACAAGGATAAATCATGCAAAAGGTCGACAAATCAGCGGTGAAAGCCTTTTTAATGTCGTTGCAAGATTCTATTTGCCTTCAGTTGGAAACGGTGGATGGAGGAGCATTCTTACAGGATGAGTGGGATCGCGAGCAAGGTGGTGGTGGCCGTAGCCGTGTTATTCGAGATGGTGGTGTGTTTGAACAAGGTGGCGTGAATTTTTCCCATGTGTTTGGTAATAAAATGCCAGCATCGGCAACAGCTCATCGTCCCGAGTTGGCTGGTCGTCAATTTGAAGCTATGGGGGTTTCTTTGGTTCTCCACCCTAAAAACCCTTATATCCCCACTTCACACGCTAACGTACGTTTTTTTATTGCAGAAAAAGAGGGTGAAGAACCTATTTGGTGGTTTGGGGGGGGATTTGATTTAACGCCTTTCTATCCATTTGAAGAAGATTGCCAGCATTGGCATGACACAGCTAAAGCGATTTGTGCACCATTTGGTGAGCATGTTTATAAAGCACATAAAGCATGGTGTGATAAATATTTCTTCTTACCTCACCGTAATGAAACTCGTGGTGTGGGAGGTTTATTTTTTGATGACTTAAATCAATGGGATTTTTCAGTCTGCTTTGATTACATGAAATCTGTGGGGGAAGGGTTTACTCAAGCTTATTTGCCTATCGTGAAGAAAAGACGAGATCATGAATATGGTGAACGGGAGCGTCAGTTCCAGTTATATCGTCGTGGTCGTTATGTTGAATTCAATTTGGTTTATGATCGCGGTACTCTGTTCGGTTTACAAAGTGGTGGGCGTACTGAGTCAATCTTAATGTCAATGCCCCCATTGGCGCGCTGGGAATATGATTATACTCCAGCAACTGGATCAGCAGAAGCGTCTTTATACCAAGATTACTTAAAACCAAGAGATTGGTAATGACTATTTAAAAGGCAAGGATATGGCCATTAATAAACTAGATCGCTATGCTGTTTTTGGAAACCCGATTAAACACAGTAAATCACCATTCATTCACACTTTATTTGCTCGTCAGACGGGTCAGCAAATGGAGTACGGTATTATTGAAGCACCGGTTGATGGTTTTAAAGTGGCTGTAAGTGAGTTTTTTGCTCAAGGTGGCAAAGGGTGCAATGTGACAGCGCCATTTAAATTGGATGCTTTTGAATTTGCCGATCGTTTAACCGAACGAGCGCAATTGGCTCAAGCGGTGAATACACTGAAGAAGTTGGATGACGGACAAATCATTGGTGACAATACTGATGGTGAAGGGTTGGTTCAGGACTTATTGCAATATCAGTCACAGATAAAAGGAGCTAAAGTTTTATTGTTGGGTGCTGGTGGTGCGGCAAGAGGGGCTTTGAAGCCACTATTAGATCAACATCCTGCTGAAATAGTCATTACCAACCGCACCTTTGAAAAAGCCAAAGCGCTCGCCGATGTGTTTTCTCCTTTTGGTCATATCCACGCCATGCCAATGGAAGAAATTGACACTTCTTTTGATATTATCATTAACTCAACGTCAGCTGGGCTAAGTGGAAACTTGCCAGATATCAGTATCAATATTTTTACTCCGCAAAGTATCAGTTATGACATGAGTTATGGTTCGAAGAATACCCGTTTTAATGATTGGGCAAAATCTCATAGTGTTATTCATGCATATGATGGTTTAGGAATGCTTGTTGGACAAGCTGCCGAAAGTTTTATGCTGTGGCGAGGTTTGAGGCCGAGTAATCAGCAAGTATTACGTGAATTAAGAAAAAATTTTGGTAGTTGAATATTAGTGCAAGGTCGTTTTATGAATCAAAATATATTATTTCCTGATATTCAAACTTGGGTAGAGGAACGTAACGTTATTATTTTTCCTGCTCAACAAGCCGGAAAACTTATTGAATGCGTGGTTTCATTGGGAAAATTGTCCGAAATGGCTGGCTATCAAATTCAAGAAAATGAAATATTAGTGGAATTTGACGCTTTACGATTTGATTTAGAAGAATTAGCTGAAAAAGCGATAGAAAATGAAGATTTTAACCTAGTTGGAGAAGTCGAACTAGGTTAAAGGTGACGGCTACTTTATCTCGGTAAGATAGTCGTTTTTATTCACTACGTAATTATCTGCTGATTTTAATAGAAAAGCTCTTTCTTCTTCTTTTAAGGGGCGAGCTTGCTTCACCGGGCTACCAATATAAAGATAACCACTTTCTAATCGCTTATTTGGTGGGACTAAACTTCCAGCTCCGATAACGACATCTGATTCAACAATTACCCCATCAAGAACAATCGTACCCATTCCAACTAATACACGATCGTGAATAGTGCATCCGTGTAGCATCACTTTATGACCGACCGTCACATCATTGCCGATAATCAGTGGATAGCCTTCTGGATTTTCAGTATTTTTATGAGTGACGTGTAATACACATCCATCTTGTATGTTAGTACGTTCGCCAATATAAATGTGGTTAACATCGCCTCGAGCTGCGACTAATGGCCAAATACTGGAATCTTCACCAAGTACAATATCTCCAACTAAAACTGAAGACTCATCAATATAAACATCCTTACCAATTTTAGGGTAAATGCCTTTATAGTTACGAATATGATTCATTTTGACTCCTTAGTTGGTTTGATTATGATGAAAAACAGCAAAGAAACTATCAAAAACAAGCCTTTTTGCTTCAAAAGTAATCAAACGATCAAAAAAGTAAGAAAAAGATAAAAAAGGGCTTGCCAATGTGATGAGCTTCTCTATAATGCGCCCTCACTGACACGGAGCACACAGCCTAACGGCGCTGCGAGTCAGAGGTCAAAACCTTCTCAAAAAGGATTAGAAAATAAGTTTCAAAAAGTGTTTGACACTGAAGCTTAAATGACTAAAATGACCGACCTGTTCACTGAGGCGAAAGCCGAAAGAACAACGCTCTTTAACAATTTAAACCTATCAATCTGTGTGGGCACTCGTTGATGATAATCAAAAAGAATTATCAATGAACTGAGTGACCAAACGGCTATTAATAAGAACAGCTTTGAGCTTGTTTGATTTCACTTTTTAAAGTGAAAGTAATAATAGCGGCACAGTCAATTCATTATCATTTCCTGCTGGGAAATGGTAATAAACTTTAAAGTTACTTTCTACCTCGGTAGAAATGAGTTTGAAGTCAGTAATCATTGAGCCGATGCGAAAGCATCAACAAAACTTTAATTGAAGAGTTTGATCATGGCTCAGATTGAACGCTGGCGGCAGGCCTAACACATGCAAGTCGAGCGGAAACGAGAAGTAGCTTGCTACTTCGGCGTCGAGCGGCGGACGGGTGAGTAATGCATAGGAAGTTGCCCTAACGAGGGGGATACCAGTTGGAAACGACTGTTAATACCGCATAATCTCCTTTCTGTTAAAGGAAAGAAGCAAAGCGGGGGACCTTCGGGCCTCGCGCGTTAGGATACGCCTATGTGGGATTAGCTAGTTGGTGAGGTAATGGCTCACCAAGGCGACGATCCCTAGCTGGTCTGAGAGGATGATCAGCCACACTGGGACTGAGACACGGCCCAGACTCCTACGGGAGGCAGCAGTGGGGAATATTGCACAATGGGCGAAAGCCTGATGCAGCCATGCCGCGTGTATGAAGAAGGCCTTCGGGTTGTAAAGTACTTTCAGTTGTGAGGAAGGTTTCGTCGTTAATAGCGGCGTTGCTTGACGTTAGCAACAGAAGAAGCACCGGCTAACTCCGTGCCAGCAGCCGCGGTAATACGGAGGGTGCGAGCGTTAATCGGAATTACTGGGCGTAAAGCGCATGCAGGTGGTTTGTTAAGTCAGATGTGAAAGCCCGGGGCTCAACCTCGGAAGGTCATTTGAAACTGGCAAACTAGAGTACTGTAGAGGGGGGTAGAATTTCAGGTGTAGCGGTGAAATGCGTAGAGATCTGAAGGAATACCAGTGGCGAAGGCGGCCCCCTGGACAGATACTGACACTCAGATGCGAAAGCGTGGGGAGCAAACAGGATTAGATACCCTGGTAGTCCACGCCGTAAACGATGTCTACTTGGAGGTTGTGGCCTTGAGCCGTGGCTTTCGGAGCTAACGCGTTAAGTAGACCGCCTGGGGAGTACGGTCGCAAGATTAAAACTCAAATGAATTGACGGGGGCCCGCACAAGCGGTGGAGCATGTGGTTTAATTCGATGCAACGCGAAGAACCTTACCTACTCTTGACATCCAGAGAAACCAGTAGAGATACAGGTGTGCCTTCGGGAACTCTGAGACAGGTGCTGCATGGCTGTCGTCAGCTCGTGTTGTGAAATGTTGGGTTAAGTCCCGCAACGAGCGCAACCCTTATCCTTGTTTGCCAGCGAGTAATGTCGGGAACTCCAGGGAGACTGCCGGTGATAAACCGGAGGAAGGTGGGGACGACGTCAAGTCATCATGGCCCTTACGAGTAGGGCTACACACGTGCTACAATGGCGCATACAGAGGGCAGCGAACTTGCGAAAGTAAGCGAATCCCAAAAAGTGCGTCGTAGTCCGGATTGGAGTCTGCAACTCGACTCCATGAAGTCGGAATCGCTAGTAATCGTGGATCAGAATGCCACGGTGAATACGTTCCCGGGCCTTGTACACACCGCCCGTCACACCATGGGAGTGGGCTGCAAAAGAAGTAGGTAGTTTAACCTTCGGGAGGACGCTTACCACTTTGTGGTTCATGACTGGGGTGAAGTCGTAACAAGGTAGCCCTAGGGGAACCTGGGGCTGGATCACCTCCTTACGAAAGATTTATTATTGATGAGTACCCACACAGATTGATTAGGTTTATATAGAAAAGAGTTTGAAAGCATCCCAATGCTTTCACCGTCCGTGTCCCGTTCGTCTAGAGGCCTAGGACACCGCCCTTTCACGGCGGTAACAGGGGTTCGACTCCCCTACGGGATACCATTTCTAAAAGCATTTACTAAGTGTTTTTAAAAATGAATTATCTTTAATTAGGTAACTCTTGCTCTTTAACAATTTGGAAAGCTGACTAGATAAACATTTATTGTTTATCTTAATAAAAGTTCTCAAATCTCATTACTTGCTTGCAAGTGATGAGTAACAACACACATTCAAGTGTCTTGTATTCTACAAACCATTTATGGTTTGTTCTATTGAGTCCGGCAAATCGTTTATTTTGGATTACCCTCCAAAATAAACAAAAACTAAACCTTATTTAGTTGAACATACATAAAGACCCTTTTGGGTTGTATGGTTAAGTGAATAAGCGTACACGGTGGATGCCTAGGCAGTCAGAGGCGATGAAGGACGTATTAACTTGCGATAAGCGTAGATTAGGCAGTAAAAGCCACTTGAGTCTACGATTTCCGAATGGGGAAACCCACGTGCATAAGCACGTATTATTAACTGAATACATAGGTTAATAAGGCGAACCGGGGGAACTGAAACATCTAAGTACCCCGAGGAAGAGAAATCAACCGAGATTCCGAAAGTAGCGGCGAGCGAAATTGGATTAGCCCTTAAGCTTTATATGCGTCAGGTGAAGGCTCTGGAAAGTGCCGCGATACAGGGTGATAGCCCCGTAACCGACAACGCATACTAAGTGAAAACGAGTAAGGCGGGACACGTGATATCCTGTCTGAACATGGGGGGACCATCCTCCAAGGCTAAATACTCCTGACTGACCGATAGTGAACCAGTACCGTGAGGGAAAGGCGAAAAGAACCCCTGTGAGGGGAGTGAAATAGAACCTGAAACCGTGTACGTACAAGCAGTAGGAGCACCTTCGTGGTGTGACTGCGTACCTTTTGTATAATGGGTCAGCGACTTATATTTAGTAGCAAGGTTAACCGTATAGGGGAGCCGTAGGGAAACCGAGTCTTAACTGGGCGTCGAGTTGCTAGGTATAGACCCGAAACCAGGTGATCTAGCCATGGGCAGGTTGAAGATTGAGTAACATCAATTGGAGGACCGAACCGACTAATGTTGAAAAATTAGCGGATGACTTGTGGCTAGGGGTGAAAGGCCAATCAAACCTGGAGATAGCTGGTTCTCCCCGAAAGCTATTTAGGTAGCGCCTCGGACGAATACTACTGGGGGTAGAGCACTGTTAAGGCTAGGGGGTCATCCCGACTTACCAACCCTTTGCAAACTCCGAATACCAGTAAGTACTATCCGGGAGACACACGGCGGGTGCTAACGTCCGTCGTGGAGAGGGAAACAACCCAGACCGCCAGCTAAGGTCCCAAAGTATAGCTAAGTGGGAAACGATGTGGGAAGGCTCAGACAGCCAGGATGTTGGCTTAGAAGCAGCCATCATTTAAAGAAAGCGTAATAGCTCACTGGTCGAGTCGGCCTGCGCGGAAGATGTAACGGGGCTAAGCTATACACCGAAGCTGCGGCATCCTAGTTTACTAGGATGGGTAGGGGAGCGTTCTGTAAGCCGTTGAAGGTGAACTGAGAAGTTTGCTGGAGGTATCAGAAGTGCGAATGCTGACATGAGTAACGATAAAGGGAGTGAAAAACTCCCTCGCCGGAAGACCAAGGGTTCCTGTCCAACGTTAATCGGGGCAGGGTAAGTCGACCCCTAAGGCGAGGCTGAAAAGCGTAGTCGATGGGAAACGGGTTAATATTCCCGTACTTCTTATAAATGCGATGGGGGGACGGAGAAGGCTAGGTGGGCCTGGCGATGGTTGTCCAGGTTCAAGTGCGTAGGCTAATTTCTTAGGTAAATCCGGGAAATTGTTAGGCTGAGACACGATGTCGAGCTACTACGGTAGTGAAGTCATTGATGCCATGCTTCCAGGAAAAGCCTCTAAGCTTCAGTTTGTAAGAAATCGTACCCCAAACCGACACAGGTGGTCGGGTAGAGAATACCAAGGCGCTTGAGAGAACTCGGGTGAAGGAACTAGGCAAAATGGTACCGTAACTTCGGGAGAAGGTACGCTCTTGTTGGTGATGAGACTTGCTCTCTAAGCTGACGGGAGTCGCAGATACCAGGTGGCTGCAACTGTTTATTAAAAACACAGCACTGTGCAAAATCGTAAGATGACGTATACGGTGTGACGCCTGCCCGGTGCCGGAAGGTTAATTGATGGGGTTATCTTCGGAGAAGCTCTTGATCGAAGCCCCGGTAAACGGCGGCCGTAACTATAACGGTCCTAAGGTAGCGAAATTCCTTGTCGGGTAAGTTCCGACCTGCACGAATGGCGTAATGATGGCCACGCTGTCTCCACCCGAGACTCAGTGAAATTGAAATCGCTGTGAAGATGCAGTGTACCCGCGGCTAGACGGAAAGACCCCGTGAACCTTTACTACAGCTTGGCACTGAACATTGACCCTACATGTGTAGGATAGGTGGGAGACTTTGAAGCATTCACGCCAGTGGATGTGGAGTCAACCTTGAAATACCACCCTTGTAGTGTTGATGTTCTAACTTAGCCCCATTATCTGGGGTGAGGACAGTGCCTGGTGGGTAGTTTGACTGGGGCGGTCTCCTCCCAAAGAGTAACGGAGGAGCACGAAGGTGGGCTAAACACGGTTGGACATCGTGTGGTTAGTGCAATGGCATAAGCCCGCTTGACTGCGAGAATGACAATTCGAGCAGGTGCGAAAGCAGGTCATAGTGATCCGGTGGTTCTGAATGGAAGGGCCATCGCTCAACGGATAAAAGGTACTCCGGGGATAACAGGCTGATACCGCCCAAGAGTTCATATCGACGGCGGTGTTTGGCACCTCGATGTCGGCTCATCACATCCTGGGGCTGAAGTCGGTCCCAAGGGTATGGCTGTTCGCCATTTAAAGTGGTACGCGAGCTGGGTTTAGAACGTCGTGAGACAGTTCGGTCCCTATCTGCCGTGGGCGTTGGAAGATTGAAGGGGGCTGCTCCTAGTACGAGAGGACCGGAGTGGACGAACCTCTGGTGTTCGGGTTGTCATGCCAATGGCATTGCCCGGTAGCTAAGTTCGGAATCGATAAGTGCTGAAAGCATCTAAGCACGAAGCGAGCCCTGAGATGAGTCTTCCCTGGCGCTTTAAGCGTCCTAAAGGGTTGTCGGAGACTACGACGTTGATAGGTTGGGTGTGTAAGCGCTGCGAGGCGTTGAGCTAACCAATACTAATTGCCCGTGAGGCTTAACCATACAACACCTAAAGGGTTTTGGTTGGACTTAATAGATATATAAGACATGCTTGAATGAGTGTGAGAACGAACAGCTTTCCGAATTAAGTTAAACGCTTTTGCGTTTAACCAAAGAATTTGCTTGGCGACCATAGCGCTTTGGACCCACCTGATTCCATGCCGAACTCAGAAGTGAAACGAAGTAGCGCCGATGGTAGTGTGGGGTTTCCCCATGTGAGAGTAGGACATCGCCAGGCTTTGAATATAACTACTAATAAATAGTAGTAACATTATAGATAAATACTGTAATGACAATTTGTGGAGGGATGGCTGAGTGGTCGAAAGCACCGGTCTTGAAAACCGGCAATCGTTAATAGCGGTTCTAGGGTTCAAATCCCTATCCCTCCACCACTATTAAAAAAACCCGTAGATTAATCTACGGGTTTTTTGCTATTTGTATTTATAAATAAAGAAAATTAATGGCTTAGCTTTACTTCTTCCTTTATGTCTATTTGATTAACTCGCTGTATATATTTGAGAAGTGGTGATATAGCATGAAATCTTAGACACATGATCATCATAATCAGTAAGACTTAAGTACTCAATAAAGTGTTGTCATAACCAACTTTGAGCCTATTCAATATACTCGGTCAAATGACTTTTTCTAAATATATATAATTTCAAAATAAGAGTATTCGAATTACTGCTATTTTAGGAATTAGGTTTATTTTTGGTTTTTTAGCAACTGCCTAATCACTCATGAGAGCTGTATTATCAGTTTTTGTAGCGATAAATACTTACCAAATACTTTGATGTTACCCCTGATATGATTAAGTATAATCATCATGGATGGCTACTGATTTACTTACCTAAAGATGGGATATTGTTGCGCTGTTGGCTTTGGGTATAAAAATACCCCCAATTTTGTTGTTGGAGGTATAATACTTTTGTCTTAGGATAACTTTATTTTTCTAATAAAGTTAATGCTTTACGTGACACTTCACCTGCAGCTTGTTTCATACCTTGTTGCTCTAGAGCGTCAGCAAGGCGAGAGTAATCAGAGATATTAATACGTTGTTGTAATGCAACTTCGAATGATTGCTGGGCATCTTTCCATCTTAATTTTCGTGAATATAATTCTCCAAGTACACTGTGAGCTTCAGCATTTTCTTTATGTTTCTTCACTATCTCTTCTAATAATAATGTTGCAGGGTGAATATCTGGTAATTGAATCTGTGTGATTAACGGCAGTAAGCGTTCTGATGGGGATTGTTTTAGAATATCACGTAAGATTACATATGCTTCCGAATCACCATTTTGAACTAGCAATTGTTTGATGAGGAATTCAACAATGTTTTCATCCTGCTTGAGTTTTTTGGGTAAATGGCTCCAATAAGAAAGAAGGCCATTAACGCCTTTTTGCTCCCCAACTTCTTCTATTTTGCCTAATTGGGCTTGGTAAAATAATTGATCGAATTCTATATCTGAAATGACATTGGCTCTTTTTAATTTAGGTAAAAGTTCATCTAATAAGCTCCAAAGTTTTAGATTGAGATACGTTTTTTTCAATAAATTCATGACGATGGTGTTATTTGGATAACGGCCTTTTAGCTTCTCTAGGCTACTGTGAGCCTCGGAAAATTGCTTGTTACGTACCATTTGTCTAATTTGAGTCATTTCAATAGCAAGTGAATTCTTGTCATGCTCTAAAGCTAGATTGATATATTTTTCGCGTTTCTTGTCATCACCCATACCTTGAGCGGCTTCTGATGCAATTAAATAACAGAGTAGTGGCATATCATGGTGGTTGGCCCAGCGTGTGACCTTTTTCTCTGCTGCATTCCAATCTCCTTCTAGCAATTTGATGATGCCTTCATTGGTATAGCGTCGAGCTCGTTTAAGTTTACGAACACTAAACCAGTTCCATGTTGCATTCGTCGCTTTAAAGCCCCGTTTTATAATATTTTCGAGTAGGAATAAGGCGGCCAAGGCAGCCACAATAAAAATGACTAGGGTTGTTACACTCATTTCTGTTGTGCTATCTGCCACCGATATTAAGACGTAACCTTGTTGATCGGAAAATTGGGTGCCAACAAAAAGCCCCAAGCCTAGAGTAATAAAGATAAACATTAATCGAAACATTATTTATCCCCCTGACCAATAGCGGAGATCGAACGACGGAGACGGTCAGATATAATATCGGTAAGCTGTTGTTGAGTTTTAAGCTTATTTGGATATTCAACGGTAATATTTTTAGCTTTTAACTGCTCGAGTTGCTGTTCAAAATGTTTCACTTTAATGGAGTTTTGATTAAAGAATTCTTTTGACCAATTACTCGCTACGGTAAGTGATATTTGATAAATATCATTATTTTCAGCGTATACACCTTTAATTGTCGTTTCTAATTTTGCTTTAATATTTTCTCTTAGATAGAAGTGTTGCTCAGGTGAAAGTAACGGTGTGGTATTGCCTTTGCGTGTTCTGAAAGTGATAAAATGCCCTGTGAAATCTTTAAGGGATGTTGTGAGATTGGTTTGCCAATCATTAATATCTTCAGAAACGACAGTAACTTCCTCTTTTTCTTCTTTAGGAAGTAAGGCATTAGCTAGAGGGAGTTGGTCGACTTCCTTTTGTAAGCTAATTATTTTTAAGATTAAACCTTCACGATCAATGAGTGGAAGTGATTTTAATTGAGTAATATCTTCAGCCATAGCTTTTCGTAGTGTTACAAGGCTTGGATCATTTAATGCTGCTATTCGTTGATCTGCTGATGTCATGAGCTGAGTTGCTGATTCGATATCATGTTCTAAGAAAAGTTTTCTTCCCGCCATTTTTACTAAATAATCTGCTTCTGCTAATAGCCAGTCATTAGGGCGCCTACCTTTTATATCCGTGATAGCAAGCTGTAAGCTTTTGATGCTTTTTTCTTGTTGTTCGCTTTGAGTTCCTAACTTATGAGTCAGAGTTTGAATGTCTTTTTTTTGCTCAGATTGATTCGCTTCAAATTGGCTAGCAAGATCGGCATTTAAACGATTTATTTGTAACTTTAACTGAGTAATGGTGTGTTGATTTCTTGTGTATTGGTAGATTTCAAAAGTTACCACTGAACCCGCTAATAATATCGCGATAATAATGGCTACGGTTGCTCGTTTTTGCCCTTTATTTTTTGTTGGCTGAGCGGTTGTCGCTTTTGTTATTTTTTGCGTTGAAGTGTTCTTATCGGTAGAGACTATTTCATTTTGGTTATTATTGGTCATGTTGTTGTCCTGTGATCAATTTCCCACGGAGGTAATCCAGTAAAATGGGATTAGCAGCACTTCTTGTATTGATTATATGTGAAAAACCAAATTTTTCTGCTTGTTGTCCAATGCGTTGGCTTGGAATATAAAGGGTGAGCTGTTTGAGCCAATGTAAATATTGCTTAGGAATTTGTTGAATTAAATATTGCAACTGATCACCACTGGTGATTACGAGTTGAGTTACTTTAGAATCTTGCCAGTGGGTACATAACGTTGGATCAATGATTGGAATAGGGTTACGTCGATAAATTTCATTATAGCGAACCCGTCCACCACGCTGGCTTAATGTTTGGTAGATGAGTTCTCGTCCACCATTTCCTCTAAGTATTAAAATACGCTTATTTTTTATCGACTTCAAAGCTGGTAAGTCCAGTAAGTGTTCGCTGTCACTTATTAAAGGAAAAATGACTTCTTTTTGAGTGTATTTTTTTAAAAGATGGGCTGTTTTTTCCCCAATAGCAAAATAGATAGCTTTTTGAGGGAAGTCGAAATGATAATATTGTAAAGCATGATGAGCCCAATGAACGGCGTGTTGGCTAACTGCTATGATGATATCGCTTGTTTTCACATCTTGAGTCAGCTCTGTATAACCAGAACCTTGTTCTAATTGAATCAAAGGATGATGAAGGCTAGCGATATTATGTTTTTGAAGCATTTTGCATAATGCTTCACCATCCTTTCCTGGGCGAGTGACCAGAACGCTCATAATTATTCGTGTTCAGAATACAGTTTTTCGAGGATGCTTTTAGCGCCATCATTTAGCAATTGTTTCGCTAAATTGATGCCCAATTCTTCCGCATCCTTACGGTGACCTTTTATTTCACCACGGATAATAGTGCTGCCATCTGGCTCACCCACTAAACCTCGCAACCAAATTTGATCGCCATCTAGCAACGAATAACTTCCAATTGGTACTTGGCATCCACCTTCTAGTGTTAGGTTCATTGCGCGTTCACACATGACTCGATCTGCGGTATCGAGATCATTGAGTGGTTCAAGAAGCTTTCGTAAGTGAGTGTCACTTAATCGACATTCTATTCCAACCGCACCTTGACCGACGGCTGGGAGGGACTCTTCTGCTTCCATGAAACTGCGAATACGTGATTCTAATTTTAGGCGTTTTAAGCCAGCGGAAGCTAAGACAATGGCGTCATATTCACCCGCATCCAGTTTTCCTAGTCGGGTTCCGACATTACCACGTAAATCTTTAATGATGAGATCAGGGCGGCGCTCTTTTAATTGGCATTGGCGTCGCAAGCTACAAGTTCCGACGATTGAACCTTGTGGAAGGGAATCAACGTTATCGTAGGTATTTGATACAAAAGCATCTCGGGGGTCTTCTCTTTCACAAATGGTGACTAAACCTAAACCTTCAGGGAAATCAACGGGTACATCTTTCATCGAATGGACGGCAAGGTCAGCTCGGCCTTCTAACATCGCTGTTTCAAGCTCTTTTACGAATAAACCCTTACCGCCTACTTTTGCAAGAGGGGTATCAAGAATAACATCGCCTTTCGTCACCATGGTAACTAATTCAACGTTTAAGCCGGGATGTGCATTTTGTAGTGCATCTTTAACAAAGTAAGCTTGCCATAAAGCTAGAGGGCTTTTGCGAGTCGCAATGCGAATTGGAGTTGACGACATAACATAACCTTTCATTTATCAAAATCTAATCGTTATCCTAACACCCCTTACTCGAAATTCTTACCACCAGAATTGTTATTTTTGATAAAGAGCGAGATTATTATTGGTTTAGGTATACTGGGCTAAAGTTGTAGATGTCAGCTATTTGTATAATGTTTACCCGACCTTAAAAAAATGTTAGATTGATCACGTTTTTTGTTGTTCGAAAAACCCTCAGAAATAATCATTTTATCAACATCATTGTTTCATTCATGGCGTGGCTAGGAAGTTATCTTGCAGGTATATACACTTACATTAATTGAAAGACTTGATGCACTTAATCAGCAAAGGGTTGAGCGAGCGTTATCTATTATGGATAAACACAGCCAACAAGTATTTCATTTATTGCCAGTCTTACTTCACTTTAACCATCCTTTGTTGCCTGGCTTTTCTGAAAAAGGTGTACCTCATGGCATCTTTGGTTTTGATATTAGTGATATCCAGCATCAAGCCCTTTCTATTTTAGCCGAGACGGATAGTTTTGATTATTCCTCTTTCCCTGTTGGCCATGAAAAAAATGCTACTCCGGATATACTCGCGTTATATACGATGGGGAGTACATCTTCAGTAGGGCAAAGTTCATCCAGTGATTTAGACATTTGGGTATGCATTTCGCCTAATATGTCGGTTGAAGAGCGAGAACCTCTCAGTAATAAGTGTTTATTAATTACTGAATGGGCAAAAAGCTTTGGAGTAGAAGCAAATTTCTTTTTGATGGATGAAAGTCGATTTAGAAGCAATTTGTCAGAAGAGATGACGGGTGATAACTGTGGTTCATCGCAGCATTTGTTGTTGTTAGATGAATTTTATCGTTCAGCTGTCCGTATTGCTGGGCAGCGATTACTGTGGCAGATCGTGCCTCCTGAAATGGAAGAGTGCTATGACGAATATGTCGCTCAATTATGCAGTAGTGGGCATATTGATTGCTCTGAGTGGATTGATTTTGGTCAACTGCACCATATCCCAGCAGAAGAATATTTTGGTTCAAATCTCTGGCAGCTCTATAAAAGCATAGACTCCCCTTATAAATCAGTACTAAAAGCAATTTTGTTAGAATCGTATTCGTGGGAATACCCATGTCCTCAGTTATTGAGTGTGGATACTAAGCGTCGTTTCTTTGCATGTGAGCAAAAAGAATATGGCATGGATAGTTATTATCTTATGCTGGAAAAGGTAACCCGTTACCTAAAAAGAATCGGTGATTTCCGTCGTTTGGAGTTAGTCCGTCGCTGTTTTTATTTAAAAACACATGAAAAGCTTTCTCGTGAACCTGGTGCAAATTTTGTTGCTTGGCGTCATTCTGTATTACGTGATTTGGTTTCAGAGTGGGGGTGGAGTGAGGGCCTGATTGAAGAGCTGGACAATCGCCGTCACTGGAAAGTGGAACAAGTTAAAAAAGTGCATCATGAATTACTGGATGCATTAATGCTGAGTTACCGAAATTTAATCCAGTTTGCGCGACGTCATGACATTACATCCGCTATCAGCCCTCAAGATATCAGCATCTTAGCGCGTAAACTGTATGCCGCCTTTGAAACCCTGCCGGGGAAGGTCACCCTGTTAAACACGCAAATTTCTCCTGATTTGCATGAGCCTAATTTAACGTTTATTCAAGTGCCTGAAGGGAGGGTGAACAGTGCTGGGTGGTATCTTTACAAACAGTCACTCGATCCCTATGACATTATTGGACGAGCGCCATTGGAGCATAATCAGTATTTGAGCAAATTGGTGGCTTGGTCATTTTTTAATGGTTTGATTACGGAGGCCACGCATCTGGAGGCTGTCGTTCGTAGTGCTGATTTGGATATGGACAAGCTTTACCAAATGGTGAGTGACTTACGTAATACCTTTTCTTTACGTAAGCGCCGTCCGACCATGCAGGCATTGGCAAGCCCATGTGAAGTTAACCAGCTTTCTATTTTTATTAATTTAGAAAATGACCCGACGGTTATGTTGAGGCCACATCAGTTAAAAGCGGACTTAAAGAATAACGTTGATATTTTCAGTTATTCGGACAAACAAACATGCCTTGTGAGTAGTGTTGATTTGGTCTACCGAAATTCTTGGCATGAAGTAAGGACACTCCATTTTTCTGGTGAAACGGCGATTATTGATGCTTTGAAAACCATCTTAGGAAAAATGCATCAAGATGCGTTGCCTCCCGAATCGATTGATGTGTTTTGTTACAGCAAAAACTTGCGCGGTATGATGCGTAATATGGTGTATCAATTGTTGGCTGAATGCATAGAATTACGTTTGAAACCGGTGGAAAACGAAAAACGCCGTCGCTTTAAAGTTATAAAAGTGGCTGATCAGATGTACGGTCTGTTTTTTGAGCGCCGTGGTGTATCGGTGATGAAATTAGAAAACTCGATCGATTTTTATAGCAGCATTTCAACGAACAAGCTCCAAGGTGCACCATTATTGATGGTGGGTAAAAATCAAGAACTCCCGCCACCTGATGTTGTGGATGCCTTTGCCAGTGAAGGTTTAATCCAGTTTTTCTTTGAAGATGACGATGAAGGCTTCAATATTTATGTTTTAGATGAAGCTAATCGTGTTGAGGTGTATCGTCAGTTTGATGGTAATAAGGATGACATGATTCGTACCGTGAATCGTTTCTATACGAATAACTTTCATGATGTAGAGTCTGAATCTCAGTGTAATTTTAATTTACCGCAATACTATCAAGTGATTCATCCTGATCAGGGCGAAAGCTATGTAGTTCCTTATCGTAGTGGTAGTGTGCAACTAAATGAAGTGGCAAATTAGTCATTGCATCCATAATGAAGAAAGGCTTCTCAAGTGAGAAGCCTTTTTTATTAGAATATGACTCATATCAGGGTCATGGAAAGGGTTGTCGTTTTTATTTGTCTACGCGTTCGAATACCGTGGCAATACCTTGACCGAGCCCGATACACATAGTTGCAAGACCAAACTGAACGTCGTTTGCTTCCATCAGGTTAATCAATGTGGTTGAAATTCGAGAGCCCGAGCAACCTAGTGGGTGGCCAAGCGCAATGGCGCCACCATTTAAGTTAACCTTGTCTTCCATTACATCCAGTAAACCAAGGTCTTTAGCGCATGGTAGAGCCTGTGCGGCAAAGGCTTCATTTAGCTCGATCATGCCCATATCTTCAATGGATAAACCCGCTCGTTTTAATGCTTTTTGCGTGGCAGGAACCGGGCCATAACCCATGGTTGATGGATCGCAACCCGCTACCGCCATTGAGCGAATGCGTGCGCGGATCGGTAAACCTAACTCTTTCGCTTTGCTTTCGCTCATCACTAGCATGGCAGACGCACCATCGGATAGAGCGGAAGACGTGCCCGCGGTGACTGTTCCATTGGCAGGATCAAACACAGGGCGCAGTTGAGATAGTGTTTCGACGGTAGTTTCTGGACGAATCACTTCATCATAGTCGTATAACTTTAACGTCCCATCTTCCGTATGACCTTCAGTTGGCAGGATTTCATTTTTAAAACGACCCTCTAACGTTGCAGCATGTGCACGACGGTGAGAGCGAGCGCCAAATTCATCTTGCGCTTCACGGCTGATGCCATGAACTTTACCTAGCATTTCAGCGGTTAAGCCCATCATACCGGCCGCTTTTGCGACGTTTTTTGCCAAGCCTGGGTGGAAATCCACGCCATGGTTCATTGGTACGTGGCCCATGTGTTCAACACCACCAATTAAGCAAATCTCGGCATCACCGACCATAATAGCGCGTGAAGCATCGTGTAGTGCTTGCATCGACGAGCCACATAGGCGGTTGATCGTTACTGCGCCGACATTTTTAGGTACGCCAGCAAGTAACGCTGCATTGCGTGCAATGTTAAAGCCTTGCTCTAGTGTTTGTTGCACACAGCCCCAATAAACATCTTCAATTTGAGTCGGGTCTACCTGAGGGTTACGTTTTAAGATCCCTTTCATTAGGTGAGCCGATAGATCTTCAGCACGTACATGACGGAATGCACCGGCTTTTGAACGCCCCATAGGAGTACGAATACAATCGACAATAACTACATTATTCATTTTGATTTTCCTTATCCAGAGTCGTTAAACAGCAGCCGTTTGACTAGCGTAAAAAGTATCGCCTTTTTCTGCCATATCCAATAGTAGTTGCGGTACGCGATACATTGGGCTTAAGTCAGAATATTGAGACGCTGCTTGGATATAATTTTGTAGTCCAACACTATCTAGGTAGCGGAATACCCCACCACGGAATGGAGGGAAGCCTAAACCATAGATCAGTGCCATATCCGCTTCTTGTGGTGAGGCGATAATGCCTTCTTCAAGACAGAGTACGACTTCATTGATCATTGGAATCATAGTGCGGTTGATGATTTCTTCATCTGAAAAATCTTGCTTAGTGGCAGTGATGCCTTCAAATAGCGCTAAGACATCTTTCTCAAAGGTTTTCTTCGGCTTGCCTTTGCGGTCTACGCTGTATTGGTAGAAACCGCTGCCATTTTTCTGACCATATTTATCCGCTTCAAACAGCGCATCAATCGTATCTCGGCCTTCTTTTGCCATGCGTTCAGGGAAACCTTCTGCCATAACGGCTTGTGCATGGTGAGCGGTATCAATCCCCACGACATCGAGCAAATAAGCCGGGCCCATTGGCCAACCGAATTTACGTTCCATCACTTTATCGATTTGTGTGAAGTCTGCACCGTCACGCATTAATAAACTGAAGCCACCAAAGTATGGGAATAGAACGCGATTGACAAAGAATCCAGGGCAGTCATTGACGACAATTGGTGATTTACCCATTTGTGCGGCATAAGCGACGACTTTGTTGATGGTATCTTCAGAGGTATGTTCACCTCGAATAATCTCAACAAGAGGCATACGGTGAACAGGGTTGAAGAAATGCATACCACAGAAGTTTTCTGGGCGTTTTACCGATTTTGCCAATTGGTTAATCGGAATGGTTGAGGTATTGGAAGCCAAGATAGCGTCATCTTTTGCATATTGTTCAACTTCGGCTAATACCGCCGCTTTGACTTTTGGATTTTCAACCACCGCTTCTACTACGATATCGGCTTGTTCAATCCCTGCGTAATGTAGGCTTGGAGTAATGGAAGCCAAAATCTTTGAAAGTTTGAAGCCATCAATTTTTCCGCGTTCCAGTTGTTTGTTGAGTAGTTTGGAAGCTTCGGTCATGCCTAAATCAAGAGAAGCTTGCGCGATATCTTTCATTAATACTGGCACGCCTTTCGATGCGGATTGGTAAGCAATACCGCCACCCATGATGCCTGCACCGAGTACCGCAGCACGTTCCGTCTTTTGTGAGTTTTTGCCCGCTTTTTTGGCGATGGCTTTGATGTATTGGTCGTTAAGGAATAATCCAATCAGGGATTGAGCCACTTTCGTTTTCGCCATTTTGACGAAGTATTTACGTTCAATATCTAAAGCTTCATCACGGCTTGAGGTTGATGCTTCCTCTATCGCTTTGACTGAAGCAATTGGCGCTGGGTAGTGTGGGCCCGCTTTGGCTGAAATCATGCCCTTAGCCATGGTAAAGCTCATCAAAGCTTCTCTTTTACTTAAAGATAGCGCCGAGGTTTTTTGTTGGCGGCGCGCTTGCCAATCAACTTTTCCGTCGATAGCTTGCTTTAATGTTGTGATAGCAGAGGCTTCTAGTTGCTCGCTATCTACGATCGCATCGAGTAGACCAAGTTTGATTGCTTCATTGGCTTTTTGTTGTTTAGCGGTGGCGATCATTTCCATGGCATTATCTGCCCCGATAACGCGAGGTAGACGAACCGTACCGCCGAACCCTGGGATGATGCCAAGTTTGGTTTCTGGTAGACCGATAACAGTAGTGTTATCACCAATGCGTAAGTCAGAAGACAGAATCAGTTCACAACCACCGCCCAGCGCAAAGCCGCGGATAACCGATAGGGTTGGGAAGGGGAGGTCTTCTAGCTTGCAGAAGATATCGTTGGCGTATTTCACCCAGTGATCGAGTTCTTCTGCCGGTTTAGCGAATAGGCCGAGGAATTCTTTTATATCTGCACCTACAATGAAGGCGCTTTTATCTGAGCTCAGAATTAACCCAGTAATGCCCGGTTGCGCTTTAATGGCGTCAATCGCTTCATCTAAGGCGGTGAGTGTTTTTGAATTGAGAGTGTTGACGGACCCTTCAGCACTGAAAGTAAGCTGAGCGATACCATCTTGTAATTCTTTTACGTGTAGGGACGTATGTTGGTAAATCATTGTCTATCTCCATGACGAACAAACGGTATTGTTGTAGAGCAACTTATTATCGTTTTTCTCTGGTTTGACCAGGTTGTTACAGTCTTGATCGTGTACTTGTTAACTTCAATAACAATTCAAACAATTGTTTGAAATTTGTGCGCAAGGTCATTTTGTTCCGTAATAAGTGGTTGATTACGTGCTAGACTCGATTTTAAATATTTCGATTTTTTACTGTTGCTATGAACGATCAGCCTTATTTGATTCCCATTGACGATGTAGTTTTTGAGGAAGAAATAAAAAAAAGTGTCTTTATTACTCATTTAAGTCACACTCCAACTATGGACAGTGCCAAAGCTTTTGTCGAAGAAATAAAGATGCAGCACTCTGCAGCAAGACATAATTGTTGGGCGTTTGTTGCAGGAAGAGCAGAGGACTCTATGCTTTGGGGGTTTAGTGACGATGGAGAGCCCTCTGGGACGGCAGGAAAACCTATTTTGGCACAATTAACGGGCTCTGGTATTGGTGAGATGACTGCTGTTGTTACTCGATATTCTGGTGGGATTAAACTCGGTACCGGTGGATTAGTGAAAGCGTATGGCGGTGGTGTGCAGCAAGCGCTTAAGCAAGTTCAAACTATTGAGAAAAAAATCACCACCCAGTTGCAGCTAAGGTTAGACTATTCGCTAATGCCCTTGGTGCAATCTATCATGGCTCAATATCAAGCTGCTCAACTTGATGGAAAGTTTGGGCAACGCATTGACTTACAGGTTGAGATCGATATAAGAGAGGCGGACGTGTTTACACAGACTCTAGTCAATAAAACTGGCGCTAAGGTTGAGATTAAACCGAAACACATGTGATCCCCATTTTAAAAGGACTTTGGAAGCTTAGCTTCTCTACTTTATATGCAATTTCGTTCAATTATTCGAATCGTCGGTTTACTACTGGCACTATTTAGCCTCACGATGTTGGCACCTGCGCTGGTGGCTTTATTCTATCGCGATGGGGCCGGTGTGCCTTTTGTGACTACCTTTTTTGTGTTGTTCTTCTGTGGTGGCTTATGTTGGTTTCCCAACCGCTATAAAAAATCAGAGTTAAAAGCCCGAGATGGCTTCCTCATTGTGGTCTTATTCTGGGTTGTGATCGGTAGTGCAGGGGCGTTGCCATTTTGGTTGTCTCATGATCCTAATATTTCAGTGACCGATTCTTTTTTTGAGTCTTTTTCTGCATTAACGACCACCGGGGCGACTACGATTGTTGGCCTGGATGCCTTACCTAAAGCGATATTATTCTACCGACAGTTTTTACAGTGGTTTGGTGGCATGGGGATCATTGTTCTTGCTGTGGCCATTTTGCCAATCCTTGGCATTGGTGGCATGCAGTTATATCGAGCAGAAATTCCAGGGCCAGTAAAAGACAATAAAATGACACCACGCATTGCCGAAACGGCGAAAGTGCTTTGGTATATCTATTTAAGCCTTACCATAGCGTGTGCTGGGGCATTTTGGTTAGCTGGCATGAGTTTGTTTGACGCGATTTGTCATAGCTTTTCGACAATTGCCATCGGTGGGTTTTCTACTCATGACGCCAGTATGGGATATTTTAATAGTCCGGTGATTAATATGATCACTGTTGTCTTTCTACTCATCTCAGCGTGTAATTTCTCACTACACTTTGCGGCTTTTGCTTCAGGAGGCGTACACCCTAAATATTACTGGCGAGATCCCGAATTTCGCGCTTTTATCACGATTCAAATTTTGTTGTTTTCACTATGTTTCGTCATTTTGCTCCTACACAGTAATGATTTAACGACATTTGAAACTTTTGATCAGGTGCTATTCCAGACCGTGTCTATTTCTACGACTGCGGGCTTTACTACTACCGGGTTTTCACAATGGCCACTGTTTCTACCTGTGCTATTGTTGTTTTCTTCTTTTATAGGTGGTTGTGCAGGTTCCACTGGCGGCGGCCTAAAAGTCATCCGAGTATTGCTACTAACGTTACAAGGTGGTCGTGAATTAAAACGCCTTGTCCATCCTAAAGCAGTCTTCCCTATTAAAGTAGGCGGTAAAGCACTATCGCAACGGGTGGTTGATGCGGTATGGGGTTTTTTCTCCGCGTATGCATTAGTGTTCGTATTATGTATGTTGGGGCTTATCGCCTCAGGTATGGATGAATTAAGTGCTTTCTCCGCTGTGGCAGCAACGCTTAATAATTTAGGGCCAGGGCTCGGTGAGGTATCTGTACATTTTGCTAATGTTAATGATGCTGCCAAGTGGGTACTTATTGTTTCAATGCTATTTGGTCGACTAGAGGTGTTCACACTTCTTATCTTATTTACACCGACATTTTGGAAAAGTTAGGTTTTCGTGAAAAGTACTATTATTTTGTATTCAACCCGAGAAGGGCAAACCCATAAAATTGCGCAGTTTATGGCAGAACAGATTGGTAACGATAGCTGTGAATTGGTTGATCTGCACCAAGCTGATGATTTAGATCTGAGTTTATATAGCAACATCATTATTGGCGCATCTATTCGTTATGGTCACTTTAATAAGAAGCTGTACCAATTTATCGAGCAGCATAAAGAGCATTTAACCTCAGAGGGTGCGTCTTTCTATAGTGTTAACTTAACCGCTCGCAAACCGGGTAAGGATACGCCAGAGGGGAGTGTCTATATCCAGAAGTTTTTAAAGCGCTCACCTTGGCAACCTAAACATATTGGTGTGTTCGCTGGTGGACTGTATTACCCACGATACTCATGGTTCGATCGAGTGATGATTCGTTTTATTATGTCTATGACTGATGGTGAAACGGATACCAGTAAAGAAGTCGAATATACGGATTGGGGAAAAGTAACTCTATTTACTCAAAGGTTTACTGGTTCGCTGACAAAATAGACAGAAAACATAGTTTCAGATGGTTTTTTAGTCGAACGTTAAATAAAAATAAAAAAAAGTGAAAAAAGCACTTGCCAATGTGATGAGCTTCTCTATAATGCGCCCTCACTGACACGGAGCACACAGCCTAACGGCGCTGCGAGTCAGAGGTCAAAACCTTCTCAAAAAGGGTTAGGAAATAAGTTTCAAAAAGTGTTTGACACTGAAGCTTAAATGACTAAAATGACCGACCTGTTCACTGAGGCGCAAGCCGAAAGAACAACGCTCTTTAACAATTTAAACCTATCAATCTGTGTGGGCACTCGTTGATGATAATCAAAAAGATTTATCAATGAACTGAGTGACCAATCGAGATTACTTCTCTTTTTATAAAGAGCTTAATCTTGGCACAATCAATTCATTATCATTTCCTGCTGGGAAATGATAATAAACTTTAAAGTTACTTCTTCTTTTTAAGAAGAATAAGTTTGAAGTCAGTAATCATTGAGCCGATGCGAAAGCATCAACAAAACTTTAATTGAAGAGTTTGATCATGGCTCAGATTGAACGCTGGCGGCAGGCCTAACACATGCAAGTCGAGCGGAAACGAGAAGGTGCTTGCACCTTCGGCGTCGAGCGGCGGACGGGTGAGTAATGCATAGGAAGTTGCCCTAACGAGGGGGATACCAGTTGGAAACGACTGTTAATACCGCATAATCTCCTTTCTGTTAAAGGAAAGAAGCAAAGCGGGGGACCTTCGGGCCTCGCGCGTTAGGATACGCCTATGTGGGATTAGCTAGTTGGTGAGGTAATGGCTCACCAAGGCGACGATCCCTAGCTGGTCTGAGAGGATGATCAGCCACACTGGGACTGAGACACGGCCCAGACTCCTACGGGAGGCAGCAGTGGGGAATATTGCACAATGGGCGAAAGCCTGATGCAGCCATGCCGCGTGTATGAAGAAGGCCTTCGGGTTGTAAAGTACTTTCAGTTGTGAGGAAGGTTTCGTCGTTAATAGCGGCGTTGCTTGACGTTAGCAACAGAAGAAGCACCGGCTAACTCCGTGCCAGCAGCCGCGGTAATACGGAGGGTGCGAGCGTTAATCGGAATTACTGGGCGTAAAGCGCATGCAGGTGGTTTGTTAAGTCAGATGTGAAAGCCCGGGGCTCAACCTCGGAAGGTCATTTGAAACTGGCAAACTAGAGTACTGTAGAGGGGGGTAGAATTTCAGGTGTAGCGGTGAAATGCGTAGAGATCTGAAGGAATACCAGTGGCGAAGGCGGCCCCCTGGACAGATACTGACACTCAGATGCGAAAGCGTGGGGAGCAAACAGGATTAGATACCCTGGTAGTCCACGCCGTAAACGATGTCTACTTGGAGGTTGTGGCCTTGAGCCGTGGCTTTCGGAGCTAACGCGTTAAGTAGACCGCCTGGGGAGTACGGTCGCAAGATTAAAACTCAAATGAATTGACGGGGGCCCGCACAAGCGGTGGAGCATGTGGTTTAATTCGATGCAACGCGAAGAACCTTACCTACTCTTGACATCCAGAGAAACCAGTAGAGATACAGGTGTGCCTTCGGGAACTCTGAGACAGGTGCTGCATGGCTGTCGTCAGCTCGTGTTGTGAAATGTTGGGTTAAGTCCCGCAACGAGCGCAACCCTTATCCTTGTTTGCCAGCGAGTAATGTCGGGAACTCCAGGGAGACTGCCGGTGATAAACCGGAGGAAGGTGGGGACGACGTCAAGTCATCATGGCCCTTACGAGTAGGGCTACACACGTGCTACAATGGCGCATACAGAGGGCAGCGAACTTGCGAAAGTAAGCGAATCCCAAAAAGTGCGTCGTAGTCCGGATTGGAGTCTGCAACTCGACTCCATGAAGTCGGAATCGCTAGTAATCGTGGATCAGAATGCCACGGTGAATACGTTCCCGGGCCTTGTACACACCGCCCGTCACACCATGGGAGTGGGCTGCAAAAGAAGTAGGTAGTTTAACCTTCGGGAGGACGCTTACCACTTTGTGGTTCATGACTGGGGTGAAGTCGTAACAAGGTAGCCCTAGGGGAACCTGGGGCTGGATCACCTCCTTACGAAAGATTTATTATTGATGAGTACCCACACAGATTGATTAGGTTTATAAAAGTTAAGGGGCTATAGCTCAGCTGGGAGAGCGCTTCGCTGGCAGCGAAGAGGTCTGCGGTTCGATCCCGCATAGCTCCACCATCTTTAAATGTTTTTACTAAGAATGTTTAAACATGGTTACCTCGAAAGAGGCTTAACTTGCTCTTTAACAATTTGGAAAGCTGACTAGATAAACATTTACTGTTTATCTTAATAAAAGTTCTCAAATCTTATTGCTTGCTTGCAAGTAATAAGTAACAACACACATTCAAGTGTCTTGTATTCTACAAACCAGTAATGGTTTGTTCTATTGAGTCCGGCAAATCGTTTATTTTGGATTACCCTCCAAAATAAACAAAAACTAAACCTTATTTAGTTGAACATACATAAAGACCCTTTTGGGTTGTATGGTTAAGTGAATAAGCGTACACGGTGGATGCCTAGGCAGTCAGAGGCGATGAAGGACGTATTAACTTGCGATAAGCGTAGATTAGGCAGTAAAAGCCACTTGAGTCTACGATTTCCGAATGGGGAAACCCACGTGCATAAGCACGTATTATTAACTGAATACATAGGTTAATAAGGCGAACCGGGGGAACTGAAACATCTAAGTACCCCGAGGAAGAGAAATCAACCGAGATTCCGAAAGTAGCGGCGAGCGAAATTGGATTAGCCCTTAAGCTTTATATGCGTCAGGTGAAGGCTCTGGAAAGTGCCGCGATACAGGGTGATAGCCCCGTAACCGACAACGCATACTAAGTGAAAACGAGTAAGGCGGGACACGTGATATCCTGTCTGAACATGGGGGGACCATCCTCCAAGGCTAAATACTCCTGACTGACCGATAGTGAACCAGTACCGTGAGGGAAAGGCGAAAAGAACCCCTGTGAGGGGAGTGAAATAGAACCTGAAACCGTGTACGTACAAGCAGTAGGAGCACCTTCGTGGTGTGACTGCGTACCTTTTGTATAATGGGTCAGCGACTTATATTTAGTAGCAAGGTTAACCGTATAGGGGAGCCGTAGGGAAACCGAGTCTTAACTGGGCGTCGAGTTGCTAGGTATAGACCCGAAACCAGGTGATCTAGCCATGGGCAGGTTGAAGATTGAGTAACATCAATTGGAGGACCGAACCGACTAATGTTGAAAAATTAGCGGATGACTTGTGGCTAGGGGTGAAAGGCCAATCAAACCTGGAGATAGCTGGTTCTCCCCGAAAGCTATTTAGGTAGCGCCTCGGACGAATACTACTGGGGGTAGAGCACTGTTAAGGCTAGGGGGTCATCCCGACTTACCAACCCTTTGCAAACTCCGAATACCAGTAAGTACTATCCGGGAGACACACGGCGGGTGCTAACGTCCGTCGTGGAGAGGGAAACAACCCAGACCGCCAGCTAAGGTCCCAAAGTATAGCTAAGTGGGAAACGATGTGGGAAGGCTCAGACAGCCAGGATGTTGGCTTAGAAGCAGCCATCATTTAAAGAAAGCGTAATAGCTCACTGGTCGAGTCGGCCTGCGCGGAAGATGTAACGGGGCTAAGCTATACACCGAAGCTGCGGCATCCTAGTTTACTAGGATGGGTAGGGGAGCGTTCTGTAAGCCGTTGAAGGTGAACTGAGAAGTTTGCTGGAGGTATCAGAAGTGCGAATGCTGACATGAGTAACGATAAAGGGAGTGAAAAACTCCCTCGCCGGAAGACCAAGGGTTCCTGTCCAACGTTAATCGGGGCAGGGTAAGTCGACCCCTAAGGCGAGGCTGAAAAGCGTAGTCGATGGGAAACGGGTTAATATTCCCGTACTTCTTATAAATGCGATGGGGGGACGGAGAAGGCTAGGTGGGCCTGGCGATGGTTGTCCAGGTTCAAGTGCGTAGGCTAATTTCTTAGGTAAATCCGGGAAATTGTTAGGCTGAGACACGATGTCGAGCTACTACGGTAGTGAAGTCATTGATGCCATGCTTCCAGGAAAAGCCTCTAAGCTTCAGTTTGTAAGAAATCGTACCCCAAACCGACACAGGTGGTCGGGTAGAGAATACCAAGGCGCTTGAGAGAACTCGGGTGAAGGAACTAGGCAAAATGGTACCGTAACTTCGGGAGAAGGTACGCTCTTGTTGGTGATGAGACTTGCTCTCTAAGCTGACGGGAGTCGCAGATACCAGGTGGCTGCAACTGTTTATTAAAAACACAGCACTGTGCAAAATCGTAAGATGACGTATACGGTGTGACGCCTGCCCGGTGCCGGAAGGTTAATTGATGGGGTTATCTTCGGAGAAGCTCTTGATCGAAGCCCCGGTAAACGGCGGCCGTAACTATAACGGTCCTAAGGTAGCGAAATTCCTTGTCGGGTAAGTTCCGACCTGCACGAATGGCGTAATGATGGCCACGCTGTCTCCACCCGAGACTCAGTGAAATTGAAATCGCTGTGAAGATGCAGTGTACCCGCGGCTAGACGGAAAGACCCCGTGAACCTTTACTACAGCTTGGCACTGAACATTGACCCTACATGTGTAGGATAGGTGGGAGACTTTGAAGCATTCACGCCAGTGGATGTGGAGTCAACCTTGAAATACCACCCTTGTAGTGTTGATGTTCTAACTTAGCCCCATTATCTGGGGTGAGGACAGTGCCTGGTGGGTAGTTTGACTGGGGCGGTCTCCTCCCAAAGAGTAACGGAGGAGCACGAAGGTGGGCTAAACACGGTTGGACATCGTGTGGTTAGTGCAATGGCATAAGCCCGCTTGACTGCGAGAATGACAATTCGAGCAGGTGCGAAAGCAGGTCATAGTGATCCGGTGGTTCTGAATGGAAGGGCCATCGCTCAACGGATAAAAGGTACTCCGGGGATAACAGGCTGATACCGCCCAAGAGTTCATATCGACGGCGGTGTTTGGCACCTCGATGTCGGCTCATCACATCCTGGGGCTGAAGTCGGTCCCAAGGGTATGGCTGTTCGCCATTTAAAGTGGTACGCGAGCTGGGTTTAGAACGTCGTGAGACAGTTCGGTCCCTATCTGCCGTGGGCGTTGGAAGATTGAAGGGGGCTGCTCCTAGTACGAGAGGACCGGAGTGGACGAACCTCTGGTGTTCGGGTTGTCATGCCAATGGCATTGCCCGGTAGCTAAGTTCGGAATCGATAAGTGCTGAAAGCATCTAAGCACGAAGCGAGCCCTGAGATGAGTCTTCCCTGGCGCTTTAAGCGTCCTAAAGGGTTGTCGGAGACTACGACGTTGATAGGTTGGGTGTGTAAGCGCTGCGAGGCGTTGAGCTAACCAATACTAATTGCCCGTGAGGCTTAACCATACAACACCTAAAGGGTTTTGGTTGGACTTAATAGATATATAAGACATGCTTGAATGAGTGTGAGAACGAACAGCTTTCCGAATTAAGTTAAACGCTTTTGCGTTTAACCAAAGAATTTGCTTGGCGACCATAGCGCTTTGGACCCACCTGATTCCATGCCGAACTCAGAAGTGAAACGAAGTAGCGCCGATGGTAGTGTGGGGTTTCCCCATGTGAGAGTAGGACATCGCCAGGCTTTAAATTTAGTTTACTGAATAGACACTGCGGAGTGGTAGTTCAGTTGGTTAGAATACCGGCCTGTCACGCCGGGGGTCGCGGGTTCGAGTCCCGTCCACTCCGCCACTTATTTTTAGATGAAAGCCTGATTCGAAAGAGTCGGGCTTTTTTCGTTTTCATTAAATATTAATCTTTAAATATACTTATATTTTTAGGGTTAATTATGGCTACACAAGATAAAAACGGATAATTATATTTATTGTGATTATATCATTGAATATGTGTAATTATTTACAGGCAAGTCTAAACTATCTAATGATACCTGTAATATTTAGTTAGAAAAATTCGGTAAGATGGATTGGGTACAAAGACCAATGATACTTCAAGAAGGAACGAGCTTAGGTGTGATTATTATTTTTTGACTATTTACGTAATGCACTACTCCTCGTTAAGTTAAATAGTAATGATATTAAAACATAGTCAGTAATATTATATAAAGATGGGGGAGGCAGTTATTATCGGAAATGTATTCAAGTGGATTTTAGTTGTCTTCAATACCAATGCTTAAGATATTAAATAGAATACAGTGCAGTAGCTAAGTTTACTAGTAAATAGAATCATCCAATATTGTATACATCGGCGTTATAAAAATAATATATAATCTATGTGTTTAAGGTTTATCAACTTCCTTTTTATGCAATTAGTTAGATAGGAGTCCTGTGTTGGGGCAGCTAGTTATTTTAAGTTATATCGCGTTGGGTGGGGCTATCGGCGCCTGTTCTCGTTATTTGATTTCTGAGTTTTGTGTTGCGTTACTGGGAAGAGGCTTTCCGTATGGAACACTAACGGTCAATGTGGTTGGTTCTGCGATTATGGGGCTTCTAATGGCGGCGATGCAAAATGGTGTGATTGCAGAATCTCCTTGGCGATTGATCATTGGCTTAGGTTTTCTGGGAGCATTAACCACTTTCTCAACCTTCTCAATGGATAATGTTTTACTTATGCAGCAAGGTGCTTTTTTCAAAATGGGATTAAATGTGTTGTTAAATGTCTTTTTGAGCATTTCAGCCGCGTGGGTAGGTTATCATTTTTTGATTAAAAACTAAGCTTAACATTGTTATAAATTCGTTATCGTCTATACTATTTTTCACTTGTCGGAGTGCCATAAGGCTGAGACCGCGTCGTTGCGGGATCCGTGAACCTGATCAGGCTAATACCTGCGTAGGGAACGAGAGAAGAGTAATCCATATTACCCCTCTATTAATGTAGCTGTGTTTTTATTCTGCAGACCTGCATTCTTGTGCATCAAAATCCGTCAAGCATTTACTCCCTTGGGAGCCCTAACTCAAAAAGTTAAAGGAAAATGCTATGTCGTCAAGTCGCAAACAAGCTCGAATGGAAGCAAAAAATTTCATTGAGTCTTTATCTGTTCAACCTTATCCCAATTCATCTAAAACCTATATTGAAGGTAGCCGCGCTGATATCCGCGTCCCAATGCGAGAAATTTCGCTTGCTGATAGTTTAATTGGTGGCGGTAAAAATAATCCTGTTTTTCAACCTAATGAGCCAATCCAAGTTTATGATACATCAGGCTTGTATACCGATCCTGATTATCAAATCGACCTTTATACTGGCTTGCCAAAATTGCGTGAACAATGGATAGAAGAGCGCAGTGATACTGAAATTTTATCGGATGTCAGCTCCTCTTTTACTAAAGAAAGACTTGAAGATGAAACGCTAGATAATCTTCGCTATGGCAATTTACCCCGAATTCGTAAAGCTAAATCTGGCCAGTGTGTCACTCAACTTTATTATGCAAGACAAGGCATTATCACTCCTGAAATGGAGTTCATTGCGATTCGAGAAAATATGGGTCGCCAGAAATTTGCCGATGAACAAATGAACCAACAACATCCAGGTAATAACTTTGGTGCTAATTTACCCAAGGAAATCACGCCTGAATTTGTACGCCAAGAAGTAGCAGAAGGGCGTGCGATTATTCCTTCTAATATTAATCACCCAGAATCTGAACCTATGATCATTGGCCGTAACTTTTTAATTAAAGTGAATGCCAATATCGGTAACTCATCGGTGTCATCTTCAATTGAAGAAGAAGTTGAAAAACTCGTGTGGTCAACTCGTTGGGGGGGCGATACGGTAATGGACTTGTCTACTGGTCGTAATATTCATGAAACTCGTGAGTGGATTTTGCGTAACAGCCCTGTACCGATTGGCACGGTTCCAATGTACCAAGCATTAGAAAAAGTGAATGGTGTTGCAGAGGATCTTAACTGGGAAGTGATGCGTGATACCTTGATTGAACAAGCTGAACAAGGGGTGGATTACTTTACCATTCATGCAGGTTTACTGCTTCGCTATGTTCCTATGACCGCTAAACGCGTGACTGGTATTGTTTCTCGCGGTGGTTCTATTATTGCTAAATGGTGTTTAGCACATCACCAAGAAAGTTTTCTTTATACCCATTTTCGTGAGATTTGTGAGATTTGCGCTAAGTATGACGTGGCACTTTCTTTGGGCGATGGTTTACGTCCTGGCTCTATCGCAGATGCGAATGATGAAGCACAATTCTCTGAACTACGCACATTGGGCGAGTTAACCAAAGTGGCGTGGCAATATGATGTGCAAGTAATGATTGAAGGCCCAGGACATGTGCCTATGCATATGATTAAAGAGAACATGGATGAACAATTAAAGCATTGCCATGAAGCACCATTTTATACATTAGGCCCTCTGACAACCGATATTGCACCGGGTTACGATCATATTACTTCCGGTATTGGTGCGGCCATGATTGGTTGGTTTGGTTGCGCGATGTTGTGTTACGTCACGCCTAAAGAGCACCTTGGATTGCCAAATAAAGAAGATGTGAAAACTGGTTTAATAACTTATAAACTAGCCGCGCATGCTGGGGATTTAGCTAAAGGACATCCTGGGGCTCAAATCCGAGACAATGCCTTATCCAAAGCGCGCTTCGAATTTCGCTGGCATGACCAATTCAATTTATCGCTCGATCCTGAAACCGCGCTAGCATTCCATGATGAAACCCTGCCGCAAGAGTCTGGAAAAGTTGCTCATTTTTGTTCGATGTGTGGACCTAAATTTTGCTCGATGAAGATTTCACAAGAAGTACGAGAGTACGCTAAAGATACTAAACAGGTAGCAGCGGATCAGGCGATTAATATCAAGATGCTAGATGATCCACTAGAAGGAATGAGACAAAAATCAGCTGAGTTCCTAGCCACAGGATCAGAGTTATACCATCCGGCGGTATCTCATCAGCCTGAAGAATCGGAGCAAGAGGTTTAATGATTAAGATTAAATTGCCACCACAGCATGATGATATCAAAGAGATATTCTTGCAATGCTTAAGCGCAGCTAACCAAGTCGGATTTACCACTGATCATATTCAAGTAAGCCACAGTAATAATGGCGACTTTGTTTATCACAATGGTATTGAAGACAAGATATTTTCGGTGCAATTGAATGCTCCTATTCCTGCTTTTGAGGAGGAGTCAGAGCTAACATCAAATGCATTGGCCTCAAACTTATCTCAAAGCGAAGCTCGGCATTTAGTGTATTTAGATGGCGCTTCACTGCCGGCAGTATTGAATAAAAATGCCGTTTATATTGATGCACTATTTAATGGTGAGCATCATGATATTTGGCTTAATACTGAAGCAGAGTTTTGCGTTTTACGTTCAGCGCAGAACATACAACTGGAACCACATCGTCATTTAGCATGGTTCTTTTCTTGTCTTAGTTTGGACTTTCCTTTGGAAGATGCCTTAACTTTAGCGCGGGCGGCTGTATCGCATTCTCATATTTCATCATCAAAAAAATTGAACTCAGCAGATGCCGTGTTGAATGTTTCACGTGAAACATGGCCAAAAGAGCGCTTCTTATTTCCAGTACCATTATTGGTTAATGACCGGGTGGAGCAGGAATTAGAACTTCAGTTTCAGTGGGAGAATATTCAAGAGTCTTTGTTTGATTTTGCTGAGCTAGAAAGAGATAAATTTCGCTTATATCCAGTGGTGACGGAATTTACTCAAATTGAAACGTTACTAAAGTTTGGAGTGAAAACGATTCAGTTACGCATTAAGGATCCAGATCAAAGTGACTTAGAGTGGCAAATTGAGCAAGCAATAAGACTGGGGCGTGAGCATGATGCGCAAGTTTTTATTAACGACTACTGGCAACTTGCTGTTAAGCATAAAGCCTATGGTGTGCATTTAGGGCAAGAGGATTTACTTACCGCAGATTTAAGAGTAATTGAGCGTTCAGGTTTACGATTAGGTTTATCAACACATGGTTACTATGAAATCCTAAAAGCGGCACAACTCAATCCTAGCTATATTGCGCTTGGGCATATTTTTCCCACACCAACTAAACAGATGGTATCAAGACCACAAGGACTGACTAGGCTGCGTTTATATCAAGAAATGATCAGTAGCCTAGTACCAAGTGAGCCAACCGTTGCGATTGGTGGAATAGATTTATCCAATGCTCAGCAAGTTTGGCAATGTGGTGTAACGAGTTTGGCCGTTGTGCGTGCCATTACTCAAGCTCCTGATATACAATTAGCCATCAACTTATTTGCGCAAATTATGCAAACGGATGAGGCGCGTATTGCTGAATCAGCATAATTGGATTTGAGCTTAATTTTTTAAAAGGCTACTTATGAACGATTTACAGTTTCAACGCTATCAACGTCAAATTATGGTTCCTGAAGTTGGGGAGTCAGGCCAGGAGTTATTGCTTGCCAGTAAAATACTGATTGTTGGATGTGGTGGATTGGGTTCATCGGTCGCCTTATATCTTGCTTCTGCTGGTGTAGGTCAACTCGTCGTTGCCGATGGTGATTGTGTTGAATCGTCGAATTTACAACGCCAAGTGATTTATCGTGAATTCGATATTGGTGTGAATAAAGCGAAAGCAACGGTTAACCAAATCAAGCAGTTGAACTCGAGTAATAAAGTACGCAGTGTTGAGTCATTTTTAGAAAGCGACAGGCTAAATCTAGAAGTGATGATGGCGGATGTAGTACTCGATTGCAGCGATAACTTTCCCACTCGCCAAGCGGTTAACAAGGCTTGTGTTGAATCAGGTACGCCATTGATTTCCGGTTCAGCTATTGGCTGGGTCGGCCAGTTAATGACATTTGATTTTAGACAAAGTAAGCAGCCTTGTTACCACTGTGCTGTGCCGTATCAAGATGATAGTGCTGGATTGAAGTGTTCTGAAAATGGGGTAATCGGCCCAGTAGTTGGAACGTTAGGCAATTTACAGGCACTAGAAGCGATTAAGCTCATTACTCAAAACGCCAAGTTAAAACCGAATGTTCTAAATCTCTTTGATGGGCAATCATTAACTTGGCAAAAATTTAATATTAGCGTGGATCCTTCGTGTCCTATTTGTAGTCACTTATAAATAAATATTGGTCATTAATAACCGATGACTGAGATTATTGTGACTATTTTAATGAGTAAATAAGTTGAAGGGAACGCGTTCAAATTCTTAGGAAAGAAGATGAATATAATGATTAATGGAGAAACCATCGCATTGGATGTGCCGGTTTCCCTACAAGGACTAATCCAAGATCTAAAGGTTGATGTCAAGAATATAGCCATCACGGTAAATGATAATATTGTTCCAAAGTCACGTTGGCATGAAGTGCATGTTAATTCTGGTGATGATATTTCACTTTTCCAAGCAATTGCAGGGGGCTAATTTTATGAATACTCAATCATCTTATCAAGGTTCAAATCTCAGTATCGAGTCAGATACTTTCGGCTCTGATTCTTTTGTGATTGCAGATAAAGTATTTACTTCTCGCTTATTCACCGGAACCGGAAAGTTTGCCAATAAACACACGATGGCTCAAGCATTGGCAGTTTCAGGCTCTCAATTATCTACAATGGCGTTAAAGCGCGTCAATATACATAATCAAGACGATGATATTTTACAGCCACTAATGGAAGCAAAAATTAACCTATTGCCGAACACTTCTGGTGCAAAAAATGCCAAAGAAGCAATTATGGCAGCAGAGTTGGCTCGTGAAGCACTCGGAACCAATTGGTTAAAGTTAGAAATCCATCCCGACCCTAAATATCTGATGCCAGACCCAATTGAAACATTAAAAGCAGCAGAAGAGTTGGTTCGACTTGGTTTTGTAGTACTACCATATTGCCATGCTGATCCGGTTCTTTGTCGTCATCTTGAGCAGGCAGGTTGCGCTGCCATCATGCCACTCGGTTCACCTATTGGATCGAATAAAGGCTTAGCATCAAAAGATTTCTTAGAAATTATCATTGAGCAAGCCACTATTCCTGTGATTATCGATGCAGGGATTGGGGCACCTTCACATGCAGCCCAAGCGATGGAGTTAGGCGCGGATGCCGTGTTGGTCAATACCGCTATTGCTGCTGCTAGCGATCCAATTATGATGGCAAGAGCATTTAAATATGCAGTAGAAGCGGGACGATTAGCTTACCGTTCAGGATTAGCTGGCGCGAGTCAAAAAGCGATAGCTTCCAGCCCATTAACGGCATTTTTATCTTAGGTGGCTTGTGATGAGTTATATTGATGAATTTAAAAAATTGGATTGGGATAGTATTAAGCTGTCGATTTACAGTAAAACAGCGCAGGATGTTGAACGCGCTTTAGCTAAACCCAAGTGTGATTTAGAAGATTTTAAAGCGCTAATATCACCTGCGGCTGAATCGTATTTAGAGTTAATGGCACAGAGATCTTATGCGTTAACACGTCAAAGATTTGGTCATACGATGGGGTTTTATATACCGCTTTATCTTTCTAATCTCTGTGCTAATTCGTGTAGTTATTGTGGTTTCTCCATGGACAATCGAATTAAGCGAAAAACGCTAGATCAGAATGAAATTAGTGATGAGATAGCGGCTATCAAAAAAATGAAATTTGATAGTGTCCTATTGGTTACCGGTGAGCATGAAACCAAAGTTGGGATGAATTATTTTCGACAAACTCTGCCGTTGATTAAAAAATCATTCAGTTATCTAGCTATGGAAGTTCAACCGCTTGATCAAGATGATTACGCTGAGTTGAAAACGCTAGGTTTGGATGCGGTGATGGTGTACCAAGAAACTTATCATCCATCGACTTATGCCTTGCATCATTTACGCGGTAATAAACAAGATTTTTATTATCGGTTAGAGACACCAGACAGATTGGCTAAAGCAGGCATCGATAAAATTGGTATTGGTGCATTAATCGGGCTGGAAGAGTGGCGAACTGATTGTTTCTTTGCAGCCAGTCATTTGAACTATTTGGAAAAGCGGTATTGGCAAAGTCGTTATTCAATTTCTTTCCCACGATTAAGACCATGCGAAGGTGGAGTTCAGCCAAAATCGGTAATGTCAGATAAACAACTGGTACAACTTATTTGTGCCTATCGTTTATTTAATCCACAGGTTGAATTGTCATTATCGACTCGTGAATCACCTGAGTTTCGAGACAATGTTTTAGGTTTGGGAATTACTAGCATTTCGGCGGCTTCAAAAACACAACCAGGTGGTTATGCCAATGATGATGTTGAGCTTGAGCAGTTTGCGATTAGTGATGAGCGTTCTGCCGCATCGGTAGCAGAAGCGGTGAAATCTCGTGGTTATGAAGCAGTATGGACGGATTGGCATCATGTATACTCTGGATGAGTAGTGCTTTAATTCTAGCTTAATGTTTCACGTGAAACATTAAGCTATAAAGGCCCACAATTGAAATTCATTGTGGGCCTTTTTATTTTTGTTTACTCAGTTGTGCTGACTTACTTATCAGCGTGAGTTTAGCTATGTTTTGTAACCCTTAACTTGCGTCATAAGACAAAGGGGAGGTCGCTTGTTCTAACCACGCTTTCACTTCACCTTCAACCAGAGGACTTAAATCGCTCCACACTTTTTGATGATAGTCGTTTAACCAAGCTAACTCAGGGCGGTTTAACATATCAATATTGATCGCTCGAGTATCAATTGGGCAACGAGTTAAAGATTGAAAACCAAGTACTTCAAGATCGCCAGCCGACTCAACATTACTAATCAGTTCCAAGTTCTCGATACGAATACCAAATTCATCGGTACGGTAGTAACCCGGTTCATTGGAAACTACCATACCAGCTTGTAGAGCTACGCCGTTGTAAGCTGGGGAAATACGTTGTGGCCCTTCATGTACACTTAGGAAGTGACCAACACCATGACCAGTACCATGATCGTAATTGTAACCTTTTGCCCACAAGAATTGGCGAGCTAACACATCGAGTTGGCTGCCAGTTGTGCCTTTTGGAAAGCGTGCACTTGCCAAAGCAATATGACCTTTTAGCACCAAAGTAAATTGTTGTTTCATGAAGTCACTTGGTTGCCCAATCGCCACGGTACGTGTGATATCCGTAGTGCCATCTTGATATTGACCACCCGAATCTACTAAGTACAAACTGTTGAGTGACAGTTTGCCAAATTCAGGCTGATCAGCATGATTGTAATGACACATTGCCGCATTACTGCCAGCGGCGGAAATAGTATCGAAACTTAAGTCAGCAAGCGTTGAGTCTTGTTCGCGATAGTATTGAAGTTTGGTCGCCAGAACATCTTCATCATGCATTTGACCTTGTTCCACTTCTTTATCTAGCCAACTTAAAAAGCTCACCATGGCAACACCATCACGTACATGGCAATTGATCATCCCTTGTGCTTCTACTGAGTTTTTACAAGCTTTAACGAGTAAGCATGGATCGGCTGCAGGATGGATAATGGCATTATGCTTTTGTAAGGTCAGAGTAAACCATGCGTTACTGGTGTTTGGATCAACCAGCACTTGCTTATTGGCGAGAGTGGCTAAAATCTTCTCAAGATCCTGCGGTTCATGCACTCGTACATTTGGGCCAACATGTTGAGTGAAGTCACTAGGAATACGATGAGCAGCGATAAAGAAATCTACGCTTGAATCTTGATGAATAATGGCATGACTTAATAGTACTGGCAGACGAGAAACATCTAACCCGCGAATATTGAGCAACCAACAAATAGAATCTAATTGGGTAAGAAGCGCAGCATCGATATTGGTGTGTAAAAGAGTGTCCGCAATGTGCTGACGTTTTGCCTCACTCGATTGACCTACTAATTCCAGATCCATCAATCGCATCGTGGATTCAATCGGATCAGGGCGATCTTGCCAAATTGTATCAATTGGATTTTGATCGACACTGATTGTATTCAAATGGCCAGATAATTGTTGCGATGCTTTTTCAAACCATGTAGCTGAGTGCATTTTAGGATCGATAGCTAAGCGGGCACCTTGCTTTAGGTTCTGGGTAGCCCAAGTTAATGGTGGCTCTTGAATTAAATGATGGTAAGAGAAAACGTCATTTGGTGTTTGCTTTGTAACTTGAATCGTATAACGGCCATCGACAAAAATAGCAGCTTGTTCCTGTGTGATGATGGCTGCGCCTGCTGAACCAACAAATCCTGAGATATAAGCGAGGCGTTCATTATGTTCGGGAATATATTCGCCGAGAAATTCATCTTCGTGAGGAATGATGATTGCATCGTAGTCATTTTTTATTAGCCACTGGCGTAAACGCTCAATACGATTTAGAATTTCTTTTTTCATCTTGATTATCCTTATCTTCATATAGGAAAGCTTTATTGGTCGCTCTTTCCATATAGCCATAGATGTAAATTTAGTGGTTTGATACTACCACCATGCTTATAATCTGTAATGAAAACAACTATGAAAAATTGATATATAGCGGAAAAGAATTTCTAGATGAGATAGATTTGCAAAGCTTTGTAAAATGACATGTCTATAGACACTTTTGAGATTAAATTTTAACATTGAATATACGAATTATAATTGGCTAAACTGAAAATCGAGCGTATATTTAACTTACATTCGCGACTCCCCCCTTTCTATATTTAAAACTACTGGAATATTATATTTTATATGTCACTAACTACTTATGAAATGGCTCGAATTTTAGAGCAATTGGATGAAAGTCCTGAAAAGGTTATGTTTGGTAAATTGTTAATCCAATTAGGAAACCAAAGTGAAGACCGTGTTAGAAGTGCAGCGAAGCAGGTACCTTTAGAATTGCTAAGAGATATTATTTATCAGTTTCAAGTTGTTTTAGAATCGCGCAAAGGTGAGCATATTCAGAAAATAGCCAATGATTTAAAAGCGGAAGGCATTTCAGTTGAAGATCTTAAAAGTTATATTGAAAGCAAAAAATAAAGTACAGATATATTTTTATCAGACAAGCCTTCTACTTTTAAACTATTGATTTAACGTTATTTATCACCCAATTTTATCTGTTGAATAGCCAATCCTAATAAAATAAATATCAATCCTATAATTGTCGATATATATATTGTCTCGCCAATAATTTTAGCAAGCAGCATTAAAGAAATAAACGGTGATAGAAATATTAAGTTACTGATTCGAGAAGTATTTTTAGTATTCTTTAATGCTGTAAGCCAAGCAACAAATGTAATGCCCATTTCAAACAACCCGACATAAATGACGGCTAGCCACCCCCTTCCAGTTACTTCTTGCCATTCAAAGCCTTCATACCAAACTAACGCTCCCGAAAAGGGCAATGACACAACAAAGCCCAACAATACAACGATGATAGGGTTGGCTTTATTACGTGCGTTAAGTATCCAATATCCGGCCCATAATAAAGTCGATAATAATGCTAATCCAACGCCTAATGGACTATCAAATTGTAAAGAGAATAGATCACCTTTAGTGGCAATAATGAGTACGCCTAAATAGCCTAATCCGCAAGCTACCCAATCTTTCTTACGTATTTTGTGCCCCAAAAACAGTGCAGCCATTAAGGTTAGCGTAATAGCCCAACTGTAATTTAGAGGTTGGGCTTGTGAGGCAGGTAATAAATCGTAGGCTTTAAATAAAATTAAGTAATAGCCCAAAGGGTTAATCAGTCCTAACAGCAAAAAATAGCTAGGGTTACTTAAAAAGGTGGATGTGATTTGGGGCAAGGTTCGGTTACAAGCGCAAATAATGATAAGGGTACAAGTCGATACTAAGCTTGCAATAAAGAGCATTTGAATTGGGCTCAATTGCTGCAAGGTTAATTTAAACGCTGTGGCAACTGTAGACCAAAGTAAAACAGCAGTAAGGCCATAAATGATCGCCTTACGCTCTGTATTTGTTGGAGAAGCCATAAATTAATAATCCTGATTAGAGCAAGTAAGTTTACAGTTAACTGGACATTTATCCAGTATTGAATATGATCTGTATAAACGAATGAAATGATAAAAGGGTGCTTATGCAGTGGTTTAATGATAGTAACGATTTGATTGGGCTTTTTCTAATAGTAATCCTAATAATTTTGGTTGCGGTCAACCTATGGTTGAGAAGCCGTTATTTACATAAGGTTGAATTATTAACTCAACAACATCAATCGGATTTACAAACGCAATACCAAAAAATTCAACAACTTAAAAATGAGCTAGAACAAAGTCATAAAGAACTTGAAGCGCTGGATTTAGAAAGAGATAAATCCGAATTTGAAGCTCGAAAGTCATATGGTCAATTAATGGCGGCCAATGAAAGATTGGTGTTTCTTGAAACCTTGCAAAAAGACATTCGTGATCTTCAGCAGCAGCATGAGACGTTACGTTCAACCAATCATGAATTGAGCGCAATGATGAGAGAGCAAAGTGCTAGACATGAAGAAGAAAAACGCTCATCTCAAGAGAAGCTGGAGTTATTAGAAAAAGCAGAAAATCGGTTAAAAGTTGAGTTTGAAAGTTTAGCCAATCAGCTTTTTGATACGAAAGTAAAAAGTGTTGATGAACAAAATAAGCAAAGCTTAGACAGCTTATTATCACCATTAAAAGAACAGTTAAGTGGATTTAAAAAACAAGTCTCAGATAATTTTCATTCGGAAGCGAAAGAGCGCCATACTTTAGTGCACGAGATTAAACAGTTGCAAAAACTGAATGAACAAATGGCTCAAGACGCAGTAAATTTAACACAGGCATTAAAAGGCGATAATAAGCAGCAGGGCAACTGGGGGGAAGTTGTACTTGCTAAAGTGCTACAAGACTCAGGATTACGTGAGGGCCATGAATATCTGACTCAAGTTAGTTTGAATCATCCGCATATCGGCAAGCGTTATCAACCGGATGTCATTGTTAATCTACCGGAAAATAAGCAAGTCATTATTGATTCTAAGATGACGCTGGTGGCTTTCGAACGCTATTTTAATGCGGAAAATGAAGGACAAAAAGAAAGGGCATTAAATGAACATTTAGTTTCAATGCGTAGTCATATTAAGTTGCTTAGTCAAAAAAATTATCAGCAATTAAAAGGAATTACGTCGCTAGATTATGTCCTAATGTTTATTCCTATTGAACCTGCTTTTCAATTGGCAATAGAGAAAGATCCAAGTCTCGTACGAGATGCGCTAGAACAAAATATCATTGTGGTGAGCCCGACCACCTTACTTGTGGCATTGCGAACAATTAATAATTTATGGCGTAATGAAAGGCAGAATCAAAACGCGAAGTTAATCGCAGAACGTGCCAGTAAATTGTACGACAAAATGCGCTTATTTGTTGATGATATGGAAGCCGTTGGTCAGGCGTTAAATCGAGCACAAAATAGTTATCAAGGTGCGATGAATAAATTATCGACTGGACGAGGTAATCTAATTCGTCAAGCTGAAGGATTTAAAGAGTTAGGCGTAGAAGTTAAAAAAAGCATCAGTCAGGAAATCACTGAAATTGCGCAAAATGACTCTGACAAGCACAGACAAGTGATTGAGGATAAAGTAAACTAACCGTAATTAGAATTAGCTCGCATCTGTATCTAAGTTGGAGTACTGGTAAACATGACGGATAAGCACATACAATCAGATAACGTGAATACACCACGAAATGACACAACACATTTTGGTTTTACTACTGTTGCCAAAGAGCAAAAAGTAGAAAAAGTTGCTGAGGTCTTTCACTCAGTTGCGGCGAAATACGACATTATGAATGATCTCATGTCTGGGGGGATTCACCGTATTTGGAAGCGATTTACTATCGATTGCAGTGGTGCTCGACCGGGGCAGCGCATTTTAGATTTAGCTGGTGGTACTGGTGATCTTACCGCGAAATTTTCACGTATCGTTGGTGATGCTGGTCAGGTGATTTTGGCTGATATTAATAATTCAATGCTTAATGTTGGACGCGATAAATTACGCGATCTCGGTATTATTGGTAATGTACATTATGTACAGGCTAACGCTGAAGAATTACCATTTCCAGATGATTACTTTGACTGTATTACCATTAGCTTTGGTTTGAGAAATGTCACCGATCAAGATAAAGCTTTACGTTCGATGTTTCGGGTACTTAAACCAGGCGGTCGCTTGTTGGTACTCGAGTTTTCTAAGCCGAAGGTAGAGGCTTTATCAAAGGTTTATGATTTGTATTCATTCCACTTATTACCAAGAATTGGTCAAGCAATTGTGAATGATGCTGATAGCTACCGTTACTTGGCTGAATCTATTCGAATGCATCCTGATCAAGAAACGTTGAAAGGTATGATGGAAAATGCAGGCTTTGATCAAACAAAATACTTCAACTTAACCGGCGGTATCGTTGCCTTACACCGCGGATATAAGTTTTAATAATTGGTTATGTTAAGGACGGCTTATGCCATTTGAACCACTCGTTACGGGGCTAATTGAAACCTCTTTTAATCGCTTAATTAATGATGAAACACAATATCAACAACAGGTTGCGCGCTTAAAAGGCAAAGTGATTCATATCCACCTACAAGAATTAAATCGTCAATTGATTTTTGTATTCAGTCACCAAGTGGATGTATTAAGTCAGTATGAAGGACAGCCGGATTGTTATCTCAGCTTAACCCTTTCTGTCTTGCCACAATTGAAAGAGCAAGCCAATATCACGCAATTAATTAAGCAAGATAAGCTTGTTCTAGAAGGTGACATTCAACTTGCTCAGAAATTTTCTCAATTGATTTCGGATATTAAACCCGATATTGAAGAGTGGTTGTCTCGAGTGACGGGAGATGTGGTTGCGCATGTTTTCGTTCAAGGAGCAAAAAGCCACCTTGATTGGTGTAAGTCTAGTTTACAAAGCCAACAGAAAAAACTCGGCACAGTATTAACACAAGAGTGGCAAGTCGCTCCTAATGGCTTAGAGGTGGCGGCATTCTGTGACCAAGTTGATGATGTGGTCAGCCAATGTGGTCGCATAGAACAACGCATTAATCGTTTGGTATCGAATTCATGACATTAACCGAGATACGTCGCCTATATAGAATCATTCAAATTCAATTAGAATATGGTTTAGATGATTTATTACCCGATCATGAATTAGTTAAATGGCCACGCCGTGCATTAAAATTGGCTTTTTGGATTCGTCGAAAACATAGAGATAAAGATGTTGGGCAACGTTTACGTTTAGCTCTCCAAGAGCTTGGTCCTGTTTGGATTAAGTTTGGACAAATGATGTCAACTCGACGAGATCTTTTTCCTGATTACATCGCGGATCCGCTTGCATTACTACAAGATAAAGTGAGTCCTTTTGATGGAAAGCTCGCGAAACAACAAATTGAAAAGTCACTTGGTGGCCCTGTTGAGCAATGGTTTGATGAGTTTGATATAGAGCCATTAGCCTCGGCCTCTATAGCACAAGTGCATACAGCAAAAGTCAAAGAGACCGGACAAGAAATCGTTCTTAAAGTAATTCGCCCTGATATCAAGCCCGTTATCCATGCTGATCTGAAGCTAATGTATCGAATGGCAAAAATTGTCGCTAAATTCATGCCTGATGCTCGACGTTTAAAGCCGGTTGAGGTCGTCGGAGAATACGAAAGGACATTGCTGAGTGAGTTGGATTTACGCTGTGAAGCGGCGAATGGGTTACAGTTAAAAAGAAATTTTTCAGGAAGTGATGATTTATATTTTCCAGAGATATTGATGGACCTCAGCAGTGAACATCTCATGGTGTCCGAACGAATTTATGGTATTCAAGTTTCAGATATTAAAACGTTATCGTCTCATAATGTTAATATGAAATTATTGGCTGAAAAGGGGGTAACCGTCTTTTTCACTCAAGTGTTTAGAGACAGTTTTTTTCATGCCGATATGCACCCAGGCAATGTTTTTATTTCTTGGAATACGCCAGAAAATCCAATGTGGATAGGGTTAGATTGTGGGATTGTTGGTACGCTTAATAATGAAGACAAACGATATTTAGCCGAAAACTTCTTAGCCTTTTTCAACCGTGATTATCGTCGAGTGGCACAATTACATGTTGATTCTGGTTGGGTTCCGCCTGATACCAATATTGTTGATTTTGAATCGGCGATAAGAACGGTATGCGAACCTATTTTTGCTAAACCCTTGTGTGAGATCTCCTTTGGTCATGTCCTACTAAACTTATTTAATACTGCGCGTCGATTTAACATGGAAGTGCAGCCACAATTAGTATTATTACAAAAAACATTATTGTACGTGGAAGGACTTGGTCGACAGTTATATCCACAGCTAGATTTATGGCAGACAGCAAAACCATTTCTTGAAAAATGGATGATGGACCAAGTTGGACCGAAAGCAGTATTTAATGCAGTTAAAGATAAAGCACCATTATGGGCAGAAAAACTACCAGAGCTACCAGAGTTATTGTATGAAACTTTAAAGCGAGGTCGTGATTTAGATCAAAATGTAGCACGTTACTTTGTCCTATATTCCGCAAACAAAAGAAAGCAAACAACCGGTCTATTTTTATTTGGCATTGGGGCAACATTAATCGTATGCTCAGCAGTATTGCAGTTAAGTCATTCAGACTGGCATTTAGGGCTATCTGGTGGTTTTGCCGCAGTAGGCCTTATTTCTTGGTTGGCAAGTTGGCGTGCTTACCGTAATTAAAACGTAAACAATGCACATTAATATGTGTTTCTTTTTATTTGACCCGAGGTAAAGAACATGGGCGGAATTAGTATTTGGCAACTTTTGATCATTGTTGTCATCGTAGTTTTGTTATTTGGTACTAAGAAACTACGTGGTATCGGTGGTGATTTAGGTTCAGCAGTCAAAGGCTTTAAAAAAGCCATGAGCGATGAAGATGCTTCTGCTAAATCGACAGAAAAAGATGCAGACTTCGATACTAAATCAATTGATCAAGCTAAAGTAGACGCAGCCGCAGAAGCGGAAGCTAAAAAAGAAAAAGAGCAGGGTTAATCGGTGTTTGATATCGGTTTTTGGGAGCTGGTATTAATCTCGGTTGTTGCCTTGGTTGTGCTTGGCCCTGAACGGCTTCCCGTTGCTATTCGCAGTGTGACAAAGTTTGTTCGTACGGCAAAAAGCATGGCGAATAGTGTTAAAGATGAATTGTCTCAGGAACTTAAAATCCAAGAGTTACAAGATAATCTTCGTAAAGCAGAGCAAATGGGAATGAAAGATTTATCCCCTGAATTGCAATCTTCGATTGAAGAACTGAAAAAGGCCGCACAAGATGTTCAGCGCCCTTATGCAAAAAATTCGATCAAAGAGCCTTCGACACAAGAGACATCTAATTTAGAAAGTGTAAGCTCACCAGAACATGTTTCCGAAAGTCTGGAATCAGAAAAAAAAGATCCCACGCTTTCCCAAAATAAAAACCAGTAAATATTGTTCGTTTACTTATTGCGCCTCACTCTTATAAACTACAGAGTAAGGCGTTTCATGATTGAGGTTTTACATGTCGACTCAAGAAGAAGCTCAACCTTTAATTAGTCACTTGATTGAGCTTAGAAATCGAATATTGAAAGCTTTAGCGTCTGTACTAGTGGTATTTATTTGTTTAGTTTGGTTTTCTAGCCAGATCTATGAATTTGTATCAGCACCACTCATTGATCGCCTTCCTGTCGGTGCAACAATGATTGCGACGGATGTCGCCTCACCATTTTTTACCCCACTAAAGCTAACTTTAGTCGCTTCGGTATTTGTTGCTGTTCCTCTGGTGCTCTATCAAATATGGGCATTTGTCGCTCCTGGCCTTTATAAGCATGAGCGCCGTTTAATTATTCCTTTGCTAATATCAAGTTCATTACTATTTTACTGTGGTGTCGCATTTGCTTACTTTGTGGTATTCCCACTTGTTTTTAGTTTTTTTACGGCGATTTCTTTAGGGGGGGTTGAATTTGCTACTGATATATCCAGTTATTTAGATTTTGTGCTTTCATTGTTTATGGCGTTTGGTATTGCTTTTGAAGTGCCGGTTGCGATTATTTTACTTTGTTGGACAGGGGCTACGGATACCAAGTCATTATCAGAAAAACGACCTTATATTATCGTTATTGCTTTTGTGGTCGGTATGTTATTAACACCGCCGGATTTGGTGTCTCAAACGTTATTAGCAATACCTATGTGTATTTTGTTTGAGATAGGCTTGTTCTTCTCACGTTTCTACACTAAACCACGTAATAAGGAAGACGATCAGGACGACGAATAGTTTAAATAGGATTTAAGTACTCGTATTTTTAATCTTTTAAGCGCAGCTCATATCAGCTGCGCTTTTTTGTTTCATATGAAACAAAATAGATGGAAAGAGATTAACGCTCTAAATTGAATAATGAATGAGTGTTTCGGTCTGTTAGCTGTGTGACACCTTCGATGCTCATTTCTCGCAAATCAGCAATACGTTGCGCGACCAATGGCATAAAAGAGGGCTCATTACGTTTACCTCTATGAGGTGTTGGTGCAAGGTAAGGGCAATCGGTTTCTAAAATTATGTAATTTAAATCGAGGTGAGGAATAACTTTATCCATGCCGCCATTTTTAAATGTGGACACGCCTCCAATGCCTAGGTGAAAGCCCAATGCATTGATAGCTTGTGCTTGTTTTACACTGCCGCCAAAGCAATGGAAAACACCAGTCAGGTTTCCATCTTGTTCTTTTTCTAGGATCTCTAGCGTCTGCTCTATCGAATCTCGAGTATGGATAACAACTGGAAGGTTAAGTTCTTTAGCCCACTGAAGCTGAGTCTGAAACGCATATTCTTGCTCTGATTGGTACGTTTTATCCCAGTATAAATCGATGCCAATTTCACCAACTGCAATGAAATTATGTTTTTCAAACCAGCTTCGGATGACGGCTAAATCTTGTTGGATATTGCCATTCACATAGCAAGGGTGCAATCCCATCATAGAATGACATACCGTTGGATAAGCGGCCTGTGTGGCAAGCATCGGTTCAATGGATTCTAAATCAATATTGGGGAGCAGAATTTTATTGATACCAAGATCGAGAGCCCGCTGAACAACCTCATCACGATCATTGTCGAATTCTTTTGCGTAAATATGGGCGTGGCTATCAATCATAAAAAACTCATTGGTTATTGAAGTTATAGTACCAGTATATACATAACTTACTTGGGGATAAATGCCAGAGGTTCCGGCTCATTATCATATAATTTTTTTGATGCTTGGAATGGAGCAACACCTTCTTTAGGTCGAGATGATTCTTTACTTCCAAGGTGTGATGACAATGATATGATGGAGACAAGCAACATAAAATAGCTAGCCAATTTATCGATAAGGAGAGTTAAGGTGTCAGTATCCATTCAAGGTCAATTCCCAGGTCGCCGTCTGCGTCGTATTCGTAAACATGATTTTAGCCGTCGCTTAGTCGCTGAAAATAGCGTAAGTGCGAATGATTTAATTTATCCAATGTTTGTTCTTATGGGTAAAAACCGAAGAGAGCCGGTTGAGTCGATGCCAGGTGTCGAGCGCCTCTCTATCGATTTATTGTTAGAAGAGGCTGATTATCTATCTAAATTGGGGGTGCCTGCCATTGCACTGTTCCCTGTCGTAAACCAAGATGTAAAATCGTTATGTGCAACCGAGGCATATAACCCTGAGGGTTTGGTGCAACGAGCGGTACGTGCACTCAAAGAGCATGTGCCTGATATTGGCGTCATTACGGATGTAGCTTTAGATCCATACACGACACATGGTCAAGATGGCATTATTGATAATGATGGCTATGTCTTGAATGAAGAGACGACAGACGTTTTAGTTAAGCAAGCCTTATCTCATGCACAAGCCGGTGCTGATGTTGTGGCACCATCAGATATGATGGATGGTCGAATTGGTAAAATTCGAGAAGCACTGGAAAAAGCAGGATATATTCATACTCAAATTATGGCTTATTCTGCTAAATACGCGTCTAACTATTATGGTCCATTCCGTGATGCCGTCGGCTCGAGTAGTAACTTGAAAGGTGGCAATAAGAAAAACTACCAAATGGATCCGGCCAATAGTGATGAAGCGATTCATGAAGTTGCCATGGATATCAATGAAGGTGCGGATATGGTGATGGTGAAGCCAGGTATGCCTTATTTGGATATTGTTCGTCGAGTGAAGACGGAATTACAAGTGCCTACGTTTGCTTATCAAGTTTCGGGTGAGTATGCCATGCATAAAGCCGCCATTCAAAATGGTTGGCTAAAAGAAAAAGAAACTGTGATGGAATCTTTACTGTGTTTTAAGCGTGCTGGTGCTGATGGTATTTTGACTTATTTTGCTAAAGATGTTGCTGAGTGGTTGGCGCAAGATGCGATTTCAGCCGATATAGATGTTGATTAATGCTCTATCTGAAACAAAAAATGGGAGCCAATCATTAGGCTCTCATTTTTATTAATGGCGATCTTACGAGGTAATGGTTAAGGGCCAACCAATATCACTTTGTCGATTGGCTTCCATTTCTAATTCTGCGCGAGTAAGTGGATTATTATCTAACCAGGCTTGATTGATTTCTAATGTAAGTGAATCATCATTTGAATGTAATAGAAATTTGGGTTGAAGCTGAGTACTGCGCCTGTGAGTGAGCAGTACCGCTAAACGTAAAATTCGAAGTAAACGCTTACTGCTTTGACTTGAAAGTGCGTGTTGTTCTGGCAATGAAGTTAATTGTTCACGATATCGACGGGTTAATTCAGCAAGAAAATGTTTTTGAGCTCGAGTAAAGCCGGGTAGATCGAGGTTTTGTAATAAATAGGCACCATGTTCTCCGCCTTTTTTAAAGTCGATACTTAAGCCTATTTCATGTAACTCAGCAACCGATTGGAGTAAAAACGCGGCTTGGTTTTCTGATACCCAATGAATTCCACCGCATTGTTCAAGTAATTTTAAAGCAACAGAGGCGACTTGATTGCCATATTCAATATCGACTTGGTAGCGTTTTTGAATACTGGTAATGGTTCGTTGGCGAATGTTTGACTGATGCATTTCGCCAATCATGTCATAAGCAAGACCTTCTCGTAGTGCCCCGCCAGCTAATGTCATGGCTTTGATGTCTAAGCTTTCGAAAATGGCAATTAATATTGACAGACCACTAGGGAATACCAAGGCCCTTTCTAAGGTTAAACCATCAATTTCAAGTTCTTCAAGGTGAGCGGCCATCATGGCCTGTTTTTGCAGACGTTTGAGCTTGGCTAAGGTGATTATTTCATCCATTCCTTGTGCCAACATAATTTCCTGCAAGGCTTGTACCGTACCGCTTGCACCGACACAGATATCCCAGCCTAAATGTAAATATTTTTCTAAAATAGGTTGTAATGTCGCCTTGGCCGCCAAAATAGCCGTATCAAAATTACTTTGAGTTAATTGGCGATCATGGAAATAATTATCTAACCAAGTGACACAGCCCATCGATAAGCTGACTAATGCTTGAGCCTCAAACTCTTTACCGATAATAAGTTCAGTACTTGCGCCACCAATATCAACAACTAAACGTCGGCCTAAGCCACCAGAGGTATGGGCTACACCTTTATAAATGGTGGCGGCCTCTTCTTCACCACTTATAATTTCAACTGTGTGGCCTAGGATTTGATTCGCTTTTTCAGTAAAGGTGTTTACATTAGTTGCAGAGCGTAAAGCCGCTGTACCAACAATTCGAATATTCGTAGTTGGAATATCTTGGAGACGCTCTGCAAATAAGCTTAAACAGTCCCATCCTCGTTGCATGGCTTCTTGGCTGAGTTGGTTATTTTTATCCAATCCATTCGCCAAACGCACTTTGCGCTTAATTTTTGCCATGGTTTGAACGCTACCTTCAATATGACGAACGATTAGCATATGAAAGCTATTCGAACCCAAATCTATGGCTGCGTATAAAGGAGATGAAACTGTATTACTCATAAACCCATTATACCTATATCGATCAGTTGCTACGTGGCTGACGTGGACGGCGATTATTGTTATTACGAGAGCCATTGTTACGGTTTGAACCGCGTGCTCCACCCGTATTTGTGCGACGATTTGTTTGTGGTTTTCGCTGCAAGCGTATCGCGGGTGGTAAATCTGTCAATAGGGCATCAGCATCATATTCCGACATTGGAATTGAGTGCTCAATATACTCTTCGATGGCGGGTAAGTTAACCGCATAGTCTTCACAAGCAAAGCTGATAGAAGAACCACTTGCGCCAGCTCGACCTGTACGTCCAATACGATGCACGTAATCTTCAGCATCATCGGGTAAGTCAAAGTTGAAAACATGAGTGACTGCTGGAATATGTAAACCTCGTGCTGCAACATCTGTCGCGACTAAGAAGTCTAAATCCCCACGCGTGAATTCTTCTAAAATACGCTCGCGTTTCTTTTGTGGAACATCGCCTGTTAATAAGCCAGTACGGTGTCCATCGGCGGCCAAACTTCCCCAGACGGCTTCACATTTATGCTTGGTGTTGGCAAAAATAATGGCACGTTCAGGCCATTCTTCTTCAATTAATGTTTGAAGTAATGACATTTTGTGCTCATTCGATGGGTAAAATAATTCTTCCTTGATGTTATTACCCGTTTTTTGTTGATCTTCCACTAACACATGCTCTGGATTGTGCATATGTTCGAAAGCAAGTTCTTGCACGCGATAAGACAGCGTTGCCGAAAAAAGCATATTAAGGCGATCGCTTGGCTCTGGCATACGGCGGAACAAGAAGCGAATATCTTTAATGAAACCAAGATCGAACATACGATCGGCTTCATCCAGTACCACAGCTTGAATGCTGTTTAAGCTAAAAACTTTTTGCTTGTAAAAGTCGATGATACGGCCACAGGTTCCTATTAATATATCGACACCATCTTGTAGTTTGGTTAGTTGTTTATCGTAGCTTTCACCACCATAAGCAAGACCAGCCTTTAAGCCTGTCGATTCAATTAATCCTTCCGCATCGTTATAAATTTGGATCGCGAGTTCACGTGTCGGAGCCATAATAATGGCGCGAGGGTGATTTTTTTGTCGTCCTTCTGGTTCTGCTGTTTTGAGCAAATGATTAAAAGTAGCAGTTAAAAACGCAAGGGTTTTACCAGTCCCAGTTTGGGCTTGGCCTGCAATGTCTTGGCCGGTGAGCAGTACCGGCAACGCCAAGGCTTGGATAGGGGTACAATACTCGAACCCTTTTTTTTCCAATCCTTCAATGACTTGGGGTAATAAATCCAAGTCGGCGAATTTTTGCTCTGTGATATGTGTCTTCTTCATTGCTATAGAATATCAGCTTAAGCTTGCAATACGAAAGTAAATCCATTCCAATAGGCAATCTAATTGCTGGTTATCATCCAACCAGATCATAAAATATATATATTGGAGTGGAAGATGAGTGACAAGATTATGCAGCTTTCTGATGAAGGTTTCGAAAATGATGTAATCAAAGCTGCTGGTCCAGTTCTAGTAGATTTTTGGGCAGAGTGGTGTGGTCCTTGTAAAATGATCGCCCCAATTCTTGATGAAATCGCTGAAGAATATGAAGGTAAGCTCACCATTGGTAAGTTAAATATCGATCAGAATGCTGGGACACCACCAAAGTTTGGTATTCGTGGTATTCCAACACTACTTTTATTTAAAGATGGTGGTGTTGCTGCAACGAAAGTAGGCGCTATCTCTAAGACTCAATTGAAAGAGTTTTTGGATGCCAACTTATAATTACAATTGATTTTGTAATTATAAACCGCATATAAATGGCTTATGTGCGGTTTTGTCTTTTTATAAAGCTAGACTAGTCTTTATTTTAGTGATAATTTATCGCACGTTAATTAGACAAATATCCATTTCTTGGCCGTTCCTTAAGGTCAAACCTATCTTATAAATAACCAACAGAATCCTATTTTGACAAAAAAAGCATCTACCACTATGAACCTAACAGAACTGAAAAACAGACCTGTATCTGAGCTTGTTGCGCTTGGCGAAAGTCTTGGCTTGGAAAATTTAGCCCGTTTAAGAAAGCAAGATATCATTTTTTCCATCCTAAAAGCGCATGCGAAAGGTGGTGAAGATATTTTTGGCGATGGGGTTTTAGAAATACTTCAAGATGGCTTTGGCTTCTTGCGCTCGGCAGATTGTTCTTACCTTGCTGGCCCTGATGATATTTATGTCTCACCAAGTCAAATTCGCCGCTTTAACTTACGGACTGGTGACTCGGTAGCAGGTAAGATACGACCACCTAAAGATGGTGAACGCTATTTTGCTCTTTTGAAAGTAAATACTGTTAACTTTGATCGCCCAGACAACGCCCGTAATAAAATACTTTTCGAAAACTTAACTCCTCTACATGCGAATGAACGCATGGTGATGGAGCGTGGTAATGGTTCAACCGAAGATATTACCGCTCGAGTTCTTGATTTAGCTTCTCCGATCGGTAAAGGCCAACGTGGTTTGATTGTTGCTCCGCCTAAAGCGGGTAAAACTATGTTGCTGCAAAATATCGCTCAAAGCATCGCCTATAATCACCCAGAGTGTGAATTGATGGTCTTGCTTATTGATGAGCGCCCGGAAGAAGTGACTGAGATGCAACGCCTTGTAAAAGGTGAAGTGATTGCGTCTACGTTTGATGAGCCAGCTTCTCGTCACGTACAGGTTGCTGAGATGGTAATTGAAAAAGCCAAGCGTTTAGTTGAGCACAAGAAAGACGTTGTTATCTTACTTGATTCAATTACTCGTCTTGCTCGTGCATATAACACGGTTGTTCCTTCATCAGGTAAGATCCTCACTGGTGGTGTTGATGCTAACGCTTTACATCGACCTAAGCGTTTCTTTGGTGCGGCTCGTAATGTTGAAGAAGGCGGAAGTTTAACTATTATCGCAACGGCATTGGTTGATACCGGCTCTAAGATGGATGAAGTTATCTACGAAGAATTTAAAGGCACAGGTAATATGGAATTACACTTGAACCGTAAAATTGCGGAAAAGCGTGTATTCCCTGCGATCGATTTCAATCGTTCTGGTACTCGTCGTGAAGAGTTATTAACAAAAACAGACGAATTACAAAAGATGTGGATTTTACGCAAAATTGTTCACCCTATGAGTGAAACTGATGCAATGGAATTCCTCATTGATAAGCTCGCAATGACGAAGACGAATAATGAATTTTTTGATGCAATGCGTCGTCAATAATTTAAACGTTAGTTAATTGTTGGTTTAACGAATATAATCACCGCTCACATTGAGCGGTGATTTTTATTGTCTTCGATAAAATTTGTCTGCACTATTGTCGCAATATAAAAGGAAGAGAATATGCGACAAGGATTGTTAGCCATTACTTTACTTCTGAATGCTGTCTTGTGGTCACCATTAACTTTTTCTCTTGATATTACTCAAGAAGACGTTGATTTATTATTGACTGACTCTCAAGTATTGCATTCAACTAATGCGATTTATCAAGATGTTTTATTTGATAATGCTGATTCTGTTAGAAATACATTGGCGCAGACACCCCTGCCAGAACAAGAAGTCATTCGATTTCTATTGCTTAAAAAAATTGAAAGTCAGAGATTAGTCTTAACGCCAAGAATGGCTATTTTTATTAAGTCACAGCAACAGCGCACTCCTATTTATACGGTTTTTGATTCTGGTGACAGCTATATCGCCAGTATGCCTGCATTCAATGCCTCCCTTATTGCTGACCGTTTAATTGCAAGTTGGAAGCAGGATCAAACAACCATTGATTTTATTATTGCGGCAGAAAACCAAGATTTGGATTTGTTTAGTTGGTTGAAAGGTAATTCTCCTATATCGAAAGAGCATGAAACCTTGTTAGTGAATGAGGCGGGTAGTTTATCGCCACAAGCACTAGAATATTTAGTTAATCAGTTGGTGGGGAAGTCATTAATTCAATGGGTACCGTCTACGCCAGTTGTTGTTAAGTTGGCACAACTGACGCAAGATCAACGGTTATATAGTTTGCTTTGGAAGATGAAAGCCAATAAAGCCAGTGAAGATGAAATTAAACGGTTGGTTTCGGTTGGTGATGATTTTTCAATGAATCAATTAATGGAAGCAACTCAAAATCCGGCTTTGAAAAATATAGCAATAAACGGTTTGGTTCAGATTCAACCTATGAATGAAATGGTCAAAAGTTTTTTGGTGGAGAAGCTCAATCATGTCGATGATGGGTCTATAGTGGCACAAGCCTTATCTAAGAGCTCATATCGTAGTTGGCTTATTCATTTGATCGAAAATGGTAGAATCAAAAACTCTCAAATATTAATGCAATCTTTGGTGGTAAAAGAATAATTATTGTATCGTGTGGATTTACACTGCCACTTCTCGGAAGGGGATTATCTTCTATCAGTTATGACTGAAATGATAATCATTGATAATTTTATTCTGAGCCTCATGCATCTTAGGTCGCTTGAGTATATAATGCTCAATATTTGGAATAGCCAGTAGATATTTATGAGCTTTAAAGATTTACGCGATTTTGTTGAGCATTTAGAAATCAAAGGGTTGCTTAAACGCATTTCTCACCCTGTGGACCCTCATTATGAAATGACCGAGATTAGTGATCGCACCTTGCGAGCTGGTGGACCTGCATTATTATTTGAAAACCCTATTGGCTATGATATGCCAGTTCTTACCAATTTATTTGGTACGACAGAACGTGTTGCAATAGGAATGGGGCGTCAAGATGTCTCTGAGCTTCGTGAAGTCGGTAAATTACTGGCGTACTTAAAAGAACCGGAGCCTCCAAAAGGCTTTAAAGATGCATTTGATAAACTGCCAATCTTTAAGCAAGTCTTAAATATGCCAGTAAAAAAAATACGCTCAGCACCTTGCCAAAAAATCGTACTTGAAGGTGATGAAGTTGATCTCGATAAAATTCCTGTGATGAGTTGTTGGCCGGGTGATGTCGCCCCTCTATTAACGTGGGGGCTAACGGTTACCAGAGGCCCAAACAAGAAACGGCAGAATTTAGGTATTTATAGACAACAAAAAATTGGCAAAAATAAAGTCATTATGCGTTGGCTTGCCCATCGGGGGGGAGCTTTAGATTTACGTGATTGGGTGGAAACGAACCCTAATAAACCATTTCCTGTTTCGGTTGCATTTGGGGCGGACCCTGCCACTATTTTAGGTGCAGTGACTCCGGTCCCGGATACATTATCAGAATATGCTTTTGCCGGTTTATTACGTGGTAGTAAAACTGAAGTCGTAAAATCTATTAGTAATGATCTTGAAGTACCTGCTAGTGCGGAAATGGTATTAGAAGGTTATATTGATCCAACAGAATTTGCCGATGAAGGTCCTTATGGAGATCATACTGGCTATTTTAATGAAGTTGAAAAGCATCATGTTTTTACAATAACACATATAACAATGCGAAAAGATGCCATCTACCATAGTACCTATACTGGTAGACCACCGGATGAACCTGCGGTTCTAGGCGTTGCATTAAATGAAGTCTTTGTTCCTATTTTACAAAAACAGTTTCCAGAAATTATTGATTTTTATTTACCGCCAGAAGGCTGTTCATACCGGATGGCTGTTGTGACAATGAAGAAACAATATCCTGGTCACGCTAAAAGAGTGATGATGGGGGTGTGGTCATTTTTACGCCAGTTTATGTACACAAAATTTGTGATTGTTTGCGATGAAGATGTAAATGCCCGTGATTGGGAGAGTGTCATGCAAGCAATGAGTAAGCATATGGATCCGGCTCGGGATACTTTATTGATAGATAATACCCCAATTGACTCTTTAGATTTTGCTTCTCCTGTTGCTGGTCTTGGTTCTAAAATGGGCTTGGATGTTACTATGAAATGGCCAGCAGAATTAGAGGCCATCGGTTTCAAAGAAAACCCACTACCTTCTTCAGTATTAACTCAACAACAAGTTGAAGCCCTTCAACGTCAATTTCCGGAAATAAGTGATTGTCACTTTCCACTTGGTTCCGATTCGTCTTATATTGCGATACTCAAAATACGTAAACAAGAAGTTGGTCATGGTAAGAAGTTAATGCTAAATGTATGGGATTTCTTAAAGCCATCTTCTGATATTAGATTTATGATTTTGTGTGATGAAGATGTTGATATTCGAGATTGGAACGATATTATCTGGGCTATTACTACTCGAATAGATCCAAGCCGAGATACACTAATTGTTGAGTCAGATGGCGTAATAGATTCAACAATGGGTTTAGATGCAACGAATAAATGGGTAGGTGAGACTCAAAGAGAGTGGGGGACGCCAATAAAGAAAGATCCTAAAATCGTTGCGACTATTGATGCTATTTGGAAGCCGCTCAACATTTTGGGTGAATTTAAATAGAATGGTTTATAAAATAACGCTTTTACCTAGCTATCTTGAATTCAACGTAGATTCAGCCCAAACGCTTTTAGATGGCGCTTTAGCTAATGGAATTAGTTTACCAAGCAGATGCCGTGTTGGTGTTTGTACAATTTGTGCTTGTAAAAAAATCAAAGGGACAGTTGATTACGATCTTGAACCTGTACTTACGGAAAAAGAACAGAGACAAGGTTGGATATTTCCCTGTCAAGCTTATGCAAAAAGTCACTTAGTCTTGTCTTTAGACGAGTGAGTAGAGGAAGTCATGACCATCGAATGTAAAGTAAAATCAATTGAACCATTAGCAAGTAATACATTTCGTATATTGTTAAATCCGGAGACCCCTGTCGATTTTAAAGCGGGTCAATACCTAATGGTTGTTATGGAAGAAAAGGATAAGCGTCCATTTTCCATTGCAAGTAGCCCATGCCGCCATTTGGGTGAACTAGAGCTTCATATCGGTGCTGCTGAGCATAATGCTTATGCTATCGAAGTAGTCGAGGCGATGAATGATGCTTACGCGAACGACCGTACTATCACAATAGATGCGCCGCACGGCACCGCATGGCTGCAAGAAGATAGACAAGAGTCACTTTTATTAATTGCTGGTGGTACTGGGTTTAGCTATGTTCGATCAATATTAGATCATTGTATAAGTCAGAATATTAGCAACCCAATTTATCTTTATTGGGGAGCAAAAGATAGTAGCCAGCTTTATGCTCTACAAGAGTTAAACACAATTGCAGAAGAACATAGTAATGTACATTTCATACCTGTTATTGAGCAGTTGGAGAATGAATGGATAGGAAAGGTTGGAAATGTACTTGAAGCGATCAATCAAGATTTTTCAACACTAGAAAATTTTGATGTTTATATAGCTGGTCGTTTTGAAATGGCAGGTTCTGCAAGGCAACAATTTGTTGATTATAAGAAAGCAAAGAAGAATCGTATTTTTGCTGACGCATACGCTTTTATTTAAATAAACCTAATTATTGAATTAAAAACAAACAAAAAAGGAGCTTTTCGCTCCTTTTTTGTTCGAGCGTTAAATAAAAACAAAAAAAGTGAAAAAAGGGCTTGCCAATGTGATGAGCTTCTCTATAATGCGCCCTCACTGACACGGAGCACACAGCCTAACGGCGCTGCGAGTCAGAGGTCAAAACCTTCTCAAAAAGGGTTAGGAAATAAGTTTCAAAAAGTGTTTGACACTGAAGCTTAAATGACTAAAATGACCGACCTGTTCACTGAGGCGCAAGCCGAAAGAACAACGCTCTTTAACAATTTAAACCTATCAATCTGTGTGGGCACTCGTTGATGATAATCAAAAAGATTTATCAATGAACTGAGTGACCAATCGAGATTACTTCTCTTTTTATAAAGAGCTTAATCTTGGCACAGTCAATTCATTATCATTTCCTGCTGGGAAATGGTAATAAACTTTAAAGTTACTTTCTACCTCGGTAGAAATGAGTTTGAAGTCAGTAATCATTGAGCCGATGCGAAAGCATCAACAAAACTTTAATTGAAGAGTTTGATCATGGCTCAGATTGAACGCTGGCGGCAGGCCTAACACATGCAAGTCGAGCGGAAACGAGAAGGTGCTTGCACCTTCGGCGTCGAGCGGCGGACGGGTGAGTAATGCATAGGAAGTTGCCCTAACGAGGGGGATACCAGTTGGAAACGACTGTTAATACCGCATAATCTCCTTTCTGTTAAAGGAAAGAAGCAAAGCGGGGGACCTTCGGGCCTCGCGCGTTAGGATACGCCTATGTGGGATTAGCTAGTTGGTGAGGTAATGGCTCACCAAGGCGACGATCCCTAGCTGGTCTGAGAGGATGATCAGCCACACTGGGACTGAGACACGGCCCAGACTCCTACGGGAGGCAGCAGTGGGGAATATTGCACAATGGGCGAAAGCCTGATGCAGCCATGCCGCGTGTATGAAGAAGGCCTTCGGGTTGTAAAGTACTTTCAGTTGTGAGGAAGGTTTCGTCGTTAATAGCGGCGTTGCTTGACGTTAGCAACAGAAGAAGCACCGGCTAACTCCGTGCCAGCAGCCGCGGTAATACGGAGGGTGCGAGCGTTAATCGGAATTACTGGGCGTAAAGCGCATGCAGGTGGTTTGTTAAGTCAGATGTGAAAGCCCGGGGCTCAACCTCGGAAGGTCATTTGAAACTGGCAAACTAGAGTACTGTAGAGGGGGGTAGAATTTCAGGTGTAGCGGTGAAATGCGTAGAGATCTGAAGGAATACCAGTGGCGAAGGCGGCCCCCTGGACAGATACTGACACTCAGATGCGAAAGCGTGGGGAGCAAACAGGATTAGATACCCTGGTAGTCCACGCCGTAAACGATGTCTACTTGGAGGTTGTGGCCTTGAGCCGTGGCTTTCGGAGCTAACGCGTTAAGTAGACCGCCTGGGGAGTACGGTCGCAAGATTAAAACTCAAATGAATTGACGGGGGCCCGCACAAGCGGTGGAGCATGTGGTTTAATTCGATGCAACGCGAAGAACCTTACCTACTCTTGACATCCAGAGAAACCAGTAGAGATACAGGTGTGCCTTCGGGAACTCTGAGACAGGTGCTGCATGGCTGTCGTCAGCTCGTGTTGTGAAATGTTGGGTTAAGTCCCGCAACGAGCGCAACCCTTATCCTTGTTTGCCAGCGAGTAATGTCGGGAACTCCAGGGAGACTGCCGGTGATAAACCGGAGGAAGGTGGGGACGACGTCAAGTCATCATGGCCCTTACGAGTAGGGCTACACACGTGCTACAATGGCGCATACAGAGGGCAGCGAACTTGCGAAAGTAAGCGAATCCCAAAAAGTGCGTCGTAGTCCGGATTGGAGTCTGCAACTCGACTCCATGAAGTCGGAATCGCTAGTAATCGTGGATCAGAATGCCACGGTGAATACGTTCCCGGGCCTTGTACACACCGCCCGTCACACCATGGGAGTGGGCTGCAAAAGAAGTAGGTAGTTTAACCTTCGGGAGGACGCTTACCACTTTGTGGTTCATGACTGGGGTGAAGTCGTAACAAGGTAGCCCTAGGGGAACCTGGGGCTGGATCACCTCCTTACGAAAGATTTATTATTGATGAGTACCCACACAGATTGATTAGGTTTATAAAAGTTAAAAGTTAAAAGTTAAGAGTTTTAATGTTGGGTCTGTAGCTCAGCTGGTTAGAGCGCTCGCCTGATAAGCGGGAGGTCGGTGGTTCAAGTCCACTCAGACCCACCAATTTTCTTTCGAAAAGTTGGTCAACATTAAAAAACAAGATGGGGCTATAGCTCAGCTGGGAGAGCGCCTGCCTTGCACGCAGGAGGTCTGCGGTTCGATCCCGCATAGCTCCACCATCTTTAAATGTTTTTACTAAGAATGTTTAAACATGGTTACCTCGAAAGAGGCTTAACTTGCTCTTTAACAATTTGGAAAGCTGACTAGATAAACATTTACTGTTTATCTTAATAAAAGTTCTCAAATCTTATTGCTTGCTTGCAAGTAATAAGTAACAACACACATTCAAGTGTCTTGTATTCTACAAACCAGTAATGGTTTGTTCTATTGAGTCCGGCAAATCGTTTATTTTGGATTACCCTCCAAAATAAACAAAAACTAAACCTTATTTAGTTGAACATACATAAAGACCCTTTTGGGTTGTATGGTTAAGTGAATAAGCGTACACGGTGGATGCCTAGGCAGTCAGAGGCGATGAAGGACGTATTAACTTGCGATAAGCGTAGATTAGGCAGTAAAAGCCACTTGAGTCTACGATTTCCGAATGGGGAAACCCACGTGCATAAGCACGTATTATTAACTGAATACATAGGTTAATAAGGCGAACCGGGGGAACTGAAACATCTAAGTACCCCGAGGAAGAGAAATCAACCGAGATTCCGAAAGTAGCGGCGAGCGAAATTGGATTAGCCCTTAAGCTTTATATGCGTCAGGTGAAGGCTCTGGAAAGTGCCGCGATACAGGGTGATAGCCCCGTAACCGACAACGCATACTAAGTGAAAACGAGTAAGGCGGGACACGTGATATCCTGTCTGAACATGGGGGGACCATCCTCCAAGGCTAAATACTCCTGACTGACCGATAGTGAACCAGTACCGTGAGGGAAAGGCGAAAAGAACCCCTGTGAGGGGAGTGAAATAGAACCTGAAACCGTGTACGTACAAGCAGTAGGAGCACCTTCGTGGTGTGACTGCGTACCTTTTGTATAATGGGTCAGCGACTTATATTTAGTAGCAAGGTTAACCGTATAGGGGAGCCGTAGGGAAACCGAGTCTTAACTGGGCGTCGAGTTGCTAGGTATAGACCCGAAACCAGGTGATCTAGCCATGGGCAGGTTGAAGATTGAGTAACATCAATTGGAGGACCGAACCGACTAATGTTGAAAAATTAGCGGATGACTTGTGGCTAGGGGTGAAAGGCCAATCAAACCTGGAGATAGCTGGTTCTCCCCGAAAGCTATTTAGGTAGCGCCTCGGACGAATACTACTGGGGGTAGAGCACTGTTAAGGCTAGGGGGTCATCCCGACTTACCAACCCTTTGCAAACTCCGAATACCAGTAAGTACTATCCGGGAGACACACGGCGGGTGCTAACGTCCGTCGTGGAGAGGGAAACAACCCAGACCGCCAGCTAAGGTCCCAAAGTATAGCTAAGTGGGAAACGATGTGGGAAGGCTCAGACAGCCAGGATGTTGGCTTAGAAGCAGCCATCATTTAAAGAAAGCGTAATAGCTCACTGGTCGAGTCGGCCTGCGCGGAAGATGTAACGGGGCTAAGCTATACACCGAAGCTGCGGCATCCTAGTTTACTAGGATGGGTAGGGGAGCGTTCTGTAAGCCGTTGAAGGTGAACTGAGAAGTTTGCTGGAGGTATCAGAAGTGCGAATGCTGACATGAGTAACGATAAAGGGAGTGAAAAACTCCCTCGCCGGAAGACCAAGGGTTCCTGTCCAACGTTAATCGGGGCAGGGTAAGTCGACCCCTAAGGCGAGGCTGAAAAGCGTAGTCGATGGGAAACGGGTTAATATTCCCGTACTTCTTATAAATGCGATGGGGGGACGGAGAAGGCTAGGTGGGCCTGGCGATGGTTGTCCAGGTTCAAGTGCGTAGGCTAATTTCTTAGGTAAATCCGGGAAATTGTTAGGCTGAGACACGATGTCGAGCTACTACGGTAGTGAAGTCATTGATGCCATGCTTCCAGGAAAAGCCTCTAAGCTTCAGTTTGTAAGAAATCGTACCCCAAACCGACACAGGTGGTCGGGTAGAGAATACCAAGGCGCTTGAGAGAACTCGGGTGAAGGAACTAGGCAAAATGGTACCGTAACTTCGGGAGAAGGTACGCTCTTGTTGGTGATGAGACTTGCTCTCTAAGCTGACGGGAGTCGCAGATACCAGGTGGCTGCAACTGTTTATTAAAAACACAGCACTGTGCAAAATCGTAAGATGACGTATACGGTGTGACGCCTGCCCGGTGCCGGAAGGTTAATTGATGGGGTTATCTTCGGAGAAGCTCTTGATCGAAGCCCCGGTAAACGGCGGCCGTAACTATAACGGTCCTAAGGTAGCGAAATTCCTTGTCGGGTAAGTTCCGACCTGCACGAATGGCGTAATGATGGCCACGCTGTCTCCACCCGAGACTCAGTGAAATTGAAATCGCTGTGAAGATGCAGTGTACCCGCGGCTAGACGGAAAGACCCCGTGAACCTTTACTACAGCTTGGCACTGAACATTGACCCTACATGTGTAGGATAGGTGGGAGACTTTGAAGCATTCACGCCAGTGGATGTGGAGTCAACCTTGAAATACCACCCTTGTAGTGTTGATGTTCTAACTTAGCCCCATTATCTGGGGTGAGGACAGTGCCTGGTGGGTAGTTTGACTGGGGCGGTCTCCTCCCAAAGAGTAACGGAGGAGCACGAAGGTGGGCTAAACACGGTTGGACATCGTGTGGTTAGTGCAATGGCATAAGCCCGCTTGACTGCGAGAATGACAATTCGAGCAGGTGCGAAAGCAGGTCATAGTGATCCGGTGGTTCTGAATGGAAGGGCCATCGCTCAACGGATAAAAGGTACTCCGGGGATAACAGGCTGATACCGCCCAAGAGTTCATATCGACGGCGGTGTTTGGCACCTCGATGTCGGCTCATCACATCCTGGGGCTGAAGTCGGTCCCAAGGGTATGGCTGTTCGCCATTTAAAGTGGTACGCGAGCTGGGTTTAGAACGTCGTGAGACAGTTCGGTCCCTATCTGCCGTGGGCGTTGGAAGATTGAAGGGGGCTGCTCCTAGTACGAGAGGACCGGAGTGGACGAACCTCTGGTGTTCGGGTTGTCATGCCAATGGCATTGCCCGGTAGCTAAGTTCGGAATCGATAAGTGCTGAAAGCATCTAAGCACGAAGCGAGCCCTGAGATGAGTCTTCCCTGGCGCTTTAAGCGTCCTAAAGGGTTGTCGGAGACTACGACGTTGATAGGTTGGGTGTGTAAGCGCTGCGAGGCGTTGAGCTAACCAATACTAATTGCCCGTGAGGCTTAACCATACAACACCTAAAGGGTTTTGGTTGGACTTAATAGATATATAAGACATGCTTGAATGAGTGTGAGAACGAACAGCTTTCCGAATTAAGTTAAACGCTTTTGCGTTTAACCAAAGAATTTGCTTGGCGACCATAGCGCTTTGGACCCACCTGATTCCATGCCGAACTCAGAAGTGAAACGAAGTAGCGCCGATGGTAGTGTGGGGTTTCCCCATGTGAGAGTAGGACATCGCCAGGCTTAATTTTGAAAGAGCCCGTGCTAAACGGGCTTTTTTATGTTCGAAGCAAAATTATTGCTGAGAATATATGCTGATATAGCTCAGCCCGGTAGAGCGCACCCTTGGTAAGGGTGAGGTCCCCAGTTCGAGTCTGGGTATCAGCACCATTATTTAGCATTATAACGGCATCATCAAATTAGCCGTAACAGTTTTGCTTAGCGACAATAGCACTTTGGACCCACCTGATTCCATGCCGAACTCAGAAGTGAAACGAAGTAGCGCCGATGGTAGTGTGGGGTTTCCCCATGTGAGAGTAGGACATTGCTAGGCTTATATTTTAAGGCCTCCCAACATTGGGAGGCCTTTTTCGTTTAAGCTTTAATAAATTTATTTTGCGATACTTGCCATAATGCTTTTATCAACGGATTTTGTAGTTGAGACCGTTGACAACAAATCCCTAATTTAAAAGATTTAATAGGTGCAACTTTCAAGCGTTGAATTTTATCTTTAACCGGACTGTTATTGATCACTACATCAGGTGCAATCCCTACACCTAAGCCTAGTGCCACCATACTGACGACACCTTCATGGCCTGATGTTTGAGCGTAAATATTAGGCTTAAATTTCATATCTCTAAACCAAGTATTGCTTCTATCTCGAGCTGTACCGGCTTCAGGGATGATAAAAGGGATTTGAGTCCAATCTGGCGTTTCTTTTTGTAACTCTGAAGTAAAGCTACTATGAGCATTTGGAGCGATAACTGATAGCGGAATTTCACCTATAGTCTCAAATTTTAATCGAGCAGGTAGCTGCGCAGGTAAAGCACTTATTACAATATCTGCTTCATTATGTAATAGTTTATCAATGGCTTTTGCTGGATCTCCTGTAGATAGTTTAAGCTCGATTTTTGGATAGGCTAGTCGGAAGTCTGTCAAAATTTCAGGTAAATGACTGAAGCTTGCTGTTACTGAGCAAAACAGCCGAATCTCACCACTTAATTGTTGTTTATTACCTTGAATGCTATGACAAAATTCTCTCCATTGCTGAGTCATCTTGGTTGCAATTGGAAGGAGTTTCTTTCCAGCTTCCGTTAACTCAACACTTCGGTTATCTCTAACCAGCAGTGACTGTCCGACCTCTTCTTCTAACTTTTGGATCTGCCTACTTAAAGCGGACGGACTAATATGCATCGCGGATGCCGTCTTACTGAAGTTTTGACTACTGCATAGATGGACAAATAAGTGAAGGCTTCTAATATTCATTGTGATCCTATTAACGTTATTGCATTTTTCGCAATGATTACTTGTGAATATATCACTTTGAGCAATTTGATTCGTGTTTTAATATCAGTTTATCGAGTAACATCATGATTACATCTACGCTTACTCATTTTTATGGATTAATTAAAAACAGGATTTTTAGATTATGGCTAACTATTTCAATACCTTGAATCTACGTGAGCAATTAGACCAACTTGGTCGATGTCGCTTTATGGACCGTGAAGAATTTTCTCAAGAAGCTGATTACTTAAAAGGTAAGAAAGTCGTAATCGTGGGTTGTGGTGCTCAAGGCCTTAACCAAGGCTTAAATATGCGTGATTCCGGTCTAAATGTATCTTATGCGCTTCGTCAGGATGCAATTGATGAGCAGCGCCAATCATTTAAAAATGCTAAAGATAACGGCTTCGATGTAGCGAGTTATGAAGAACTTATTCCTCAAGCGGATCTTGTGGTAAACCTAACTCCAGACAAGCAGCACACTAATGTTGTAGATACAGTTATGCCGCTGATGAAGCAAGGTGCGGCATTAGGTTATTCACATGGTTTCAATATTGTTGAAGAAGGCATGCAAATTCGTAAAGATATCACCGTTGTGATGGTTGCGCCTAAATGTCCAGGAACAGAAGTGCGTGAAGAATATAAGCGTGGCTTTGGTGTGCCAACCTTAATAGCAGTGCACCCTGAAAATGATCCTCAAGGTGATGGTTTAGAAATTGCCAAAGCATGGGCGGCAGCAACAGGGGGCCACCGTGCTGGTGTTCTAGAGTCATCTTTTGTTGCTGAAGTTAAATCTGATCTCATGGGTGAACAAACGATTCTTTGTGGCATGCTACAAGCTGGCTCTATCGTTTGTTATGAAAAAATGATCGCCGATGGTATCGATGCTGGTTACGCAGGTAAATTACTACAATTTGGTTGGGAAACGATTACAGAAGCATTGAAGTTTGGTGGTGTGACTCACATGATGGACCGCCTTTCTAATCCAGCTAAAGTAAAAGCATTCGAACTCTCTGAAGAGCTTAAAGATTTAATGCGTCCACTATATAACAAACACATGGACGACATCATCTGTGGTGAGTTCTCACGCACTATGATGGCAGACTGGGCTAATGATGATAAAAACCTATTTGGTTGGCGTGAAGAGACTGGCCAAACTGCATTTGAAAATTACCCAGAGTCCGATGTTGAGATCACGGAGCAAGAATACTTTGATAACGGTATTTTGATGGTAGCAATGGTTCGAGCTGGAGTTGAGCTTGCATTTGAAGCGATGACTGCATCTGGCATTATTGATGAGTCAGCTTATTATGAATCTCTACATGAACTTCCATTGATTGCGAATACTGTTGCGCGTAAGCGTCTATATGAAATGAACGTGGTTATTTCTGATACGGCTGAATATGGCAACTACCTATTTGCTAATGTAGCAACGCCACTTCTTCGTGAAAAATTTATGCCTAATGTTGGTACTGATGTTATTGGTAAAGGCTTGAAAGAAGAAAGTAATCAAGTTGATAATGGTCAATTGATCGAAATTAATGATGCACTTCGTAACCATCCGGTTGAGTGGATTGGTCAAGAGTTACGTGGGTATATGAAGGATATGAAACGCATTGCCGTTGGAGGCTAAATTTCTTTGTGATAGTGGGACATTCGTTGTCGTAAATACTTATTTGCTCGCGCAAACTCCGTATTTTCTCCTAGAATATCCCATCAATCACTTCGAAATTCTGTTCTAGATAAAACAAAAAGGCTTGCCTATTAACGGGCAAGCCTTTTGTTTTTGTTGGGCTACTAATTTATTTTTTTTCGCTTAATTTACTTTCTAAGTCAGCCAGTTTTGCTTCAAGGTCATTCAGTTTTTGACGGGTACGCAGCAGAACTTGGGTTTGTACATCAAACTCTTCACGTGAAACCACATCTAACTTGTTGAGTTGTCCTTGGATCACTTGGCGAACTTTTTGATCAACGTCGGAACCAAGGTTTTTTACTGGTTGAGGCATTGATTCGTGAATTTGTTTGGCAATTTGCTCAATTTTCTTAGCATCAAACATCGGGTTAGCTCCTAAATAGTATTACTTTATTTTATTCAAATATGGTCGAAATGTCTCGGTTAGTTATCGATAAATATAATAAAGGCCACCAATATGGCAGCCTTTTTTATGCTAAATCGATATTTAGATTTAGATTTAGTTTTTTGGTTCTTCTATTGCAGGAACACTTTCATCAAACTCTGGTAATGGCTTGTGCACACTTGCTAAATAACTATAAATAACTGGCAATACAAATAGAGTAAAGATAGTCCCTATTGCAAGGCCTGAAACAATAACAATACCTATACTAAAACGTTGAGCGGCACCTGCTCCACTGGCGTATAGCAATGGAATCAAACCTGCGATCATGGCAGCAGTAGTCATTAGTATTGGACGTAATCGTATTTTTGCCGACTCCATAACGGCTTCCATACGTGATTTTCCATGATGCAGTTGCTCTTCTTTGGCTACTTCACAAATCAGGATACCGTGCTTAGTAATAAGGCCAACTAAGGTGATTAACCCGACTTGAGAGTATATGTTCATAGTTGCAGCGCCCCAAGCTAAAGCAATTAATGCACCACAAATCGCAAGAGGAACGGAAACCATAATAACCAGTGGATCACGAATTGACTCAAATTGGATCGCTAGCACTAAAAATATAATGGCTAATGCAAGAGCAAAAGTACCATATAAAGCACTGCCTTCGGTTACAAATTGGCGAGCTTCACCAAGATAATCGTGGTTATAACCAAGCGGTAATTTAGTCTCTGCAATATTCTCGAACCAATCAACGGCCTGACCCATTGATGCAGTTGGTGCTGGAACTGCCCCAATCGTTGCAGAATTCAACTGATTTAAGTGAGGGAGAGTTCGAGGTTCTGCAATTACATCAATGGAGACTAATCCACTTAAAGAGATAGCCTCACCACTATCTGAGCGTACATAATAATCATTCATGGATTCAGGATTTAAACGATATTTACGTTCAACTTGAGGAATAACTTCATATGAACGGCCATTAAGATCAATACGGTTTACATAACCATCTGACATCATTGTTCCTAAAGTGACGGCAATATCTTGCATGGTAACGCCGTAAGCTCCAGCTTTATCCTTATCAATATTGATCTTCATAGTGGCAGAATCATAGTTAAGATCTAAGTTTGAATAAACAAACAATGGACTCTTACTTGTTTCAACTAAAACATCGCTCGCGATTTGGAATAAACTTTCAAAGCTATTGGGTGTGGTTATCACAAATTGCATTGGTAAGCCTGAACCCGCCCCCGGAAGCTCGGGCATTTGGAAGGCGGTAACCGCCATTCCTGGGATATCTTTTACCAATGTACCAACACGATTGGTCACCTCTGACTGACTAGCTTCACGCTCACTCCAAGGCTTCATTGATGCAATACCAAAAGCTTGATTAGATGCTGGAATGCCTGTAAATACCTGAGCATATTGAATCTCAGGTTGCTCCGTTAAGACCTCATTGACGTCATTCATAGTGTTTTGTAAGTAATCTAGGTTGGCATTAGATTGACCAGTACCGATCAAAACGACAACACCTTTATCCTCAGATGGAGCTAATTCACTAGGGATAAATTTAAACAGTAAAGGCAAACTTGCAAATACAATGATAGCAAATACGATAAAGACAGGACGATGCTTCATAACGGCATGTAACATTCGATCATAACGGTTGGTCATGCGGTCAAGTATATTATGCACAGCCGTTTCAAATCGGCTTGGCTTAACATGTTCTTTGAGCATTTTTGAACACATCATCGGTGATAGTGTTAATGCAACAATACCAGACACGAATACCGCACCAGCTAAGGTTAAAGCAAACTCTTTGAAGAGTGAGCCGGTGATCCCACCCATCAAGGCTATGGGCGCATATACGGCACCTAACGTTACTGTCATTGCGATTACGGGTAACGCTATTTCACGAGTACCAATAATGGCCGCCCGAAATGGTGTTTCGCCGAGTTTTATATGCCGGTCAACGTTCTCAAGGACAACAATCGCATCATCTACCACCAAACCGATAGCCAAAACCATCGCCAATAGTGTCATTAAGTTCCAAGAAAAACCCATCATTTGCATGACCATTGCAACACCGATAAGCGATAATGGAATAGTAATGATAGGAATTATAACCGCACGGAATGACCCTAAGAATAAGGTAATTACGATGAGTACAATTAACGCCGCTTCTAAAATAGTATGAATTACTTCATTGATAGATTCATTAATTGCGACGGTTGAATCATACATTACCCGCATAGTGATATTGCTAGGAAGGTTCTTTTCTAGTTCAGGTAAAAGTTCTAGGACATCATGTGCAATATTGATGGGGTTAGCGGTTGGTGTCGCATCAATGGCGGCAACAACAGCCTCGTTACCATTGGCGGTTGCACGGTAAGTATCGTGGCTTTTCGCTAATGTTACTTTGGCAATATCACTTAAACGAACGACATGTCCTTTGTCTGATTTAACTATAAGCTTTTCAAGTTCTTCAGTATCTTTTACTTGTGTGTTTGCACTACCATTATAAAGAACAAATTCACCAGTTGATTGACCCGCAGCTGATTGATAGTTATTGCTATTTAAGATCGACATAACATCTGTAGCTGTTAAGTCGAATGCTGCCATTTTGGCCGGATCAAGCCAAATACGCAAAGCGTATTGTAAGCCACCATATAGATTAACTTTAGATACACCATTTACTGTAAATAGCTGAGGATTGATAACACGCTCAAGGTAATCGGTGATTTGACTTGAAGATAGTTCATCAGAAGTAAAGCCAATATAAAGTACCGATGTGGTTGAGCCGGTAGACATTGTTACCGTGGGATCTTCAGCTTCTTTTGGCAGTTGAGAGCGAACAGAGTTCGTCTGAGCTAAAATATCAGCCAAGGCTCCATTGGGATCAGTATTAAGCTTCATATTAACGGTAATGGTTGAAGAACCTAAAACCGAAGAAGAGGTCATGTAATCAATGTTGTCAGCTTGTGCGATAGCTTGCTCCAAAGGCTGAGTAATAAAGCCTTGAATTAAGTTAGCACTTGCTCCGTAATAGCTTGTAGTTACGGTAACAACAGTATTCGTCATTTCAGGGTATTCACGTACTGACATCTTGAAAATTGCCTGGAAACCAAGCAATGCAATCAATAAGCTAATGGATACCGCTAAAACTGGACGTTTAATAAAAACATCAGTAAAGCGCATGGTGCCTCCAGTTACAGCATAGGGGTAGTTTCTGGAGGTGTTGTTGCATCACTCTCCACAACTTTAACTTTTGAGTTATTGCTCAAACGAACTTGACCAGATGTTATGATCGTTTGTCCATCTTCAATTCCTTTTAGAATATGGGCAATGCTGCCCTTACGTTCACCAACTTTAACAACTTGTTGTTTTACACGCTTTACACCATCTTTCTCTTCTATCACATAAATACTATCGCCGTATAATGTGTAAGTAATGGCAGTTTGAGGAACAATAATTTGATCTTTTAGCGTAGGCATAATAATGCTTGCACGAGCGAACATACCGCTGCGTAACTGGCCATCATTATTTGGAATGTCGGCTTGAACTTGGATCAAACCACTTTGGGCATTGACGGCTGGTTCAATCGCACTGATTTTCCCTTCAAACGTTTTACCAGGATAGGAATCAGCAAGAATATTGATCTGTTGATCAACATGGATTTTGGATATGTCTGTTTGAGGCACAGTAAAACGCAGACGCATAATACTGGTGTCTTCCAACCTAACTACTTTATCACCCGTGGCTAAATACTGACCTAAAAATACATTGCGTAAGCCTACTATACCGTCAAAAGGTGCAGTAATAGTGCGTCGTTCAATCGAGGCTTTGCTACTCTCAATATCGGCTGATAAAGAGTAATAGTCGGCTTGTGCATTATCATAAGATTCTTGAGAAATTGAACCTTTTGAATACAAACCTTTGTAACGTAAAAACTTCGCTTTTGCGGCAGGTAGTTTTGCTTGAGAGCTTTTCAGTTCAGCAATTTCTACTTTTGAATCAACTTGGACGAGTACTTGGCCTTTTTTAACCTGATTGCCAGACTCGAAATCAATTTTTTCGATTTGACCGCTGTCTTGAGCCATTAAAGTGACACCTTGGTTTGGTTCAACAAAACCAATTGCATTAATGGTTGGCACCCAGTCTTGCGGCGAGACTTGTACAATCGTAACTGGAAATTCAGGTTCAGGCATATTTGCCATATATTCTGCGATTTTTTTCTGCTTAAACATGTTGAAACCAATGACGCTGCCAAAAAGCAACACAGCGATTAGTAGCATGAAGAAAGTCCACTTTTTCATTCTGTTTTGAACTCCAAATTAATGTTGAATAACGGCATCCCAGCTAGCATCAATAGCTGCCTCTAATGCTGATTCGGTGACAATATAGCAGCCAAGAGCGTGTTTTCTAGCAAGTGCTAGACTAACATCTAAACTCAAACTAACTAATAAGTGATTATCAAGCGGTTTAAATATACCAAGGGCCTTACCTTCATTAAACAACGCTTCAATTTTGTAAAACATTTTACGTTCAAGTTCTAAATTACGAGTACCGGCTATTGGTAAAGACTCGTATTGAATCCGGTTTAAAATCATATCCACTTCAGACTGAGTTGAAGTGAATGTGGAAACATTTTTCCAAATCAATACAAATCTTTCTTTTAAAGACATGTGGTCTTCAACGCCATGTTGTACCATATGGGCAATTCGTTGAAGTACATGCATTCGAACTGCTTCCATCAAATCATTTTTATCTTGGAAGTAGCGGTATATAGTCCCTGCAGCCACTCCAGCTTCTTGGGCGAGTTTAGACATTGATAATCCTTGGAAACCTTTTTGAGCGATTAGGTGCTCAGCGGTATCAAGAATAAGCTGTCTTTTATCCAAGTTTGAATTGTCTTTTAAGTTGACCATATTAAGAAAGACTATCGTGAATGAACGTTCATTCATTATGAGCCTGACTTTATAATTCTCCAACTTAATTCATCAGTATTATTATTTTGTTACATATGTGCAATGTGGCAATACGAACAATAGAAATGTTGAGATCATAATGAAGTTAAATCCAAGGCAAGATGAAGCCGTAAAATTCGTGTCTGGTCCTTGCCTTGTTTTGGCTGGGGCAGGCTCTGGCAAGACGCGTGTGATTACCAATAAAATGGCTTACCTTGTTCAACAGTGTGGTTATAAGGCTCGCCATATTGCAGCTGTAACTTTTACGAATAAAGCGGCTCGAGAGATGAAAGAGCGAGTTGGACAGACTTTAGGTAAAGCTGAATCCCGAGGCTTGATGGTGTCGACGTTTCACACTCTTGGTTTGAATATTATTCGCCGTGAATATAAATCGTTGGGTTTGAAAGCAGGATTTTCTCTTTTTGACGATCAAGACCAACTAGCCTTGCTCAAAGAGCTCACTGAAGAGCAATTAGACGGTGATAAAGATTTATTACGCCAGTTGCTAAGTTGTATTTCAAACTGGAAAAACGACATGTTAACTCCATATCAAGCAGTTGAACTGGCTCAGTCTGAACAAGATCATGTATTTGCACTTTGTTTTGACATGTATCAAAAACAAATGAAAGCATATAATGCGCTAGATTTTGATGATTTGATTGCTATGCCCGTTTTATTGCTTCGTACTAATCAAGAAGTACGTGAGCGTTGGCAGTCGAGAATTCGTTATTTGCTGGTGGATGAATATCAAGATACCAATACAAGTCAGTACGAACTTGTACGCTTAATTGTGGGTGAAAGAGGGCGCTTGACGGTTGTAGGGGATGACGATCAGTCCATTTATTCTTGGCGAGGTGCTAAACCTCAAAATTTGGTGTTGTTAAGCCAAGATTATCCAAGTCTAAAAGTGATTAAGCTTGAGCAAAATTATCGCTCAACTAGTCGAATTTTACGATGCGCTAATATTTTGATTGCGAATAATCCCCATGTATTTGAAAAAACGCTATTCTCTGAAATTCCCGATGGAGAAAAGCTTAAATTGCTTACTGCAAAAAATGAAGATCACGAAGCCGAGAGAATAACTGGGGAAATTATTGCTCATAAGTTTCTAAACCGTACGGATTATAAGCACTACGCTATTTTGTATCGAGGTAATCATCAATCTCGTTTGATTGAAAAATCACTGATGCAAAATAGAGTGCCGTATAAAATCTCTGGTGGTACTTCATTTTTCGCTCGAGCAGAAATTAAAGACATCATGGCTTACTTAAGAGTATTGGTGAATCCTGACGATGATAATGCTTTTTTACGCATAGTGAACACCCCAAAACGTGAAATTGGACCTGTAACCTTAGAGAAGCTTGGTTGTTATGCCAATATGCGCGGTAAGAGTTTATTTGAAGCCAGTTTTGAATTAGGTTTGGAGCAACATCTTTCAGGTAGAGGACTTGAATCCTTGCGTCGATTTACTTCTTGGATTGTGCAGATTTCAGATAATGCTGAGCGAGGCAATACAGTTGAAGCTGTTCGATCGTTAGTCCGTGATATTCATTATGAAGATTGGTTATATGAAACGTCACCAAGTCCCAAAGCGGCCGAAATGAGAATGAAAAATGTCTCGGACCTGTATTCTTGGATCACGGCAGATTTAGAGGGTGATAATTATGACCAAGAGGTGAAAACTTTAAAAGAGGTAGTGCAAAGATTAACGTTGCGAGACATGATGGAACGCGGCGAAGGTGATGATGATGCTGATCAAGTTCAATTGATGACATTGCATGCGTCAAAAGGCCTTGAATTTCGTTATGTTTTTTTGATGGGAGCTGAAGAAGGTATCTTGCCACATCAAACCAGTATTGATGAAGATAATGTCGAAGAAGAACGCCGTTTAATGTACGTAGGCATTACACGAGCTCAAAAAGAACTCACCTTTACCATGTGTCGTGAGCGTCGCCAATATGGTGAATTACTGAAACCCACACAAAGCCGTTTTTTAGATGAACTACCGTTTGATGATGTGGAGTGGGAATTACAGAAAAAATCAGAAAGCCCCGAAGAAAGAATGGAAAAAGGGCAAGCTCATATTGCGAATCTAAGAGCGGCTATGTTTAAGAATAAATAGAAAAATTACTCATGAAATAAAGCCCCAATATATTTATCGGGGCTTTATTACTTTGAGACAATGGTTTGCTAAATCAAATTACAAACCTGCGGCCATGTGTTCGATAGCGGCTTTGATTTCGTCATCAGAACAATCCATGCAAGTTCCTTTAGGTGGCATGGCATTGAATCCTTCGATAGCATGCTTGATTAAAGTTGCTTCTCCTTGAGCGATACGAGGAGCCCAATCACCAGCGTTATCTTTTTTAGGAGCCCCACTGACTCCGGTACCGTGACAAGCAATGCAGAACGTTCCATATACGGTAGCGCCATCTCTTGGTCCAGTTGGTTCTGCTGATACAGGTTCACTACCCGCGAGGTAAACATCACCAACAGGCTTGATACGCTCAGCTATGGCTGAATGTTCACTATCACTTATTCCTGAAGCAAAAGCGAACGATGAAAAGGTTAATGTTGCAGTTAATATCATTAAGGTCTGGCGAATCATATCCATAAACTCACTATATGCTTAGGTAAATATAAAGCGTAATGACTCAGAAGAGCCTGTTTATCTTAAAGAGTTGATAAATCAATAGTTATAAAATTGTAAATAGGACGTGATTATATCCTTTTAATATGTAGCCATAAACCATAAGATCTCTGTGACATGGTTTTCGTCACATCCTAATTGTGTTAATTTAAGCTCAATTGATGAAAAACGCATCAAACAGTAAAAAAAGTTCAAAAAACACTAGACGACATACAGTGATGTACGTATTATTCCACTCCGCCGATAGGGCATGCGCCCGTAGCTCAGCTGGATAGAGCGTTGCCCTCCGGAGGCAAAGGTCGAAGGTTCGAATCCTTTCGGGCGTACCATCTCTGGAATGCTTTTGAAAGGGATTATCGGTAAAGAAACATTGGTGGCTGTAGCTCAGTTGGTAGAGTCCCGGATTGTGATTCCGGTTGTCGCGGGTTCAAGCCCCGTCAGCCACCCCATATTAAGGTAACGATACGTTTCCTGTTTTGATTAAGTCGAAACAAAATGCTTAGGTTAGTTACCCAGCTAACATCAAATAAGCAAATAGAAAATTTCGGTGAATAGCGCAGCTTGGTAGCGCATCTGGTTTGGGACCAGAGGGTCGGGGGTTCGAATCCCTCTTCACCGACCATATTTTAAAGCCTCACACAGAGTGAGGCTTTAACTTTGGTGGCTATAGCTCAGTTGGTAGAGTCCCGGATTGTGATTCCGGTTGTCGCGGGTTCAAGCCCCGTTAGCCACCCCATATAAAGGTAACGATATGTCTCCTGTTTTGATCAAATTCGAAACGAAATGCTTAAGTTAGTTAACTATCTAGCATCAAATAAGCAATAAAGAAATACGGATGATAGCTCAGCTTTTATAGCGCATCTCCGGCTTTTGGAAATAGCGGAACCAGAGGGCGACCCTCTGTACGATAATCTAAAAGTAAACAAAAAATCTCGGTGAATAGCGCAGCTTGGTAGCGCATCTGGTTTGGGACCAGAGGGTCGGGGGTTCGAATCCCTCTTCACCGACCACTTTTAAAAGCTCTGCAGAAATGTAGAGCTTTTTTTATTTATCCTGTCTTTCACCGAGAAACAACACTTACCCGCTCTCTTTATTGCTCTACAAATAACAATCTCACTAGTCTAATAAAAAATAATGACAAATCTATCTTGTTCGGTTTTTAACCATACTCACAATAATAAAGTTTGATTAGTTATACTAATGTTAATCAATTGTTCTTTTTGTTAGTGTTGAAGCCAATTTTTATACTGTAGCAATTGCTTTTTTTTTCTTTTTTTGCCAAATTGGTTCCACTTATGTGTGCTTGTTGAGCATGAGATTGAATGGAATCATTGATATTGGCCTGCTGGAATGGCAGTGATAACCAATATTTTTAAGACAGGGCAGAAAACTGTCACAGCAGTAGAGGTCTGGTAATGCCACTTTTAGAAGTAAGAGATCTTCGGATTGAATATCCGTCGCGACATGGTGTACATGCCGCAGTGAAATCTTTGTCATTTAGTATTGAGCGTGGAGAAATCGTTGGTGTTGTTGGCGAATCTGGCGCAGGTAAATCAACGGTTGGTAATGCAGTTATTGATTTATTAAGTCCTCCAGGGCGAATTGCTGGTGGTGAGGTCTTTCTCGATGATGAGAAAATTTCAGGGTTAACTGCAGAACAAATGCGCTCAGTACGTGGCTCGAAAATTGGATTCATCTTTCAAGATCCAATGACGTCTTTGAACCCTCTTTTTACGGTTGAGCATCAACTTACCGAAACGATTCATGCTAATATGAACGTTTCTGACCAAGAAGCTTATGATCGTGCATTGTCCTTAATGAATCAAGTTGGGATTCCTCAGCCTGAAAATCGATTGAAACAATACCCTCACCAGTTTTCTGGTGGCATGCGTCAACGTGTGGTAATTGCCATTGCGCTTGCAGGTGAACCTGATTTGATCATTGCTGATGAACCGACCACAGCATTAGATGTTTCGATTCAAGATCAGATCTTGACGCTTATTCGTGAGTTATGTATTAAGAATAATGTAGGTTGCATGTTAGTTACTCACGATATGGGTGTGGTTTCGAATGTGACTGATAAAATCGCCGTTATGTATCGCGGTGATTTAGTTGAGTTTGGTGAAACAGCGAAAGTGTTAGGTACGCCTGAACATCCATATACTCACAGTTTAATTTCTGCAGTACCGCGTTCAGATAAAAAGTTCGACCGTTTTCCCTTGGTCAGTTATATCGAAGAAGCGCATGAGCTTGAGCCGTTGGATGTCAAAAATCATTGGCTTGGTCAAAGCCAAGATCAGCGTGACTATACGGGTCCACTATTGAACGTAGAGAATGTCAGCCTTCGCTTTACCACCAAGGATTCTTTTTTTGAGTCTCGTCGTGAATATGTGCAAGCATCAAACAATGTAAGCTTTCAAGTTAACGAAGGTGAAACCTTTGGTTTAGTCGGTGAGTCAGGTTCAGGTAAATCGACCATTGCGCGTGTTATTGCAGGATTGTACGCACCAAATGAAGGCAAAGTCACTTTTGAAGGCATTGATTTAACCGCGATTAAATCTGAGCGTGAACGTCGTCCGTTTAGACGCCAGATGCAAATGGTATTTCAAAATCCTTATACGTCAATGAATCCTCGTATGAAGGTGTTTGATATTATTGCCGAACCGATTCGTTTCCATAAATTAACTCGCAATGAGGCCGAAACCCGCCAGATCGTACATGACCTTTTAGATCACGTTGGTTTAGGGCGTATGGCTGGAGTTAAGTACCCACATGAATTCTCAGGTGGTCAGCGTCAGCGTATCTCTATTGCTCGTGCATTAGCGACTCGTCCACGGCTATTAATTTGTGATGAACCTACTTCAGCGCTCGATGTGTCGGTTCAGGCACAGATCTTGAATCTATTAAAAGATCTACAAGATGAATTAAATCTTACTATGCTGTTTATCAGTCACGATTTGCCGGTTATTCGTCAGATGTGCGATCGCATTGGTGTGATGAAAATGGGAGAGTTACTGGAAGTGTCTCCGACGGAACAATTATTTACCAGCCCCCAACATGCTTATAGTAAACAGCTAATTTCTTTAATGCCTGAATTTACGGGCCTTAGAGAAGAGGCAAAAATAGCGTAATAATTATCTAATTTAGAAGAAGTACACAGAGTCACAGATGCAAATACAACCGCTTATTATCGTTAAGTTAATGAATAAGCAATATAACAATAGATAGGGAGATTAATCCCGCATGAAGGAGTTATGCAATGAAAATTATGAAGACCAAACTGGCTATCGCGTTGATGGCTGCTGGCCTAAGCTTTAATGCACTTGCTGCTGATATTACCGTTGCTTATGATGCCGATCCAGTATCACTTGATCCACAAGAGCAACTATCTGGTGGCACACTTCAACTATCCCACATGGTGTTTGATCCTCTTGTTCGTTATACCCAAAAATTAGAGTTTGAAGCACGTTTAGCCGAGAAATGGGAACGTATTGATGATGAAACAATGCGTTTTCATTTACGTAAAGGCGTGAAGTTTCATTCTGGTAATACCATGATGGCAGATGATGTGGTTTGGACTTTCCATCGTTTACAAAACTCACCAGATTTTAAAGGTATTTTCACACCGTTTACGGATGTCGTTAAGGTTGATGATTACACTATTGATGTTAAAACCGAAAAAGGTTTTCCATTAGTATTGCAAACAGCGACCTACATTTTCCCAATGGACAGTAAGTTCTATTCTGGCAAAGATGAAAATGGTAACGACAAAGGTGCGATTGTTAAACATGGTAATTCATACGCTTCAACTCACCTTTCAGGGACAGGGCCATTTATTGTTACTTCTCGTGAGCAAGGCGTAAAAGTTGAATTTGAACGCTTTAAAGATTACTGGGATAAAAATTCAAAAGGTAATGTTGATCATTTAACACTGAAACCCATTAAAGAAAATGCCACTCGTGTTGCAGCTCTTCTCTCTGGTGGTGTTGATATGATTGCGCCGGTTGCACCCAATGATCAAGCTCGAGTGAAAGAGAATAAAGGTACAACATTAGTTACTTTACCAGGTACTCGTATTATTTCTTTCCAGATGAACCAAGACAGTAACCCAGCGTTAAAAGACAAACGTGTTCGTCAAGCGATCGTTTATGCCATTAATAACGAAGGTATTGCTAAGCGTATTATGAAAGGTTTTGCGACGGCTGCTGGTCAACAAAGCCCTGAAGGTTATGCTGGTTACAATCCTGATCTAAAACCTCGTTATGATCTTGCTAAAGCAAAAGAGCTGATGAAAGAAGCCGGTTATGAGAAAGGTCTGAGCTTGACCATGATCGCGCCAAATAACCGTTATGTAAACGATGCAAAAATTGCACAAGCTGCCGCCGCGATGCTGTCTAAAATTGGTATCAAAGTTGATCTAAAAACCATGCCAAAAGCCCAATACTGGCCTGAGTTTGATAAATGTTCAGCAGACTTGTTGATGATCGGTTGGCACTCAGACACAGAAGATTCAGCGAACTTAACTGAATTCTTAACCATGACGCGTGATGAAAAGACAGGTAAAGGCCAATACAACTGTGGTCATTACTCAAACCCAGAAGTGGATGGTTTGATTGCCAAAGCGAACGTAGAAACTGATCCAAAAACACGTGCTCAAGAGCTGCAAAAAGTTGAGAAGATCTTATACGATGACGCGGCGTTTGTTCCTCTGCATTGGGAAAACCTAGCGTGGGGCGCGAAATCTAATGTGGATATCGCCCCGATTGTTAACGGTATGAACTTCCCATACTTTGGTGACTTAGTGGTTAAGTAAAAGTAACAGAGTGATTTGTTACGACAGTGCTTTTAAAGGTTAAAGGCATAAATATTGGCCGTATCCTTTTCGATATGTGAAAGGCGATACGGCCAAATTGAATTAGCTGGCATTGCTGAAATACAAGTGCGATGTTCAGTATTTATATCGAATTTTAAGGGGCAAGAAATGTTTACGTTTCTGGTCAAGCGCCTGTTTCAGGCACTGATAGTGATGTTTGTGATCAGTTTGGTTGCGTTTTCCATACAGGATAACCTAGGTGACCCGTTGCGTGAGTTAGTGGGGCAGTCTGTCTCTCAAGCTGAGCGTGATCATATGCGTGAAGAGATGGGATTGAATGATCCATTCCCAGTTAAATACCATCGTTTTGTTGTGAATGCGCTTCATGGCGATCTTGGTACATCTTACTTTTTTAAGAAACCCGCAGTCGATATTATTCTTGAAAAGCTTGTTGCGACATTAGAGTTGGTGTTTGGCGCAGCGTTAATTATCGTCTTCTTATCGATCCCGCTTGGGGTATATTCGGCCATCAATCCCAAAAGCTTTTTTACCAAATTGATTATGGCGTTCAGTAGTATTGGCATATCAATTCCGGTGTTCTTAACCGCGATTTTATTGATGTATGTTTTTTCAATTGAGCTTGGCTGGTTGCCTTCTTATGGTCGAGGCGAAACTGTTAATGTACTTGGTAGTGGTTGGCATTCAGGTTTATTTACACTTGATGGGTTAGCCCATTTGGCTTTGCCTTGTATTTCTTTAGCCTCGATTATGCTGCCATTATTTATTCGCCTAGTACGCTCTGAAATGTTGGAAGTATTAAGCTCGGAGTATGTGAAGTTTTGTAAAGCGAAAGGCTTGTCACTCAATAAAATCTACTACCAACATGCACTAAAAAATACTATGTTGCCGGTACTAACCGTTGGTGGTGTTCAAATTGGTACCATGGTGGCGTACACCATTTTGACTGAAACGGTCTTCCAATGGCCAGGCACTGGCTTTTTGTTCCTTGAGGCGATTAACCGTGTCGATACGCCATTGATTACTGCCTATGTTATTTTCGTCGGTTTAATCTTTGTGGTCACTAACACTATCGTCGATTTACTTTATGGTTTGGTTAACCCTACCGTCAATATTACTGGAAAAGGAGCGTAATCATGACGACGAATAATACGACAGCCGCTCCAACTCGTTGGCAGCGCTTCACTGAATCGGACTTTTTGTATTATTTTAAACGCGATAAAGTGGCGATGTTCAGTTTTGCTGTGTTCCTTACATTCTTTATCGCGGCGTTGTTATCACCATGGATTGCACCGACCAATCCATATGATTTGACCTCGATTGATATTATGAATTCTGAGCTACCGCCGTCTTGGATGGATGGAGGTGATACGGCTTTTTGGCTTGGTACTGATGACCAAGGCCGTGATATTTTCTCGACCATTTTATATGGCTCGCGTTTGTCATTAATGATTGGCTTTTGTGCAGTAGCACTGCAGTTATTTTTAGGTATCATTATTGGTTTGTCTGCGGGTTATTTTGGTGGACGTATTGATAGCTTCTTAATGCGTTTTGCCGATGTTCAGTTATCATTTTCTACTATGATGGTGGCGATCATTGTCTCGGCGATTTTCAAGGCTAGTTTTGGTGGTGAGTTCTACGGTGAATATGCCGTTCTTATGCTAATCGTGATCATTGGGATTGCTGAATGGCCGCAATACGCACGTACTATTCGTGCTTCTGTATTGGCTGAAAAGAAAAAAGAGTATGTTGAAGCGGCGCGCGTGATGGGGTTCCGTTCACCGCGTATTATGTTTCGTCATATTCTGCCTAACTGCCTGTCACCAATCTTAGTGATTTCAACGGTTCAAATAGCCAATGCCATTATGTCAGAAGCTGCTCTATCTTTCTTAGGCTTAGGCCTACCGGTTGATCAACCATCACTGGGCTCATTGATTAGTATTGGTTTCAACTACATTTTCTCTGGTTCTTGGTGGATCACTGCCTTCCCTGGCATCGTATTAGTTACTATTGTGTTAGTGATTAACTTGCTGGGTGATTGGCTACGAGATGTGTTTAATCCTAAACTTTATAAAGGGTAAAACAGGCTATTATCAGTTGGGAAACTTAAGTATGATGAAAACCGCTAAGTGAATGCTTGGCGGTTTTTTTTATTTTTTTGAATATGAATTTTATCCGAATAAAACGGATAAACATTGGGGTAAGTATGTTACGTCTAGCAATAATTGGCACCAACTGGATCACAGAGCGCTTTGTTCAAGCAGCATTGGAAGTCAACGAGTTTGAATTAACTGCAGTGTATTCTCGCGATACTGAGCGTGCCCAAGCATTTGCGGCGCCATTCAACACTCAAGCAATATCCTTTACTGATCTAGAATCAATGGCGAAGAGTGATGCCTTTGATGCGGTGTATATCGCGAGCCCAAACTCTCTGCATTATGAGCAAAGTGTACTTATGCTCAATCATGGAAAGCATGTGATTTGTGAAAAACCCGTCGCTTCGAATATCACTCAAGCTGAACACATGTATCAAGTTGCAGAGCACCACAACGTTGTATTATTTGAAGCATTTAAAACTGAATATTTACCAAACTTTTCCTTAATTAGTAAGAATTTAGATAAAATTGGCAAAGTGCATAAAGTTTTTATTAATTATTGCCAGTATTCCTCTCGTTATCAGAAATATTTGAATGGAGAAAACCCAAACACATTTAATCCTGCTTTTTCAAATGGTTCGATTATGGATATTGGTTTTTATTGTGTATCCAGCGCGGTGGCATTATTTGGCGAGCCGGAAAGCATTAAAGCGAGTGCCCACTTACTTGAATCGGGCGTGGATGCACATGGCAGCGCGATTTTGGCTTATCCTGATGTTGAAGTGATCATTTGCCACTCTAAAGTTTCGGAATCTATTTTACCGACGGAAATACAAGGTGAAGAGGGTGTCATGCTTATCCCTCATATTTCAGAATGTGATCACGTTGTGGTGAAACTTCGTGGCGAAGAGGCTGTGACGTATCAAGTACCACAAGTCGACAATACTATGGCGTATGAAGCGCAGTTTTTTGCTGATCAAATTAAACAGGGTAAGCTATGTCAAAAAGCCAAAGCGCGTGCCTTAGGGGTTTCACGTGTAATAACTGAAATTCGTAAGCAAACCGGAGTGGTATTTCCTGCCGATAAGTAAGGCATGTATTCCGGTGTTATCACCGTTAGTTGGTGATGAAGGCGAGCAATAGAGCCCATTTATCGGGCTCTATTAATTTAAAGGTAGTGAAGGGGATTGCAATTAAAAGCGACCATTAACCATCAATATTAATTGTCGGCGATCGCCCACAACTCCCGTATATTCCATTGCTGCGGATAAATGTTTATTGACGGTTAAGTTAAGGCCCATTATTCCCGCCCATTTATCCGCATTTTCTTGATGTACGCTAAAAGCAATAGTATGTGGTGCATCATAATCTTGGGTAGCGGTCATTTCTTCTAGGTTAAATCCACCAGTAATAGTCTGGTCAATATCCATGTAACTGGCACCAGTATACAAAGCCAAATCAATACCATGATTCAGTTCGAAGCTATAACCGACTCGTGGTTGGATATTCAGTGTGCCACCGCTTACATGCGTTTTTTTCATATCGGTTTGCGTGTAAGCAATCGGCATGGTGTAAAACCAGTCGCCGCTTGCACCTGCTAACATGGCTCCAAAAGTATAATTATAACCTTCTACTTCTGCCTCTGCGTTAAGTCGCCAAGGTTCTCCATTAAATAGATCGGGCGGTGTATCTGGCAATAGGGCGTTTCCAGCTTTGCATTTTAAAGGGTTTTTAGCGCAATAAGCATTAATGCCGTTATTGATTGCATTGGTCACAGGATCGCTAGTGACCACACTGCCCTTGGGCATGCTCATTTCAATATCGATGGTGCCTTTAATTCGTCCAACTGTTGCAAATACATTTAAAAAAGGCAGTACCCAAGCATCAATTTTTATTTGTGGGGTATTGGTTTTAGTTCGAAATTTATCAAATGAAATAAAGTCAATTTTTGTATTAGCTGGGCCACCATAGCCCACTTTCATATTGCTAAGGAGTTGATCTTGTTCAACATGAGCAAATAAAAAGCTGATACCAAAAGGAAGAGGTAAATCGTAGCCATTGTATATTGCTACTTGGGCCCCTAAAGGTAGCACTCGATCCCATACTTTATCACTGTGTGTTTGGTTTAAGGGATCTGGAGCGGAAGATAGCGATGATGCTGACTGCTGCTCTGGAACTGTATGGGATTCAGCGGCTTGTGATTGTAAAGATATGCCAGCAGCAATAAAGGTCATTGAAAGAATAAGACTGAAGCGAGAACTTAAAGTGAAGTGGTGGAAAAATGTAGGCATAGAAGGATATCCGTATAATTTCTATTATTATCCATATATACCTAATGTTAATAGGTTTTCAGGCTAAATACATAAAATTTATTGATATTTGGGTTTTTAATTGTCGAATGGTATTTTTCTAAAAAAGAATAGTGGATTTTATTATATTCTGGTTAACGATAATTAAAATCTGACGGTCGTTATATCTGTACGGAGTGAATAGAGACTGGTGGGTTATTGAGTAATTCGAATGTAAAAACCAATATGACCATCATGGTCGTCGTAGCTTGCTTTGCTGCCTAAAGCGATATTTTCTGTGAAGTAATAATTTATTTCAGAGGAGGCTTGTAGATAAGCTTGGTGATACGCGTATTTCATTCCTATATCTGCGCCTAATTCAAGTTTATGAGTAAGGCTGTAGCGCACTCCTGTAAAACTATTGATTCCTATACTTTTATTATCATAATCGAGCCCGACAATTTGATCGGTGGTTGAGCTAGAGTTTCGGTCTTTATACCAATCATAACTGAAGCCGCCGCCCAGGATTACATCTAAAGACGTATTGATAGGCAGGCGGTACATGGATCCTAACGAGAATACACTTTGGTTGAATTTAGAATCATAAGCATTATGGCCATTAGGTAAGTCTCCACCTTGCAGAAATTGGTTCTGATAATGCATCGTTAGTATTAGCTTATCATTAAGCATATAACTACCGCCAAGATCGATATTTTCTCCATCTTGTTGTAACCCAGCACCAATTTGTAAGTAAGTATAATTGTATGGTGAATTATATTCTCGATAGTCGGGGTTCGTTAAGCTGGTTATTGGTGTTCCACTCCAATAGGAGAGCAATGAAAAAAGCAATATAAACATAACAAGCTTGAATCCTAAATAGGTATGAGGTCTGTGTCATCATTGCACGTTATTATAGCCATAAAAAACCTATTGTATGGAAAACGAAGAGAATATTATCCTATGTTAGAATCGCCCGTTGAGCATAATGACATATTGATTACGATTTCCGGCAACCCCTGAGTTTTCAAAAGCCGCTGAAAAATATTGATTAAGATTAATGTTAAATCCAATAACGCCAGCCCAAGGGCTTTCATTTTGCTGAGCGACTTGGAAGGATATGCCATCTGCTTGATTTTGATCGGGAACAGCCGTTTCTCCAGGTTTGTAGCTTCCTGAAATGGTTTGCTTGGTTTGCATATAACTTGCCCCTGTATAAAGCGACAGTTTGTAACCATGAAGTAATTCAAAATTATAACCAATACGAGGTTGTATATTAACGGTTCCACCACTCACACTGGCTTTTTTCATGTGAGTTTGAGTGTAGCTGATAGGGATGGTGTAGAACCAGTTCCCCGTAGCACCTGCAATCATCGCACCGTAAGTATAGCTATAGCCTTGAATATCAATGGTTTTATCATATTCATGATCGCCACCAACTACATTTTTTATTTTTGCTACTGCATTCCTACATTTTTGTCCTATAGCCTCAATATGTTCATTTGAAGGACAATCAGGAAAATGATTGTTTAGCACATTTAATAGCTGATCCCCACCAAGTACCATTCCTAGATCCGTTGTACCTGAAAGAGCTCCCACTGTACCAAAAACATTTAAGAAGGGTAAAACCCAAGCATCAATCTTTAATTGAGGGGTTTGAGTATCCGTTTCAAAGTTATTAAATCGAAACAGGCTTGGATTGATATCTTGAGGCGATATATAGGTGTTAATTTGATTCCCACCAATAGATAAACCACTACCGTTATAGCCTACTTTCATATTACTGATATTTTGTTGCTGCTTTACATGTGAATAAAGAAAGCTGATACCAAATGGTAGAGGTAAGTCATAGCCATTATAGATTGCCGTTTGTCCGCCAAAAGGAAGAATATGATCCCAGACTTCCTTATTGCGCTTTTCACCCGATGACATTTCGGTAGCTTGACGCTTTGGCGTTTTCTGAAAGGTTTGAGAAGGCCGAGAAACCCCTTTATCCGATTGATTGCTTTTACTTATTCTTGAGCTGTCAGTTGAATCTGAAGGACTCAATATGGTGGTGGTATCAGCCATGCTTTGAAAGCTGAGTAAGGTCAATAGACTTAATCCGATAGTGCGGCTTGCATTTTTGATGCTTTGATAAGTAAAAAGGTAAGCAGGAAATAGAGTCATATAAATTCATTAATCTCATATTGGGGATGTGGCATTCATCAACTGCGATTTATTTTCCGTAATCATTTCCCTGGTGTATGAATCCTAGAAAAAGAAAAACCCCAAGTAAGAAAAAACCTTACTTGGGGTTTGCAATTTATGGCTCCTAAATATTACGCGATATATGGGAAACAATCTTTCTTGCGTAATTTGATATAGGTGCTATCTCATAGTAACGAATTCTTCACTGCCGGTTGGGTGAATCGCAACAACCGCATCAAAATCTGCTTTGGTCGCGCCCATTTTCATTGCTACAGCGAAGCCTTGAATCATTTCGTCTACTGTAAATCCGATGCCATGCAAGCCAACCACTTTTTCATCTTCATCTGCACAAACGAGCTTCATTTTACATGGTTGACGATGTTGTGTCACGGCTGTATACATTGCAGTAAAGCCAGATTGATAAATCTTGACGTTATCTTGACCATATTTTTCAATCGCTTGCTGTTCAGTCAAACCAATGGTGCCGATTGGTGGGTGGCTAAATACTACGGTTGGCACTAGGTTGTAATCCATCTTAGCGTCGGTTTTACCGTTAAATAAGCGCTCAGATAATTGACGACCGGCTTTAACGGCTACAGGCGTTAGTTCAATCCCGCCTTCCATTATGTCACCAACACAGTAGATGCCTTTGACGTTGGTTTCTTGGTATTCATCCACTTTGATATAACCGCGATCGTTAGTTGCAACGTCAGTCACATCTAAGTTAATTGCATCGGTTGCTGGATGACGACCAATTGCCCAAATTAGGGTATCAACGTTTTGGCTTTCACCATTTTCTAGGTGAAGAGTAATGCTACCGTCGGCTTCTTTTACCACTTCTTTCGGTACAGAGTTAGTGTGTAGCGTAGGGCCTTCGGTGTTCATCACTTCAACTAAAGTATCGACAATCATAGGATCGAAGCTACGTAGTGGCGATTCTTTACGAACAAATAGGTGAGTTTCTGTGCCGAGTGCGCTCAGTACGCCAGCAATTTCAACCGCAATGTAACCTGCACCAACCACTGCAACACGTTTTGGCTGTTCGTTAATCTCGAAGAAACCGTTTGAATCAATACCGTGTTCTGCACCTGGAATGTTTGGAATGGTTGGACGGCCACCGACAGCGATCAGAATATGATCAGCCGTGTATTGCTCGCCATTAACTTCAACGGTTTTCTCATCGACAAACTTAGCAAAGCCGCGGATAACATTGATTTTGTTATTGCTTAATACGCGGTCGTAAGATTGGTGAATACGGCCAATATAGGCTTGACGGTTTTCTACCATTTTGGCCCAGTTAAAGCTTTTTATCTCAACATCAAAGCCGTAATCTTTTGAGTACAGGTTAATCGCTTCCGCTACTTGCGCGCCGTGCCACATCACTTTCTTAGGTACACAACCTACGTTGACACAAGTACCACCTAGATCTTGAGCTTCAATCAGTGCCACTTTTGCGCCGTACATGGCTGCGCGGTTAGCCGATGCAATACCGCCACTACCGCCACCAATACAAATGTAATCAAAATGCGTTGTCATTCTGTTCTCCGTAACCTGTTATGTCTGTCTTTATTTAATGAGGGTGGCAGATGGATTATGCAACCCTTGTTCAATTTATTGCTGCTTATTCTGGAACAATCCACTCAACTTTATGATGGCCAGTGCTTGGCGCGATCGCCTGTTGTAGCATAGGCAAAATTTCGGTCATTTGGCTTTCTAATTTCCACGGTGGGTTAATTACTATCATGCCTGAAGCCGTCATACCACGCTCAAGACTATCGGCAGAGACGCCTAATTCAATTTGCAAAATGTTACGAATATCGAGTTTTTTAAGATCGGCAATCATGTCATCAATCGTATGACGATAAACCACAGGATACCAAATGGCATAAATACCGGTCGCCCAGCGTTTATGGCTTTGTGCAATGGCTCTCACCACATCTTGATATTCGTGAGCCAATTCATAAGGCGGATCGATGAGCACTAAACCACGACGTTCTTTAGGTGGTAATGTTGCTTTTAAATGTTCAAAACCGTCTTTTTGATGAATGTTAACCTGACGATCGCGATGAAATTCTTGTTCTAAAAGCGGGTGATCACTAGGGTGAAGTTCCGTTAATACCATGCGGTCTTGATTACGTAAGTGAGCACGTGCTACGCGTGGAGAGCCTGGATAATAACGAAGTTCATCACTATCATTTAGAACTTGGATTGAATCTAAGTAGCTAGTCACTTCTTCAGGTAAATCTTGCCCCCAAATACGTGCGATACCTTGTTTGTATTCACCGGTTTTTTCTGACCATTCGTGAGTTAAGTCGTAGCGGCCTACACCAGCATGCGTATCATGGTAAACGAACGGCTTATCTTTTTGCTTTAAGGCATTCAAAATTAAGCTTTGTACTATGTGTTTTACCACATCGGCATGGTTGCCAGCGTGAAAACTATGGCGATAACTCAGCATGGTTTATCTCTTGAAATTGGGTCAATATTACCGTCTATGATACCGAATATTATTGAGCCTTGCCTGATAAAACAGAAAGGAAATTAGTTTTTACTTTCAGCGCCATTGAAATCTAGTGAGTTAGCCTACATTTATATCTAAAGAAAAGTTTCTAAATATAGAAGAATCACTATCCCCAAAGTAATTGGAGTTACAGTGAGGCGACAAGTGAATGAGGCCCCATGAGCTTAGCTTGCCTAAGTGATTGGGGCGAATGAGCGCCGTCAACAAAGCTGCAACTTCAAGTACAAAGGGGATACACGAATTAAGGAAAGCATTCATGTTTAATCCGTTACTCTCGTTCGTCGAATCTAAAGATGGTTTACCCCCGTTTTCTCAAATTAAACCAGAACATGTACAACTTGCGGTAGAACAAGCAATTGCTGATTGCCGCGCTCAAGTTGAAAAAGTACTTGCTGGTGGAGCAGAACCAACGTGGGATAGTCTTTGTGAACCACTAACGGAAACCGATGATCGTTTAAGTCGTCTTTGGTCACCGGTCAGTCACTTAAACTCGGTTCAAAATAGTGAAGAGCTACGTGAAGCCTATGAAGCTTGTTTGCCATTATTGTCCGAGTACAGCACTTGGGTTGGGCAACATAAAGGGCTGTATGAAGCGTATAAAGCACTTAAAGCCAGTGATGAATTTGCTAGCCTCAATACTGCGCAACAAAAATCGATCACCGATGCATTAAAAGATTTTGAATTATCGGGTATTGGTTTACCTGCCGATCAACAAAAGCGTTATGGCGAAATCAGCAAGCGCCTATCTGAGCTGGGCTCTAAGTTCTCGAATAATGTGCTTGATGCGACTATGGGTTGGACTAAGCACATTACCGATGAAAAAGAATTAGCTGGAATGCCAGAGTCGGCAATGGCAGCGGCCAAAGCGAATGCCCAAGCTAAAGAGTTGGACGGTTGGTTGCTAACACTCGAAATGCCATCTTACATTCCAGTGATGACCTATTGCGATAACCAAGTACTCCGTCAAGAGATGTATGAAGCCTTTGTGACTCGCGCTTCCGATCGCGGTCCAAATGCGGGTAAGTGGGATAACACTGAAGTGATGGCGGAAGAATTAAAACTTCGTCATGAAATCGCCCGTCTACTTGGCTTTAGCTCTTATGCTGAGAAATCGCTAGCCACCAAAATGGCAGAAACGCCAGCGCAAGTTTTAGAGTTTCTTAATAACTTGGCCACCAAAGCCAAGCCTCAAGGTGAACGTGAAGTTGAGGAACTACGTCAATTTGCTGAGCAAGAATGTGGCGTCACTGAATTAAACCTGTGGGACATTGCTTACTACAGCGAAAAGCAAAAACACAAACTGTTCCAAATTTCCGATGAAGAATTGCGTCCATACTTCCCAGAATCGAAAGCGGTATCTGGCTTATTTGAAGTATTAAATCGCATCTTCGGCATGACAGTGACTGAAAAAACTGGCGTTGATGTTTGGCATGAGTCGGTACGTTTCTTTGAAATCACCGATAGCCAAGGTCAATTGCGCGGTAGCTTCTACTTAGATTTATATGCTCGTGAACACAAACGTGGTGGCGCTTGGATGGATGAGTGTCGCGTACGTCGCACTCTGGCTGATGGTGCAACTCAATCGCCAGTGGCTTATTTGACCTGTAACTTCAACAAGCCAGTGGGTGATAAACCTGCCTTGTTTACACATGATGAAGTCGTCACTTTATTCCATGAATTTGGTCACGGCATTCACCACATGCTAACTCAAGTTGAAGTGGCAGCGGTATCGGGCATTAACGGCGTACCTTGGGATGCAGTTGAGCTACCAAGTCAGTTCCTAGAAAACTGGTGTTGGGAAGAAGAGGCGCTATCGTTTATTTCTGGTCATTACCAAACCGGTGAAGCGCTACCAAAAGAAATGCTGGATAAAATGCTTGCGGCGAAGAACTTCCAATCGGCAATGTTTATCCTACGCCAGTTAGAATTTGGTCTATTCGACTTCACTCTGCATTCGCAATACGATCCTGAAGTCGGCGCAAAAGTGCTGGAAACGCTAGCAGAAGTAAAAGCTAAAGTGGCGGTACTGCCAAGTTTAGAATGGAACCGTTTCTCACATGCCTTTAGCCATATCTTTGCTGGTGGTTACAGTGCGGGTTACTACAGTTATTTATGGGCGGAAGTACTTTCTAGTGATGCATTCTCACGTTTTGAAGAAGAAGGTATTTTCAATAAAGAAACTGGTCAAAGCTTCTTAAATAACATCCTAGAAATGGGTGGTAGTGAAGAACCTATGGAGCTGTTCAAGCGCTTCCGTGGTCGTGAACCACAAATTGATGCCATGTTGCGTCATGCTGGTATTGAAGGATAAATAATTCTTTTTATTTGAAATGAAAACATAAAGCCCTGAATGAAAATTCGGGGCTTTTTAGTATATCTAATGTACTGCTTATTCAGCTAAATTCTTATCTAATCAATTTTTGCACATTTGATCCGATCAACACATTCGACAGTTTCTCTAACAGCGAGCCGCTTTGTTGCCAGTAATGCCAATAGAGCGGTACCAGTATGCCTTCTCTTTCTGGGAACATATCCATCAGTTTATCGGCGAAAGGGGCCGCTTGTATGATGGGCAAGATTCCATAACCTTGACCATTCACGATCATATCCGCCAATCCTTCACTGGAAGGGCAAATATGATAAGGAAAGTTTTCATTAAAACCCCATTTTTGAAATTGCTGTTTTTGTAATTTGTCATCGGCACCAAAAATTACCGCAGGCGCTTTAGTTAATCTTGCTTGCTGCTCCTCGAGAGAATGCACTTCTGAGAAATAGCGCTGATGAAATGAGGCCGAGCAATAAAATCGGTATTCCATGGTGCCTAAATATTCACAACGGGTGCCGGCCAACGGTTTATCACTGCTACACAAACAGCCCATCGCCAGTCCCTCTTCAAGATGCTTTAAGCCTTCGCTTTGATCTTCAATCAATATATCGAACATTACGTTATGTTGTTGGTAGAAGTGTTCCGTTGCCTTAAACCACCAAGTGGCAAGACTGTCGGCGTTAACCACAATTTTCAATTGATGAGCATATTGGTTGATATTGAGCAGATGATTGACATCTAATTCAAGCTGTTTGACTTTGATCACGTGTTCAGCAAGGGCTTGGCCCGTGGGCGTTAAAGAAAGACTTTTACCTCGACGAACTAAAATGCAGCCAATGCGTTGCTCTAAATGAGTAATACGTTGTGAAATTGCGGACTGAGAAATATTCAATTCTTGCGCTGCCGCTTCAAAGCTTTTCAGTGCGCCAATACGTTCGAGTGATTCTAATAATTTGTAGTCAAACATCACACGCCTTTATCAAATTATATGGTTAAGGAAAACTAATGTTAGATAAGTTTTTTTAATTTTATCTAAAGTGAGTTTACAGGCAATATAGCTTTCAAGTAAGCAGTATTGGTCGGTTGGAACATGAAGGAATAATCAATGTTGAGTGTGGTACTGAAAGGCGCATTTGTATCAGGCAGTTTAATTGTGGCGATTGGTAGCCAAAATGCATTTTTATTGAAGTCGGGTTTAAAAAACAATTATGTAATGCTAGTGGCAACTATTTGTTTTATCGGCGACATTTTATTGATCAGCACAGGTGTGTTGGGCATTGGGGCGTTATTGCAACAAGCGCCGGTGATGACGGAAATTTTGACTTTGTGCGGTATTTTATTTTTATGCTGGTACGGGTGGTTATCGGCTCAATCAGCGTGGCGTGGACAAAGTCATTTGGATATTGATAATAAGGAAGTTAGCCGTAATTGGGTCAAAGTCGCGATGATGACGTTGGCGATGACCTTTCTTAATCCACATGTCTACATTGATACGATTGTGGTGCTTGGCGGCATTACTTCATCATTAAATTTTGAAGAGAAACGTTGGTTCTTAGTAGGCGCGTTATCAGCTTCAGCTATTTGGTTTTATGGCGTGGCCTACATTGCGAAACAACTGATCCCGTTGTTCGCGAGACCTAAAACATGGCGAATATTGGATACGGTAATTGCGGTGATTATGTTTTCTATTGCGGCCGGGTTGCTGAAGACGTTGATCCCTAGTTCCTAGTGTCGAGTTGCTAGGACGCTTCGCTTGAGAGCTGAAAAAAGTGACTCGGTTCTCGGCATTACGTTGCTCGTGTTTCGAAAAAGGCGGAAGAGGTTGAAAAGAGCTGTCATCCCTGAAACGACGAAGGAGTTATCAGGGATCTATATTTAGCGCGCTGTGAATAGATTCCTGTTCTCGCTAGGGCTCGGCGGGAATGACAGAAAAATGGGAGCTTAGGCTACTTTGTACTCCTAGGCTCTTTCATGCTGAGATTTCGAGCTTTGAATAGCCATAAAAAAAACTTCCTACATTCTCATCAATTGAGAAGTAAGAAGCCTTTTGGTTAAGGGAACTAGTTACATCTTTTTCGAGTCACGAGCAGCGTAGCGTCCGAGATTCGAGCTACGTTACGAGAACTGATTCATCGTATTGTTTTCGCCTGAGGCTTTTAATGCTTGATCACCAGAGAAGTATTCTTTGTGATCATCACCGATGTTCGACCCCGACATGTCTTGGTGTTTCACTGAAGCCAAACCTTGACGCAGTTCTTTACGCTGAACGCCTGCTACGTAAGCTAACATGCCTTGTTCACCGAAGTAGTCTTTGGCCAAGTTATCGGTTGAAAGCGCTGCAGTGTGGTAAGTCGGTAGCGTGATCAAGTGGTGGAAAATACCCGCTTGCGCCGCCGCATCACGTTGGAAACTTTGGATTTTCGCATCTGCTTCTAGTGCCAGTTCTGAACCGTCGTACACTTGGCTCATCAATTGCGCGCGGTCATAAGTGCCGACATCTTTGCCTTCTGCTTGCCATGCGTCAAATACTTGCTGACGGAAGTTAAGCGTCCAGTTAAACGATGGGCTGTTGTTGTAAACCAGCTTAGCATTCGGGATCACTTCGCGGATACGATTCACCATGCCAGCGATTTGCTCAACGTGTGGTTTCTCCGTTTCAATCCACAATAGATCCGCACCGTTTTGTAGGGAGGTAATGCAGTCTAGTACTACGCGATCTTCACCTGTGTCAGGCTTGAAGCGAATCAGACCATTTGGCAGACGAGTGGGTTTGATCACTGCATCACCTTGTTTTAATACCATGTCACCAGATTCTAATTCTGATAGTGAGGTAATTTCTACGCCATCAATATACGCGTTATATTGGTCAGAAAGGTCGCCTGCAGTTTGAGACACTGGGATTTTCTGAGTCAGGCCTGCGCCTAATGAATCGGTACGTGCCACGATAACACCATCTTCCACGCCCATTTCTAGGAATGCGTAACGAACTGCATTGATTTTCGCTAAGAAATCTTCGTGTGGTACGGTCACTTTACCGTCTTGGTGACCACATTGTTTCGCGTCCGATACTTGGTTTTCGATTTGGATACAACAGGCACCCGCTTCAATCATTTTCTTCGCCAATAGGTAAGTCGCTTCTTCGTTACCAAAACCGGCATCGATATCGGCAATGATTGGAACAACATGAGTTTCAAAATTGTCGATTTGTTTTTGTACGGCTTGTACTTTTACTTGGTCGCCTGAGGCTTGCGCTGCATCGAGATCTTTAAATAGATGATTGAGCTCGCGTGCATCCGCTTGTTTTAAGAAGGTGTATAGCTCTTCAATTAACATTGGCACCGTCGTTTTCTCATGCATGGATTGGTCGGGCAATGGGCCAAACTCAGAGCGCATTGCCGCTACCATCCAGCCAGAAAGGTACAAGTAACGACCACGAGTGGTTTCAAAATGCTTCTTAATTGAAATCATTTTTTGTTGGCCGATGAAACCATGCCAGCAACCTAAAGATTGGGTGTAATTAGCCGAGTTGTTATCGTAAGCATCCATGTCTTCACGCATGATTTTTGCGGTATAACGTGCAATATCTAACCCGGTTTTGAAGCGATTTTGCAGGCGCATGCGAGCTACGTATTCGGGGGTAATCGCACTCCAGGTGCTACCTTGTTTTTCAATTAGGCTAGTGGCATCAGAAAGCTGTTGTTTGTAGCTATGTTGTTGAGTGGTATTTGGCATAATGATTCCCTTCTTTTCTTATTAGTAATAGTCACGTTATTGGATTTTTTATTAATGTTGCCATCCTGAATAGTGACGAAGGCGTGTAGTTCAGGAGCTCCAACCGGTATTTTAATTTCAACGTGCGGTAAGAGATCCCGGACAACTCGTGCCTCGTTTCCGGGATGACGTTCTTATATATAAGCTATATTTTTGTTTAACGGTCTTTATTGATTTTTCGCCCAGATTCGATACTGATGCAACAAGGGTTCGGTATAACCACTTGGTTGATTGCGGCCTTGAAATATCAGCTCTCTTGCTGCTTGAAACGCTAAACTTTGTTCGGTGTTGGGCTGCATCGCTTTATAGCCTTCAGAGCTTTGGTTTTGGTTATCCACCACTTGCGCCATTTTGTGCATGCTGTCCATCACTTGTTCAGGGCGGCAAATACCGTGCAATAACCAGTTAGCAATGTGCTGGCTGGAAATACGCAGTGTGGCGCGGTCTTCCATCAGCTCAATATTGTTGATATCGGGCACTTTTGAACAACCAATGCCCATTTCAACCCAACGCACCACATAACCCAAAATACCTTGGATGTTGTTATCTAGCTCCGCTTCTACTTGTTGCTCAGTCAGCTCATTTTCATCTAACAATTCAAGCTTTAATAAATCTTCCAACTTGGCAGGTGTGCGGTTGGCAATGGCTTGTTGTTGCTCAAATACATTGACTTGATGGTAATGAATCGCATGCAAAGTGGCAGCGGTAGGCGAAGGAACCCAAGCGGTATTGGCACCGGATTGTGGGTGAGCCACTTTGGCCGACATCATCGCTTTCATTTCTTCTGGCATTGCCCACATGCCTTTGCCGATTTGTGCTTTTCCCGCAAATCCACAGGCTAGGCCAACTTCCACGTTGTTGTTTTCATAAGCGCTGATCCAAGCTTGATGTTTGATCTCGGCTTTGGGCTTGAATGCACCAGCTTGCATGCTGGTATGAATTTCATCGCCGGTGCGGTCAAGGAAACCTGTGTTGATGAATACCACGCGAGATTGTGCCGCGCGGATACATTCTTTTAGGTTTACCGTAGTACGGCGCTCTTCATCCATGATGCCCATTTTGATGGTGTTTGGTGTTAAATCGAGCATGCTCTCCACACGTTCAAAGATTTCGTTGCTGAATGCCACTTCTTCTGGGCCATGCATTTTCGGTTTTACGATATAAATGCTGCCGGTACGGCTATTGGTCACACGACATGCTTGAGGGTTCTTGATTTCAATAGAGGCGATCAGCGCTGTGATCACGGCATCAATCAAACCTTCTGGTAGGTTGTTGCCTTGTGCATCCTGTACTAAGTCACTGGTCATTAAGTGACCAACGTTACGCACCATGAGTAATGAGCGACCATGTAAGTTGTAGTCATCGCCATTTTTATGGGTGTAGCTGCGGTCGCAATTAAGGCGGCGAATTTGAGTTTGGTTTCCTTTGTTGATCGTGGCGGTTAAGTTGCCAGTGATCAGGCCAAACCAATTACGATACGCTTCAAGTTTGTCTTGGCTATCGACGGCGGCGATTGAATCTTCAAAGTCCATGATGGTGCTTAGCGCCGATTCAATTTGAATATCATCTAATCCTGCAATGTCAGTTTTACCAATGTTGCCTTTGCGGTTAATGATGAGTTCAATATGTAGGCCATTGTTTTTTAAAACGATAGATGTTGGTTCAACATCGGGGTTGCTTGAAGCTACAAACTGGCAAGGTTGCGCTAAACCGGATTGGCTTCCATCTGGAAATGTCGCTAAAAGATGGTGGAAATAAACCGAGTAGCTTTGAACGTCGTGATGAGAGCCTTCTTTTAATGGGAAGTTTTCATCTAAAAAGGTTTTACCAAATGCGATGACGTGATTCCCACGAGCAGGGTTGTATTTTTTTCCAGCTTTTAAGCCTTCGCATTGTGGAATCACGTCCGAGCCATATGCCGCATCATACAAACTTCCCCAACGCGCATTAGCCGCATTTAAAGCAAAGCGAGCATTTTTGATTGGCACGACCAATTGCGGTCCAGCCATCATGGCGATTTCTTGATCGACATGTTGAGTGTTGATTTGAAAATCATCACCTTGCTCAACTAAGTAACCAATTTCTTGTAGAAAGGTTTGGTATTGATTGGCACTACATTGAGGATTAGCTTGATGCCAATCATCAATTTTCTGCTGAAAGATCTCACGTTTTTCTAATAACGCTTGGTTTTTCGGCGTTAAATCCGTTAGTAATTGGCTAAATTCTTGCCAAAATATTTCTTGGTTAAGTCTAGTTAATGGCAACACATCTTGGTTGACGAATTGAACTAGGCCAGCGTTGATCTTATGTGCGATCGATGGAGTGATTTTACTATTGATTGTCTGAGCTAAGTTCATAATGTTTCCCTCGTGTTACCTGCTATTAATTTTGTGTTCTAATTGAGCAATTAGTGACGGTTGTCTTAAAACGGAACATCAAATGGTGCTTTTTCATCCTGTGACTAAAAGAATAACGATAAATTAACTAAAATTTCACAAAGAAAATTACACAGTGTAAATTTTACAAAAATGAGGTCATGGATGAAGACGACAAACTCTCTGAATAGGCAGTCGCATTTTTTAGGAACGAAAGTGCGTAACTTACGGAAACGTAATGGGTTAACACTAGAAGACCTATCGTCACGTTGTGTGAAAATTGATCCTGAAGATGCGCCATCGGTGTCGTACCTTTCGATGATCGAGCGTGGTAAGCGAGTACCAAGTGAAGGGATGTTAGAGGTGATCGCGCAAGTATTTCAAAAGCCTTTACACTGGTTTTTGGATGACGCCAACGAAGAAAAAGAAATTACCCCTGAAAAAGGATCGCGTGGTGGTATTAATGGCATGGTGCTTGAACCAAGCTTCTTGTTTTCTAATGATATTTTACAAATAGCTATTCCAGAAATGCTTTCGCAAACGGGCACCACTGGTCATCAATTTGCTCATTTGCTGATTCGGGCACACCAAGAGCACCACCAAAATCATTTTCCCGATCTTGAAAAAGCAGCGGAACAAGTGGGTCAAAAACGCATGCCGTTATCGGTGGAAGATTTACTCGACATCTGTAAAGAGGTCGGCGTTAAAATCAAATGGTTTGATGAGCCTTCGCAAGATGTGATTGACAGCCATGGTGTTCAATCTAAGCATATAGTTCGTTCTTACGCAGAAGCGCCTAGCGTCATTCGGGTAAATCGCGCACTGAAAACCACCCCTGAAAAACTGAAATACGATTTGGCTGTGCACATAGGGCATAAGGTGCTGCACAACAGTGATGGAGAAAAACATGTAATTGCTTCGGACAATCGTAATTTGTCGACGTTAAGGCCAGAGCATAATAAAACTCGTGATATCAGTCATTTAGATTCCAAACATATTCTGCAAGCTTGGCGAGATTTTGAGTGCTCCTTTTTTGCTGGCGCATTATTGTGCCCGAAAGTCCCGTTTCGTCAGTTGCTTGATAGGCACGGTTATGAAATTAGTGTGAGTAAATTGATTGGGGTATCGGAATCGGTGGTAATGCGCCGTATGACAGCGGTGTCTTCTTATCCGCATTGGCATTATTTCGATGCTTATAATCCGGGTAAGTTGAAAGCCGTTTATCGTGGAAATGGTATTCCACTGCCGTGGGGCAATATGAGAATGGTGGAAGACCCATGTCAACACTGGTCGGTTTTTCGTATGATTGGCATTCCGGGTAACACTCCAGTGGCGCAAATTTCAGTGCTTAATCAAGATGGTGTGCCACATATTTATTGTTGCGAGTCAGTGAAAGTGAAAGACATGGCTGGCAATTACCACGTGTTGTGCTCTGGAGTGGATTTAAATCCAGCGTTAGAAGCGCAAGGCGAGGATGCTGTGGAAATTGCAACGGCACTGCAAAAAGAGTGCGTACGAAAAGGAGGGCAATGTGAAATACCCTACACCATTAAACAACAATTGCTGACGGTGGCACGTATTTTAAATATTCATTGGATTGAGCGAGGTATTGAAAATCAAGCACGAGTAATTTGTTCTCGTGGTGGAATGTGTCCAAGGCAACCCAAATGTTATACCGACAAATCGGAATCACGTCATTTGAATGCTCGAAGCTCGGTTGTGTGAAGATCTATTGTGTGAAGAGCTATTGTGTGAAGAGCTATTGTGTTAGCAAGGTTTGTGCTAAAGGCAGGGCGCCAAGTTTGGTAATGTGTCTCTCGAATGGCCGGCACTCGAGAGACAAAAGGCGGTTATGCGCCTATTATGCCACCGTCTTCACGGGTAATTTTCATTACAGTAGAGCGTGGCACGCCATCCATCATCGAGAAACCATCACTTGGGTGTTGGATGCCAACAAACAAGGTACGGTTATCTGGGCTGAATGTTAATCCGGTAATTTCACAGCCATTTGGACCGGTTAAGAAACGTTTGATTTCACCACTATTGGGATCCCCGCACAACATTTGGTTATTGCCCATACCAGAAAAATCGCCCGTATTTGAATAGTCACCATCGGTTTGAATCCATAGACGACCTGCATTATCAAAACCAATACCATCAGGGCTGTTGAACATGTTGGTTTTATTTATATTGTCACTGCCGGAACGAAGATCATTCTCAGCGTATTGCTCAGGATTTCCAGCAAGGACATAAATATCCCAAGTAAACGAATCGGATGAATGTTTACCATTTTTAGGTTGCCAACGGATGATGTGACCATAAATATTATTTTCACGAGGATTCGCGTCGTTCACTTCTTGGCCTTCACGTACGCCACGGTATTTATTATTGGTAAGGGTGCAAAATACTTGTTCAGATTTGGGGTTAATGGCAACCCACTCCGGGCGATCCATGGTGGTTGCACCTACTTGTGTCGCGGCTTGGCGAGTAAAAATCAGCACATCAGCTTGGCTAGTAAAGCCATTTTGTGGCGTGAGACCATTTTTACCGAAGGTTAATTCTATCCATTCCCCTTTTCCTTGGAGTTCGCCACCTTGGGCGTTAAATTTAGCCACATACAAGGTACCTTCATCCAACAAGTCTCGGTTTTTTTCTGGTTTATGCTCATTGTATTTGCTTTTCGAGACAAACTTGTAAATGTGCTCGCCACGTTCATCGTCTCCTAAGTACACAACAACTCGGCCATTTTTATCAATGGTTAATGCTGCATTTTCATGTTTGAAACGACCTAAAGCGGTGCGCTTTTTTGGGGTCGACTGTGGGTTCATTGGGTCAATTTCAACGACCCAACCGTGACGATGGTTTTCATTGGGCTCTTTTTGTATATCAAAACGCTCATCAAATTGATGCCAGTTAAAACCACCATTACCTGATGAAATCCCGTAACGGGCATCTTCGATAGGCACATCGATGGGATTTTGACTACCAAAGAAACCGTTGAAATTTTCTTCACAAGTTAAGTAGGTTCCCCAGGGGGTTGAGCCGTTGGCGCAATTATTGAATGTGCCTAATACTTTGGTACCTGTTGGATCGGCGTTAGTTTTTAACTTGTCATCACCTGCCGCAGGTCCAGTTAATTGCATTTCTGTGTAGGCGGTAATACGGCGATTTAAACGACCATCAACATTGGTTTTCCAACCTTGCTGTCCTTTGGTGAGCTCGACAATAGACACGCCAACCGCGGCTTGTGAACGACGGACCTTTTCTGCGGTTAATGTTTTTCCGTGATCTTCAAATAGGGTTTCGTAATCGGTACTTTCATTGTTAACAGCTAGTACCGCACGGTTGTGGCTGAGCGGTAAAAATGTCATACCGTCATTGTTATCACCAAATTGATTTTCTTGATCCACAGCAGAATTGGTTTGAGAAAAGGCAGCTGCGTTTGGGTGAATGGCATCTCCCCATGTAATCAAAGGTTCGGCTTGGTAGCCTTTAGGCACTATGACCGTATCTTGTGTTGATATTGGGATGGCTTCAAAGCCGAGTAATGCTTGTGATTGCGGTGGGCGAGCCATGGCATTAGCGATAGGTGAGGCAGCAAAGAAAGCAACAGAGCTAGTGGCGGCGCTGGCTTGCAAAAATCGACGACGGCTTAATCCTTTTTCGACAATTTGTGAAAAATCGGAAGGTTGTGAAGGTAAGAGATTAGAGTGTTTATCTTGCTCAAAATGGCTCATGATTGATTCCTTAGTCGGTTTTAGATTTTTATAATCTCAAAAGACTAAGGGGGGAATGTGAAGAGAATATGAACCTAGACTGAAATAAATACGTTTTTAAAAGAATCACTTAGTTCCCATTCATCATGGATGTCAGATGACATCATGGGTTTACATTACGATTGATAGGATTTTGCAACGAAATTAAGGTTTCAGTGGATTGAACTTCATCTATGGCTTGTAACTTATCAATCAAGACGTACTGTAATTCTTCGATGTTTTTACACATTAGTTTCACGAAAATATTGTAAGCACCGGTTGTGTAATACGCTTCAACCACTTCGTCTAACGCATTGAGCTTAGCTATTGCAGAGTGGTAATCACGGGCGGCGTTCAAATTGATGCCAATAAAACAGCAGACATCGTAACCAAGCTTTTTTTCATTGATGATTACTTCGGTACCTTCAATCACATTAGCGGCTTTCATTTTTTCAATGCGAACATGAATCGTAGCTGGACTGACATCAAATTGCTTAGCCATTTCGGCGTAAGGAGTACGAGCGTCACGCATTAAAATTTTCAGAATCGCTTTGTCGAGATCATCTAGACGGCTTGTTGAAAGTTGCATCGTTATTTCCTGTTATATGAACGTTATAAATAGACGTTTTCTTCTGGTTAATGTCAATATAATGGCATGAAAAAAGAGAAAATTTGTAAAATAGTTGGTAAGGCTGACAACATGAGTCATTATTAATGAACGTCTGATTTTTAATACTGCCGATTGGGCGTTAATGTTGGGGTACACGATGTGCCTATTTCTTGTCACACAAACATAGTTAGTGCAAATGCATTCAATATTTCGTTATTTTATATTGGTTCTCTTTTTTAGTTACACATTAGCGTGCTCAGCAAGCCATGAAACTGAAAAAAGTAACGTGTTGGTTATGCATTCCTACCATAAAGGGTTTGCGTGGACAGATGAGCTACTGCAAGGCCTTGATGCGGCTTTGTCTGTAGAGACTGTTACGTTAAATCCTGCACCTAGAATATCTATTTCGAATAACCCCAAATCTTTGTGGATGGGACATGAAAATGAAATTTTGATGTTTGTCATTTATAGCGCTGTTTTTGGCACCATTATTATTCTTTTATTGAAGCATTTGAAGCGGGTGAGTTTAAGTGAAAAGCAATCTCGCCAAAGCCAATATTTACTTGAAACTATTTATGATGTTAGCCATCAGCATATGGCTATTCTGGACTCTGAAGGTCGAATATTATCCAGCAATCAAACGCTGCAAGAACTGGTTTATGATCCTTTATTTAATCGTGATGATCCCATTTGGGAATATTCCGGATGGGCTAAAACGGGCAAGATAAAAATGGAGCAGGGCTTCATTGAGGCTTGTCAAAAAGGCATCGTCCGTTTTGAAGGGGAGGTTAGCCACAGTAACATTGGGCCTGCGGTATTTGATATTACCTTGAAAAAACTGCCCGATTTCATTGGTGATGGCGAGCAGTACTTATTTGAAGCGAAAGATATGACGGCGCGAAAACTCACTGAACGTCGTTTAGTTGAAAGTGAGTCTAGCTTGCGTAATTACTATGAATTACAGCCCGTGATGATGGTGACATTGGACGAACATAATTGCATTCAAGCGGTGAATCAGTTTACTAGTCAATTGCTTGGATATGAGACAAAAGCAATGTTGGGGCATAAGCTAAAAGAGTTTTATTTTGAACCTAATGAGCTTAGTGCTCGTCAGGTATTATTGCAGCCAAAGCAAGGTCAAGCACTCGTGTGGCGTCGAGAAATCCGATATCTTACTCCAGACAATCGCATCGTATGGATCCGTGAAAATATTCGTCAAATAGTAGAGACCAAGCAGCTTTTAATCGTAGGTGAAGATATCTCTGAAACTCATCTTCTCGCGGAAAAACTCGATTACCAAGCACACTATGACACATTAACCAGTTTGTATAACCGCAATCATTTTGAACAAGAGCTGATCATTGCATTACAAGAAGTCAAAGGAAGCTTGCGTTCTCATATTATGTTTTATTTGGATCTGGACCAATTCAAACTGATTAATGATACCGTAGGGCATGAAGCTGGTGATGCCGCCATTGTGTATAGCGCCGAGCTTCTTAGCCAACTAATCCAGCAAGATCGAGGTATTTTAGCGAGGATAGGGGGAGATGAATTTGCGGTGTTATTACGAGATTGTGATGAGTCAGAAATTCATAATGTTTCACAGTGTATTTTAAAAGCCTTTAACAGCAGTGAATTTATTTGGAAGGGTATTCACCTTAATTTGAATTGCTCCATTGGTATACGGATGATTGATTACACGGCAAGCTCTCCTCAAATGGTGCATGCTCAAGCTGATACTGCCTGTAATTTGGCGAAGGAAGAAGGGCGAAATCGCGCGCATTTATACAGAGTCGATGATGAAAATGTCCGCAGACGTGAATTAGAAATGGAATGTGTCAATCAGGTTTACGATGCTCTTGCCAATGGGCGAGTCGATTTGTATGCACAACAGATTTTAGACATTAGTGATAAGCCGATACATAAAATGAACCTTGAAATTTTGGTGCGTTTACGTGATAAAAATAACCAATTGATGTCTCCGGGAATTTTTATGCCCGCGATTGAGCGTTATAATTTAGCACATTTAATAGACCGAGAAGTCTTCCAAAAAACCTTAAGTTGGTTTGAGAAAAATCCCAATGCGGTTGCAAACCTTGGACGGTGTTCGATTAATCTATCAGGCCAATCGATGGGGGATAAAGACTTCATTGATTTCTTAATGGACTTATTGCAAAAAACATCGGTGCCTCGGGATAAAATCTGTATTGAAATTACTGAAACTGCTGCCGTAGGGAATATGCGAGAAGCGACTCTGTTCTTTACCCGCTTAAAAGAACTTGGCTGTATGATCGCATTGGATGACTTTGGCTCCGGTTTGTCTTCTTTTGCTTATTTAAAAACATTGCCGCTGGATATTGTTAAAATCGATGGTTGCTTTGTCCGTGATATGCATGAAGATGAAATGGATTATATTCTCGTTAAATCGATCAATGATTTAGTGAAGAAAATGGGCAAAAAAACCGTAGCTGAATTTGTTGAAAATGAAGCCATTCTTGCGTGTTTGAAAGAATTGAAGATTGATTATGCACAAGGTTATTTAATCTGTGCGCCAACCCCTCTCGAGGCGTTGATTGAACGGTTGATGACAGCTCAGATTACTACCAATAACATACCATCATGATAATGGATGAAATATTTTATCCCTCTACTTTCCTCAGGAGTAATCTGTGCAGCTGAGTTTACGTTGCGATGATCCACAAAGAGAATCTGAACTCGCCAGCATTGCTGAGCGTTGGCATTTAACGCATCAAGAAGACAGTGTATTTGCTTTAATACTCACTGCAGAACGTTTGGAATTACGTAAAACCGATGAACCCAAACTTGGTGCTATTTATGTTGATTTAGCGGGGGGGGCCGTCGCTCATCGTCGCAAATTTGGTGGTGGTAAAGGCCAAGCGATAGCCAAAGCGGCCGGGCTTAATAAAGGCGCGACGCCTACTATTTTAGATGGCACGGCGGGACTAGGGCGCGACGCTTTTGTTTTGGCTTCATTAGGCTGTAAAGTGCAAATGGTTGAGCGAAATCCGGTGGTTGCAGCACTATTGGATGATGGTCTATCACGCGCGAAACAAGATAGTGAAATTGGTGGGTGGGTAACTGAGCGCATGAGTTTATTGCATGCCTCAAGCCATGATGCTTTGACGCAATTAACACAGCAAGCTGACTTTGAGCGACCGGATGTGGTTTACCTTGACCCTATGTATCCACACCCTGAAAACAAAAAAAAATCAGCATTGGTGAAAAAAGAAATGCGAGTGTTTCAGTCTTTAGTTGGCGCGGATAATGATGCCGATGGCTTATTAGCCCCGGCCTTATCTTTAGCGACGAAACGAGTTGTCGTAAAGCGCCCAGACTATGCTCCATGGCTTGATGACAACAAACCGAGTATGGCGATAGAAACGAAAAAAAATCGCTTTGATGTGTATGTGAAAGCGGCCATGTTGGATTGATTTTTGTAGTTCATTTCCAATCTAAGGAATTCATAATGAAAAAAATGATTGTGTTATTGTCTTCGCTATTACTATCGATGAACGTTTTTGCTGCGGGCAACTCAAACGCTGAAATGAGGTGCGCATCGCTGGAAAATAAAATCATTGTTGGTCAAAAAGAGTGGGTAACAGTGATGAATACCGAACAAAGAACAATTGCTAAGGTTGATACTGGCGCCACCACATCTTCTATTAATGCGCTGGATATTAAAGATTTTGAAGAAGACGGCAAAGATATGGTGTCATTTAAACTAAAATCGAAAGATAAAATCAGTAATGCGATCACACTACCGGTTAAACGCTGGGTGAAAATAAAACAATCATCCACCACTAAACTATCTCGGAGACCGATTGTGGATCTCGATATTAAGCTAGGTGATAAGACCTACAAAACACCATTTAACCTTGTTGATCGTGATCACATGACTAGTGATATTTTGCTTGGTCGCTCATTTCTGAATCCGATTGCTTTAGTCGATGTCGAACAGAAATACATCTATAAGTAATGTCTACCGTCACGATGTCAATACCCAATACTCAATTAGGATTTAGGATTTAGGATTTAGGATTCAGGGTTCAGTTTAAGTAACAAAGGCTTATGGTGCTCGCATGAGTTTTTGTTGTAAATGCGAGTTATTTTCACTTGCATCTAGGCGGGTTAGCCTCTATAAATGAAACAAGAATCGTTATTATTAACAATGATAATAATGTGTCATTTCACTTATTAGGTGTGCAGTTATGGCCAAGTCTTTATGCAAGGTATCGCGTCACGACATTAAAGCAGGAAAGATCCATCAATTGGTATCGAACCCTGAATTTGTATGTGGGTCGTGTGCTCGTGTTTCTAGCCAGAAAAGCACTTTGTGTAAGCCTACCGCTTTAGCATTTAGCCCATCGAAAAAAGTTGTTAAGCAGTCTAAAAAAACGAACAAACTGTCTCAAGCGCAAGTGAAACCTGCTGCCTCGAATATCGCGAGTATTATTGCTAAAGCGAAAATACTTAAATTAGAAAGAGAGGCTAGCCAGGTGGTTATTTCTTCGGGTTCTAATGGGGTTAATATTGTTGAACCCAAGCTTTCTGACATTCAAAACGTTGCTGATGTGCAGAATATTTCTCATGTTAAAGCATCGAACACCTTGGACATTGACACCTCTCGCTCATCACTTAAGTCACTTTTGAATAAAAAACAATTAAAGCAGATTAAGAACAGTTTGCAGGCTCAGAAAAAGCAGCAAAAGCGGATTAGTAAGTTACTTCAAAAACAGCGTAAATTGGCGAAAAAACATAATAAAGTGTTGAAAAAAGAAGTAAAGCTAAGCAAACAAGAAGCGAAACTTCATAAAAAAGAAGAAAGAATTGAACAAAAAATCACGGCTATACAAATGCCAATGATTGCCATGATTGATGGCAATAAAAATCGGAAGTCGCTAGGCAAAGCGCTGCATTAATTATTGCTGTACTAACTATTGCTGTATTGATGTTATTTGCAGCGATGAATAGCTTCTTCTTATGGTTTTAATTTATCCATCGTTCGCTTTGTTTTACTTGGTAACGGTTATTGAGCGGCTTTCTTCTTCACCCACGTTTCATTCACCCACAAAGACAGCATGATGACGGCGCCGCCAAGCAGCAAACGAGTTAAATCCACCTCTCGGTTCCAAATCAAAATATTCACTACTAAGCCTGCGGGGACTAATGCATTATTCATGACGGCTAACGCACCAGCATTGGCCATACAAGCCCCTTTATTCCACATGAAATAGCCAAGCCCAGACGCAATGAGCCCTAAGTAAACCAAAATGCTCCATTGCAGCCCAGTGGTGGGGAGTTTGTCGATATTTCCTAACAGACTAAAGGCAATGGTCGCGATCACTAACGCCCCTAAATAGAAGTAACCAAAAACCGTATGCTGGGGTAATTCAATCTTTTCTTTTTCCATTAAATATTTATAGCCAACCTGCCCAATCGCAAAGCAAAGGTTGGCACCTTGTACCACTAAAAAGCCCGTTAAGAAGTGGTCATTCACGCCAGAAAACTTAATGATTGCTGCCCCAATGACCGCAATGAGTGCGGTTACCAAGTACCAAGGCGAAAATCGGCCTTTGAAAAAATCGTAGATTAAGGTGACATAAATGGGTGTGAAGACGGTAAAGAGGAGCACTTCAGGAACAGAAAGCAATAAAAAGGATTGGTAATAAAAACAATACATCAAGCCAAGTTGAATGCCGCCAATGGCCATTAATTTAATAATGAACGTTTTCGGGATGCCCTTAACCTTAATAAAAGGCAGGAAGACGAGACTGGCAAGCGCGATACGGATCCAGACAGAAAACCACGCATCCACTTGACCAGCAAGGTAAACGCCGATCAAGCTAAATGAAAACGCCCACAAAAGCGTGACCGCAGAAAGATAAAACATAACTCACCAATTTAAATTGTAAACCCAAAAATATTTTTGAGTTTACATTAATTCAAATTGAAAACACATCAATCTTCCCATCAATCCGCTAGAGGGACAATCAACATATCGACCGCGGCTTCATTAATGAGCTGGCGTGATGTGGATAATAATTTACTCCAGAAATCTTTGTGATGACCGCAAATGACAAGGTCAATGTTGAGGTTATCAATGGCATGACCAATCTCGTTGCATAAGTCACCACTGGATACGATGGTCTCGGTAATTGGGAAATTAAGGCTTTCGACTAAGGTTTTGATTTTTTTTTGCGCAGATTCCAGCATAGCATTTTGAGTTTCTGCAAAATTAATTTCCATGAAACCTGTGTACATGTCGGTGAAGTTTACATCGATATGAATCAAGGATAATTTCGCGTCACAAGCGCTCGCCAGTGCTGCAGCTTTGTTGACCAGAATGACGCTGTCTTCCGATAAGTCGACTGCGACTAAAATATGTTTGTAAGTCATAATACGCTCTCCAATGGGATCTGTTTGAGACTATTCAATGTAATTCGAGACTATCATTACCATAGCTGAAAAAGTGTTGTCGATCTCTCAATATCTTAGGCTTTTCTTGAATGAGAGTAAGTATTTACCGTTCATTATTGCAATAAATTTAAGCAAACCTAGCCAATCAGATGTACGAGCATGCTATAGTTTATCCATATTAATAAATTGTATTATTTTAAAGCTAAAGGAGCCCCATATGCTTTCCAAACCAATGATTGAGCAATTGAATGAGCAAATAAATCTAGAATTTTTCTCATCCAATCTATACTTACAAATGAGTGCTTGGTGTGAAGACAAAGGCTTTGAAGGTGCCGCTGAGTTTTTACGCAAACATGCCACAGAAGAAATGGAACACATGCAACGTCTTTTTACTTATGTGAGTGAGACTGGCGGGCTGCCGATTTTAGGAGCTATTGATGCGCCTAAACATGAATTCGATAGCTTAGGTGAGGTATTCCGTGAAACCTATGAGCATGAGCAAATGATAACGCAATGCATCAATAAGTTGGCACATTTAGCGTTTACATGCCAAGACTACTCGACCTTTAATTTCTTGCAGTGGTATGTGGCAGAGCAGCACGAAGAAGAGAAGTTGTTTAAAGGGATTTTAGACAAGCTAGAATTGGTTGGTGAAGATGGCAAGGCGCTATTTTTTATCGATAAAGATCTAGCTGACTTAGCAAAACAAGGTACATCTTCAGTGATGGCAGGTTCGATTTCGGTATAAACCGAGAGCGATAGAAAGCATCCGTTTGTGATTGTCTTTTTCCTGCTGCACTTAACGGTGTTTTGGAGGAAAAGATGATCAGTGCCGAGACTTTATTAACCGCGCTCACTTTGGTGACTGCTATCAATCTAGTGCGTTATTTTACCGCACTTCGATCGCTTATCTTTATTATGCGAGAAGCTCATCCTTTGTTGTACCAACAAGTCGATGGACGCGGTTTTTTCAGTACGCATGGTAATATGACTAAACAGGTTCGCCTTTACCATTATTTGAAAGACAAAGAATATCTCCATCACCATGAAGATGTCTTCATTAATAAATGCAGTAAAGTGCGCGAGCTGTTTGTATTAAGTGCAGGCTTAACGTTTGTCACCTTGTTGCTGACCTTTATGGTGTAAATATTGGTCGGTTTTATCAGCCAGTAGGTTTCATGCCATGCCGTCTGGATAGGTATGTATGCGCTTAAAATAGTGACATTTAAAGGATGTGCGTTAAACTCGCACGTCCTTTTTTGTTTTATCAAAGACGTTATTTGCGTTGAAAATGTAGAGTAGTTATGAGTAGTCATTTTGATGTCGTGATCATCGGTGCTGGTGCCGCTGGATTAATGTGCGCTGCAGAAGCGGGTAAACGTGGTCGTAAAACATTAATCATTGAGCACGCTAAGAAACCAGGACGTAAAATTCTCATTTCAGGCGGTGGTCGTTGTAATTTTACCAATTACGATGTCAGTGCTAATAACTACCTATGCCAAAATCCTCATTTTGTGAAATCGGCTTTATCTCAATACACCAATTGGGATTTCATCAGTTTGGTGTCGAAATACGGGATTGAGTTTGAAGAGCGCGAACATGGTCAGCTATTTTGTGTCGACTCAGCAAAGCTCATTGTTGAAATGCTGCTGAAGGAATGTGATTTCCCATGTGTCTCTCAACGTTATCGTTGTGAGGTACAAGACATTGAAAAAACCGATACTGGTTTTCGTTTTAAAGCCAATGCAGATGTGATCACGTGCGAGTCGTTAGTCATCGCAACCGGTGGTTTGTCGATGCCAAAACTCGGCGCGACGCCATTTGGTTATAAAGTGGCTGAGCAGTTTGGTTTACCCGTGATCAGTACGACGGCGGGATTAGTGCCTTTTACGTTGCATAAAGAAGATAAAGAAGACTTTGCAGAATTGTCTGGTATTGCGATCCCAGCTGAAATTACCGCTAAAGATGGCACTACTTTTAAAGAAGCGTTGCTGTTTACCCATCGTGGTTTATCTGGGCCTTCCGTGTTACAAATTTCTTCTTTTTGGAAAGCCGGTCAAACAGTTACAGTAAACCTTATTCCAGAAGCCGACGTTTTAGAGTTATTGACTCAATCTCGTGAAAAACATCCCAATCAAAGTTTAAAAAACACTTTAGCGAAAGTGCTGCCTAAACGCTTAGTTGAAGTGTTGATTGAACGCAAAATGCTAGAAGACAAACCCTTAAAACAATTTAATCAAAACCAACTTCAAGCGATTGATCATCTATTGCAAAATTGGCAAGTACTACCGAATGGCACTGAGGGTTATCGTACTGCGGAAGTGACATTAGGTGGGGTTGATACTGATCATCTATCGTCTAAAACCATGCAATGTAAAAATATAGAAGGTTTGTATTTTGTCGGTGAAGTGATGGACGTCAGTGGCTGGCTTGGAGGTTATAACTTCCAGTGGGCTTGGGCGTCTGGTTTTGTAGCAGGCCAGTGGGTGTAAATGTTTGGAACAATAGCGAAGTCATAAAAATTAAGTCTTTTTAATTGATATTGTCTATTAAAGTAATAGTTTTAATCCGTTTTAAATTTCTTTTGATCACCTTTACTCTATTCCCATAGAAAAATAAATGTTAATCACTTATTTAGTGGAGGAGTCTATGATGAAAAAGAATATGATTGGTTTGAATGAAAAACAAGCACGAGTATTAGCTGATGATCTCAACCATTTATTAGCCGATTATCAAATTCTGTATACCAATGTTCGTGGTTATCATTGGAATATTAAAGGGCGAGATTTTTTCGAGTTACATGCTAAATTTGAAGAAATTTATAATGACCTTGTCCTAAAGGTAGATGAAATTGCCGAGCGTATCCTAACGTTAGGCGCGACGCCTGTGCATGGTTTTTCTCGTTATTTATCGATGTCGGATCTTGAAGAAACGTTACATATTTCTAACGGGACGGAAGCGATTGGGCACATTTTATCGGCTTATCAAGTTCTGCTGAATAAGCAACGTCAAATCTTGAAATCAGCGAGTGAGCTTGATGATGAAGGTACGGTTTCTTTAATGAGCGATTATATTAGCCAGCAAGAAAAAGAAACTTGGATGCTGAATGCATACTTGCAATAATTCAGTCTATATCGTGCATATTCGTTATTATTGAGGCGACTGTTACTGCGTTAAGCCAATGAGGCGAATGTGAGCGAAATAGAGTTCCATTGTGTACGATTTAAGAGCCTGATTCTGGCCTTCCCGAGTCAGGCTTTTTTGTGCCTAATTGATTTTAGATTGTTTTATTTACTTTGCATGCGTTGTTTTGTTTGTCTAGCGAGCAGGTGCGAAAGTGAATGGCTTTAATGTTGCACTATAAATAAGGTTATTTGGATCACGTATTGTAAACAATAAGTTGCGCATTGATCACGAACTGACAACTTATTGATTTATATTTAGTGATAAGCGTATTAAAAATAGAGACATAATTTGCAGTATAGGTATTTTGTGCTATGTCGATGCTAGAGAAAGAGTCTGTTATTCCCAGTGGTTCTCGTTATATAGGGCTACTTCTTGGGCCTTTGGTTTTAATATTAACATTAATCATTTCACCGCCATTTGAAGGTTTGTCTGAACCTGCTTGGCGAATGATTGGTTTAGCCACGTTTATGGCCATTTGGTGGGTCACAGAAGCAGCGCCGATTCCTGTCACTTCATTTCTTCCGATTGTACTGTCTCCTTTATTGGGAACCGCAGACATCAAGACAGCAACGGCAGCTTATGCTAACCCACTGATTTTTCTTTTCCTAGGCGGATTTTTATTGTCAATTGCGATGGAAAAATGGAATTTGCATAAACGTGTGGCATTGATTGCCATGTTGACGGTTGGCAATAAGCCTGCCCATCAAGTTGGTGGATTGATGCTTGTGACGGCTTTTCTTTCTATGTGGATGAGTAATACTGCCACTGCTGTGATGATGCTGCCGATTGGGTTATCGATTATTGGTATCGTGTGTGGTGAAAAACGGGATAAAAACCCACAGTTTGCCAGCGCATTATTATTGGGTATTGCTTATGCCGCAAGTATTGGTGGCTTAGCGACATTGATTGGCACGCCGCCTAATGCGTTGCTGGCGGCTTATCTTTCTAGCGCTTACCAAATGGAGCTTGGATTTGGTCAATGGATGCTAGTGGGTCTGCCTTTAAGCATTATTATGCTTACCTTAACGTGGTTTTGGTTGACTAAAGTGGCGTATAAATTACCAAATACTCAAGAAGGGGATGCAAGACGGTTATTAAAAGATCAACTTCATGCTCTTGGTAAACTGAGTAAAGGTGAAAAATGGGTTGCGATTGTTTTTATTGGCGCGGCGGTGAGTTGGGTGATTCGCCCTCTATTGGTTCAGTGGACAGGTTTACCGATTAACGACACGGGTATTGCCATGTTCGCGGCATTATTGCTTTTCATTATTCCTGTGAACTTAAAGAAACAAGAATTTGTGCTGGATTGGGAAAGCACAAAAGGTTTGCCATGGGGCGTTCTATTGTTATTTGGAGGTGGTTTAAGTTTAGCGGCGCAAATTAAATCTTCTGGTTTGGCGGATTTTATTGGTCAAAGTTTAGGGGAAACTGCAGGAATGCCTATTATTGTGGTGATCTTGATTGTGACGGCAGCCATCATCTTCTTAACTGAAGTCACGAGCAATACGGCGACGGCGGCTGGTTTCTTGCCTTTATTGGGGCCAATTGCGGTGGCAATGGGGGCGCACCCAGCCATGCTTGCTATTCCGGCAGCGTTGGCGGCAAGTTGTGCCTTTATGATGCCAGTGGCAACACCACCAAACAGCATCGTTTTTGCTTCTGGTCAGCTTCGTATTAAAGAAATGGTACGAGCCGGTTTTGCGCTTAATATCATAGGAATTTTTATTATTACCGGATTGAGCTATACCTTAGCGGCGTGGGTGTTTGGATTGTAGAGCCGCATACCATATCGCGGACGCTTCACTTCTCAAAAGAAGCACGGTTGTGAAGCGTCCTTATTTGTTGCAGTATACCCTTCGTACTTGAAGTTACGGTTTTGTTGGCAGCGTTCTACCGTATTACGATGGTTAATTTCGCTCGATACTTTTATGTTTTTTCAAATAGTCGGTGCTTTCCTCTTTTCCCATATATTTTGCTAAAGTTCTCGCTGGGACTTTACGCAAATCCACCACAATTAAGCCATCGAGAGCATCATTAAAGTCTTTATCGACATTAAAACTGATGAGCTTTCCATTGAGATTCAGGTATTGCTTTAACAATACTGGGATGCTTTTTTGACCTAACCGAGTTAATACTTTAGATAATAACTGAATGTCAGCCAGTGATGAGAGCATGTCTGCTCGCCAGAAGTTCTTTTGGCTTTTTTTGAGGGGGTTGGTGGCTTTCACTAAGTTGGCGCTGTCTCTATCAAAATGGTGCATTTCCAGTGTCGACACCATTAATTCTCGAGCCGTTGGGCTGTATTCACTGCTAATGCTTACCGGGCCAAACAAATGGGTGTAATGTGGGTTGCGGTAAGCATATGTGGCTATTCCCTTCCAAAGCAAAAGCAGTGCGGTGAGGCTACGTTGATAAGGAAGATCGATCACTGAGCGGCCCATTTCAATAGCATGGCCGAATTGTTCAATAAGCTTTTTGTCATAGCGAAATAGGGTGCGAGAATAGAGTCCTTTGACGCCTTTCTTAGACATGATCTGATCACTTAACCCCAGTCGATAAGCGCCGACCAAGCGCTGAGCGTCATTATCCCATATGAATAAGTGTTGATAATAGTCATCAAATTCATCCACATCACAGGCTTTGCCGGTGCCTTCATTCACTAAGCGAAAATTGGCCTCTCGGATCCTACCAATTTCTTGCAGCAGCATTGGAATGCGTTCCGCTTGGGTGCAATACACATCAAAGTTTTTAAAGTTGAGTAGGTGAGCCTCGGTCGGTAATGAGGTGATTTCATCGTTCAGGATATTTTGCTGAACCGGCGCCATCATCGGAGTTTGATTGATTAAGGTTTGAGGTTGGTGCTCGGCGTGTGGCGCGAGTAAATACGTGTTTAAACGCAAGTAATCGACAATTTGTTGTTCGCTATTGAGCGACTCTAGCTCTTTGTATTCAATGACATCACCAATGGCTATATCGATGATCTGCTTGCCTTTATTGAGCATTTCACGCCCCAGCATTGCGGTGCGTAAATAGGGGTGCACCATGCCTGCCCAGTAAAAAGGTTTACTGTTACGACCATGAATGTGCATAGCGAGTGCATTGGCATGACTACGCTTAATCAGTTTGGCGACGGAGCGGCTCCATGGTTTATCATTGAGCTGGCCTTGTTTGTCAAATGTTGAGACTTCTCCCGCGGGAAAAACCAGTAACACCCCCCCATTTTGCAAATGCTGTAGCCCTTGGCGTAATGCTTTCATGTTCGCGCTAACGGCACTTTTTCCCTCAAAGACATCAACACTAATGAACAGAGGAGCAAGCTCTGGAAGCCTTTTGAGAAATTGATTGGCGAGTACTTTTACATCCTGACGAACTTGTAGGAGCATTTCTGCCAAAATCACCCCTTCTACTGCGCCTAGAGGATGATTGGCGACGATGATGAGAGGGCCAGCTGCTGGAATGCCACTGAGATGACCGGATGACAAATTATAGTGAATATTGAGTGTTTCTAATGTACGGCGTAAAAAGGCTTTGCTGTTTAAATGCTTGGGTAGTTGTTGATAGTAATTATCCAATGTATGAAGTCCAGTCACTCTTTCCGCCGCTCGTTCAAGTAGGCGAAAAGGGGTAACTTTAGGTAAACGAAAAGGACTGGTTTCCATATCAAGATTCTCCTAGGGTATCTATATTTTGAACCTTATCGATTCAATACTTTTCTTAATGTACTCTGCGGATCTTTCAATTGTCTTACAATCAACACGAATGCACTTATCCAAACAATACAAGCCATAATAAAGAGGGTGCCATGATCAAATTCTATCGGGATGTAGAGTTGGTCACCAATGGTGATGTTGTATTTTACTTCTGTTGTGCTGGCAGCAAGCGCTTGAATGGCCTCATCGCTGCCAGCTAATAATGAGCCGCCATAGGTTGGCATGGCGATACCTAATGGCGTGAAAAGATGAAATACAATGGCGCCAGAAATCACTCCTAGTGAGAGTAATGCACCAAATCCATGCCAACGTGTAAACAATAAAATACTGGCAATCAGCTCAACAATACCCACTAAATAACCACCATATTGACCAAACCAAGAAAGGCCAGCCCACTTACCCAAGGTAGTAAATATATAAACGGTCTCAGGTGCTTCCGCGAATTTAAAAAACATCGACTGAATAAAAATAAAAGCGATCACTACAGATAACGCATTTTTCAGAGTAAAGTAAGGTTTCATAGGCTTTCCTTGCCGTCACTTAGACGTTTTATTTTAGAATTTCAGGCCATTGGGTATCGGCACTTTTGATAAAAGCGTCTTTATTAGGCAACCATTTTTCATCATCGAATGATCCTAAATGAAAAAGGAACCGAATAAGGTTTACCTTGCAGGGATGCCACAATACCTAAACTACAGAAAATTAGATGCACCAAACCCAATAGAGTGAACAATATTCTTATTTCCAAAAAAGACACTATCAAGACGGCGATAAAAAGCGTTATTCCCCAGTTCAAGGATTCTTTCGCTTGGGTGTGGACATAAGGATCATGGCGACGTAATAAGAAAAATAATAAGCCAGATAAAATGCTAAAAAATAAACTTAATCCCCACATGATCATCGCAACAACCTGTGAATTGCCTCTATTCATAGACCTTCCTTCTTGATACGCCTTTTACTAGTGTAGTTGATAATGATTAAGTTCAAATGTTGTTGGTCTTTAAGCGTACGAAGTGTTTGTTAGCATTAGGGCTTATGGTTAAAGAGGGCTTCATGTATACTGGCTGCTATGTATAAATAACCAGTAGATGACGATGGATCCTTCTTTATTACTTGATGGTCTGAACGACAGACAACGTGAAGCAGTGGCAGCCCCACTGGAAAACTTACTTGTGCTTGCCGGTGCTGGCAGCGGTAAAACCCGCGTCTTGGTTCATCGTATTGCGTGGTTATTATCGGTAGAACAAGCGTCACCGTTCTCTATTATGTCGGTCACGTTTACCAATAAAGCGGCAGCGGAAATGCGTGGCCGTATAGAAGAGCTGATGATGGGGACGTCATCGGGCATGTGGAATGGTACGTTCCATGGTATTTGCCATCGTATTTTACGGGCGCATTACATGGATGCAAAACTGCCCGAAGATTTCCAAATTTTAGACTCAGAAGACCAATTACGTTTATTGCGCCGATTGATTAAAGCGCAAAATTTGGATGAAAAACAATGGCCAGCTAAACAAGCGAGCTGGTGGATCAATGGTAAAAAAGATGAAGGATTACGTCCGAGCCACATTGATACCTACCACGATCCGGTGGCTAAAACGTATTTGCAGATTTACCAAGCGTATCAAGAGGCATGTGACCGTGCTGGCTTGGTCGATTTTGCTGAAATTCTCTTACGTTGTCATGAGTTGCTGCGCGATAAAGTGCATGTTCGTGAGCATTACCAAGCGCGTTTTAAGCACATTTTGGTCGACGAATTTCAAGACACCAACAATATTCAATATGCGTGGTTACGCATGATGGCGGGCCCGGATGCGCACGTTATGATTGTGGGTGATGATGACCAGTCTATTTACGGCTGGCGTGGCGCACAAATTGAAAATATTCAAAAATTCCTACGTGAGTTTGTTGGGGCGCGCACTATTCGTTTAGAGCAAAATTATCGCTCAACTAAGAATATTTTGAATGCGGCCAATGAGTTGATCAGTAATAACACAGAACGCATGGGTAAAGATTTATGGACCGATGGCAGTGAAGGCGAAAAGATTTCATTGTATTCAGCCTATAACGATTTGGATGAAGCGCGTTTCTCGGTAAATAAAATCAAAGAATGGCATGAGAAAGGCACACCACTTGCCAATTGCGCCATGCTATATCGTAATAATGCTCAATCGCGAGTATTGGAAGAGGCCTTGATTCAAGCTCGTTTGCCTTATCGTATTTATGGCGGTCAACGTTTCTTCGAGCGTCAAGAAATTAAAGATGCATTAAGCTATTTACGGTTAATGAATAATCGTAATGATGATGCGGCATTTGAGCGTGTGGTCAATACGCCCACGCGTGGTTTGGGGGATAAAACCCTTGAAACGATTCGTATGACCGCTCGCGATCGTGGGGCGACATTATGGCAAGCGGGCGTTCAATTATTAGATGAAAAAGTTTTGTCTGGTCGTGCGGCTACGGCTTTTAATCGTTTTGTGGATCTGGTGAATGCGCTTGAAGATGATACCTATGATTTGGCGTTGCATGAGCAATTTGACCATGCAATTAAACATTCGGGTTTATTCGCCATGTATGAGATGGAAAAAGGTGAAAAATCCAAAGCTCGTATTGAGAACTTGGAAGAATTAGTCACCGCTGCCCGTCAATTTGAAAAGCCGGAAGAAGCCGATGACATGAGTATGCTGTCGGCATTCTTATCTCATGCGGCGCTTGAAGCGGGTGAAGGCCAGGCTGATGAGTTCACCGATGCCGTTCAATTGATGACGCTGCACAGCGCTAAAGGATTAGAGTTTCCATTGGTGTTTATGGTTGGCGTAGAGGAGGGGATGTTCCCCAATCAAATGTCGGCGGAAGATGCGGTACGTTTAGAAGAAGAACGCCGTCTTTGTTATGTCGGCATGACACGTGCCATGGAAAAACTGTACATCACTTATGCTGAAATGCGTCGTGTATATGGGCAAGATAAGTTTCATAAGCCTTCTCGTTTCATTCGTGAGATTCCAGAAAGCTGTGTAGATGAAGTTAGAATGAAAGCACAAGTCAGCCGCCCGGCGACATCAGGTCGTTTTGGTTCCAGTGCAATCAAAGAAACCTTCAATAGTACGGGGTATTCTCTAGGTCAGCGGGTGAAACATCCTAAGTTTGGTGAAGGAACGATCATTAACTTTGAAGGCAGTGGTCAACAAAGCCGTGTGCAAGTGGCCTTTAATGGTGAAGGTATTAAGTGGCTTGTGACGGAATTTGCTAAATTAGAACAATTGTAAATATTCAGCACATATATTCCTTGAAGGTGACCTTTTCATGCAAAAAAATTACGCGAAATTAGTCAATTCTGCGGCCTGGGCGGCAATGATTATTGCGACAATTTTATTGTTAGTAAAATTAGTCGCATGGTGGCAAACCAATTCAGTGAGTCTACTGGCTTCTTTGGTGGATTCTTTTCTTGATATGGCGGCTTCATTAACCAATTTATTGGTGGTGCGGTACGCCTTGCAACCTGCGGATGAAGAGCATCGTTTTGGGCATGGAAAAGCGGAATCGTTAGCGGCTTTGGCGCAGTCGATGTTTATTTCAGGGTCGGCAGTATTCCTTGTACTTAACGGGGTCGAGCGCTATTTCCGCCCGCAAGATCTGGTGTCACCAGAACTGGGCGTATGGGTGAGTGGTTTTGCTATTTTACTCACCTCTGGCTTAGTGCTATTTCAAAAGCACGTAGTGCGAAAAACAGGTAGCCAAGCTATTTCTGCCGATTCTTTGCACTATCAAACTGATTTGTTAATGAATATTGCAATCATGATTGCCTTAGTACTCAGTTGGTATGGGCTAAAGCAAGCGGATGCTATTTTTGCAATTGGCATTGGTATTTATATTCTTTACAGTGCTTATCAAATGGCCAGTGAAGCGGTGCAATCATTGTTAGATAGGCAATTACCAGACGATGAGGTGCAGGCGATACATTCCGCTTGTATCTCTATAGATGGCGTATTGGGCGCACACGATTTACGTACTCGTATGTCTGGGCCTGTCCGGTTTATCCAAGTGCACATTGAGCTGGATGATCATCTACCGCTGTTAGAAGCCCATCGTATTTCAGATGCAGTTGAGAGCAGAATTGATGCTTTATTTCCGCACTCTGACGTGCTGATACATCAAGATCCAATTTCAGTGGTTCCGGCTGAAAAATATCAGCCATTAAATTAGCGACACAGCCCTAGATAGCGTAAAATTATGTGACTTAGCTCAATGATGCTAGAGACAAATAACACGCAATTGTCTATCTTATTGGCAAATACAAAAAGTAGATGAAAGTGACATGAATCAATATGCTGTCATTTGAAGCCTGTATATTGAACACAATTTAAATGCGTTATAAACCGTTATTTGTGAATGTCGAGTATGAATATTTTCATTTCAGTGGTGGATTAAGTTGGGGTCAGAGAATAAGACATGGCCATTAAATCACTGAGTCGTAAAGTTTGGTTTTTTTAAAATTTTAGAGGGTGAGCATGGTTAAGAAAATTGGTGTTTTAACAAGTGGTGGTGATGCACCTGGTATGAACGCAGCGATCCGTGGTGTAGTACGTACCGCACTTAGCGAAGGCCTTGAAGTGTATGGCATCCATGATGGTTATCTTGGTTTGGTTGAAAATCGCATTGAAAAGCTTGACCGTTCAAGCGTATCGGATGTGATTAACCGTGGTGGTACGTTCTTAGGTTCAGCACGTTTCCCTGAATTTAAAGATGAAAAAGTGCGTGAAAAAGGCATCGCTAACCTGAAGGAACATGGCATTGATGCTCTTGTCGTTGTCGGTGGTGATGGTTCGTATATGGGCGCCAAAAAGTTAACTGAAATGGGCTTTCCATGTATTGGCCTTCCGGGCACTATCGATAACGATATCGCGGGCACCGATTACACTATCGGTTACATGACGGCATTAAATACCGTTATTGATGCGATTGACCGCTTACGTGATACTTCTACGTCTCACCAACGTATCTCTATTGTTGAAATCATGGGCCGTCATTGTGGTGACTTAACCTTAATGTCAGCACTCGCTGGTGGTTGTGAGTACATTATTACTCCAGAAAACAATCTTGATAAGGAAGTGTTAATTCAAAATATTCAAGATGGTATTGCGAAAGGTAAAAAGCATGCGATTATCGCGCTGACTGAATTGCAGATGGATGCTTACGATCTTGCTAAAGATATTGAAGCCGCCACGGGGCGTGAAACTCGTGCGACTGTATTAGGGCATATTCAACGTGGTGGTCGTCCAACTGCATTTGACCGCGTATTGGCTTCTCGTATGGGGAATTACGCCGTACATCTATTGGTAGAAGGTCATGGTGGTCGTTGTGTTGGCATTCAAAAAGAAGAGCTAGTGCATCACGATATTATCGATGCGATTGAAAACATGCGTCGTCCAGTACGTAAAGACCTCTACAAAGTAGCAGAAGAATTATTCTAATTCTTTAGTCTTGTTAATACTTTTTTTGATAAGCCGTTGGTGAAAGCCAGCGGTTTTTTTGTGCTCTAATCTTAAGGAGGTAATACGTTAACTTTCGAGGTTAAATGTTCCCATAAAAAAAGGTTGGTGAATAGTCACCAACCTTTATGATATTTCAAATTATGATGATTGAAATATTACGCTTTTTTTGCTTCAGCAGCTGCTTTTGCGATAGCGGCAAAGCTTTTCGCGTCAAGCGCTGCGCCGCCCACTAGAGCACCGTCGATGTCTGGTTGTGCGAAGTAAGCGGCTGCGTTTTCAGGTTTAACAGAACCGCCGTATTGGATTACCACGTTTTTCGCTACCGCTTCAGATTTCTCTGCGATGTGAGCACGGATTTGCGCGTGGATGCGTTGTGCATCATCAGCGGTTGCTGCTTTACCCGTACCGATTGCCCAGATTGGTTCGTAAGCGATGATTGCGCCTTCAAGAGCGTCAACACCTAGAAGGTTGATCACAGCATCGATTTGACGTGCACATACAGCAACGGTTTCGCCCGCTTCGTTTTGAGCTTCAGATTCACCGATACAAAGAACCGGGGTTAGACCATTTTCTTTTAGGAATGCGAATTTTTTAGCCACAAACTCATCTGATTCATTGTGGTACTGGCGACGCTCAGAGTGACCGATGATGATGTGAGTTGCGCCGAATTCTTTTAGCATTTCAGGCGATAAGTCACCTGTGAATGCGCCACTGTTGTTCAGGTCAGTGTTTTGAGCGCCAAGGATGATTGCGCTGCCCGCATTCGTTAGTGTACGTTCTGCTAGATCGATGAATAGTGCCGGTGGTGCGACAGCAACGTCTACGCCTGTTACACCTTCAAGTTCAGCATTAAGACCGTTTAGCAAATCAACAACCATTTCTTTGCTGCCGTTTAGTTTCCAGTTACCCATAACTACAGGATGACGCATAGGATATTCTCCAATTCGATTTAATAAAAAATAGGGTCGGTTGACCTTAAATGTACTACCAAAGAATATAACAGAATAATGTGATGAGATCATGATTCTCATCATGTCAAAACGCATCAATTCAGTGAGTTGATAGACTGTGTTTTTTCCTCGTGAGTTTGTAGGCAAAAATAGGGTGTAATGGTGGGAATATAGTAGAAATGCGTTATGTTGATGAGGTTTTCATTCACTGATAATTTATAAAAGGAAATTACAATGCCACATGTTGTTATGGAATATTCAAATTCGATTGAAGAACGCGTTAATGTTCAAGCTTTGTTAGAAGATTTGCATCAAGTGACGATTCAAAGTGATTTATTTGAGGTGAGTGATATTAAGTCGAGAATGATTAGAATACATCATTGGTTAGTGGGGGATTTAGATGACAGTGCTGATTTTATTCATATTACGTTGGAATTGCTAGAGGGACGAAATGAGGAACAGAAAAACGCACTTGCCCAATTACTGATGTCTGCCTTGCAAGAAAAAGCGGAGTTTGTTGAAAGCTTAACCGTCAATATTCGAGATATGGATCGCAGCTGTTTCCAAAAAGTGACGAACTTTTAATCTAGGGTGTGTGAGTGGGAATAAATGGGCTCCGATTTCTCTTCTTAGTTCGAATAGGAGATAGAAGGGAAACGGAGCCTAGATGTAGGGGTGCCATTTTTTCTGGTAAGGTTCAAGAGGCGAGTTTTTTAGTAAGACGCGCAAAGTTCTTTTTAAAAATAATCCAAGCACTTACGCCGGCTAAAATATTACCAAGTAATGCGCCCATAAATAACCCTTCAATGTCGCCTAATTTTGCGCCTAACCATAAGCAAGGTAAGAAGAAGACAAACAAGCGCAATGCTGAAATTAATAACGCGTAATAAGATTGCCCAATCGCATTGGAAAGCGACACCATGAGCATGCAAATCCCAAGCGTCCCTAAGCTGACGGGCAATAATGTGAGGTGCCAATGAAGGATGATAGAAACGTCTTTATCACTGGTCATTAAATTCGAGAGAAAATTTGCGCCAAAGAAAGTGAGAGCGGCAATCGCAAGTTGGAATAAAAGAATAAATCGAATCGCAATACTGATGAGCTTTTCTATTTGATCGAATTGTTTTGCACCCAGTAATCGACCCACCATGGGAGGCATTGACATGGTTAATGCGAGTACCGCGACAATAGCAAAAAATTCATAACGAGATCCTATCGCCCAGGCTGCCACGGCCGTAGTTCCAAAACTTGCCAGTAATTTTGTTGCGAGCATTGAAGATACTGGAGGAAGTAATTGGCTGATCATGGCGGGGCCCATGATAGAAGCCAATGAAGTGACACTTTTGGGCACATTTAAATTGTGCCAATCAAAAGACATCCAATGCTTAGCAAAGACGGTCGGCATTACCACGGCAATACCTATCGAAAATGAAATAATAGTGGCGATTGCGGCGCCATTTATTCCCATGTTAAATGTAAAAATGAAGAGAGGATCGAGCGCAATATTTAATAAGCTCGTCACCATCATCATGATACCGGGAAGCATGGTGTTACCGTTGGCGCGGCATAAACTATAGAAAAAATACAGCAATGCTCCACACCACGAACTGAATAGCCAATAAATCCAATAACTGTGCACAATAGGCTCAATGGTCTCTGGCGCGCCTAATGCCTCTAAAATTGGATTTTTTAAGCCATAAATAATCAAGGAAAAAAGCGCAATACCGACCGCACCAATAATGACGACTAGCCCCCCGAGTTGCTGGGCATATTGGGTTTTGTTTTCCCCTAAGGCTCTTGAAATGATGGCCGTTGTGGCGATACCCAGTCCAACTTGTAATCCAATGATCACCATTTGTATTGGTTGAGTGAAACCTTGTGCTGCTAAAGGTAGTACACCTAACTGCCCAATAAAGGCACTGTCGACTAATTGGAAGCTCATTAAAGACAATACGCCAAATAGCATCGGCCAAGTTTGGCTAAAGAGTTGATGAGCAGCAGAGGGAGATGTCGTTGAATTCACAGGCAATGACTTTTAGTTAAAGGGTCGATAAAAAGAAGCTGCTCTTCGTGTGTTAAAGCGTAGAGTATTCACAATAGGGCGATTGATTTTCTATTTTATTAACGGTGTTATTTGATAACGGCTGATCTGCTCCAGCCAGACTGGACACTTCATTAAGCGACATTTTGCTGTTCAAAGTTAACAGGGCTTAGATACCCAAGAGCACTGTGCCTTCTTGTCCGATTATAATCAACCTCTATGTACTCGAAGATCGTTTGACGCATCTGGTCTCTCGTCATAATCGGCTCATATTGGATCGCTTCAACTTTCATCGAATGGAAGAAGCTCTCAACACAAGCATTGTCCCAGCAGTTTCCTTTCCTACTCATACTTTGCTTTAGATTATAAACAGTTATGAGGTCTCGATAATCTTTTGAGCAGTACTGACTACCTCGATCACTATGAACGATAACCTGCTCAGGAAATTCGCGACGGAACAAAGCCATTGATAGAGCATCACAGACCAGCGTAGCCGTCATTCTGGTATCCATAGACCATCCGATTACTTGTCTTGAGTAAAGGTCAATAATTACTGCCAAGTACAACCAGCCTTCGCTTGTCGCAACATAGGTGATGTCTCCCGCCCATTTTTCATTCGGAGCCGCTGCGTTAAAGTTCTGAGCCAGCAAGTTTGGAGCAACTGGCATTTGATGCTTGCTGTCTGTCGTGCACTTAAATTTACGTGCCGCTTTCGGCGTTAAATCTTGACGCTTCATACTGGCCGCAATGGTTTTCACATTGTGGTTATCACCGCTCTCAGACAGTTCTTTTTGGATTCGCCTTGAGCCATCTCGGCCTTTGCTGTTATCAAAAGCTTCTTTGACCTTTGTATCAAGCTCTTGGCGAACTGCCTCGCGTTGGCTAGCCTTATGGCGATGTTTAACCCAGTAATAAAACCCACTTCGGGATACCCCGAATACCTTAGCCATACGTACAATATTGAAGTACATCAGGTGTTCGAGCATAAATTCGTAGCAATTTACTTTAGATTTTTCGCGAAGTAGGTGGCGGCCTTTTTTACAATTTCTAGCTCTTCTGCTTGCTCAGCCAACTGCCTTTTGAGCTTGGCAACCTCTGCGGCTAGCTCTTGTTCTCGCTGACTAGTATTGGTGTCTTTCTTCGAGTTCTTCCGCCACCCGTAGATTTGAGATTCATGTAAAGAAAGCTGCCTTGCAGCCGCAGCTACTCCCACTCTCTCTGCTAGTTTTAGGGCTTCTGCTTTAAATTCAGGGGAATGTTTAATTCTAGTTTTCTTAGTTGTCATTGTTCACCTCGTTAGTGATTGTACTCACTTAACTCAGTGTCCAAAACAGCTGGAGCGGATCAGGCAGCGATGAGCACCTTCTATGATGTGTTCTTGTCGCTCAATAATACATTCGTCTTCAAACAATTGTTGAAAAATATTGAGTTCCGACTGACATAAGTTTGGACAATGTTTGGCGGCGTGACAAATAGGGCAGTGATTTTCGGTTAAAATATAGCCTTGTTCATTGCTTTCAAGTTCAGCCATATAACCTTCGGCTTCACGTAAATCGGTTAATTTTTGCAGTTTCTGTTCGATAGTAGGACTGAATGCAAGCTGTTTTTGGTAAGCTTGAAACGTTTTTTTCTCACGTTCTGCGGTGATGATGTCGATTCCTTGTTGACCAAAGGCATGCTGAACGGCCCCGATAATATCTAAAGTGAGATCTTGGTGGCGGTCAACAAAAAGACGATGACCTTTTTTTGTTAAAGACCAGTGGCGAGTTGGGCGGCCCACTTTTACTTTTACATCTGAATACGACAAAAGGCCGTCATCTCTTAAGGCTTGAAGGTGTTGACGCGCTCCCATCGACGTGATCGATAATTCTTCCGCCAATTGGCGAGCAGTGATCTTGCCTTCACGTTTGATTCTGTTAAGGATTTTGTCAGATGTTTTCATTGCATTGCCTTTGATGACCTTGCTATATGATGGATCAAAATAAAAATAATGCAAATATCCTAGGGGTTATTGATAGTTTACGGTACGGCTAAGTAAAAAACGCAACTCGGAAGCTGCGTTTTTAAGACGAATGGTATTGGTTGCAGAACTATAATATGTGCTGTTTTACCGCGTCATCTTTTCGTTCTAAGTAGTGAATCGACTTAATTCTACGAATAGTGCGGCTTTTGCCTCGAATAACTAAGGTTTCCGTGGTGGCAATATTACCTTGGCGAGTAATACCTTCCAGCAAGTCACCTTTGGTAATGCCAGTGGCCGCAAATACCACGTTATCACTACGAGCCATGTCATCCATTTTTAAAATCACATTGGCTTTAACGCCCATTTCGGCACAACGTTGAAGCTCAAGTTCGCCATGTGCACGGTTTTCATCCGAATCCCCTTTCACTTCATGGCGGGGCAGTAAGCGCCCCTGCATATCACCATCGAGCGCACGGATAACTGCGGCAGAAACCACGCCTTCAGGGGCGCCGCCGATGCAATACATCATGTCGACTTCGCTGTCTGGCATGCACGTTAGAATAGAAGCAGCCACATCGCCATCTGGCACGGCGAAAACACGAACACCCATACTCTGCATTTTGGCAATCATGTCATCATGGCGAGGTTTTGCTAAAGTAATCACGGTTAATTCATTTAACGATTTGCCTAAGGCTTTTGCGATATTGTGAATATTTTCTTCTAAAGGTTTAGCAAGATCGATACAACCTTTTGCAGCAGGACCTACGACTAATTTTTCCATGTACATATCGGGTGCTTTTAAGAAACTACCTTTCTCTCCAGCGGCTAATACGGCAAGGGCATTTGACTGGCCCATCGCGGTCATGCGCGTGCCTTCGATAGGATCCACTGCAATATCAACCGCATCACCGCCTAGGCCAACTTGCTCACCGATATAAAGCATAGGTGCTTCATCGATCTCACCTTCACCGATGACTATTTCACCGCTGATTTCCGTATCATTCAGTAGGGTACGCATAACGGCAACTGCAGCGCCATCGGCGGCATTTTTATCGCCACGGCCTAACCATTTATATCCGGCAAGCGCAGCACCTTCTGTAACTCGAGAAAATGCTAATGCTAAATCGCGTTTCATACTGACTCCAAACAAAACAAAGAGGAAAAATTTGTGCGGCCGATTTTATCACAGCCGAAACGGTAACGTTTGCTTTTTTGACGTTATTTGAATATGGGGATTTTTTGAATAGAGATATTCAAATAACACGATGGTTTAAGTGCGAATTAGTCCTGTATTGGAAGGTAAATGTCATAATTTGGTAAGGTTTGTTGTTTTTTTGAGCATATAGGCATAAATAGTTGAATAAGAGTGTGGCGCTTGAAAGTAAGCTGAGTAGAATGTGGGTAACGCTTGTGGTAGCTGTGTCATTGTTAATAACATCCGGCTGCCATTCATCATGATCATTACACAGGTATCCGAGATGTCTTTCGAAGTATTAGAACAGCTAGAAGTTAAAATTCAAACTGCAGTTGACACCATTGCATTACTGCAAATGGAAGTAGAAGAGCTTAAAGAAAGGAACGAGCAGCTTATTGTTGAAGCTGGTGAGTTGAAAGAAGGCCGTGTTGAGCTTGAGCAACAAACTCAAACGTTACGCCAAGAGCAACAAGCATGGCAAGAACGTATTCGTAACTTGCTGGGTAAAATGGATGACGTTGAATAAGATCTTCTTGTTCATTGAGCATAAAAAAACAGAGCTTTGTGCTCTGTTTTTTTATGCGGGTTATTTATCTTACATTTTAATTGTTAGATAAATAGGGCATTAATCGTCGATATTCTCGATGTCTTCATCATTAAGTTCAAGATCAATATCTAAAGGTTCTTGAGATAAAATGACGCCTGTACTGTCTGCATATAAGAAATCTTCAGGCAAGAAAGTCACACCGCCAAAATTAACAGGAACATCAATGTCACCGATATTGGCTTGGTTCGCACCAACAGGAATAGAAGCAATCGCTTGGATGCCAATTTGCATTTCTTCTAGCTCATCGACTTCACGAACGCATCCGTAAACCACGAGGCCTTCCCAATCATTATCTTCTGCAATGGCTGCAATTTCTGCATCGATTAATGCACGACGCAGTGAGCCACCCCCATCAATCAATAACACACGCCCAGTCCCATCTTCTTGCAAAATTGAGCGAATAATGCCGTTGTCTTCAAAGCACTTCACTGTGGTTACTTGTCCAGCGAATGAATTTAACCCACCAAAATTACTGAACATAGGCTCAACAACATCAACTTGGTCTTGGTAAATATCACACAATGCAGAGGTATTATATTCCATAGTGGTTTTTCTCTTTGCGGGGGATGATTAACGAGTATATAGGGTCAATATTGCTTTGCAATGACAAAGCTCACTTTCGTGCCTAGAGTTTGATCTGATTACGAAGCTGAGCAGTCATTATACACCTTAAAAATTGCCGATGACTAATACGATTGAAAACATAATATTGGCGATAAAAGCACACTTAACCATGTCTGGCATCATGGGAATAAATTCTTTCGCTTCTTGAATGTTCCAAATGGCTTTACCGTGTTTAATGATCAATATGAGTGGGAATAACATTAAGAATGCGGGCCATATTGGTTGAATATGCGTAAATAGGTAGCTCGCCAGTGTTAACCAACCAAATGTGAGTAGTGTTAAGTGGTAACACTTAGCTTTATCTGTCCCAATTCTGACGACTAGGGTGCGTTTATTACTGGCAGTATCATTTTCCACATCACGCATGTTATTGATGTTTAATACTCCCATTGAAAATAGCCCAGAGCCGATGGCTGGTAATAATAGTGAAAAATGCACTGTGCCAGTATGTAAGAAATAAGTTCCTAGTACCGCCAATAAACCAAAGAATAAGAAGACCGAAATATCGCCTAGACCCACATATCCGTAAGGTTTGCTGCCCATGGTGTAAGCAATCGAACTGATAATAGAAAGTAAACCTAAGCCAATAAATGCCATGATACTGGTTGGGCTTTGTAGGGCATAAAAGACCAACGCTAAACCGCTGAGAATGATCAGTGCAATATTGGCAGCAATGGCTTTTTTCATCCCAGATTGAGTGATGGCACCCAGCTGTAAACCACGAATGGGACCAAGTCGGTTTTCATTGTCGGTACCTTGAACCGTGTCGCCATAGTCGTTAGCTAGGTTGGATAAAATTTGTAGTAGTGTTGCTGTGAGTAGGGCCAAAAATGAAATAGCAAAGGAAAGATGGCCGTCCGCATAGGCAAGGCTGCTACCTGTCGCAATAGCGGCAATAGCAAGTAATAAGGTTTTAGGTCTGGCGGCATCGAGCCAAATAGCAAATGATGATTTCATATTGTTATACAGTTAAGGTGAATAATCTAAGTATATCAAGTTGTTGTTAATGTGTGATATGTCAGAAATCAAAAAAAGCTCGCTGAAAGCGAGCTTTTATCTGTCATGAGAGAAGATTATAAGATAAAGCGACTTAAATCTTCATCGGCAACAAAGTCACCTAAACGTTGTTTGACATAATCGCCATTAATCGACACTTTCATGCCAGGATTGTCGGTCGCATCAAAAGATATCTCATCCATCAAGCGCTCCATTACGGTATGTAAACGACGAGCACCAATGTTCTCGGTTGTTTCATTAACTTGCCAAGCCGCTTCTGCGATTTGTGTAATGCCATCTTCGGTAAAATCGATGTCTACTTTTTCCGTGGCCATTAATGCGCAGTATTGCTCGGTTAATGATGCATTCGGTTCGGTTAAAATGCGCTTGAAATCATTACTGCTTAAGGCTTCAAGTTCTACACGAATTGGCAGGCGGCCTTGTAGTTCTGGAATTAAGTCAGATGGGCGAGCCACTTGGAATGCACCAGATGCGACAAAGAGAATGTGATCGGTACGAACCATACCATGTTTGGTTGACACGGTGCTGCCTTCAACTAAAGGAAGCAAATCACGCTGAACGCCTTCACGAGAGACCTCGCCACCACCACTATTTTGGTCGGCACGTTTACAGATCTTATCTATTTCATCGATGAAAACGATGCCGTTATTCTCAACATTATAGATAGCTTGTTCTTTAAGATCTTCTTGGTTAACCAACTTGGCCGCTTCTTCTTCGGTTAAGGCCTTGAAAGCATCTTTGATTTTCATCTTACGGCTTTTTTTTGTATCTCCGGCTAGGTTTTGGAACATGCCCTGTAATTGATTGGTCATTTCTTCCATACCTGGAGGGGCCATAATTTCAACGCCCATTTGTGGCGCGGCTACTTCAACATCAATCTCTTTATCGTCTAACGTGCCTTCACGCAATTTTTTACGGAAAACTTGGCGAGTATTCGAGGTGCTGTCTTGGGATGCTTCATCTTGTCCCCAGCCTTCACGAGGTGGTGGCAACAAGGCGTCAAGGATGCGTTCTTCAGCTTGCTCCTCAGCACGAAATTTTACTTTTTCCATTTCTTGCTGATGAGTTAGCTTAATCGAAACATCAGTAAGATCACGAATGATCGATTCAACTTCTTTACCAACATAGCCAATCTCAGTGAATTTTGTTGCTTCCACTTTAATAAAAGGCGCATTGGCCAGTTTTGCTAAACGGCGAGCAATTTCAGTTTTACCCACACCGGTTGGGCCAATCATGAGGATGTTTTTTGGGGTAACTTCCGCGCGCAAACCTTCATCGAGTTGCATTCGACGCCAGCGGTTACGCAAAGCGATGGCAACAGCACGTTTGGCTTTATCTTGACCAATAATATGTTTATTGAGTTCGTGAACAATTTCACGAGGAGTCATCTCAGACATAAATTTATCCTTTTACCTAATCATGGGGAGCCTTTTGGCTCAGGTTAAAGCTTGATATTCAGTGTCTTAGAGACTTAATGCATAAGTTATCAAGCTGATTTAATGATGTGACTATAATTCTTCAATCGTATGGTGGTGATTGGTGAATACGCAAATATCTCCCGCAATATTTAAGGCTTTTTCAGCAATATCACGAGCTTCTAAATCGGTGTTTTCAAGTAATGCGATAGCGGCTGCTTGTGCAAAGTTACCACCAGAACCAATGGCAATTAGATCGTTTTCTGGTTGAACTACATCGCCATTGCCGGTGATGATTAAGGAAGCGGTTTCATCGGCGACGGCAAGTAAAGCTTCTAATTTTCTTAATGCGCGATCGCTACGCCATTCTTTGGCCAATTCAACGGCCGCTTTGGTTAAGTGACCTTGATGCATTTCTAGCTTGCGTTCAAAGCGCTCAAATAAGGTGAAAGCATCAGCAGTACCACCGGCAAAGCCTGCGAGTACTTTATCGTGATACAAACGGCGAACTTTCTTTGCATTGCCTTTCATGACGGTATTGCCAAGTGAGACTTGTCCGTCACCGGCGATGACGACTTTATTATTTCGGCGTACAGATACAATGGTAGTCACGAGAAACCTCTTAGTTATTGTGCTGTTTTAGATCATATGAGGTTGGCGATAAAAGAATTCAAGGGGGCGATATTTAACTCACTTATCTTTACTCAACTTCAGTGGGGTTGAGGATATTGAATGGTGCTGCTATTCAAGGAGAAACGTAGGAATATAAAAAAGAGCCAGAAAATGGCTCTTTTCATTCAGTAAGATGAAATTGATACGTTATTTCAACGTGTTTTTCATAATGATACAAGGTTCAATTTTGGCGCGTTGCAGTACATGTTGATCTTTTACTGCATCACGTTTGAACTTATAAGTGCCTAGGATAATTCGATACCAACTACTGCCTTCTAACTTGACGATTTTACTGCTTAAACCTTGAAAAGCGATATTAGCTTTACGTTGTTCAGCTTGCGCGGAAGTTTTGTAAGCACCACATTGCATAATATATGGAATTTTAGGTACAACGACTTCTTTGGCTTGAACTTCGATTTCACGCTGTGGAAGTGTTTTCATATAATCCCACTGCTCTTTAGGCGCAGGCGGTAAAGAGTTGCTTGGCTTCGGCTTTGGCGCGATAGGGAGCACGCTGATTTCTGGCTGAGTAGGTTCTGGATCATTGCTTAGCATTGATAACAACGCAATCAATCCTGCTAATAATATCACCGCAATGATGGCGGCTTTCCAAGGAATCGCACGAGGTGCTGACTTCTTTTTTTGCGCAGGTCTTCTTTGATTTCTATTGTTATTTTTTTTGCTAGGAGCTGGGGTTTTTCTTACGTAATCTCGATTAGCCACGATATATCAACAACTCAATAGAATAAAAAAGGAGCCATATGGTAATCCAGAATTTTTTTCAATACCACGATTAATGATGGAGTATAGGCACGAATATGCGTAATTTTTCCACAATATTCGTGTCTATACTCACTTACGATTCTATTTATCTAAGACTATTTATGAGTGAGGTGGTGCGGCGCTATTGCGAATGACTAAATTGGCTTCTAACAAACGAGAACCGGCCTGTACTTCTCTGCCTTTCAACATTTCCAATAGCATTAACATAGATTGTTTGCCAATTTCATATCTTGGTTGTGCAATGGTTGTCAAAGGGGGATCGCAATATTGCGAAAACTGAATATCATCAAAGCCGACGATAGATAGGTCTTGAGGAATACGGAAACCTTGTTTTTTCGCCTGTTGAATGGCACCAATAGCCATGCTGTCGTTATGACAAAAAATGGCAGTGGGAGGCTCTGGTTGTGACAGCAATTTAGTGGCGGCTTGAACGCCTGATTCAAACGTAAAATCACCAAAGGCTTGATAAGCTGGGTTCATTTCAATGCCTGCGCGTCTTAGTGCTTGTTGGTAACCTTGGTGACGGAAGTGACACAATGTGGCCTCTGTGGGGCCAGACATTTCCGCAATGCGTTTATGACCCATCTGAGTGAGATAATTAACCACATCAAAAGCAGCGGTTAAGTTATCGATATGCACCGTGGGTAATTCAAGCTCTGGTGCGTATTCACAAGCCATGACAATGGGGGGTAAGTTTTTTTGTTCGGGTTTACTAACATCAAACGGAATATCGGTACCAAGCAGTAACATACCATCAGCTTGCTTGGTAAAAACGAGGTTAACAAAGGTACTTTCACGTTTGAGTTGTTGGCCACTATCACCCAGTAACACTAGGTAATTATACTCGGCGGCGGTGTCTTCAATACCACGAATAATTTCAGTAAAATAAGGATCGCAAATATCAGGTACGATAACAATGATGGTTTTGGATTCATTACGTCGTAAATTACGAGCCAATGAGTTGGGGGAATAGCCCGATTCTAATACCGCATCTTCCACTCGCTTTCGAGTCGAGATCGATACTTTTTCCGGATTCATCAAGGCTCTTGATACCGTTGCCGTTGATACCCCAGCTAATTGGGCAACTTCCTTCATTGTCGCCATAAAATTCCTCTCTATGTATTACATTATTATGCCTAAATAGGCACCGTAGGCTTATATGCAAAAATTACCACGACGATATAAGCAAAATAAAGGATCTGTTATCCCATATGTTAACGACTTCTGGCTGTTATGTTGATATTTTATTCGTTAAATTAAGTAGTTAACACCATGTGCCTGACAAATCTTACATAATAATGGTGATGTGCGTCACATAGAATGGTTTTGTTTTAGGCGTTAAGACGTTTAGCTTAAATCTTGTGGTTCAACATCGAATGACCAGCGAACTTTTTTAGCTGAAGGTAAAAGTTGGACTGCTGGCTTTGAAGAGGCCAGTAATCGTTGCATTAATGTTCGAGTCGAAACTTGCAACATTAACTGCCAGCGAAATTTTCCGGCACGCTTGGCGAGAGGTGCGGGCATTGGCCCTAATACCAAACAGTTGTCATCATAGAGAGGATTGGCTTCTAATGTGTGGCGAACTTGTCGTAAAAAAGCTTCGACGGTATTGTTGTCATTGCCTTCCGCTCGAATCAGTGTAATGAACGTAAAAGGCGGTAATTGCGCTATTTTTCTTTCTACCAACGCAGTTTTGGCAAAATGCTGATAATCTTTATGCAATAGAGATTGCAATAAAGCGTGTTCGGGGTGGTGAGTTTGCAGCAATACTTCTCCGGGTTTACTTGCACGCCCGGCTCTTCCTGCTACTTGAATAAATAATTGTGCGAGCCTTTCGGATGCACGGAAATCACTGCTGTACAATGACCCATCCACATCGAGTAAACCGACGAGTGTCACATTGGGGAAATGGTGTCCCTTAGCGAGCATTTGTGTGCCAATTAAAATTTGGTACTCACCTTTGCGAATAGACTCTAAAGCACTCTCTAAACTGCCTTTACGGCGAGTACTATCACGATCTATTCGAATGGTTTTGTATTCTGGAAAAAGCAGTTCAAGTTGTTTTTCCAGTTGCTCGGTACCCACTCCGACAGAAACAAGTTGCGTGGAACCACAGCCTTGGCATTGATGAATAATCGGTTTTTGTGAACCACAGTGATGGCAGCGTATTTCTTGGCTACCTTGATGAAAGGTATAGTAGGCATCACAGCGTTTACATTCAGCAATCCAACCGCATTCATGGCACATCAACGCAGGCGAAAAACCACGACGATTCAAAAATAGCATGACTTGATTGCCGGCGGTTAAATGACGACGCATTTGCGCAATCAGTGGTGCTGACAATCCACCTTCTAGATATAAGCCTTTAATATCAAGAACATTATGAGTCGCTGCTTGTGCATTTCCAGCACGTTTACTCAAGCTTAAATAATGATACTTCCCGGTTTGTGCATTGTGTAGCGTTTCGAGTGCAGGGGTTGCCGAGCCTAACACGACGGGAATGTTTTCTTTATGGCCTCGCATAACCGCGACATCTCTCGCATGATAGCGCAATGTATCTTGCTGCTTATAAGAGGCATCATGCTCTTCATCAACAATGATGATACCGAGATCGGCAAAAGGAGTAAAAAGGGCCGAGCGAGTACCAATCACAATACCGGCATTTTTATCGCGAGCAGATAACCAGGCATTAAGGCGTTCGGTATCGTTTAATGCCGAATGCATGACCTCTACTGGCACATTAAAGCGGCGTTTAAAGCGATTAATCGTTTGTGGCGTTAAACCAATTTCAGGTACTAAGACTAACGCTTGTTTTCCTTTATCTAGAACGGGTTTTATTAGGTTTAAGTAAACCTCTGTTTTGCCAGAACCGGTTACACCATCCACTAAATAGCAGCCAAAACCTTGATGGTTGTTGATCGTGGCAACGGCAATGGCTTGCTCTTCATTTAATTGTGGCCTGAGCTGGCTGTTCTCAATGTTTGGTGGCCAAGAGGTTTTTTTAGGTTGAGTATGCACTGCCTCAATCCAGCCTTTATCTTGCAATGTTTTCAAAGTGCTGCTGCTAACGTCTTCCTCGATCATGGCTTGATGTGATAGCGGGCCGTTTTCTAACATTCGTACCACTTTAGCTTGCAGGTGTGCTCGACCAAACCCCGCCACTAATTGATTTTTTCCTGATTCGGTAATATGCCATTGTTTTAAGCTGGCAAAGTCGGCAGGTTTCCCTTTTTTGAGTAAAGAGGGTAACGCCATCGCCAGAGTATCTCCTAGTGGATATTGATAAAATTGGCTACACCATTGCAACAGTTGGTATAAAGGTTTTGGCCAAACAGGTTGGCTATCTAAACAGGATTTAATGGGCTTGAGTTGTTCGATCGGGAAGTCTGAAGTGTTTCCCAAAGCAATGACGATGCCAGTTAATGTTTGACGGCCAAAAGGAACCGAAACGCGCCCACCGATGACAGGGAAAAGATAGTTAGGAACTAAATAGTCAAAGCACTTATCTAATGGGATAGGTAAGGCAACTTGAGCGATAGTGGGTTGCATATGGCGAGGGAGGTTCCTTGTAGTACATAAACTGGTGAATCCAAGCTTATGATAAAACACTGCTTAGTGATATAAAACTTAAATATTGTTGGAAAATAGACCAAATGTGTTGATCGATTGATGCGGATTCATTACTATACTGCGCCTCGAACGATACAGATTTCTGTATCATTTTTAAAAACAACGTATGGTGTCTGGCTACTTTTTTGTTTTCTTATTGAAGCGTAAATAGTAAGAACTAGATAGCGATACGGACCAATTATAAGGTTTGTCCTATGAAAACTGGTATCCACCCAGAATACAAAGCAGTAGCAGCAACTTGTTCTTGCGGTAACGCATTTGAGTTCAACACTACTCTAGCTAAAGAATCAATTCACCTAGACGTATGTGACAAATGTCACCCATTCTACACTGGTAAGCAACGTATCGTAGATACTGGCGGCCGTGTTGATCGCTTCAACAAGCGTTTTGGTGCACTTAGCAGCAAAAAATAATCTTACTCTAAAAAATATTTTTAGTGTTCGACAGAATTTGAAAGGGATGCCAATGGCGTCCCTTTTTTCTTGTTGGAAATTAATGGTATTGACTAGGAACTTACTAGGCAATCTATTAATATTCCCCTCTCTATTACCGATACTGCAGGAATACCTAACTATGTCAGATGATCAGCAACAAAATGATTTTCGCCAACAAGCTCTTGATTATCATGCCTTCCCTACGGCAGGAAAGATTGCGATTGCACTCACGAAACCTGCAGATACGGCAGAAGATTTAGCTTTAGCTTACAGCCCGGGTGTGGCTGAGCCTGTTCGTGAAATTGCGCTGAATCCTGATAATGCCTACAAGTACACCGGAAAAGGTAACATGGTTGCCGTGATTTCAAATGGTACCGCTATTTTGGGATTGGGTAATTTAGGCCCACTGGCTTCAAAACCTGTGATGGAAGGGAAGGCCTTATTGTTCAAACGTTTTGCTGGATTAGATTCTATCGATATTCAAGTTAAGCACCGTACCATTGATGAATTTGTCGATACCGTTGCCAATATTGCCGATACATTTGGTGGCATCAACTTAGAAGATATTAAAGCGCCAGATTGTTTTGAAATTGAGCGTCAATTGATTGAACGCTGTGATGTGCCGGTTTTTCATGATGACCAACACGGTACTGCGATTGTTACGGCTGCGGGAATGTTAAACGCGATTGAGCTACAAGGTAAGAAATTATCAGAATGCAAAATAGTGTGTTTAGGTGCGGGTGCGGCGGCAGTAGCGTGCATGGAATTGTTGATTAAGTGTGGAGCCTTGCGCGAGAAAATCTACATGCTTGATCGTAAAGGTGTGATTCATACTCGCCGTGATGATTTGAACGAATACAAATTATTGTTCGCGAATAACACTGACATGCGTACGCTAGAAGACGTGATCGAGGGGGCCGATTTATTCTTAGGGGTTTCAGGCCCTAATCTATTACCACCAGAAGCATTGGCATTAATGGCCGACAAACCTATCGTATTTGCTTGTTCGAATCCTGATCCTGAAATTAAGCCTGAATTAGCGCATAAAGTGCGTAATGACTTAATCATGGGGACGGGGCGCAGTGATTATCCGAACCAAGTGAATAACGTTATTTGTTTCCCATTTATTTTCCGTGGCGCATTAGATGTACGTGCCAGTGAAATAAATACTGAAATGAAGCTGGCCGCAGTGGAAGCGATCCGTCAATTGGCAAAAGAAGCCGTTCCTGCTGAAGTGTTAAAAGCAGCTGGCGTAGATGATTTGTCGTTTGGTATTAACTATATTATTCCAAAACCAATGGATCCTCGATTACTACCACGTGTTGCTGGCGCTGTTGCGCGTGCCGCGGTAGAGTCTGGCGTGGCTAGAATTGAGCTTCCAGAGCAATATAAATAATATGAGTTAAGGCTCTAGAGTTCGGTTTTCCGATTTCGAGCAAAAGAAAACCCGCTCAAAATAAAATGTGAGCGGGTTTATTGTTTTTATCCGTATGATGAATAGGTCGAATTACTTAATCATCGAACGCTTCAAATTCAATCCCCATTTCCGTCATTAGTCTTTTTACTTCTGTTGGAATGTCATCAGGGCGATCTTTTCTTAAATCTTCATCAGTTGGCAGTGGCTGTCCTGTATAAGCATGTAAAAATGCTTCACATAACAATTCGCTGTTGGTGGCATGGCGCAAATTATTAACTTGGCGACGAGTTCGTTCATCCGTTAATATTTTTAGTACTTTAAGCGGAATTGAAACCGTTATTTTTTTGACTTGTTCGTTTTTCTTTCCATGCTCTGCATATGGGCTAATGTATTCACCATTCCAATCTGCCATCACACACCTTCGTTATTTGTTATTTATCAATATTGGCTGAATATGAATTTTAGCGGCATGTACCGCCACAAGTAAAGACGCTTAGATGGCTGGAGGTCTTGACGTCTTGGTTTTCAGGGGATAAAGTAGCGGAAAAGCTCGATACTCGTTGAAAAAGCGCTAAGATTGTTGTTCGCATTTTCGTATTTATGATAAGTGATTGCTGTATTTCTATAATGGAAGGATTCAGCAACTGGAAGGAATAAGCCGATGAGTTCTAAAAAGCCAGCGACTGTTGCGGTTCGCACTGGTATCGAATCCGATACCCAATATCACGCTGTTGTCCCACCGATTTACCTTTCAACCAATTACGGTTTTCCAGCTTTTGGTGAAGTTCCAAAATACGATTATACCCGTTCAGGAAATCCTAACCGTGGTTTACTAGAGCAAGCATTATCAGAATTAGAATCGGGTTCTGGTGCTGTGATCACTAACTGTGGTACTGCGGCCTTAAACCTATGGATATCAGCGTTTTTAGGTCCGGATGATTTGATTGTAGCGCCGCACGATTGTTATGGTGGTACTTATCGTCTGTTTAATACTCGTGCACAAAAAGGCGACTTTAAGGTTCAATTTGTTGATCAATCTAACCAAACTGAATTTGACGCCGCTATTGCTAAAAAGCCTAAGCTAATTTTATTAGAAACCCCATCAAATCCACTGGTACGGGTGGTCGATATTGCCAAAGCATGCCAAAAAGCAAAAGAAGTGGGTGCGTTGGTGGCTGTGGATAATACCTTTTTGACACCCGTGTACCAAAAGCCATTAACCCTTGGTGCTGACTTTGTTATTCATTCCACGACGAAATACATTAATGGTCATTCAGATGTGATTGGTGGAGTTATTATTGCCAAAAGTGAAGCGCACGTGGAATTATTGTCTTGGTGGGGAAATTGCATAGGAGCAACGGGTACACCATTTGACAGTTATATGACGTTGCGTGGCTTGAGAACCATAGCGGTACGTATGAAAATGCACGAAGAAAGTGCTCAGACTTTATTGGCGTACTTACAAACTCAAGCGCTGGTGGGGACCATTTATCACCCAAGTTTACCAACGCATCCTGGTCATGAGATTGCCAAAGCCCAACAACGTGGTTTTGGTTCAATGTTGAGTTTTGAAATAAATGGCAGTATGGATCAACTCAAAGCATTTGTGGGTCATTTAGAATTATTTTCTCTCGCGGAATCACTTGGCGGAGTAGAGAGCTTGATTTGTCATCCTTCTTCGATGACCCATCGAGCTATGTCAGATGAAGCGCAAGAAGAAGCGGGGATTTCACCGTTACTTTTACGTGTTTCGGTTGGATTAGAAGACAGTCAGGACTTAGTGGCTGATTTAGAGCAAGCCTTCATAAAAGCACAAGAGGTAGCGTAAATGACATCCGCTCGTCAGTTACACAAATTTGGTGGTAGTAGTCTAGCTAACCCAGAATGCTACAAACGAGTCGCCAATATTTTAAATGAATATTCAAACCCCGGTGATTTAATTGTGGTTTCTGCCGCCGGCAGTACAACTAATCGTTTGATCGATTGGCTAGCGGCTTTGGAAAAAGATGGCCGTATTGCGCATGAAATTTTGCAGCAGTTGCGCCAGTTTCAGATTGGGTTAATTGAAGAGCTTCTCCCTGAAGAGAAAGCAACGCCGTTACTTGAAACATTGAATCAAGAATTTTTAGTATTAAGTGATTTAAATGGGCCGATTACGAGTGTGGCTTATGCAGCGGTGCTCGGTCATGGTGAGGTGTGGTCTTCACGATTATTAGCATCATTGTTGTGCCATTTAGATATGGAAGCGACACAAATTGATTCTCGTGATTTCTTACGGGCCGAGCGTGGTGCACAGCCTGAAGTCGAGCGTGCTCGTTCATTACCGCTATTGAAAGAAATCTTTGCTCAGCACGGTAAGCGTCGTTTAGTTATTACGGGGTTCATGGCTCGTAATGATGCTGGAGAAACCGTCTTATTAGGCCGTAATGGCTCGGATTATTCTGCAACCGTCATTGGTGCATTATCAGAGTCCGCTCGAGTCACGATTTGGAGTGATGTTGCCGGGGTTTACAGTGCTGATCCGCGTAAAGTAAACGATGCGTGCTTGTTACCTTTGTTACGCTTAGATGAAGCGAGTGAATTGGCTCGTTTAGCGGCCCCAGTACTCCATAGCCGAACTTTGCAGCCTGTGGCACAAAGTGCCATGGACCTGAGCTTACGTTGCAGCTATCAGCCTGAATCGGGCTCCACACGTATTGAGCGTGTACTTGCTTCTGGTCGTGGTGCAAAGATCATTACTTCTCTGGATGAAATCTTATTGGTGCAGATCCATTTTGGGTCAGGGCATGATTTTGCTCGTTTAGAATCGGAAGTGATTCGCTCGTTAACTCGTGCTCAACTTCAGCCATTAGCCATACAATCGCAATCCGATCAAGGCTGCCTTTCACTTGCGTATACGGTTGAGATTGCATCGAGTGCATTAGCGTATCTGCAAGACACTGCGGTGGGCGCTGAAATTAAATTGAAGGAAGGTTATTCCATGGTGGCGGCGGTTGGCGCTGGCGTTATGATTAATCCGAATCATTGCTACGGGTTTTATCAACAACTTAAAAGTGCACCGGTTGAATTTATTTCTGAGTCGAGTTTAAGCCTTGTGGCTGTTTTGCGAAAAACCGACGTAGCAAAGTTGGTGATTGATGTTCATACTCAATTGTTCCAAGCGCAAAAAAGGGTAGCAATTGCTCTGTGTGGTAAAGGAAATATTGGCTCAAGTTGGTTATCGTTATTTGCTGAACAAAAAACGGAATTAGAAAAACGTCGGGGCATGAGCTTTGATTTGGTGGCGATAGTAGATAGTCAAACCTATTGGTTAGATTTAAAAGGTATCGATCCGAAACAAGCCCTTCTTCGTTTTGATGACGAAGGGCTCAGTAATGATGGTAAAACCTGGCTACAAACACTTGCTCATCAGTCTGAATACGATGAAGTGGTGGTCATGGATGTGACTGCCAGCCCTGAGCTTGCGGCGCAATACGCTAAAATAGCAGAACATGGAATGCACTTAATCTGTGCGAATAAAGTAGCTGGCTCTTCCTCCAGTGATGCTTACCAAAGAGTGGTTGATGCATTTGAGAAAACTGGCCGCCATTGGTTATATAACGCTACAGTGGGGGCTGGGTTACCCGTTAACTATGCTATTCGTGATTTACGCAATAGTGGTGATGAAATTACCGCCGTTTCAGGTATTTTTTCAGGTACATTGTCATGGTTATTCCAGCAATTTGATGGCTCAATCCCATTTACCGACTTGGTCGATCTGGCTTGGCAACAAGGCTTAACGGAACCGGATCCGCGCTCTGACTTAGATGGCTCCGATGTCATGAGAAAGCTCGTGATTGTGGCGCGTGAATCAGGATTAGATATTGAACCTGAAAGTGTCAAAGTAGAGTCTTTAGTGCCTGAAGCGCTTCAACATATTTCAACTGATGACTTTTTTGAACATGGCAAAGTGTTGAATGAATTACTGTCTGAGCGCCTCGCTAAAGCACAAAAAGAAGGTAAAGTGCTTCGTTATATTGCTCGCTTAAATCGAAATGGAGAAGCAACGGTCGGCGTGGAAGCGCTGTCACCAGAGCATGCATTAGCCAATTTATTACCGTGTGATAATATTTTTGCCATTGAAAGTAAATGGTACAAAGATAATCCCTTAGTGATTCGTGGCCCAGGTGCCGGTCGAGCAGTCACTGCAGGGGCATTACAGTCAGATTTGAATCGCTTATCTAACTTATTGTAAAATTTTATAAATATATAAAGATCAGTGCATTTTGTATTTAATACCACCTCAGTTTTGAGGTGGTATTTTTTTTGAATGAACCCTTGTTTTTTATCGTCATGAATAAAATTCATGTTTAGATCGTTGACTTCGTATAGTATTCAAGACATTATTTGGACATATAGACGTCTATATGAATTTTCATCTTACGATAAGCACATATTTTGGGTAGAACCCGTTAGTGAAAAGGATCGTTTTCACATTAAGTTGTTTTTAGATTGAGTCGTTAAAGTGGTGATGCCACAGGGAGCAGAACATGAGTTATTCACACGCAGGTCATATTGACGCACTAAACCATAATGTTGCCGATCTGGCTGGTAAAATTAATGTGTCTTTTGAATTTTTTCCGCCAAGTAGCGAAAAAATGGAAGAAACGTTGTGGAGCTCAATTCATCGTCTTAAAACACTTCAACCTAAATTTGTGTCAGTCACTTATGGCGCTAATTCTGGTGAGCGTGACCGTACTCACTCTATTATTAAAGAAATTAAAGATCAGACAGGTTTAATCGCTGCACCACACTTAACGTGTATTGATGCCTCTCGTGATGAATTAAAAGAAATCACAAAAGATTACTGGAATAATGGTATTCGCGATATTGTGGCATTACGTGGTGATTTACCGGTCGGCGGCGGTAAACCAGATATGTATGCATCGGATCTTGTTGAACTGCTAAAAGGCGTGGCAGATTTTGATATTTCGGTGGCGGCTTATCCTGAGGTTCATCCCGAAGCGAAAAATGCTCAAGCCGATTTGATTAACCTAAAACGTAAAGTAGATGCCGGTGCAAATCGTGCAATTACTCAATTTTTCTTCGATGTAGAAAGCTACCTTCGTTTCCGTGATCGCTGTGTGAACGCAGGGATTGATGTTGAAATTATTCCGGGCATTCTTCCAGTGTCTAATTATAAACAAGCAAAGCGCTTTGCTGACATGACCAATGTACGTATTCCAAGCTGGATGGCGAAACAATACGAAGGCTTAGATGAAGATCCAGTGACTCGCCAAATGGTCGGGGCAAGTCAAGCGATTGATATGGTTAGAACACTGAGTCGTGAAGGGGTGAAGGATTTCCATTTCTACACGCTAAATCGCTCAGAAATGACGTATGCACTTTGCCATACTCTTGGTGTACGACCGCGCTAATAGTTTAGGCTATATGGTAGTAAAAGAAGTAAGGCTTACTTAAGAGGTAAGCCTTTTTTAGTGATAAATTGGTCGTTATCCGCAGAACAAGTTAAATAAGAGTGTCTTGCAAGGTGAGTTGTTCTTTGACTTCTACCGCCCATTCTACCCACATTTTCCTTTCTAAAATGTTTCGTCTTAAAATCAAACGTTCTATTCTTGCGGCAATATTGAGCTTTTCTGGGTAAGCATAAAATTGTTTTTCGAGTAGCTGAAATTGTTGGATCATGTGTTCGGCTTGTGGAATTAATTCATTAATTTGCTCAATAAGAAGATCCGAAGATTGAACTGAACATGCCATTAATTTGGCTGAAAACTCATCACGAGTTGGTGTATAAGGCGTGGGTTGTTCAAACCAAGCGGTTAATGCTTTTCTACCAAGTTCGGTAATAGTGTAAATTTTCTTATCAGGCTTGCCTTCTTGTTCGATCAATTCACTCGTGACCCATTCTAACTGTGACATTTTATTTAATTCTCGGTATACCTGCTGGTGGCTGGCTTTCCAAAAATGCCCAATATTTTGTGAAAAGGCTTTGGTAATATCATAGCCTGTCGCTTCATGGCGACTAAGAACGGTTAAAATAACGTGCGGTAACGACATAAACTCTTCCAATTAAACAATAAAGTACTATCGACAGAAAACAAAAAGTGCGAGAGTGGCGAGTAACATAGCCTAAATAGCGAAGATTATGTACTGATGACAAGGTCAGTATTAAAAAAGAAGATCTCACGCATGCCTTTTCAATGATATAAGCTCATTTAATCAATGATATTGTGTGGATGCATTTCTTTTGTGAATAAAAAAGCCGCACAGAGTGCGGCTTTTATAGAATGGAATGGTATCACGATATTATTAACCCGTGTTACGCATGCCTGCGGCAATCCCTGCAATCGTTAACATTAGGGCTTCTTCTAATTCAGGAGAAGGATTAGCTGTTTTACGAGTACGGTACAGCAATTCGGCTTGCAGCATATTTAGTGGCTCTACATAGATATTACGTAAGCGAATAGACTCTAAACCCCACGGGTCGCTTTGCATCAAGTTTTCGTTATTTTCAACATTTAGAACGGTAACAATATCTTTTTGCAATTGCGTACGTAGACGCTCCCCTAGTGGCCATAAAGACTCATCGGTTAATCGTTGGTCGTAATAGCGAGAAATATCGATATTACATTTAGAGTAAACCATTTCTAACATGCCTAGTCGGGTAGAAAAGAAAGGCCATTCACGGCACATTTCTTCAAGCATAGGTTGATGGCCTTGCTCGACCGCATGTTGAATTGCTTCACCGGCTCCCAACCATGCTGGTAGTACCAGACGGTTTTGGCTCCAAGAGAAAATCCAAGGAATCGCGCGTAAGCTTTCGACACCACCATTTGGATTACGCTTGGATGGGCGAGAACCAAGAGGCAGCTTACCTAATTCTAATTCAGGTGTGGCGGCGCGGAAGTAAGGGACGAAATCAGGTTCGCCACGAACAACGGCACGGTAAGCATCACACGAGACATCCGAAATAGTCTTCATGAGATCGCGCCATTCTTTCTTAGGCTCCGGAGGTGGCAGTAAATTTGCTTCTAATATCGCGCTTGCGTATAAATTAAAGCTGTTAACTGCGACATCAGGTAAGCCAAGTTTAAAGCGGATCATTTCACCTTGCTCTGTCACACGTAATCCACCTTTTAAACTGCGAGGTGGTTGAGACAGTAATGCCGCATGGGCAGGCGCGCCACCACGACCAACCGTACCACCACGTCCATGGAATAAGGTAAGTTCAATACCTTCTGCATCGGATACTTTCACTAGTTTATCCATCGCATCGTACTGAGCCCAACCTGCCGCCATAACGCCCGCATCTTTGGCTGAATCGGAATAACCAATCATGACCATTTGGTGGTTGTTGATGAAGTTACGGTACCAATCGAGTGAAAACAGTTGTTTCATGACGGCTTCAGAGTTGTTCAAGTCGTCTAATGTTTCAAATAATGGGCAAACATCCATACGGAACTTGCACCCTGACTCTTGTAAAATCAAGTGTACCGCTAACACATCAGATGCGGTACGAGCCATTGAAATCACATAAGAACCAAAGGCTTCACGCGGATGTTTAGCCATTACGCGACATGTATCTAATACTTCTTGTACTTCAGCAGAAGGCTGCCAGTTTCGAGGAAGTAATGGGCCTTTTGAGCTGAGTTCTTTAATTAAGAATTCAATTTTCTCTTCTTCTGTCCATTGGTCGTATTCGCCAATTTCTAGGAAGCGCGTCATTTCGGTAATGACATCGGAATGGCGGGTACTTTCTTGACGAATATCTAATCGCACAAGGTGGATGCCAAATGCTTTAACTCGACGTAATGTATCTAATAAAGAGCCTTCAGCAATAATGCTCATGCCGCATTCACGAAGTGATTGATAGCAGGCTAGAAGCGGCTCCCACAATTGTTCAACACGTTCTAAAATTGGGAAGTTAGGTACTTCTTCATTATTAATTTTAGCTTCGAGTACTACGCAAGTATTTGACAGTAATGTACGCAAGCGTTTTAGGATGGCGCGATAAGGTTCATGTTGATCGCCAGAAAGATCACGAACAGTATCATTACAAGCCGTCATCGATAATTCAGAAATCAACTCTTGAATATCTGCTAAATACAAATCGGCAGCTTTCCAACGAGACAGCAGTAGTGCTTCATTGGTGATAGGGTGGGTGACATTTGGATTACCATCGCGGTCACCGCCCATCCAAGATGAAAAATGAACGGGACGTGCATCAATTGGTAAGCCTTCTCCAATGTGGCCTTTCAGGCGGTCATCAAATTCACGTAAGAATTCAGGCACGGCAGCCCAAAGGGAATTTTCGACAACGGCAAAGCCCCATTTAGCTTCATCAAGTGGCGTTGGTCGTTGTTGACGAATGACATCAGAATGCCAAGATTGTGCAATTAATCCTTCAAGGCGACGTTCGGTTTTTAGGCGCTCACGAGCAGAAAGGTCATTGTGTTCAAGTTGAGACAAACATTTATTGATTTTGACCAGTTTATTGATCATCGTACGGCGGGCAATCTCGGTAGGATGCGCTGTTAATACGAGCTCAATATTTAACTCTTTGATGGCTTGAGCAGTCTCTGTTTTACTAATATTGTTTTGAGCAAGCTTGCCAAATAAACTATTGATGGCGTCTGGCTCACAGACGTGTTCTTCACAATGACGTGAGATAGTGTGGTATTGCTCCGCAATATTGGTCAAGTTTAAGAACTGACTAAAAGCGTGAGCGACCGGCGTGAGCTGTTCATTTGGGAGATTTTTTATTTCTTCGATTAAGCCTTCACGATCTTCCTGATTACCTGCGCGAGCAGATTTGGAAAGCTTACGAATGGTTTCGACTTTTTCAAGAATAGCATCACCATGTGCTTCTTGAATGGTTGAGCCGAGTAATTCACCGAGCATGCGAACATTGCTCTTTAAAGCGGCATATTTTTCATTCATCGTCGTTTCACCTTGTAATTTTATTACATCCATTTAATTTTTTAACACCACAATCTAGCGAAAATATTTGCACTGAGTCAAATTTTTGAGCGATTAAGATGAAATAATACTGATATTTTTGATGTGCATCAGCAATCGAGTACGTCATCCTTGCAGCGTGAAACTGTGTTTATTTATACCATGCTTTGCCACATCAATCCGTCTTTATCATGATTGATGCGGCATAATTCATTTTTTCTTAATGGAAACAATATTGACGTATTGCTTTAGATAGAATGTTGATGGTGGGGTCGATAAATTCGAATGCTAAGAATTCATCGGGTTGGTGAGCTTGATCGATAGAACCTGGCCCCAAGACTAATGTTGGACATATTTCTTGTAAAAAGGGAGCTTCAGTACAGTAATTGACCGTTTCAGATGGGGTTTCACAGATTTTTTCAACCCCGGCAATAAATGGATGATCATGTTGGCATTCGTAACCTGGGATTGCTTCATGAAGTGGCTGAATATCGATGCGACCTGGCCATTTAGCTTGTACTTCTTTCAATGCGGCACGCAACATATTGTCTAGACCATCTAGGCTGATTCCGGGAAGAGGACGGACATCGTAATGAAGCTCACAACAACCACAGATACGGTTAGCACTGTCGCCGCCATGGATATAGCCAAGGTTGAGTGTTGGAGTCGGAATGTCAAATCCTGGGTGGTGATATTCTTTGATTAATTGATTTCGAAGTTGCATTAACGCAAATAGTACTTCATGCATGATTTCAATTGCATTGACGCCAAGAGCTGGGTTGGAGGAATGCCCTGATTGACCTGTCACCCGAACGGCATTGGCGACATGGCCTTTGTGACCTCGAATAGGCTTTAAGCTTGTCGGCTCACCAATAATGCAATAATCGGGTTTATAAGGTGCATCATCGTTTAAGCATGATTCCGTAAAGTGCCGAGCGCCAAGCATGGTAGTTTCTTCATCGCAAGTGGCCAAAATATACAAAGGTTTGGTTTGTTGTGACCAGTCGATTTTTTTCACGGCTTCTATGATAAACGCAAAGAAACCCTTCATATCGGCTGTCCCTAAACCGTAAAAGCGATTATTGGATTCGGTCAATTCGTGGGGATTAAAATTCCAACGACCCTCATCAAAAGGAACGGTATCGGAGTGACCCGATAAAAGTAAACCACCTTCACCTTGCCCTTTTTTTGCAATTAAATTGTGTTTTCCTTGAGCAACCTCGACGATTTCCACCGTAAAATCGAGATCTTTAAGCCATTGCGCTAGTTTAGCAATAACGTTGGTATTGCCTTCATCCCATTTGGGATCGGTGGAGCTAATTGAAGAGGTTGAAATTAGGCCACGATAGACTTCTAAAAAATTTGGGGTTGTCATAAGTGCTCCAGTTTATATGTCTTTACGATGCTTTCTATTGACAATAACGCAATAAAACGATAAAACACATATTAAATCATTATTTGTGAATAAAAAATCAAATATTGACAAAAAATTAGTGTATATAGTCAAAATAAGATAGCAGAAAAACGCAATTTACACATAAATAAGCGACTCAAACAAACGGATAGGTGAGTATGTTGAAAACAGTGATTATCGGAGCAAGTGGTTATACTGGCGCAGAATTAGCGTTGATGGTTGAAAAGCATCCCGAGCTCACTTTATCCGGGCTGTATGTTTCAGAAAATAGTGTCGATGCGGGTAAGCCTATCTCTCAACTGCATGGGAAATTATTAGGCTTGATTGACCAATCGATTCAAGCACTTGTTTCTCCTAAAGAGGTGGCAAAGGACTGTGATGTGGTATTTCTGGCCACGGCTCATGAAGTCAGCCATGATTTAGCTCCGGTTTTTTTAGAGAATGGTTGTGCTGTATTTGACCTTTCTGGTGCTTATCGTGTGCAAGCGGACGATTTTTATCCTCAATATTACGGCTTTAAACACACCTATTCTCAGTGGCTTGAACAAGCGGTATACGGTTTAGCAGAGTGGAACGCCGAACAAATTAAAACGGCTCAATTGATTGCGGTTCCGGGGTGTTACCCAACCGCTTCCCAGCTTGCAATTAAGCCTTTGATTGAGGCAAACCTTGTTGATGTCAATCAATGGCCTGTTATTAATGCGACAAGTGGTGTGACAGGTGCGGGTCGCAAAGCGACGATGACCAACAGTTTTTGTGAAGTCAGCTTGCAGCCTTATGGGATCTTTACTCATCGTCATCAACCAGAAATTGCCTCTCATTTAGGTTGCGATGTAATTTTCACACCGCACTTAGGGAATTTCAAACGTGGAATTTTAGCCACCATCACCATGAAACTTGCTGATGGTGTTGATGAGCAACACATTCAACAAGCTTTTGAACAAGCCTATCAAGGTAAACCAGCTGTGCGTATTTTAGACACAATTCCACGTTTGCAAAATGTTGAAAATACGCCTTTTTGTGATATCGGATGGCAAGTTCAAGGTCAACATATTATTGTTGTCTCAGTAATTGATAACCTTTTGAAGGGCGCATCAAGCCAAGCAATGCAATGCTTGAATATTCGTTACGGTTTTCCAGTTCTTACTTCGTTAGTGTAGGGTTGTTGAATGAATTTAAATCCGTTAGTGATCAAATTAGGTGGTGCAGTATTATCCGATATGGATACGCTGGCGTTACTTTTTAAAGCCATTGAAACTTATCAACAACAAGCTCAGCGTGAAATAGTGATTGTTCATGGTGGCGGGTACTTAGTGGATGAGTTAATGGACAAGCTGCAACTGGAAACCGTAAAGAAAAACGGTTTACGTGTGACCCCGTTTGAACATATCAACTATATTGCTGGCGCATTAGCGGGAACGGCGAATAAACTGCTGCAAGGTCAAGCGATTAAGCTTGGATTAAATGCCGTAGGACTTAGCCTTGCAGATGGTGGTCTATGCCAAATAACCCAGCTATCTGACGATCTTGGTGCGGTTGGTGAGGCGAAATCCGGTAATGGTGCGGTACTGAATGCCATTTTAAAAACAGGCGCATTGCCGATTATTAGTTCCATTGGTATTACCCCTCAAGGTCAACTAATGAACGTGAATGCTGATCAAGCAGCGGTTGCGGTGGCAACTGCTATTGATGCTGAGCTTGCTTTGTTATCAGATGTGAGTGGTGTATTAGATGGTAATAAACAGTTGATAGCCGAACTTGATCAAGCTGAAGCTGACCGTTTGATTGAACAGCAGGTCATTACCGATGGCATGATTGTTAAAGTGCAGGCCGCATTGGATGCCGCGATCGAGCTAGGCCGCGCGATTGAAGTGGCGGGCTGGAAAAACCCAGAGAAATTAACCGAATTATTTGCTGGTAACAGTATAGGAACCCGCTTCTTACCTTAATTCAATTTAATTGGCGTGTAGGCTTGGTGTCGCAACTGAAAGCTCTATACGACAGATAAATGGGGTAGGGTGAAGAGTAAAATATATTATCCATGAAATAGAGCGTGATAATAAAGCCATTTCAGGGACGGAAATTATAAACTTTTGGAGAAGTAACATGGCGAAATTAAGTGTCGATAAAGCAAGCATTAACAAAGTTGTTGTTGCTTATTCTGGTGGATTAGATACATCTGTGATCATTCCATGGCTTAAAGAAAACTACGACTGTGAAGTGGTCGCTTTTGTAGCCGATGTCGGTCAAGGCGAAGAGGAATTAGTGGGTATTGAAGAAAAAGCCATCGCCTCTGGTGCGTCTGAGTGTTATATCGCAGACCTGAAAGAAGAAATGGTCGCTGATTATATTTATCCAACTCTAAAAACCGGTGCGCTTTATGAAGGTAAATATCTTCTTGGTACCTCAATGGCTCGTCCAATCATAGCCAAAGCGCAAGTTGAAGTTGCACGTAAAGTAGGCGCAGATGCGCTATGTCATGGTTGTACGGGTAAAGGAAACGACCAAGTTCGTTTTGAAGGTGCCTTTGCTGCGCTTGCCCCAGATTTGCATGTGATTGCTCCTTGGCGTGAATGGGATCTTGTGAGCCGTGAAGAGTGTTTAGATTACTTAGCAGAGCGTAATATTCCTTGTACGGCTTCTTTAACCAAGATTTATTCACGTGATGCAAATGCATGGCATATCTCAACGGAAGGTGGTGTATTAGAAGATACATGGAATGCACCGAATGATGATTGCTGGGCGTGGACGGTTGATCCTGAGCAAGCGCCAAATGAAGCGGAATACGTTTCTGTAAAAGTAGAAAAAGGTGCAGTGGTTGCGGTAGATGGTAACGAATTATCACCTTATCAATCGTTAGTTTACTTGAATGAAAAAGGCATTAAGCACGGTGTTGGTCGTATTGATATCGTTGAAAACCGTTTAGTGGGCATGAAATCTCGTGGGTGTTATGAAACACCAGGAGGCACCATCATGATGGAAGCGCTTCGTGCGGTTGAGCAACTAGTTCTCGATAAAGCTTCATTTGAATTTCGTGAAGAGCTCGGCGTGAAAGCATCGCACCTTGTTTACGACGGCCGTTGGTTTACACCACTATGCAAATCACTGCTTGCAGCAACTGAAGAGTTAGCACAAGATGTGAACGGCGAAGTGGTGATTAAATTGTATAAAGGCCAAGCGACCGTAACGCAAAAGCGTTCTGACAACAGCTTGTATTCAGAAGAGTTTGCTACCTTTGGTGATGACACGGTTTATGATCAAAGTCATGCTGGCGGTTTCATTCGTCTTTATTCATTAGCAAGCCGTATTCGTGCGTTAAATGAAGCAAAAAAAAGTAAATAAACGCATTTAAATCGTCATTCTGGAAGCGAAGCACGTGCTCTAGAGTGACGAATAATAATTAAAAACTGAAGCAATGGACTAAGCAGGAGAAGCATCAATGGCATTATGGGGCGGAAGATTTACCCAAGCAGCAGACACTCGGTTTAAGCAGTTTAATGACTCACTGCGATTTGATTACCGATTGGCTGAACAAGACATTGTAGGTTCAATTGCTTGGTCTAAATCTTTGTTGTCAGTTGGTGTATTAACCGAAGAAGAACAACAAAAGTTAGAATTAGCCTTAAATGAATTAAAACTCGCAGTAATGGAAGATCCGGAGCAAATTTTGCAATCGGATGCGGAAGATATTCACAGTTGGGTAGAAACTCAATTGATTAACCGTGTGGGTGATTTGGGGAAAAAATTACACACCGGTCGTTCTCGTAACGACCAAGTGGCGACAGACTTAAAATTATGGTGTCGTCAGCAAGGGCACCAATTATTGATGGCGTTGGATCGTCTACAATCCAAAATGGTATCGGTTGCACGTGAACACCAAGCGACAGTCCTGCCAGGTTATACTCATTTACAACGCGCTCAACCGGTGACATTTGCTCACTGGTGTTTGGCTTATGTTGAAATGCTAGAGCGTGATTATTCTCGCCTTTCTGATGCGATTAAACGTTTGGATACTTGCCCATTAGGTTCAGGGGCATTAGCCGGCACGGCTTATCCGATGGATCGTGAGCAATTGGCGCATAATCTAGGTTTTCAACGCGCAACGCGTAATAGCTTAGATTCGGTGTCTGATCGAGATCATGTGATGGAGCTAATGTCGATTGCTTCTATCTCAATGTTGCATCTTTCTCGCTTGGCAGAAGATATGATCTTCTACAACTCAGGCGAATCCGGTTTTATTGAATTGGCCGATACCGTGACGTCAGGTTCTTCTTTAATGCCACAAAAGAAAAACCCTGATGCGTTAGAGTTGATTCGCGGTAAAACGGGCCGAGTGTATGGTTCATTGGCTGCGATGATGATGACAGTGAAAGCGCTACCGCTTGCTTACAACAAAGATATGCAAGAAGACAAAGAAGGCCTATTTGATGCATTAGACACTTGGAACGACTGCATGGAAATGGCGGCGTTGTGTTTCGAGGGTATTAAGGTTAATGGTGAACGTACACTAGAAGCAGCAAAACAAGGTTATGCTAACTCGACTGAATTGGCCGATTATCTCGTTGCAAAAGGTATTCCTTTCCGTGAAGCACACCATATTGTTGGCGTTGCTGTGGTTGGCGCGATTGCTAAATCTTGTGCATTAGAAGAATTGTCGTTAGAAGAATTAAAAGCATTTTCACCTGTGATTGAATCCGATGTATATGCCATTTTAACCATTGAATCGTGCTTAGAAAAACGTTCAGCCTTAGGTGGCGTTTCACCAAAACAAGTGAAGTATGCGGTGAATCAAGCGCAAAAGCGTTTGGATGAACGTGATAATTCAGGAGTAACCGTTCGAGCTGCTCGTCTAACAGATATTGATTCACTTGAAGGTATGGTGGCCTATTGGGCAAGTTTAGGGGAAAATTTACCCCGAAATCGTAATGAATTGATTCGAGATATTGGTTCGTTTGCGGTCTCAGAACATCATGGAGAAGTGACGGGATGTGCCTCTTTGTATGTGTATGATTCAGGTTTAGCTGAAATTCGCTCATTAGGAATTGAAGCTGGTTGGCAAGGGCAAGGACAAGGGGCGGCAATTATTAAGTATTTGGTGGATAAAGCCCGCCAAATGGCGATTAATAAAGTGTTTGTTCTGACGAGAGTCCCTGAATTCTTTATGAAGCAAGATTTCATTCCGACATCGAAGACTTTGTTACCAGAGAAGGTGCTGAAAGATTGTGATCAATGCCCACGCCAATATGCGTGTGATGAAGTGGCATTGGAAATCAATTTAAATGAACAAGTTATTATACAGGTGAATATGGCCTAGTAAAAAAGTAGCATTGGCTTATATGATTGTAAAAAAGCGCACTGTTAAGTGCGCTTTTGCTTATAAAACCATTTCCTTTATAAGGAAAAAAGCTAAGCATCTTCTAGTGGACAGCGTATAATTTTGTCCGTTTTTGATGGGTATACGCTTGCTTTTTATTCAAACCTTTATGTTGCGTCAGATTGATTTGAAAGGTGCTTACATTTTTTCGTCAATCTTCCTTACCTAAAGGTTTGAATGATAGCTCTGAATTCTGCATCTTGAAGTCACTTGGGTTTAATCCGCCATACTTTCTCTTCTGGCATCAAATCACTGATACGCTAAAATCATACATGGACTCTGTATCTGCTTGTTATTTTCCAAGTGAAATATGAGTTACTATTTATTTAATCAGATTTTCCTAAGGTGCATTATGTGAATATTGATTTTTTTCAGGTTGGATTACCGCTTTCTGATTTGGTTGTTGGGGCTTCCATCTATTTCCCTCCCATGTTTAAGGCCTTTTTATTGGGTTTATTCATTTGGGCTGGAGTCAACCGAATGCTGCGTAGTTGGATGTATTCAGGTGAGATTTGGCATCCGACTTTAATGAATTTATCACTATTTATTCTATCCGTTTTTGTCGCATTACTATTATTGATTGGGTACTAAATTGAAAACATTAAAATATTTCTCAACGTTAATTGTGTTTGCGGTTGCTATTTGTGCGGCTTGGTGGATGTGGAACTATTATATGCAATCGCCTTGGACGCGCGATGGTAAAATTCGTGCAGATGTGGTGGACATTGCTTCTAATGTGAATGGTGTCGTCGTCAATTTACCAGTTGACGATAATCAGTTTGTTAAAAAAGGCGATTTGTTAATGGAAATTGATCCAGTGCCTTTTAAGATTGAAATAGAAGAAGCTAAAGCCAGTTTAGCCACGGCAGAAGCGAGCTTAGAAAAAGCGAATAATGAATATCAGCGTCGCCGTAACATGAGATCGAACGTGATCTCAAAAGAAGAATTAGATGAAGCTCGTATTGCGACCAATTCGGCTCAAGCACAATTAAAGTCCGCACAAGCTGCGTTAGAAAAAGCCAATTGGAAGTTATCCCAGACGAGAGTGTATGCACCGGTAGATGGCTATATTAGCCACCTAAAAGCAAGAGAAGGGCGTTATGCATTGCTTGGTGTGGCAATGATTGGGCTCATTGATGCAAACTCTTTTTATGTACAAGGCTACTTTGAAGAAACCAAATTAAAGCATATTCAGGAAGGCTATAAGGCCGACATTACGCTTTATTCTAACCAACAAAAGCTCTCTGGTGTGGTGGAGAGTATTGGTCGAGGCATTGTTGATCAAAGTGAGGGAACCTCTTCAGAATTACTGTCTAATATCCAACCTAATGTTCCTTGGGTTCGCTTAGCACAACGTATTCCTGTCAGAATCAAATTAACCAATTTACCGGACGACTTACGGTTGATTGCAGGGACCACTTGTACTATTTCTGTTTATTCAGAGTAATTGAGTATGAGCTTTGACTGGTTAGACATACGTCAAACGCCTTGGGGAAAGGCTACGGCACCTCAATGGCGCTATGCTTTGAGAAATTCGATTGCTATTATTCTCGCTTTGTATCTTGGATTTATTCTTGAGCTGGATAAGCCTTATTGGGCGATGACTTCGGCGGCCGTGGTTGGCTTTCCAACATTTGGGGGGGTGATCAGTAAAAGTCTTGGCCGTATTGCTGGTAGCTTTATTGGGGCCTTTGCCTCAATTTTAATTGTGGGCTATTCCATTAATGAACCATGGCTGTTTGTTTTTTATATGGCTATGTGGTTATCAATTTGTACTTATGTTGCCAGTCATTTTGAAAATAATGTTGCTTACGCCTTCGCTCTTAGTGGCTATACCGCGGCAATTATCTCTTATGGTATGGTTAATACCACGGACATCCATTCTCTTTTTAGTGTCGCACAAGCCAGAGTTTGTGAGGTGGTTTTAGGAATTATTTGTGCAGGTGTCATGATGATGATTTTGCCTAGCACATCGGATGGAGAAACATTGCTTTCCACGTTACGTAATACACAAAACCGCTTACTTGAGCATTTTAAGTTACTGTTACAAGATGAAGAGCAGGATCAAGAGCATATTGGCCGGTCCCATCATTCAATGATCAATCAAATTTTGTCGATGAATTTGCTACGAATTCAAGCCTTTTGGGCACATAAACAATTACGAGATCAAGACCCTTATCTTCACCACGTTTTACAGCAACAGCTGAGCATTACAAGTTCGATGTCGAGTTTGCGTCGTATGCTATTAAACTGGCCAGAAGCGCCAAAAGATCTGAAAGACACAATGGCTGAACTACAAGTTTTTTTAGCTTCCTCGAATATTAACCAGTATCAACTTGCAAAAATTCTAGCCAAAATTAAGCCTCAAGATGATCATGATTATAAATATCATGCATTTTGGCTAAGGTTACGTGAGTTCTGTAAAGTGTTTTTGCGTACTGAGAAAATTCTACAAGGTCTAGAGAGTGGATCCGCTACGAACGTTATGCAGTTAGGAGTAACACCAAAGCGTTCACGTGTGCGTAGGCATACCGACAGTATAGAAGCTCTATTGAATGCGACTAGAACTTTTTTGTGCTTAATGTTGGTGAGTGCTTTCTGGATTGAGAGCCATTGGGACATGGGGTACGGAGCGGCGATGCTTGCAGGTGTCGGCTGTGTATTATTTTCGACTTACCCAGTTGCAAAGCCTGCGATACTTGCACAGACTACTGCTTTAATTGTTTTATTTGTGTGCTGCTTTTTTCTGAAATTTGGCCTTATGGTTCAAGTTTCAGAGTTTTTACAGTTTGCCGTTATCCTCTTTGTTTTCCTTATTACGGCCCATTTATTGCGTTTACAGTATCCTCGTCAGGGGGCCTTTTGGGCATTGATGGTTGTCATGCTGGGGTCTTTTATGATGATCACAAACCCACCAAGTTATGATTTCCAGACGTATTTAAACTCAGGTATTGGCATGCTGGTGGGGTCGATCTTACCGATTTTTGCTTTTGGTATTATTAAACCAAGCTCGGATCGTCGTAAAGGATTACGAGTGGCAAAGTTTTTACGTATGTCGATGATTTATCAATTAAACGAGAGAACGAAAATTGATGGCAGAGAGTTTGAAAGCTTAGTGTTTGATGGAATTAACCGATTAAGTCAAAGCCAAGATAGAGACACGAGAATTGGTTTATTACGCTTAGGTATAGTTATTTTAAACTGCCACAGTATTGTGGATCATCTACGTCGATTGTCCACACAAGAAAGCCAATCGGTCTTAGCTGAAGTGACGCATAACTTAACGGCAGTTTTCAACAATATATGTATTCGTCAAGCTTATTTCCAATCGCACAATTGGCACTTCCATTATCAGCAAGATGAAGGTGTGTTAACGGATGCATTAGAGCGTATTCAGGTCTTAGCGGAACAATTGGCTCGTAATGGTGAAATGGCGCTAGCGGGGTTGATATGGCGACTGCACTGTTCTTTATTACCACTGCAGCAAATAAAGTTAAATGAAGACGTTGAAAGCTTGGAACTTTCTCTTAATTAGAGCGTCTTACTAATACACTGCTTTTTCTTAACTTGATCATTCTTACTTTGTGAGAGTGAATCTTTCTTTAAGATAACCCCGCATCTTTCCTGGATAGTGGGGTTTTTTGTGTCTAAATATTTTAGTCGCACGATGAGGGTAAAATGATCTTATAGCCTCAATCATTTGATGTTATGGTATTGATAGTTTTTAACTATGGAGTTTTCTTGTGAATATTCGTGATTTTGAATATCTCGTTGCTTTGGCTGAGCATAAGCATTTTAGAAAAGCAGCAGAAGCTTGCTTTGTTAGCCAGCCAACTCTCAGTGGGCAAATTCGTAAGTTGGAAGATGAATTAGGCACATCTTTACTGGAGCGTAGTAGTCGTCGAGTGTTATTTACCGACTCTGGTTTGCAATTGGTCGCACAAGCCAAACGCATTTTAGGGGAGGTCAAAACATTTACTGAAATGGCTAGTTTGCAGGGCAAGGATATGAGTGGGCCATTACATATTGGTTTTATTCCCACTATTGGGCCTTATTTATTGCCTATGATTATTCAGCCACTCAAAAAAGCTTTTCCTAATTTAGAGCTTTTTTTACATGAAGCTCAAACGAATCAGTTGATTCGTCAACTTGAAGAAGGTCGGCTTGACTGCATTATTTTAGCCTCAGTAGCAGAAACGGAACCCTTTATTGAGTTAGATTTATTTAATGAGCCACTTGTTCTGGCTGTTCCATTGGCACATGAATGGGCGCAATTGGATCAACTTGATATGGATGATCTAAATGGTAAGACGGTTTTATCTTTGGGAGATGGACATTGTTTAAGAGATCAGGCTTTAGGTTTTTGCTTTGCCGCAGGGGCTAAAGATGACGAAAGATTTAAAGCTACCAGTTTAGAAACGTTACGTAATATGGTTGCGGCGGGTGGGGGAATTACTTTATTACCACAACTGTCCGTACCAAAAGAGAAATCGAAGGATGGGGTGAGTTATGTCAAAGCAGTTAATCCAACACCTAGCCGACAAATCGTCTTGGTGTATCGACCAGGCTCACCTTTGAAGAAACGATTTGAAAAACTCGCAAAATTTATCAGTGAAACGGTGATTTTATGATTGACATTAAGTGATTGAATTTATTTAAAATAAAAAGGCCATCATGACGATTAATGATGGCCTTTTTGATTACTTTTCGTTATGAATAAGTGACATTAAAACAAGCTATCACCATCTTCATCTTCGGTATAAAGATCCGTACCGCTATCATCAGAGACATATTCTGTTGGTTGAGTACCGGCTTCAAAATATTCCCACATAGAAGAATCATCATTCTTCTTCGTCAGTAAACCAGAATTACGATCAATACGAACACGAATAATGTTTTCAGGCAGAGTTAGATCTTGTTCTGGTACATCTTTTAATGCGATCTTCATGAAATCGACCCATGCAGGTTGGGCGGTTGTTCCCCCTGCCTCAGAACCATTATATTGTTCTTTACGGCTAAAATTAGCATTGGCAGCGGTATAGCCTAATGGGCGGTTAGCACCATCAAATCCAACCCAAGTCGTCGCTACGATATTAGGACCATAACCATTGTACCAAGCATCAACCGAATCGTTCGTGGTCCCGGTTTTACCTCCAATATCACGGCGTTTTAATACTTGTCCACGCCAACCAGTACCATTCCAACCTGTACCATTACTCCAAACACCTCCGCCCCAAATGTTGCTGTACATCATTTGGCGTACTAGGAATGCAGTTTGAGGTGAAATGACTTTCTCTGCATATTTGGGTGTTTCTTCAGTGCCTTGAACATCCACAACTATTGGTGTGTCTGGGCAGTTTCCACTGCATACTCGGGTTGGGTTTGAGTGGAAAATTAAATCACCATAAGGCCCATCCACATGATCGATGTAGAAAGGTTCAACATAGTAACCACCGTTAGCAAATACTGAAATGCCTTGAGCCATTTTTAGCGGCGTTAAACTACCTGCACCTAAAGCAACGGTTTCAGAGTACGGTAATTTGTCACGATCAAAACCAAAGCGTGGAAGATAATCCAATACTTCATCCAAACCGACACGGCGTAATGTACGCACTGCCATTACGTTTTTGGACTGTGCTAACCCGCGACGTAACATGGTGGGGCCAAGATAAGTTGGCGGTGAGTTTTTCGGTCTCCAGGCGGTTCCTTGCCCTTTATCCCATTGGTTAATTGGCGCATCGTTAATTAAAGTGGCTAATGTTAAACCTTTATCAATCGCAGCCGAATAAATGAAAGGTTTAATGCTTGAACCTACTTGACGGTTTGCCATGGTCGCGCGGTCAAATTTACTATGAACGAAGTTAAACCCACCAACTAATGACAATACCGCGCCATTTTCAGGATTCAATGCAACAAAAGCCGTATTTGCTATCGGTACTTGGCTTAGTTGCCATGTAGCGTTTGCTTGTGCATCGGTCGGGTTAGTTGATTCTTCATTGGTTTTCGCTAGTGCATTTTCGGTTTCTTGTTCGGGTTTTTCTTGTAATACGCCCATAGGACGAACCCAAATTTGTTGACCAATTTCTAGCATATCAGAAGCTTTGCTTGGCGCTCGCCCTTGACTTTTATCATTATAATATTTACGAGCCCATTTCAAACCATCCCATTCAATGGTCTGCTCTCCGCGATTTTTAATATAAACCGTCGCGGATTGCTTGGCGATCCCTGTCACCAATGCTGAACGGATAAGGCCAAAGCTGGGCTGCTTTTTCAAGTAGCTATCCATTTGTTCCTTGGTGAACGCTGTGTCATTTGGTTTCCACGCGATAGCTTCAGGGCCACGGTAACCATGACGTTCATCGTAGGCTAATAAGTTACCAATAGCGGCCTCATTTGCGGCTTCCTGCAAAGTGGATTTTACAGTGGTATAAATTTGCATACCTGAGCTATACGCTTCTTCACCGTAACGTTTTACGGCCCAAGAACGGGCTAATTCAGCAATATAAGGTGCATTTACTTCAATCACTGCACCGTGATATTCGCCATCAATAGGCTCTGCATCTGCAGCATCAAACTCTTCTTTTGTGATGTAATTTTCTTCAAGCATGCGAAGCAGCACAACATGTCGGCGTGTTTTGGCACGATCGATAGAATAAATTGGATTCATGGTGGAGGGGGCTTTAGGTAAACCGGCAATGATCGCCATTTCACCTAAGGTTAAATCTTTAGGTTCTTTACCAAAATAAGTCAACGATGCAGCGCCGACCCCATAAGAACGGTAACCAAGATAAATTTTATTAAGGTATAACTCTAAAATTTCTTGCTTATTCAGAATTTGCTCAATGTGGATAGCAATGAATATTTCTTTAATCTTACGCATAATTTTTTTGTCATTGGACAAGAAAAAGTTACGTGCAAGTTGTTGGGTGATAGTACTTGCCCCTTGTTTTGCCGAACCTGAAATGGCAACGACGACAGCAGCACGAGCAATCCCAATTGGGTCGATACCGTAATGTTGATAAAAACGACTATCTTCTGTTGCAATGAAAGCTTCTTGCATTTGAAGGGGAATATCATCCAACTTCAATGGAATGCGTCGCTTCTCACCAAATTGAGCAATTAATTTATCGTCTTCACTGAAAACCTTCATCGGGGTTTGCAGTTGTACGTCTTTCAAAGTGGCAACGTCTGGGAGCTGAGGTTTCAGGTAATAATAGAACCCAAAAATAGTTGTCACTCCAAGAATCATGCAAATGAATGAAAAAATAAGCAATGGCTTTATGAACTTCACCGGATATTCCCTGATTGAATGAGGATGTGTCGATATAAACACCTGTACAGTAGGTGCACATATTAGCATATCGCTAAAAAATTGCGTTCTTAACTTTTTAATTATTAAGTCAACTTATTTATTAATCCAACCTTTTTAGAGGTTAATTTCTTCTAGCTGGAGCCTAGCAATATGGGTAAATCTTTAGTCACGGGCATCGACATAGGTCACCACAGTATTAAAGCTGTAGTTATGAAACCTGCTGGAGAACTGTTTGAGCTGGTGAGCTACACGGAAGTGTCAACAACCAGTGCTATTTTTTCAGAAAACCATACCTTTGATCATCATAGCATTGTAAAAAAACTTAAAGAGTTGAAAAAACAACTGCCCATAATGGCTCGTAATGTTGTGCTTTCTGTGCCAGATAATGCCGTGATCAGTAAAATGTTGCATATAGATAGCGAACTCGATGAAAGAGAAAAAGAGTTTGCGATATATCAAGTGTTTGGTCAGCAATCGCCATTTCCAGTTGAAGATCTTAGCCTTGATTACGTCAAAGTGGAGCAAGAAACATTGCAAAGAGTTCCCACCTCGACTTATCAAATTTATGCCACTCGTAAAGAGGTAATTGAAAGCCGTGTCGATGTGGTAAAAAAATCAGGCTTTAAACCTTTAGTGATGGATACCCAAGCTCATGGTTTATTACGCATATGGCAATTAGCGACGCAATTGAATGTGGAAAAGAAAAACTGGCTATTGGTTGATATCGGCTTGACTCAAACGTCCATTTGCATCATTCCACAAAGTAGGCCTGCTTATTACAAAGATCTTTCATTTGGCACCCAAAGCATGGATGTAACCTCTAAACCTGAACTTGCCTTAAATCAAAACAACGAGATGAATATCAATGATAAATCTGATGAATTTATTTCTTTGTTAGCAGAAAGACTCACCAGACAAATTAGTTTATATGGTTCGGTTAATCAGCAGCAAAAAATTGAAGGTGTATGGGTGACTGGCGGTGGTGCTTGTTTGTTAGGGATGGACGAAATTCTATCACAAGGACTTGGATTACCTATCGAGGTGCTCGATCCATTGTCGTTATTACAAGGTAAATACAAAAAAAACAAACAGAGTCTTGAAGCATGCACTTTTAGCGTGGCGGCTGGTTTGGCAATTCGTGGCCTTCAATGGCAAAGGGGTGCACATGTTGCATGATATTAATTTATTACCTTGGCGTGAAGAAAAGCGTACGGAATACAAACAACGTTTCTATGGAATGGTCGTGTTGGGGGTTCTGGTTGCGATTAGTTTGCAATGGTTTGGAAGTTTGTACATCGATCATTTAAAAACACAGCAGCAAAGTCGTAATCAAGAGCTGAAAACGTATATTGCCGAGCTTGATAAAAAGCTCGTGAACCTTAAAGAAATTGAAGCGAAACATAAATCGATTCTTACTCGATTAAGGCTCGTTGAATCGTTACAAAATGAGCGTAATAAAACGACGGATTTTATGAATTTGATGCCAGAACTTGTGCCTGAAGGTGTCTATGTCGACAAAATTAAAATGAATGGGCGAGAAATTGAAATGTCGGGTGTCAGTGACAGTACGTCACGTTTAGCAACTATGCTGGATAATTTTGAAAGCTCATCTTGGTTATCCGATGTAGAAATGCATTCGATTATTTCGGGAAAAGTATTGTTCGGTAAAAAATTCCAAAGTTTTAAATTGTCTTTCCGGTTTGAGTCTGAAGAAACGGAGCGTCAACAGAACAAAACAGTGAATACTCAAGCTAAGGGGGCCAAGTAATGGTCGACTTTCGAGATTTAGATTTTGATGACATGCCTGAGTGGCCAGTATTACCACAAGTATTAGCAATTGGTGGGCTTATTATTATTTTGCAATTGGTCGGTATTTGGTTCTATTTGATTCCTCAACATGACGAATTAGAGCAAATTCACCAGCAAGAAGTGACCCTAAAAAGTTCTATACGTATTAAAGCTGCAAAAGTAGCGGCTTTACCTCAGTTACAAGCCCAATTAGATGAGCTGAACACTCGTTATCAGTACTTGCTCAAGCAACTCCCCGTGCAGAAAGAACTGGCGAGCATGCTTTCTTCTGTTAATGATCTTGGTATTAAAAATGACTTGAATTTTACTCGTGTAGATTGGGGGGGAAAACAAGTACAAGAGTTTTTATATCGACTTCCGTTAAATATTGAGCTGACTGGAGCCTATGACAACATAGGTCAGTTTTCGGAAGCTATTGCTAAGTTACCTCGAATCATCAGTCTGCATGATGTCGATTTGCAACGTGTTAGCCAAGAAAGCAGTACTCTTCATTTTCGTGTGAGGGCTTATACCTATCAATTTAAGCCGGAGGAAAGCAAATGATCAAGCATTCTTGGATTATCATTCTACTGGGTTTGATGACGGGGTGTGAACATTCAGATGATTCGATTAACGCCTTTATTACTCAGGTAGAAAATCAATCTCGCAAAGAAATTGCTCAGCTTGCACCTGAACGTCCTTTTTCAGCATCTATTTTTAGAGCGCAAAATGATCGTTCTCCCTTCGTGCTTCCCGCTGTCGCGATGATCGCCAATCAACCACGTTTAAAGCAAGACTGTTGGCAACCTGGTCAACGCAGTAAGACCGGACCTCTGGAAAAATTCCCAATGGATAAACTGCATTTACGTGGGGTAATGGGAAGTAAAGGAAAGGTGTCGGGATTAGTACAAACGCCGGAAGGAACAGTCTTAAAGCTCCAAGAAGGTGAATATATCGGCTTGAATAATGGCAAGGTTGCGCAAGTGACCTCGCAATATATTTTGATAAAAGAAACCTTACCGGATGGTTTGGGGTGTTGGCAGCAGCGAAACGTAAAGTTAGCGCTGAAGTAAAGTACAAACGTGAATATTATAATTGAGTATTAAATTATGCATAAAGGATTAACGCGTACAGGTTTGAGCCGTCCATTCTCTCTGATATCAAGCAGTATCATTGCTTGCTTATTACTGACAGGAAATGCTGCTTTCGCTGCCACAACAACGGAAGATTCACTTCAAACGACTTTGAAATTACAACAAAGTGATCGCTTTACTAATGAGTTTGTTGGGTTGGATTTTCGTTTAAACAAAGAAAAAGAAGGCGTCATCATTGTTAAATTAGCATCTTCGGCTTCTGCGGTTGATATTAAAAAAGACCACAAAGGATTAAACATTGAATTAATTAAAACGAAAGTGAGTGACGATAATTTATACGTTATCGATGTAAAAGATTTTTCAACACCGGTGAGTACTGTTGAAGTGTTTCGTCATGATGAAAACACTCGCTTGCAAGCGTCAATCAGTAATGAGTTTACTTATGACTATCGCTTAAAAGGAAAGCTTTTAGAGATTACGATTACGGAAGTTAAAGAAAAAGAAATCAGCAACACACCTAAACAGCAAAGTGCTTTAGATAAAGAAAATGAACTGATTTCTATTAATTTCCAAGATATTCCCGTGCGTAACGTGTTGCAACTCATTGCCGATTATAATGGTTTCAACTTGGTGGTTTCTGATTCCGTGGTAGGTAATTTAACCTTGCGTTTAGATGGTGTTCCTTGGCAACAAGTATTAGAGATTATTTTACAAGTTAAAGGGTTAGATAAACGGGTTGAAGGTAATGTTGTTTTGGTTGCGCCTAAGAGTGAGTTAGATGAGCAACAGAAGAAACGCTTAGAACAGGCGCGAATGGAAGAAGAGTTAGGTGATTTAAGCTCTGAGTTGTTGCAAATTAATTTTGCTAAAGCGTCGGATATTGCCGCTATGATCGGTGGTGAAGGTGAAATAAGCATGTTATCGAGCCGAGGTAATATTACGGTTGATGAACGTACAAACTCACTATTGATTCGTGATTTGGCCTCTAATATCAATATTATTAAAGGGATAGTTGAATCCTTAGACATCCCTGTTAAACAGGTTCAAATAGAAGCGAGAATCGTTACGGTCAACGAAGGCAACATGCAAGATCTTGGGATTCGTTGGGGGATGTCAAGCACAAATGGATCTTTCTCTGCCGGAGGGAGTATTGAAAATAACCTCGCAAATGCAAATCCTAATGGTGCAAATGGAAAAGGTGGGGTCATTGATGGTGACCAAATTAATTTTGGTGGCGCCACACAAGAGGTTGGTATTGAGGACTTCTTAAACGTGAATTTGGCCGCAACCAGTGCGAATGCATCTAGTATTGCATTCCAAGTAGCAAAGCTTGGTTCAAATACATTATTGGATTTAGAGCTTTCTGCGCTGCAAGCAGAATCAAAAGCGGAAATTATTTCAAGCCCACGTTTAATCACGACAAATAAGCAACCAGCCTATATTGAACAAGGTACGGAGATTCCTTATTTAGAAGCCTCTTCAAGTGGTGCGACGTCGATTAGTTTTAAAAAAGCGGTATTAAGTTTGAAGGTGACACCGCAAATTACACCGGATAACCGATTGGTGCTGGATTTGAGTGTGACTCAAGATAGGCCCGGTGCTGTGGTTAAAACTGGAGATGGTGAAGCTGTCGCTATAGATACTCAACGAATTGGCACACAAGTACTGGTAGATAATGGTGAAACTGTGGTGTTGGGAGGGATTTATCAACATTCAGTACAAACCAGTGTTGATAAGGTGCCATTACTCGGAGATATTCCATATCTTGGAGCTTTATTCCGCCGTAGTTATGAAAATTATGGTAAGAGTGAATTGCTGATTTTTGTTACCCCAAAAGTTGTTTTACAGTAAAAAAGTGGCTTAGAACGTCTTTTTAAATGTGTTTGAATATGCAGAATCAAAGATTAAATACGTTCTAAGTAAAATTAAAGTTGCATTAGTGGCACCATACTTAGATAATTTCAGGTCTGATCACGAATTATCTGTGAGGAATTTGGTGCCACAATGATGTCTGGCTTAGCCTGCGCTTGAATTGAGCGTATAGAGCAATAGAGATATCGGATGGCGATTTCATTAAATTAACGTTGAATTACTGCTAAACATGGCCGAAAAACGCAATATTTTTCTTGTTGGCCCAATGGGCGCTGGCAAAAGTACAATAGGTAGACATCTCGCTCAGCAACTGCATATGGAGTTTTTGGATTCTGATACAGTTATCGAGCACAGAACAGGTGCAGATATCAGCTGGGTATTTGATGTTGAAGGTGAAGAAGGTTTCCGCGTTCGCGAAGAAGCTGTCATTGATGATCTAACACAAGAGCAAGGTATCGTTCTAGCCACTGGCGGTGGCTCAGTCATGAGTAAGGATAGCCGTAATCGTTTATCTGCTCGTGGTGTTGTTGTCTATCTGGAAACAACCATTGAAAAGCAACTTGCTCGTACCAATCGTGATAAAAAACGTCCATTACTTCAAACGGATCAGCCTCGTGATGTGTTAGAAACATTAGCGCAAAATCGTAATCCACTATATGAAGAAATTGCTGATTATACGGTACGTACGGATGATCAAAGCGCTAAAGTTGTCGCGAACCTTATTGTTAAAATGCTAGAAGAGAACTAGCCTTACATACCGCTTAGGAGAACCAAACCATGGAACGGATTAACGTGGATCTCGGTGAGCGCAGTTATCCTATCTCTATTGGCGCTGGGTTACTAAGTAATCCAGCGCTTTTCTCGCATCTAAAAGCCAAGCAAAAAGTGGTTGTGATCAGCAATGAAACAGTCGCGCCACTTTATGCCGAGCGTTTAATGATGACTCTGCAAGCACTAGAGTGCCAAGTGTCTCTGTTGACTTTGCCAGATGGAGAACAATACAAAAGCCTTGAAACGTTTAATACTATTATGAGTTATTTACTGGAAGGTAATTATAGCCGAGATGTTGTATTAGTCGCTCTAGGTGGCGGTGTTATTGGAGATTTAGTCGGGTTTGCTGCTGCTTGCTATCAACGGGGCGTGGATTTTATTCAAGTGCCTACCACATTATTGTCCCAAGTCGATTCTTCTGTAGGGGGAAAAACCGCGGTTAACCATCCTCTTGGTAAGAATATGATTGGTGCATTTTATCAGCCTAAATCGGTTATTATTGATACCGATTGTCTTGATACGCTTCCTGCGCGAGAGTTTTCGGCTGGAATGGCCGAGGTGATCAAGTATGGCATTATTATTGATTCTGAGTTCTTTTCTTGGTTAGAGGCTAACATGGCGGCATTGGCAGAGCTTAATAATGCGGCATTATGTTTTGCTATTGCCCGTTGTTGTCAGATTAAAGCAGACGTGGTTGCAGCTGATGAGAAAGAATCCGGTGTACGAGCTTTGCTTAATTTAGGTCATACCTATGGTCATGCGATTGAAGCTGAAATGGGGTATGGCAATTGGTTGCATGGTGAAGCGGTCGCGGCTGGAATGATGATGGCGGCACACACTTCATTACGACGAGAATTATTAACGAAAGAGCAAGTGGAGCGTATCCAATCTTTATTGATAAGAGCTAACTTACCAATACATACTCCTGAAAGTATGGATTATGATGCCTTTATTAAGCATATGATGCGTGATAAAAAAGTGCTGGCGGGCCAACTGCGTCTAATTTTACCTACGGGTATTGGTCGAGCGGAAGTTATGGCAAATACTTCTGAAGAGATTATTGCTCAATCAATAGAAGCTTGTCGTCAGTAACTTGTTTATTTCTTTGTGTTTTGTTGACATGATGGCAAGTGTGACATGGTAGTGTCAGGCTACTATGTAATAGATTTTTTGGTTAGAATAGAGGCTGAAAATGAGCATGACTCATGATGCAGAATTGGTGCAACTGGAATCGCAAACTGAAATATTGGATGGTTTGCAGCTATTTACTCGTCTTCACTCCAATGTTATTTACGTTGAAGGTGAGAAAGGCTCCGGTAAGTCATGGCTTGCTCAACGTTTCTTGCATACGGATAAAGAAATTCAAACGTTGTCTTTTTTAATCTGTCTACCATCACAAACGGTCAATCAGCAACGCAGTGTGCTAATGAGCCAATTATTATCCGATAGTTTTTGCATTGGAGATGAATCTCTCGTCCAAAGCTTGGAAGCCTATCGAAAAGATCAAAAATGCAACGCTACGTTAATTGTGGACGATGCAGAATTGTTGGTACCTAACTTGTTGCATGAGTTATGTGAACTGGTGTTGGCCGCTCAAAATAATCCACTATGGCAAATTAATGTTATTTTGTTTGCCACCCCGAATTCGATTGATGATGACCTGACAAAAGAAACGCCAAAACCGGAGATTAAATCTCTAGTTATTCAGCCGTTAACGGATGAAGAAGCGCGTATTTTCCTTGATCAATTACTTATGCCCCATATCTCTACAGATAAAGAGCGTGATGCTATTTATCAAGCTGCCAATAAAATTAAAAATTGGCCGGCTGATTTATTGGCACTCATCAGTCATCAAAAACATCATGCGTCCCCTTGGGTTCGAGCCCTCTTAGTGGCTTTAATTGTGTTATTGATATCATTGGGATTTGGTTCTTGGTGGACAAACTACCAAGCTCGAATGCAAGATGAGTTGCTCGATGGTACTGTGATGCAAGAATCACAGGTACAAGCTGAAAATGCTAACCGTAATTTGTCTGAAAGCATTAGTGGATCTGCCTCAGCTATCGTTACCAATGAAAAATCTCAGCAGAATAATGACGCTTCAAACTTCCCTCAGGAAGTCACCAGTGAGACTTTAACGGTAGGTGATTCATCGAGTATCGAACAAAAGCGTGTAATAGTACCGTCAAATGTCGTGGATGCACTGTTGGATGGAAATAAACCTGAAAAGGTTCGATCATCACTGAAAAATACCAAACAATCGACGTCAGAAGGTCAAGAGAAAGTATCCACTTCTAGTTTGGTGCTGGCTCATGATGAGTTAATGGCTGTTTCTGAGAATAGATATACTTTGCAGCTTGGTGCAGTCGAAACGAAGTTAGACGTTTTACGGTTTATTCAAACGTATCATCTGCAAGATCAAGTTCGTGTTTATCAAACTATTCGTAATCAAAAATCTTGGTATATTATTACTTACCAAGATTTTGAAACGATTAAAGAAAGCCGGGAAGCGGCTCAAGAGTTACCTATTGAATTGCAAAAAGCACTCCCATGGCCAAAATCGATGGCGCAAGTCCATCAAGAGATTGAGCGAGTTCAATAACAATCTGACTTGAATGTCGTCAAATATAAATTTCAAGTTAAAAGAACACACACCAGGTGTTGAAATATGTTACATTCCTCAGCCCATCAAATTCTAGGTGGGCTGGTGAAAATAATTGTGTCGGTGAGTAGTCAAATTCATGAAGAAGCAGCGAGCTTTCCTCAAATGGGCGGGCGGTAAATACGGTTTAGTTGAAGATATTCAACGTCATTTGCCTGAAGGCAGAAAGCTAGTCGAACCTTTTGTTGGGGCCGGTTCTGTTTTTTTAAATACCGATTATGATCAATATCTGCTTGCAGACATCAACCCCGATCTTATAAATCTTTATAATCTGCTTAAAGACAAACCTGATTTATTAATCAGTGAAGCACAGCGTTTTTTTACACCTGAATATAATCGCAAAGAAGTTTATTTAGGGGTAAGAGCCGATTTTAATTCCACCGATGATATTCTTTTTCGTTCATTAGCATTTTTATATATGAATCGTTTTGGTTTTAATGGCTTGTGTCGTTATAACAAAAAAGGTGGTTTTAATGTGCCATTTGGTTCGTACAAAAAACCTTACTTTCCTGAAAAAGAGATGTTGAACTTTGCTGACAAGGCTAAGAAAGCGACATTTGTCTGCGAAGGTTATCCACAAACATTTGCTCGCACACGTAAAGGATGTGTTGTGTATTGTGACCCACCTTATGCGCCGTTAGCACAAGCTAGTAATTTTACTTCGTATGCCGGTAATGGTTTTTCACTGGATGATCAGGCTAAATTGGCGAGCATTGCTGAAAATACTGCTCAGCAGCGTGATATTCCGGTACTGATCTCTAACCATGATACGGCTTTAACTCGTCGCTTATATAAAGGTGCGCAATTAAATGTGGTTAAAGTGAAACGCACTATTAGCCGTAATGGCGCTGGACGCAACAAGGTCGATGAATTATTGGCGTTGTTTGAAGCAAACAATCAAAGCTAGACGCTTCGCTTGCTTGCCTTTTTCTTCGTCAAGCGTGATTAACGACTAGAAACTTCTCCCTCATGACACATTCCTATTTGTATATAAACGTTTGCTTGGGTAAACTTGCGCCAATTTCATCTCATTGATTTAGGCCATACTCGGAGTTAGCCATGAAAGACTTTCTGATCGCACCATCCATCCTCTCTGCTGATTTTGCTCGTTTAGGCGAAGATGTCGAAAGAGTATTAGCCGCGGGTGCTGATGTTGTTCACTTTGATGTGATGGACAATCACTATGTGCCTAACCTGACTTTTGGCGCGCCAATCTGTAAAGCGCTGCGTGACTACGGGATTACCGCGCCGATTGATGTTCATTTAATGGTGAAACCGGTTGATAGCATTGTGCCTGAGTTTGCTAAAGCGGGCGCATCGATGATCACTTTCCACATTGAAGCCTCTGAGCACGTTGATCGCACATTGCAATTAATCAAAGAAAATGGTTGTCAGGCGGGGGTAGTCTTTAACCCAGCAACGCCGCTTCATCACCTAGATTACATCATGGATAAAGTGGACATGATTTTGCTGATGTCAGTAAACCCAGGTTTTGGCGGTCAATCTTTCATTCCGTCTACACTGGATAAATTACGTGAAGTGCGTAAACGCATTGATGCGAGTGGCCGTAATATTCGCCTTGAAATTGATGGTGGCGTTAAAGTGGATAATATCCGTGAAATTGCCGAAGCGGGCGCAGATATGTTTGTGGCAGGTTCTGCTATTTTCAATCAACCAGACTACAAACAAGTGGTTGATCAAATGCGAGAAGAACTTGCGAAAACAAAATAACTCTAAATGCCCCTAGGTAACTAGTGGTCGATATCAAAAGAGGCTTGAGATACACTCAAGCCTCTTTTTTGTTGTAAATGGAAGTAGGTTGTAGATGGAAGCCGTAATGACGTTACAAGATATTCAATTAATTGCATTTGATTTAGATGGCACTTTACTTGATAGCGTGCCTGATCTGGCGGTTGCCGCTGATCAAGCAGTACAAAGCTTAGGTTTTCCATCGGTAACCGAAGAACAAGTTCGAGATTGGGTCGGCAATGGCGCAGACATACTGATTGGTCGCGCGTTAAGTCAAAATATTAATGTTGATGAGTCCTTAGATACGGATTTGCTAAAACAAGCTCGTGTGCGCTTTGATGAGTTTTATCATCAAGGTGGTCACCAACTCAGTCATTTATATTCTAATGTGACGTCGACATTGAAGGCCTTGCATCAAGTTGGGTATAAAATGGCGATTGTCACCAATAAGCCTTCCGCTTTTGTGCCAGATATTTTGCAGCAGCATGGCATTGCCGATCTGTTTGTTGATGTGATTGGTGGCGATGACTTCCCCAATAAAAAACCTGATCCGATGGCTCTCAATTGGTTGCTTGATAAGCATCAAGTGAGTGCGCAACAAATGTTGATGGTCGGCGATTCAAAAAATGACGTATTAGCTGCGCAAAATGCTGGTTGTCATAGTTTTGCACTGACTTATGGCTACAACCACGGTGAGCCAATTTCTGACTCAGCACCAGACTACGTCGCGGATAACATTGCTGAGATGCTAGATGTGCTGAGTGTTTCTCAATAATTGCGATGATTCGATCAATTAGCTTGATAAAACGCTAGTCAAACCGAGCTAGATCAGTAAACTGAAATGCCTGTTTATCTTTCATTTAATTTGAATGCAAAGAGACAGGCATTATTTTTAATTTCAGCCCAGTATTCGATGATGAGTATTAATAGGGGCGACAGTAAGGGAAAAGAAACATGAGCAAACCCATAGTATTAAGTGGTGTTCAACCATCTGGTGAACTGAGTATTGGTAACTACTTGGGTGCTCTACGTCAATGGCAACAAATGCAAGATGACTATGATTGCCAGTACTGCGTTGTTGATCTTCATGCAATTACGGTTCGTCAGGATCCTAAAGCATTGTATGAAGCGACATTAGATGCGTTAGCAGTTTGTCTTGCGGTTGGTGTTGATCCTAAGAAGAGCACATTATTCGTTCAGTCACATGTACCGGAACATGCTCAACTAGGTTGGCTTCTTAACTGTTATACCCAAATGGGCGAATTGAATCGTATGACTCAGTTCAAAGATAAATCACAGCGTTACGCCAATGATGTTAATGCTGGGCTTTTTGCTTACCCAGTATTAATGGCGGCGGATATTTTGCTGTATGGCGCTCACCAAGTACCTGTTGGTAACGATCAGAAGCAGCATCTGGAGCTAGCCCGTGATATCGCGACTCGCTTTAATAATGTGTATAGCCCTGAAGATCCAATTTTCCAAATTCCAGAGCCATACATTCCACAAGTCAATGCTCGCGTAATGAGCTTGCAAGATGCGACTAAGAAAATGTCTAAATCGGACGATAACCGTAAAAACGTTATTACGCTTTTAGAAGATCCTAAGTCGATTCTGAAAAAGATCAATAAAGCGCAAACTGATGCTGAAACGCCACCATGCATCGCGCATGATGTGGAAAATAAAGCAGGCATTTCAAACTTGATGGGGCTGTACTCGGCAGCAACCGGTAAAACCTATCAAGAAATTGAAGCGCAATATGCCGGCGTTGAAATGTACGGCCCATTTAAGAAAGATGTGGGTGAAGCGATTGTTGCCATGCTTGAGCCGATCCAAGCTGAATACCAACGTATTCGTGCTGACCGTGTTTATATGAATGATGTAATGAAAGTGGGCGCTGAAAAAGCTTCTGAAAAAGCGGCAGTGACATTAGCAAAAGCATATCAAGCGGTCGGTTTTGTCCCTAGGGGATAATCTCCGTAGTTAAGAAGCTAAGAGTTATCACTAATTTAAGTGATGAACAAAAAACCGCTGAAAGCATAATGAAGTGACCCCTTAAAGTTGGACATTTCTGTTATGCGGCTTCTAAGGCCTGATTTCGGTATTCTACCGGAGTCAGGCCTTTTAATTTAACCTTAACGGAGATTATTAGCTTATGCGTTACGTAATTCACGGCGTAGCACTTAATTGGTTGATGTTTTTATGAATGAACTCATCTTGCCGAAAGAATTTATGCATTTTATATTATTAGAAGCTTGCCTTTATTTGTCGCTATTGCAGAATACAGCCTTCTGATTTGGTATTAAGAACTTACGATGCTACTGATTATTGATAATTATGATTCCTTTACTTACAACCTTTACCAATACTTCTGTGAGTTAGGGGCGAAGGTACAAGTTATTCGTAATGATGAAATCGATATTGCTGGTATCGAAGCACTTAACCCTAGTCATTTAGTCATTTCTCCGGGACCATGCACGCCAAATGAAGCAGGGATATCGTTACAAGCCATTCAACATTTTGCTGGTAAGTTGCCGATATTAGGAGTGTGTTTAGGTCATCAAGCGATCGCGCAAGCGTTTGGTGGACAAGTGATAAGGGCAAGGCAGGTGATGCATGGTAAAACCTCCTCGATTATTCATAACAGTCAAAGTGTGTTTCGTGATTTGCCTAATCCCTTAACCGTAACACGCTATCATTCATTGGTGGTTGAAACCTCGAGCCTACCTGATTGCTTTGAATTGACGGCATGGACAACGTTACCCAATAATGAACTCGATGAAATCATGGGGTATCAGCATAAAACCCTACCGATAGAAGCGGTGCAATTTCACCCAGAATCGATTAAAACGGAATGTGGTCACCAAATCCTAGCTAATTTTCTTCAGCGTTAAATTCTGCTTGAAAGTTGCAGAAACGTTAATTGTTCCACAACCTTGTCATTTACATTTCATCTCGTCCTAAAATTCCACTATCCTCTAAGAATAAACATGAATGCCTAAATGTATTGTTAGGCTCGTCGTTTTTTTGAATAAATATTTATAATAATTAAATAAAAAGTCATTGATGCGTTGCGCCTACTTAGCTAAATTAGTGGTAGGTGTAGGTAAACGAAGAGGATTAAGGATGTCAGTCGATACGCAAGTGCAAAGAAGTTGGTTTGAAGATGTGATGGTACCTTGTTATAGCCCAATGGAGATGATTCCAGTACGAGGTCAAGGCTCTGTAGTTTGGGATCAAGAGGGGAAAGAGTACATTGATTTTGCTGGTGGTATTGCGGTGAGTTGTTTAGGGCATTGCCACCCAGTGATGGTGGAGGCCTTGGTCGAGCAAGCGAATAAGTTGTGGCATTTAAGTAACGTGATGACCAATGAACCCGCGTTACGTCTGGCCAAAAAATTGACGGAAATTAGTTTTGCTGAAAAAGTGTTTTTTGCTAACTCTGGCGCAGAAGCGAATGAGGCAGCATTAAAGCTTGCTCGTCGTTGGGCGAAAGAAACACATGGTGAAGAAAAAAGTGAAATTATCGCTTTCACTCAAGGGTTTCATGGTCGCACTTTTTTTACCGTAACCGTGGGTGGCCAGCCGGCTTATTCAGATGGTTTTGGGCCAAAACCAGGTAACATTACTCACCTGCCTTACAACGATATTGAGGCGTTAAAAACGCATATTTCGGATAACACTTGTGCAGTGATGATGGAGCCATTACAAGGGGAGGGTGGTGTCCTGTCACCATCGATTGAATTTGCCGAAGCAGTACGCTCACTGTGCGATCAGCACAATGCTCTGTTGATTTTTGATGAAGTACAAACGGGTAATGGTAGAACCGGTCACTTCTATGCTTATCAAGAACTTGGCGTGACGCCGGATATTCTATCTACCGCAAAATCGCTTGGTGGTGGTTTCCCAATTGGCGCAATGCTTACCACAACTGAATTGGCGCAACACATGAAAGTGGGAGTACATGGTTCAACTTATGGCGGTAATCCATTAGCGTGCGCAGTGGCAGATGCAGTTGTTAATTACATCAGTCAACCGGTTATTTTAGAAGGGGTCAAGAAAAGAGAACAATGGTTAAAAGAAGGCCTCGCTAAAATTAATGACAAATATGGCCTGTTTGCTGATGTACGTGGTAAAGGGTTATTAATTGGTGCAGAACTCAACCAAGAATGGCAAGGTCGAGCTCGTGATATTTTAGTTGCTTCAGGTAAGAATGGCTTATTGTTGCTTGTGGCTGGCCCGAATGTGGTGCGCTTTACTCCATCACTGGTGATCACGCAAAAAGAGATGGAGCAAGGGTTGGCGAAGCTTGATCAAGCGATTGCCTCTCTTTTGTAATTCGTCTCTTTTATCATGGAGACTTCTATAATAAATAGAAGCCTAAAAGCCAATGCGTACTGATGTATTGGCTTTATGCCTCATGTTTTAATCTTTTATGTGTGATTGCTCAGCAAGGATTAATACCTGATTATAAAAAATGAGAGTGGCAACGATGTCACTCCTATTCCTCAGTTGAGAGGGAAGCATCATGTTAGTAATTCGTCCAATTCAAGATACCGATTACGATGCGCTTTACCAATGTGCAGAAGCATCTGGTCATGGTTTTACATCATTACCGGTTAACCAAGAACTGTTATCGAAGCGTATTGAAGCTTCTATCAGCAGCTTTTCAAAGCATACCGAACATCCTCAAAATGAAAGTTATTTAATGGTGGCAGTGGATACCGATACCAACCAAGTTGTCGGGACAACTGGTATTGAGGCATCGATTGGCTGGGAAGTCCCATCGTATAGTTACCATATTAGTAAAGTGGTACACAGCTCCAACAAATTGAATGTTCGCAATGAAGTTCAAGTCCTCACTCTTGGCAATAATTACACGGGTTGCAGTGAAATTTGTACCTTGTTTTTGTTACCAGAGTATCGAGCAGGGTTAAATGGCCGATTGATGTCTAAGTGCCGATTTTTGATGATGGCACAATTTCCAGAGCGATTTTCTCAAACCGTTATTGCTGAAATGCGTGGTGTGAGTGATGAAAATGGCAACTCACCATTTTGGCAGTGGTTACAGCAGCATTTCTTCTCTATCGATTTTACCTTGGCAGATTATCTCACCGGAACCGGTAATAAAGGGTTTATCGCGGATTTGATGCCAAAGTTGCCGATTTACGTCAATCTGTTAAGCCCAGAAGCCCAAGCGGTGATCGGGCAGGTCCATCAATACACAGCTCCAGCATTAAAATTACTTGAAAAAGAAGGATTTGCTTGCCGAGGGTATGTGGATATTTTTGATGCAGGGCCAACGGTTGAATGCGATAGAAACCATATTAAATCCATTCAGCAATCTTTTGTGGCGAAGGTTGAAGTACGTGAACATTCTTCATCGCATACCTATTTAATGTCCAATACTCAGTTAAGTGATTTTCGGGCATTAGTGGCTAAAGTGGCTTATGACTCTGAGCAAAATACCGCGTTTATTCACCCAGATGTTGCGAAAAATTTATTAGTCAAAAGTGGTGATTCAATCCGGTTGTTATTGAATTAATGTGAAAAATTAACGTATTTTGTCAGGTTCTTGCTAAAAATAAGATGGCTTATCAGCGTTGAACTATAGTCAAAGTGATAATGATAAAGGTCGGCTTTTGAGCGGGCTAAATAGGAGAGTACAACATGGCTAATATTGAGGCGCTTTTTGAACATTTGTGGCAAGATTATACCCAACGTTTGTGTCCATCGGCGATAAAAGTACATAAACTATTAAGTCAGAAAGGCGAGAAATTGAGTAATGATCATATTGCTTTGCGTACATTTTCGGGCGGAAAATTAGGTTTGGTTCAATTGGCTAAGCACTTTCAAGCATTAGGTTATGAACAGGCTGGTGAATATCATTTTGAAGCGAAAAAGTTATACGCCCATCATTACCAGCATCCTGATCCTCGCTACCCTAAAGTTTTTATCAGTGAATTATGTTTGCCTAAATGTTCAGAAAACCTGAATCATATTATCGACTCTCTGATTCATGACTTACCTCAACAATATACAGATAGCAGTCAGTTTTTATATCAAGGGCGGCCTTGGCGTATTACCAAAGAGCAATACCAAATGTTAGCTGAAGAAAGCGAATACGCTGCATGGGTGGCTGCGCATGGTTTTGGAGCGAATCATTTTACGGTCAGTGTGAACGAGCTAGCCGGGTTTATGGACCTAAAGCAAGTGAATGACTTTCTCGTGTGGCATAACTTTGATATGAATAATTCTGGTGGTGATGTGAAAGGGAGTGAAGAGGTTGGTTTACAGCAATCCTCGACACTGGCCGATAAAGTTTCTGTTGAGTGTAGCGATGGCGAGATCGTCATCCCTGGTGGTTTTTACGAGTTTGCTAAGCGTTTTCCTTTGGGTAATGGTGTTTTATATCAAGGGTTTGTTACTGCTTCGGCTGACAAGATTTTTGAAAGCACCAATATTTAGAAAATCATTAATATGTAGAAAAGTACTAACCAAGCAACTAATAAGTGTTAACCTTATTTAGGACAGAACAACAGAATAGACACAAAAAAGCATCAACTTTTGTTGATGCTTTTTAATGTTGAATTGATTCAGTAATGAAAGTTAATTTCTTTAGCGACGCACTTTCAACGCGTGTGGCATGACTCGAATACGTTTCATAATACTGGCTAGATGTACCCGATCTTTGGTCGTCAGTAATAAAGAAATTGTATACAGTCTACCATCGCGTTCTTCGGTCGCAATACCATGAATATTGGAACCGGTAGAGGCGACAACATTGGTTAAATCAGCCAGTGCGCCTTGGTGGTTTTGCATATCAACTTTCAATTCAGTAATGAAGTCTTGATCAAAATCTTTTGACCATTCAACCGCCATATAACGTTCGGGCTCTTTTTGATAACCACGAATATTTGGACAGGTTTCACGGTGAACCACCAAACCTCGACCTGGAGAAACATGAGCAATAATATGATCGCCGGGAATCGGGTGACAACATTTTGCGTAAGTGAGAAGAATCCCCTCTGCACCACGAATAGGCAGTTTTTTCTTAGAGGACTTATCGCTTTCTAATGATTCGATTTCGGTTAGTTCGTCAGCGTCACCGAGTAATCGACGAGCAATAACAATACTCATCAATTCACCTAAACCGATAGCGGCTAGTAGCTCATCAAGCGTTTTTAGTTTCAGATCAGAAATAACGTGTTGAATATTTTCTTTACTGATATCACTGATTGAAAGATCACCAAGCGCATGGTTGAGTAATCGACGACCAAGGGCGACAGATTCATCACGACGCATGGTTTTTAATACTTGACGTATTTTAGTTCGAGCGCGAGAGGTGACAACATAGTTCAGCCATGCTGCATTCGGACGAGCACCCGGAGCACTAATTATCTCAATGGTTTGGCCATTTTTAAGTGCTTTACTTAAAGGGTAAGGATTGCGATCAACCCTAGCCCCTACGCAGGTATTACCAACATCAGTATGCACAGCATAAGCAAAATCAACCGGTGTGGCACCAGCAGGTAATTCAATAATGCGGCCTTTCGGTGTAAAGACGAAGATCTCATCTGGGAAGAGATCCGATTTTACATGTTCGATAAATTCAAAGGAGTTACCTGCACTTTGTTGTAGTTCAAGTAAGCTTTGCATCCAACGTTGGGCTTTAATTTGAGCGGTAGTTCCTGAGCTTTCACCGTTAGCCTTGTAAGACCAGTGTGCTGCCACACCTTTATCCGCCATTTGTTCCATATCTTCGGTACGGATTTGTACTTCAACGGGAACACCATGAGGGCCAACCATTGAGGTGTGTAAAGATTGGTAGCCATTCGCTTTAGGTACCGCAATGTAATCTTTCATTCGTCCCGGGCGAGGTTTATATAGGTTATGGACTTGCCCTAGAACGCGATAACACGTGTCTGGTGTATCAACAATGACGCGAAAAGCATAGATGTCCATAATGGTATGGAAACGCTGCTCTTTGGTGCGCATTTTATTGTAAATAGAATAGAGGTTTTTTTCTCGGCCCAATACTCGAACGTGCAACCCAACATCTTCGAGTCGGCCTTCAATTTCACTGTGAATCCGTTGGATCATTTCTTTTCGGTTACCACGAGCAGCCTTGACGACCTCTTTGAGTACACGATAACGATTGGGATATAAGGCTTCAAAACCTAGCTCTTCGAGTTCGGTTTTTATGTTGTGGATACCTAAGCGATGGGCAAGGGGAGAAAAAATCTCAAGCGTCTCACGTGCAATACGTCGACGTTTATCTGGGCGTAATGCGCCAAGGGTGCGCATATTGTGAGTACGATCAGCAAGCTTAATTAAGATAACGCGAATGTCTTGCACCATGGCTAAGATCATTTTGCGGAAGTTTTCAGCTTGAGCTTCTTTACGATCGCGAAATTTGAGTTTATCAAGTTTGGAGACACCGTCCACCAATTCAGCCACTATAATGCCAAATTGTGATGCTAAATCTTCTTTGGTGACCTCTGTATCTTCAATCACATCGTGTAATAATGCGGCCATTAAGGTCTCATTATCCAGACGCATTTCCGCCAGAATACGGGCTACCGCAACGGGGTGAATGATATAAGGTTCACCGCTTGAACGGCTTTGTCCTTCGTGGGCGTCTCTTGCCACGACAAAAGCTTCACTCAGAGTCTCGAGTTGAGACTCTGGTAAATATTCTTGGGCAACGGCCTTTAAACTCTCAAATAAGTACAATGTTATTCGCCCAGAGATAAAGAATTAACGGTGATGAACGATGCTGCTTACTGCTGCAAGTTCTGCCGCGTCTTGCTCTTGTTGTTCTTGGCGCTCACGTGCGTCTAAAACTTCTTTAGTGATAAGACCTTCTTCGATTTCACGCAGAGCGATAACCGTCGTTTTATCATTTTCTTCAGGAACCAATGCATCTTTGTTGCCAGTTTGCATTTGACGAGCGCGGCGAGCCGCAATTAGGACTAGGTCGAAACGGTTACCGACTTTTTCAACAGCGTCTTGGACAGTTACGCGTGCCATGATGACTCCAATTTAGTGAATTTTATTTAGAATGACGGGAAATTATACAGCCTTACCGCTACAGATTCTAGCAATAAGACTCTTACCCGTTTATTTGTATTAAACAAACAAAAAACTGCTTATTATTCAGACAGTAATGCTTTTAACATACCGTTAAATTTAACGGCTTGTTTGTCGTGCTTTAGGCGCTCGGCTCGGATAATGGCTTTAAAATCCATTAATGCCGCATCAAAATCATCATTGATGATGAGGTAATCGTATTCATCATAATGGGATATTTCTGATTTAGCCTTGCTCATGCGGCCGGCAATGACTTCTGGGCTATCTTGCCCACGGGTATTCAAACGACGCTCTAATTCACCATTTGAAGGAGGCAGAATAAAGATGCCTTTTGCGTGTGGCATTTGTTTACGGATTTGACGAGCACCTTGCCAGTCAATATCGAGAAAGACATCGATACCGTTGTTTAAGGTCTCTTCAATCCAGACCCGTGATGTTCCGTAATAATTACCAAAGACTTCGGCATGCTCAAGAAACGTGCCTTGGTTCATTAACGTAATAAACTGGTCCTTTTCAACAAAATGATAATGCACGCCATCAACTTCACCGGGGCGTTGTTCACGGGTAGTGTGCGAGATTGACACTTTCATTGCGTAGTTAGGGTTTTTTTCTAACATAGCTGAAATCAAGCTCGATTTACCTGCACCACTTGGCGCAGAAACAATATAAAGCGTACCTTTACCGACCATTATCCATTCACTTTTGTTGAGTATCACCGTTACTATTTTAGTCAATAACGAAGGGTCGCAATAGACATTAAAATCGTAAGGATAAAAAGGGGAGCGAAGAGTAGCATAAGCCGATTATGATTTGAATCCTGCAGGCATTATTTCAGCATCGATACGTGAGTTTCGTTATACTTATTGAGTGTATTACTAGCTTAGATGCCCACATGTCCCAAAAATCTAATAAATCAGCTTTCCCATCGCCGCTAAAAGAGAACTTTGTCACCGCACCTGTTATGCGTTTTAGACATAGTGAACCAAGCGCCAACTTACAGAATGAATATTTTGCTACTGAGACCGCCGTGGCATTGGTGTATAACGGTATCTCGCACACCGTATTAATGTGCACCGCCAGCCATTTGGAAGATTTAGCGGTGGGTTTTTCCTTATCGGAGGGCATCATTGACTACGCTCGAGATATTCATGACATAGTGCAGGTAGAGTCTGACAATGGTATTGAGCTCCATATTGAGATTGCGAACCGCTGTATGGAGCGACTAAGAAAAGTACGCAGAAGTATGGCGGGTCGTACCGGTTGTGGTATTTGTGGGTCTGAAAGTTTAGATCATGTGGTTCGTCCTTTGGCTTCTTTGCTTCAAACAACGTTTTTACCTTGGCAAAAAATTGATGATATTTTGCAGCAACTTGATAACCAACAAAATCTGAACCAAGTGACAGGAGCAACTCATGCAGCGGCTTATGTTTCAGTGGAAGGTGATGTCATTGCAATACGTGAAGATATTGGTCGTCATATCGCTTTGGATAAGCTAGTTGGGTATATTATTCGTCATAAATTGAGCGGCGGCGCTATTTTAGTGACCAGTCGAGCGAGTTTTGAAATGGTACAAAAAGCGGTGAGTGCGGGTGTTGAGATATTGTTGGCTATTTCAGCGGCCACCAGTATGGCCGTGGAATTGGCGCAGAAATCCAATTTAACCTTGGTCGGTTTTTGTCGTCCCGGTCGAGCGGATGCTTATACTTGTCCAGAACGTATTGCGTTGATTAAACAAGAATAAGCTCGGTAAAATCATGTTGAAGGAAGCTAACAAAAGACAGAACGTGATTGTTAGCTGCCTTTTTGTCTATAGATCGCAACGTATTGTCATTGGTCGATTAAGTTCTAACACTTAATGTTAATAAGACACGACATTGATATCTTCGCTGGTTTTTTTACTGAGTTTCAACGTGACCACTATTGCTTTAGAAACTGGTGTATGGCTTAGATCACCACTGTCATGTAAAGCCACTAACGGGTTAGCTTCTGGGAAATAGGCAGCAATGTTACCTTCTGGGATGTCATACTCCACTAATTTAAAACCATATATCTCACGTTGATATTCATCGGCGTATAACGATTGTATATCGACGCGATCTCCGGCTTGCATTCCCATCTCTTCAATGTCTTTCTTATTCATAAACAGAACGTTACGTTCCCCAAAAACGCCACGATAGCGGTCATCAAATCCATATACTGTAGTGTTATATTGATCGTGAGATCGCATTGTTTGCAGTACAAAAACGGCTTGATCACTCATTTTTCGTAATGCTGCGGGTTGTAAGTGAGTTGGCAGTGAATGGGCATTAAACTCGGCTTTGCCGCTTTTGGTTTGCCAGTTATTATCTCGTGCTGAGTTACCTAAGTAGAAACCGCCCGGTTGCTTAATCTTATCGTTGACGCCTTCAAAGCCAGGGATCACTTTTTCAATTAATGATCGAATGCGATCGTAATCTTCAATCAATGATAACCAATCAACTGGAGAGGATCCTAACATTGCTTGAGCCATACCTGCGATGATGGCTGGCTCAGATCGCATTTCACCTTGATCGTTACTTTGCTCATCATGTTCAACTGCGCCATAAGACGCATGTACCATGCTAAAGGAATCTTCGACCGTAACGCATTGCTGTCCGTTTTTTTGCCAATCGACATCGGTACGACCAAGGCAAGGTAAAATTAATGAATCTTTACCTGGTGACAAGTGGGTTCGATTTAATTTGGTGGCAATGTTAACGGTTAAATTACAACTTTCTAATGCTTGCTGTGTAAGTCTCGTATCTGGCGTAGCGGAGACAAAGTTACCACCCAGTCCAATGAACACTTTGCTCTCACCGGCTAACATCGATTTGATCGATTCCACGACATTATGACCCGGCTTAGTTGGTGCTTTAAATCCAACAGCGGATTCTAATTTTTCGATAAAAGAGGCTGATGATTTTTCGTTAATGCCAACGGTGCGATCGCCCTGTACATTACTGTGACCACGAACAGGGCAGACGCCAGCGCCGTCTTTACCAATTTGACCAAACAATAATTGCAGATTAACCATTTCTTGAATGGTATTAACTGAGTGCTTGTGCTGAGTGATACCCATTGCCCAAGTAATGATGACTCGATCGGCCTTACGATAAGTTTCCGCCGCGGTTTCTAATTGCTGTTGAGTTAGGCCAGATTGTTCAATGATCTCTTCCCAAGTCGTTGCATCGACTTGATCCAAATAGGTTTGCATGCCATTGGTGTGTTTTTCGATATAAGCGTGATCAAAGATAGATTCTCTACCTTGGGATAATTCTTTTTTATCAAATACAGACAAAGCTTTTACCATGCCTCGTACTGCGGCCATATCACCACCTAACTTTGGAGTGAAGTAATGGCCGCTAATTGGCGTTGAACCATTGGTTATCATCTCAATTTTGTTTTGAGGATTGGTAAAGCGCTCTAGTCCACGTTCTTTTAAATTGTTAAAAGACACAATGGAAGCCCCACGACGTGATGCTTTGTATAAGGTATCCATCATTCTAGGGTGGTTGGTTGCCGGGTTTTGTCCAAATAAGAAAATGGCATCGGCTTTGGTAAAGTCATCCATGCGGGTGGTGCCTTTACCAATACCAATCGCTTGGGCTAATGCGACGCTGGTGGCTTCGTGGCACATGTTTGAACAATCGGGGAAATTATTGGTTCCCACAGATCTCGCAAATAATTGATACAAAAAAGCGGCTTCATTACTGGCTCGACCGGAGGTGTAAAATTCGGCTTGGTTTGGTGAGTCTAATTGCTTTAAATGCTTTGCAATGAGCGCGAATGCGTCGTCCCAACTGATGGCTTCATAGTGATCTGAGTCGGCATTATAGCGAACGGGTTGATTTAAGCGTCCTTGATACTCAAGGTAATAATCACTTTGCTTACGCAGCGATTTAACGGAATGCTCAGCGAAGAAAGCCTTACCAACTCGGCGGCTTGTCCCTTCCCAATTGACGGCTTTTGCTCCGTTCTCACAGAAATGAAAAAAGCCTTTCTCACCATCTTCACCCCAAGCACAGCCTGGGCAGTCAAAACCTTTATCTTGATTGGTGCGCATCAGGTTGCGGATATTTTTGGCGACATTTTCACTTTTGAGCAGATGTTTACCTGTGCTAACTAATGCACCCCAACCGCCTGCTGCATGCGTGTATTTTTTTATCGCCATGAATATTCCCCTTGAAATCACTGATACTGAATTATTCTTTATCGAAGTTAATCATATCTTATCTGGTTGTTATGAAGATCAAAAAAACTCGCAATGTACAAACCAATCCTGCAAACACAGTTTTCAGGATTGGTTAAGTATAGATATATAGGTTAAGTATAGAAGAGTGTTCAGTTCCGAAAATGGCTAGTGAAAATAGGTTTGGCTTATATACTGGTTGTAGATATAAACGAGAGAATCATAATGTCAAACAATTCACCCTTTGGTTATTCCTCTTTGACGATAGAGCAATGTCAACAAGCTCGGTTATCGCGCGATCAACGTTTTGATGGGCAATTTTTTATTGCAGTGAAAACAACGGGTATTTTTTGTCGACCAATTTGCCCTGCGATTTTACCGAAAGAAGAAAATGTACAATATTTTGCAAATAAAGCCCAAGCACTGGAATCTGGTTTTCGCCCTTGTTTGCGTTGCCGCCCAGACAGTGCACCAGAATCATGGGCATGGAAAGGGGTTGAAACGACCTTTATTCGAGCTCTAAAACTGATTGATAATGGCGAGTTGCAGCGTTCATCGTTAACCTCTTTAGCGGAAAGAGTCGGCGTCAGTGATCGTTATCTTCGTCAATTGTTTCAACGCTACCTTGGCATCTCACCAAAACGCTACGCTCAACTGCAGCAATTAATGTTTGCTAAACAATTATTGCATTCTAGTTCGATGAGCATGACCGATATTGCTTTCGCTTCTGGTTTTAATAGTGTGAGGCGCTTTAATGATGCCTTTCAACAACATCTCTCTTTATCTCCTTCAAAAATTCGTCGTCAGGCTCATCATTTAGGCTTAAAAAAGAGTATTGATCTTCCGTTTAAAGGACAAATTGATTGGCCATTTATGTTGGAGTTTTATGCTCGTCGAGCGATTGCTGGCATTGAAACGGTGACGAATACGCATTATGAACGACAAGTAAAAATAAATGATGCTTCTGCTTGGTTTAGCATAAGTAAAAAATCCGAGCATGCTTTGGAGATGGAATTTGAGCTAGAAGACATTTCTCAACTGCGTGCATTAGTTAATCAAGTGCGGCGCATGCTAGATTTGGACGCTGATACTGATGTAATTGAGCAGCATCTAGACAAGGTTGCGCCAGAGCTTGTTCATCAAAAAGGGATTCGTATTCCGGGAACGTGGAATGCTTGGGAGGCAGGTGTTCGAGCTATTTTAGGCCAGCAAGTTTCCGTGACAGCAGCCATTGGTCAATTGAATCTTTTACTGCGTACCTTGTGCGAGGAAGGCGGCTATTTTCCTGAACCGCATCAAATAGCACAAGCGGATCTGAGTTTTCTGCGTATGCCACAAAGTCGGAAAGAGACTCTTCATCGTTTTGCTGAATTTATGGCTGTTCAACCTCAAACGGATCCTTCTGAATGGCTGGTGTTAAAAGGTATTGGGCCGTGGACCATCAGTTACGCTCAGCTTCGAGGTTTATCTCAACCGGATCGTTTATTGGATAAAGATTTAGTGGTGAAAAAGGCATTAGTGGATTTCCCTCAATTAACCACAGAAACGGCTTCGCCTTGGGGAAGTTACGCCACTTTTCATCTTTGGAATTTATAGAATAGGATCATCGTGATGGTAAAAAATCAGAAAAATACCGTAATAGAATCATGTTATACCACCATGGCAAGCCCATATGGTGAAGTGACGATTCAAGCTTGCGAAAAGGGTTTATTAGGCGTGTGGTTTGCTACGTATACCACTAAGCCTGAAGACTTAGGCGAATATATTGAAAGTGAGCGCTTGACTGAACAAGTCGGTGATGATGGTAAGTTAGTGCTTGCTCGCGCGTTATCTCAGTTAAAAGAATACTTTAATGGTGAGTTAACTCGTTTTGCTTTGCCATTAGCGGCGACCGGAACAGAGTTTCAACAAAAAGTATGGCACGTATTAACTACGATTCCTTATGGGGAAACATGGAGCTATCAAGATCTTGCTAATGCAATTGATAATCCCAAAGCCGTACGAGCGGTGGGGCTTGCGAATGGTAAAAATCCTATTTCGATTATCGTGCCATGCCATCGAGTGATTGGTAAAAATGGTAAATTAACCGGTTATGCTGGTGGTATTGAATGTAAAAAAGGTCTGCTTGAAGCGGAAGCAAGATACCAAAAGAAATAAAATTTATTCAGGCTTGAGTGCTTGTTCATCCGATGTGCAAGCACTCATTAATGCGGTTTAGTGAAGATAACGTTTGTTGTGAAATTAGTATTTTTAATAAATTATAGCGCCGCTTGATGACGTTCTTGATGTTTACGCCCTTGATGGTTAATAAAAATAGACACTAACGCGGTGATGGCTAATAGCATGCAATAATAAGAGTTGGCGACAATTTGCAACGGCGATAAACCAAACACTGAACCCAGCAATAACACTTGTGCGCCATAAGGTAATAAGCCCTGCATCACGCAAGAAAAGATATCTAACAAACTTGCTGAACGCTTGGCTGAGACATTATTTTCCTCTGCAAGTTGGCGTGCGACGCTGCCCGATACAATGATCGCTACGGTGTTATTAGCCGTACAAATATTGGTTAATGACACTAAACCGGCAATGCCGACTTCACTGGCGCGTGAATTAGCTTGTGAGGAATGTTGACTGCCAAATCTGCTTATCACTTTACTGACTAACTGAGTTAAAAACGTTAAACCACCTTGTTGGCGCATGAGTTCGCTTAACCCACCGATTAACATCGATAATAAAAAGATTTCCTGCATATTGCCAAAGCCGGCATAAATATCTTTACCGAGCTGAGCGAATGCGTAATCTGGCACTGAATATAAGCTCACTCCACCGGCAAGAATAATGCCTAAACTTAACACCACAAATACGTTCAGACCTGAAACCGCTAAAACCAAAATGGTGAGATAAGGTAGAATTTTTAGCCATTCAATCTCACCAGTTGCGGGCGTTTGAGTTGCGGTGCTGCTAAAGGCAAAAATGATCAAAGTAATGATGGCGGCCGGAAGAGCAATGCGAATATTTTCGCGGAATTTGTCTTTCATCTCACAACCTTGCGAGCGAGTAGCCGCGATGGTGGTGTCTGAAATAATGGATAAATTGTCACCAAACATCGCGCCACTTAATACTACGCCAGCGGTTAATGGCACGCTCATTCCTGCCGATTGAGCGATCCCTAGTGCAACAGGCGCAACGGCGGCAATAGTGCCCATTGAGGTGCCCATCGCCGTGGCAATGAAGGCTGAGATTAAGAAAATACCCGGTAAGATCATACTAGTTGGCAGTAGTGATAAACCTAAATTTACCGTTGCATCCACGCCACCGGATGCTTTGGCGACAGCTGCAAATGCACCTGCAAGTAAATAAATCATGCACATGGCAATAATGTCTTGATGACCGACACCATTTAAAAACTGTTCAATTGCTTTATTGATTTTTTCTTTGCTTAACAGAATCGCCACGATAATGGCAGGCAATGTCGCTATCGGAGCCGGCAGTTGATAAAAAGCAAAATCAACACCTTGAATGGTTAAGTAAGTGCCGACGCCAATGAATAATGTCAGGAAGACCCCGAGTGGTAATAATGCCAGTGCGGACGGTGCCGGGCGATGAGATGGAGTTGATTTTGATGATTCAGGGGCAGACATAACACACCAGTATTAATAAAGAACGATTAATGAAGATCGAAAACAAAATAGGCCGCGCAGAGTAAAGCTTGTACAGTGAGATGTCAACGTCTGGACGTCTAAATGTCTGTATTGGATGCTCTGAATAGAAATTGATATAAGGCAGTAAAAACGAAAAAGGCGACTTGATGGTCGCCTTTGTTTCACGGGTTATGTGCTTTCAAGTTATCCAAATCTGAGGTTATTTAGCGAGTTGCGCTTGAATAATAGGTTCTAACTTTTCAATCGGTAAATACCCCGGAATTACCTCATCGCCAATTAACATCGCAGGCGTACCTTGTAAACCAAGTTGCGCAAACAGTTGATAGTTCTTGGTCACTTGCTGTTGAATTTTATCGATCTTTTCTAATTGCTCGCGTGTCCTGGTTTTCTTTGCCACTTGAAGTAGTGATGCAGGGTTGTGACTACCGGGCTTTTTGACTAATAACTCACTGACTTCGGCAAACTTGCTTGCTTTATTCTGCCAAGTGTTTAGCGCATAAGTCGCCGAGTTTTGCTCACTATTGATTTCTTTTAGTGGCACTAAAATATCCACGACTTTTATCTCCGGATATTTCTCCGCTAATTGTTGTAATACTGGTGTGAGTTTCTTACACCAAGGACAACTGTAGTCAGTAAAAAAGGCAATCGTCAATTTTGGGTCTTTCGCGCCATAAGACGGTTGGTCCGGGTTGTTATAGATATAGTCATTGTACTGTTTTAATACTGCATCAAATTGGTTTTGCTGGTGGACATAGCGTTGCAAGCTTTCGTGCAAGCCATCTACTACCTGAGGATTGTCACGCAGCATTTGATTGATCTCATTAATTTTCTGCTCAGTTTCTTGTGGCAGTGTTGCCGCTTGTAGTGTGGTTGTTGATAAGCTCACCATGAGTAGGCTAACCCAAATTAAAGCGCGTTGTTTGATTGTTGTTTTCATCATATTTCCTGAAAAAGTTCTTAAATAATTGGCTAGACAGTGGTTGGCTTAACTCACCCAAAGACGAGCAAGTAAACCGATTGGCGAGGTAAAGCCTGTGGTAATGTGTTTGATTTCACCATTGCGCACGATAAAAATCGTTGGCGTAACATTGACTCCCCATTGCTGGCCGATTTGGCTACGTGGATCGTTAATGTTGGCAAAACCCAATTGCTTATATTCAAAGTAGCGTTGCAACTTGTGAGATTCACCGGATGACAAGGAAACGCCGACAGTCGGGTAGTAATCACTTACCCAGTTGACACTTGGTGTGACAAACTGACACACCGAACACCAGCTGGCCCAGAAATACACCACCACTGGCTGCTCCTGGCTAAGCGCCTCAATATCGACCCATTGTTGATTAATATCTTGCGCCTTGAGATTGAAACTGGCTTGTGTTGGCACTGACTGGCTACGCCACAGATCGACAGCAACGGATACCACAACCAGCAATATTAGGTACTTGAAGACCCCAATTAGCTTTGACTTTATCGACTTCATTGAACCCCTCCCGATGCCTTTTCGATGGCTTGCATAACATCATTACTGGAATAGATCACAGGCAGTGCAATACCTTGTGGCGCTTGTGGTCCATAGACAATATTAAACGGAACACCAAAGCGATTATACGATTGTAAGTATTCACTTACTTTCGGGTTAGGCACTGTCCAATCACCTTGCATACGTACAATCTTGTCTTGTTGCAATGCGTCATAAACCGGTTGTTGCAGCAGCACGCCGATCTTGTTGGCTTTACAGGTTATGCACCAATCTGCCGTGACATCGACAAACACGGTATTACCCGCCGTGACTTGTTGCTGGATTGCCAGAGTATCTAGCGGCTGCCAACTTAACTCGGCCGGTAATGGTGAGCGCCAATAATCGGCGGTTAGGCTAGCAATCAAAAAGACGATTGATGTTGCAATTAAGCCGAGACTGACGCTGATGCCAACTGCGCGTGCGCCAAACACATTTACACAGCGCCAGATCAGCAATATTAAAGCGACGAGACTGAAAGCCCACAATAAACCGGTTGATAGATGGGAAGAGAGCAAGCTAATCAGCCACACACAAGTCGCCAACATCATCAAACCAAAAATGATTTTAAGGCGATTCATCCATTTACCCGGCTTTGGTAGTTTTAAGGCAAGCGAAGGACGCAGCGCCACCAATAACCAAGGCAGTGCCATGCCGATACCGAGTCCGGTAAAAATCAGAAATAAAGTCGCCCAAGAAGCGCCAAGAGCAAACGCCACTGCGGTACCAAGAAACGGCGCAGAGCAAGGGGTGGCCAGTAAAGTGGCAAACATCCCTTGAATAAAGTGACCTGAGTGTTTGTTACTTCCCTTAGTGGCCATCCAAGTATTGAGTGATGAAGGTAAACGCAGTTCAAATAAACCCAGCATATTGGCGCCAAAAATCGCCGTCACCAATACCATCAAGCCAAGAAAGCCTGCACTTTGAAATTGAATTCCCCAACCAATCGATTGACCAGACCATTTGAGTATCGCCAAACTCGCGGCAATTAACCAAAATGAGCTGATAATGCCCGCCGCTGAGGCTAGAAATTGCATCCGTACTTGTGATTTTTGTTGGCGTTCAGCGCTTAATACAGAGGTAAGCTTCATACCTAACACCGGTAGTACACACGGCATCACATTGAGAATTAGCCCACCTAGTAAAGCAAATGCAAACATGGTTAATAGTGACGAACTGGTACTTGCCTCACTGACACTACCATCGGTTAATGCAATGGTTTGTTCGGCAATAAATTGCTTATCGACGATGGTGACTTGTATCGATTCACCACTTAAATCCGGCTCGCCAAGCCAGTTAGACACATCAAACCAAGCGGTTAACTGGTTGCCATCAATAGAAAGCTTAGGATGAGAAAAGCTGCTGTCTGCGACATTTTCTGCCTTGCCATCAACAAACAAATCGGGCTGCTGCCAACCTTGCTGACTGGTGAGAGACACTTGCAGCTTATTGTTTGCCGCATCCCATGTTGCTTGTGTGTCGGCCAACATTGAGGAAGTTTGTGGTACTAAACTCACCGCTTGAGCATAGCGACGCATGGCATCTGGATCGGCTTTTAAGTCAGACGGGGTGAAATTCAGCTCTAATGGATAGTCGGTGATCACGCACACGGTTGAGCAAGAAGACAAACTTAAATTGGCCTTAAAGTTGACTGGCTGGTGGCGATCTTCAACTTTAATCGAAAGTGGAAATACGACATCGTGTTTATAGCCTAGGGTTTCAATGCCTAACACATTAAAGCGCTGCGGATAAGGCCACTGCCAATCTACATTATTAATATTGCTAGAAGCTTGCCAATCAAGTTCCGGTGATACGCCACCTTCGCCCGGAGAGCGCCAATAAGTTTTCCACTCATCGGCGAGTTTGACTTCAATAAAACCGGCAGCGTTATTGTTGGCATCAACCTGTCCGGTTAACACAAATTGCACCTCAACCGGAGGATGTTGTTCGGCCTTTATCCAACCGGTTGTCAGCGGCGCGGCGGTCACATAGCTGCTAAATAATACGAATAGCCCTAACAGCCCCAAACTTAATTTGGCAAGCTTAGGCTGAAGGCGTGTGAATACAGTAAAAAGTTGCATTGGTATTCCTAAAATGAAAATAACAAAACCTGCTCTCTTAATAAAAGAGAGTGATGACGAGAGTTAGTCGTTATTACTCATTCTTGGAAAGTACAAAGCTCTAAGTGGCGTCGCCGTTTGGGAACGGGAGGTTTATGAAATATTCGATGGGAGGTGAGGCTAAACCACAGGAACGCAGCAATCATTAAGCTCGGCAGTAAGGTACTAATCACCACACTATCGAGTTGGTGAAAATGAAATTGCAGCAGCTTTTCTGATAAGTGGCATTCATTCGTGCTATCCGGTTTAGCCTTATTCTCAATGTTATCATCAGCAAGTGACGTTAAATTTGGAGCGACACTAGTCGATTGAGCCGCCGATACCGAACAAGCCGCCGACAACACATTCATATTTTTCATCAGGCACACTAAAACCACCCACAGCACAAGAATTAGTGCCCAGCGAGTTGAGTTAGCAGTACGAAGATGATGCAGTGTTTTCAAACCATGCCTTTGTGAATGATGCGATCTAGCTACTAGGAAGACAGATGATGATGCTTTGAGTTTCAATCGGCATCTGTTTGATTGTAACTAGGTGTGAATATTTGGAAAGAGGCGAATAAAAAGCCCTCAATTAAGAGGGCATGCTTGGTATTAAATAGAGTCACTTTGTGTAGGCAGGTATTCAAGTTGAGTTTTTGCACTTTTACGCGCCGAAAAGTGTGGAATTTTACATTTTTATGCGCATAAAAGTGTTGTATCACTCTAGTCACGTATAAATCACGCCCTAAATAGCTCTCTTTCTTTTTTGCGGATACCATCTCGTCATTAAGAGAGGCTTTAGCTAGATCGTCTATCTGAGCAAAGGAAGCTGTCAATCGCTCAAACTTGAGCGGGTCTAGATTTGAAACAATGTTGACCTCCACTAACGAGAGTTAGTACAAAATAGTTTATTATAAAAAATTGAGAAGCAACCATCGGATAAGGGACGTTATGCAACAAGTTGGAATTTATGAGCAATTAATAACAGGGCTTATTGAAAATCGGCTTGATCGAGAGCGTTTTTATGTTGGTGAGCGCGAACTTAACACTAGCGAAGCATCTATCTGGCTATCTCGTTTCTTATCTCACATTCTTGAATATGCGATTGACTCTTTACCTGCTAGTGATGATCGCTTGCAACAGCAAATTACCTTATCCAATCAATTATTGTTATGGCTTAAAGACCAAATTCAAGATAACGGCTTCATTGAAGAAAATTTACTGGCGAGTCAGGGAAAAATTCTGACCGCATTATACGAATTAGAAAATCCCATCTCCGTTGATCTACAAAATTATATAAAAGAAATCACGCCATTAACTGGTTTAACTCAAAGTGAATTGTTTTGTGGTAGTAATGCGGGTTTGTCTCTTGAGTCTGAGCTAAAAAGAGAAATCTTATCCGCCGATAAAATTTATTGGTTAGTGTCGTTTATCAAATGGGCAGGGATTCGCATTTTTCGTAAAGAGTTAGAGGAATTTACGTCGAGTGGTCGTGAGTTGAAAATCATTACCACATCCTACATGGGGGCGACGGACGCTAAAGCCGTGGAGTACCTGGCAAGCTTACCTAATACCGAAGTGAAATTAAGCTACAACACAGATCGTGAACGCTTACATGCCAAGAGCTATCTGTTTTTACGTGATACTGGTTATCACACCGGCTACATAGGTTCTTCTAATCTTTCTCATTCAGCACTCACCAATGGCTTAGAATGGAACTTAAAAATCACCTCGCAAGAGATCCCACATATTATTGATAAATCATTGAGTACTTTTGAAACCTATTGGGCTTCTAATGATTTTGAGCGATTTAGCGGAGATGCTGTCAGTAGTGATAAGCTAAAAAAAGCATTAAATCAGCAACGTGGTGATCACCAATCGAGCACAACACATTTCTTTGATATTACGCCGTTCCCTCATCAAACGGATATTCTAGAGCAATTGGCAGTGGAACGTAGTGTTCATCATCGTTTCCGAAATTTAGTGGTGGCGGCAACTGGCACAGGTAAAACGTTAATTTCAGCGTTTGATTTTGCTCGCTTCGTTAAAGAAAAACCTGAAGCAAACTTCCTATTTATTGCTCATCGTGAAGAAATATTAAAGCAAGCACGATCGGCTTATCGAGGAGTGCTGCGTAATGGCAACTTTGGAGAGCTTTGGGTCGGTGGGCACACGCCAGAACACCATCGTCAATTGTTTGTTTCTATTCAAACCTTAAACAATCAACTTGAGCAATTGACGCTAACGTCTGACTTCTATGATTACATCGTCATTGATGAAGTTCATCATATTAAAGCAAGCAGTTATCGTTCGGTATTAGAATACTTTTCACCAGAGGTATTGCTTGGGTTGACGGCAACGCCTGAGCGTCATGATGGAGGTGATATTTTAGCGGATTTTGGTGGGGTGATAGCCGCTGAGATCCGTTTACCTGAAGCGATCAATCGTCGTCATCTTTGCCCATTTCAGTATTTTGGTATTGATGATGATACGGATCTTAGAAGCATCTCTTGGAGTCGAGGTCGTTACGACATTACCGAATTAACCAATCTATATACTTATAATCAAGCGCGCTTTGATAAGATTTTATTAAGCATGCAGGAGCTGATTACCGACATTACTCAAATGAAAGCTTTAGCCTTTTGTGTGAGTAAAGAACATGCTGAATACATGGCTCAGCAATTGTTATTAAAAGACATAAAATCCGACGTACTGACCAGCAACAATAGTCATGAACGTCAACAGAAGCAGCAAGCGATTCGCTCGGGAACAATCAGTGTACTTTGTGTGGTCGATATTTTTAATGAAGGGGTCGATATACCGGAAGTCGATACCTTGTTGTTTTTAAGGCCAACAGAAAGCTTAACCATATTCTTGCAACAACTCGGCCGAGGCTTGCGTTTATCTGAAGGTAAAGAGTGTTGTACCGTCTTAGATTTTGTGGGGAACTCACGTTCAGAATATGATTTTGCCAATAAATTTCGAGCCTTAGTTGGTAAAAGCAATCGAGCCATCAGTAATGAAATCAAACAAGGCTTTCCTCATGTACCATTAGGCTGTCGTATTGAGTTGAGTAAGCGTACTCAAGAAATGGTGTTGAGTAATATTCGACAAGCTTCCTTAACATTAAATCGTCTCGTTACTATGATCCGTCAGTATCCTCAACATTCGACACTACCGTTAACTTTGACCAATTTCTTAAGTCAGCATCCTCATATCGATTTAAATGAGCTATACAAGAAAGGATGCTGGGAAGAGTTGGTTCAAAAGTCACAAGATCAGGTTAATGATGATGCGGATAGTCATCATTTGAAGATGATCAAAAAGGCTATTTATAATCGAATTTTGACTTGTGATGATCATGCTTATTTAAGTTTCTTAAAGCAACTTTGCCAAAATAACTTTGTGAGTGAAAATCAAATTAGCCGCCATATTTTGATGTGTCATTATGATTTTTGGCAGAAGCCTGGGCCTAGTTGTGGTTTTGATTCTATTGCCCAAAGCTTGGCCAAACTGAGATCGTTCGATTTTAAATTGGAGTTATTGGATGTCTTGAATTGGCAACTTGCACAAACTAAGCATGAACAGCCGGTAATGGATAATTTACCCGACGTACCACTGCGATTACATGCTCGTTATTCCAGAGAACAGATATTGGTCGCTTTTGGTGCCACAACGTTTGAGAGACAACCGCCAGCACGCGAAGGTGTATTTATTATTTCAGATCAAAATATTGAATTGATGTTTGTGACATTAGATAAAAATGAACAGCAGTTTTCTCCAACCACTATGTATTATGATTACGCAATTAATGAGAGCTTGTTTCATTGGCAATCGCAAAATAGCGCAAGGCCTGATCGTGGCCGCGGGCTAGATTATGTACAGCACTCAAAAATTGAAAAACGTTTATTTTTATTTGTTCGAGAGCAAACTAAAGATGAATTAGGTCGTACATTAGGGTTTGTGAATTATGGTGAAGTGGAATACGTTTCACACACAGGATCACAGCCTATGAGTATCACTTGGAAATTAAACTCGCCAATGCCAAGCTTTATGTGGCAACAAGCTGCTAAGTTAGCAATGGGGTGAGATAAGTAAGTCCTATCAATGACGCATAAGGTTAATTGAATGACAGATAATATACCTCAAGCTCCACAAGGAGAGTTTATTTTTTTCACTAGTGTGGATGGTCAAACTCGTGTTGAGTGTCGCTTTGAATCCGATACCTTATGGCTATCTCAAGCTGTGATGGCAGAACTTTATGACAAAGATGTTCGTACGATTAATGAGCACTTAATTAATATCTACAATGAAGGTGAGCTTGTACAAAATGCAACCATCCGGAAATTCCGGATAGTTCGATTAGAAGGTATTCGACAAGTCTCTCGTGAAATTGACCACTATAATCTCGATGCAATTTTAGCTGTAGGCTACAGGGTTCGTTCACAACGTGGTACGCAGTTTCGTCAATGGGCGACAGGGGTGTTGAAGGAATACCTTATCAAAGGCTTCGTAATGGATGATGAACGTCTGAAAAACCCGCCTGTGGGTCAGTCTGCCGTTCCTGACTACTTTGATGAGATGCTTGAACGCATTCGCGATATCCGAGCCAGTGAGCGGCGAGTTTATTTGCGTGTCAAAGAAATCTTTACGATGGCCGCCGATTATGAACCATCTAATCAAGAGACCAACCGCTTCTTTCAAACTATCCAAAATAAGCTGCATTATGCCTCTACGAAGATGACCGCTGCCGAGCTTATCGCTAGTCGTGTGGATGCCAGTAAACCAGATATGGGGCTAACCAGTTATAAAGGTGATGAAGTTCGCAAGACAGACGTAACTATTGCCAAAAACTATTTGTACGAAGATGAAATTAAAGAGCTGAATCGCATCGTGAATATGTGGCTTGATTTTGCTGAAGACCAAGCTCTTCGCCGTAAACAGGTCTTTTTACAAGATTGGGCTGAAAAGCTTGATCAATTTTTAAGCTTCAATGATCGTGAGGTTTTAAGTGGTGCAGGGAGTATCTCTAAAAAGGCCGCAGATGATAAAGCCAAATTAGAATTTGATCATTTTGCTGAGCAACGACGCCGTTTGAAGGAAGCCGAAGGTAGAAAAGCCAATATAGCAGCACTCAAAGCGATAATTAAAAAAGATAAGTAAACGTTAAAGATAATTCATTAAGAAAAGCCCTGTATTCATAATGAAAAACAGGGCTCTAAGCGTCTTCTAGAACAGAAAAAATCTATTCTATGTTCTGTATCTGCTCCCTCATTTGCTCAATCAACACTTTCAACTCAACACCAGAAGCAGTCACATCTGTGCTGATTGATTTAGACGCTAAAGTATTGGCTTCACGGTTGAATTCTTGCATCATGAAATCGAGCTTACGGCCACACGCGCCGCCTTTTTTCATAATGTTGTTAGCTTCTTTTACGTGAGAATCTAGGCGATCTAATTCTTCTGCGACGTCTGATTTTTGCGCCAGTAAGATCAGTTCTTGTTCGACGCGTGAACTGTCGAGTTCAATTTTGGCTTCTTCAAATTTATTCATTAGACGATCACGTTGCCATTGTAGGATCTCTGGCATGCGCGCGCGAACTTTAGCCGCCTCGTTAGTGATCGCTTCTAAACGCTGGTCGATCAGCGCTTTCATGTTGTCACCTTCACGGCCACGCGCGTCGATGAAATCATCCATGGCTTCTTCAAATGCGCTTAGTAATTCTTTTTGGATGTTATCCATATCTTGCTCTGGTGCTTCCATTACGCCGGGCCAGTTCATGATTTGAAAAGGATTAAGGCGAGAGTTTTCACCAGTAAGAAACATGACTTGTTTGGCAGCTTGAATGACTTGCTTAGCAAGATCTTCATTAATGTTGAGATCGCTTTGGGCTTTTGAATTCGCTTCAAAACGTAGGTGACATTCTACTTTGCCGCGTGCTAAACGCTTACGAAAGCGCTCACGTAAAATTGGCTCTAGTCCACGGAACTGTTCTGGTAGGCGAAAGTAAGTTTCAAGGTAACGTTGGTTTACACTGCGGATTTCCCACACGGCGTTGCCCCAATCTGATTTGATTTCTTTGCGGGCATAAGCGGTCATGCTGTAGATCATTGAATGTTTCCTAATCTAAATAAAGTGATTATTTTCTGTTGGCTATGGTAGCACTAAACGGGGGATAAGATCGCTTTTTGAGGTGAATCTCTATATAATCCTGCCCCAATTATATCCTCAACTAGGTATCACTCTATGACTTCTACAGCTCGCCCAAATGACCGTGCCGCGGATCAAGTTCGTCCAATTAAAATGACTCGTAATTATACGGCTTATGCTGAAGGTTCAGTATTAGTAGAGTTTGGCAATACCAAGGTGTTGTGTAATGCCAGTGTTGAAGAAAAAGTACCAGGCTGGTTAAAAGGCCGTGGTAAAGGTTGGGTTACTGCTGAATACGGTATGTTGCCACGTGCAACTCATACGCGTAACCGTCGTGAAGCCGCAAGCGGTAAACAAGGCGGACGTACTATGGAAATCCAACGTTTAATCGCTCGTAGTTTACGTGCGGTTGTCGATTTGGATGTACTAGGCGAAATGATGATCACTGTGGATTGTGATGTGATTCAAGCCGATGGTGGTACACGTACTGCTTCTATCTCTGGCGCAAGTGTTGCGTTGGCTGATGCAATCCAATCACTAGTCGCTTCTGGCAAATTAAAGAAGAACCCAATGAAGAGCCATGTTGCCGCGGTTTCTGTTGGTATTCTAGGTGAGCACGCTTTATGTGATTTAGAGTATGTGGAAGATTCTGCTGCCGATACCGATATGAACGTGGTAATGACCGAAGAAGGTAAGATGATTGAAGTTCAGGGCACCGCAGAGGGCGAAGCGTTCTCCCGCCAAGAATTGAATCAATTATTAGATTTAGCCGAGAAAGGCATTAACGATATTATCGCAGTCCAGAAAGCCACTCTGGCGGAATAGTTTATTTATATAGCTCCTCATTGAGGGGCTATTTTTTTGAGTACAATTTGAGTCTGTCACAGCTGAAATTGAAGATGAAACCCTCTAGGGACTAGACACTAGGAACTAGGGACTAAATAGAGATATTTTATGAAAGCATATCAACGTGAATTTATTGAGTTTGCCCTTGAGAAACAAGTTCTTAAATTTGGCGAATTCACATTAAAGTCTGGCCGTACGAGTCCGTATTTCTTTAATGCGGGTTTGTTTAATACTGGCCGCGATCTTGCGCGTCTAGGTCGTTTTTATGCCGCAGCTTTGGCTGATTCTGGTATTGAATTTGATGTGTTGTTTGGCCCTGCGTACAAAGGCATTCCTATTGCGACGACGACGGCAGTTGCGCTTGCTGATCATCACGATATCGATACGCCATATTGCTTTAACCGTAAAGAAGCGAAAGATCATGGCGAAGGCGGCAACCTAGTGGGTAATCCATTAGAAGGTCGTATTATGCTGGTGGACGATGTGATCACAGCGGGTACTGCGATTCGTGAATCAATGGAAATCATTAAAGCGAATGGCGCGGATCTCGCGGGTGTATTGGTCGCGATTGATCGTCAAGAAAAAGGCAAAGGTGAGTTATCGGCGATTCAAGAAGTGGAACGTGACTTTGGCTGCGCGGTGATTTCGATCATCAGCCTAGGTGATCTAGTGACTTACCTTGAAGAGCAAGGGAATAATGAAGCGCAACTTGAGTCGGTAAAAGCTTACCGTGCGCAATATGGTATCTAATTTTTCTTGATACTCTATATTGAAGTGAACCCAGAGTGAGAGATTGCTCTGGGTTTATTTTTGTTTACACTGTGTAATTATATTTTTACACCATAATAAAAGCCCGTTTTGAGTCAATATTGTCGAATGTTTAATCGATATATTGATATGTCACCTCGATTTACTTCTTATAAGTGGTAACCTTTCAGCTTAATATTTCATTAAAAAAAGAAAAAGTAGATGAGTAGTTCAAAGATTCTAGGCAGTACTTTGATTATTGCGGGCACCACGATTGGTGCTGGTATGTTGGCATTACCTATTGCTTCCGCAGGGTTAGGTTTTAGCACGTCTTTAATCATCATGATTGGGATGTGGGCGCTAATGGCTTATACCGCATTGCTCATGTTAGAGCTGCACCAACATGCCGATTACGACGCCACTCTACACTCGTTAGCCAAACAATTTTTAGGTGATAAAGGCAAATGGGTTGCGACGTTTGCCATGCTATTTCTTTTTTATGCGCTATGTGCAGCCTACATCGCGGGTGGTGGCGGTCAGTTTAATGACAAATTACATAACTGGTTTGCCATTGATGTATCCAATGGTGTTGGAACGTTAATCTTTACTATTTTAATTGCAGCGATTGTGACCTTTGGTACTTCATCGGTAGATAGAGTTAACCGCGTGCTATTCACCTGTAAACTAATCGCTATGGCGGTCATGCTGTTCTTCTTAACGCCTAATATTCAAGCGGTTCATCTACTTAATATGCCATTAGAAAAAGGCCTGATTGTGGCTGCATTGCCAGTGATTTTTACCTCTTTCGGTTTTCACGGTAGCATTCCTGCGGTAGTGCGCTATTTAAACCTTGATATGAAAGCTTTGAAGAAGGTGATGGTTTTCGGTTCTTTATTGCCGCTAGTGGTTTATATCTTATGGCAACTGGCCACGCTAGGTGTAGTTGATCAATCAACATTATCTCAAGCAGGTGATGTGACAGCATTAGTCGGTACGTTATCTCAAGTGATTCATAGCTCGGCTATTTCACAAGTAGTCTCCGTATTTGCCGACTTAGCATTAATCACCTCTTTCTTAGGTGTGAGTTTAGGGTTATTTGAATTCTTAGGCGACAGCTTAAATAAAAACCAAAGCAAAGGTGGCCGTGTTGGTATTGCGCTAGTGACCTTTGTGCCGCCATTGTGCTTTGCATTATTTTACCCACAAGGTTTTATTATGGCGCTTGGCTATGCGGCGATCGCATTGGCGATACTCGCTATTTTATTGCCGGTGACGATGGTGATGAAATCTCGTGTACAACACCAAGACAAGCAAGCTTTTACTGTTTCAGGTGGTACGCCAGCCTTAATGCTGACACTTACCGCTGGCATCGTTATTATTGTGCTACAAGTGATGATTAGCTTAGGTGTGTTGCCAGCGATAGGGTAGGTTTTCGGTTTCGAGGTATTTGAGTCATAAGAAGTAAAGCTCAAGCTTCGAAAAGCTAATATAAAATAAAAGCCACTGAATCTTTTAAGTCAGTGGCTTTATTTCTTCTTACGGGGTTATCGTTATCTATAAACGAGGATTAACGTGTACCGTAAACCACGATGGTTTTACCGTGGGCTGAAATCAAATTTTGCTCTTCTAGCATTTTTAAGATGCGACCAACCGTTTCACGTGAACAGCCAACAATCTGACCGATCTCTTGACGAGTGATCTTAATTTGCATGCCATCTGGGTGCGTCATTGCATCTGGTTGTTTCGCTAGGTTTAGTAGCGTTTGAGCGATACGACCTGTCACGTCTAGGAATGCTAAGTCACCAACTTTTTGGCTAGTGATTTGCAGACGTTTTGCCATTTGGGCAGAAAGACGCATCAAAATATCAGGGTTAACTTGGATAAGTTGGCGGAATTTCTTAAATGAAATTTCAGCCACTTCACAAGGAGATTTGGCTCGAACCCAAGCGGTACGCTCTTGGTCTTCTTCAAATAGGCCTAATTCACCAATGAAGTCACCTTGGTTCAAGTAAGACAAAATCATTTCTTTGCCTTCTTCATCCTTGATTAATACTGCCACAGACCCTTTTACGATGTAATAAAGGGTTTCTGCTTTCTCGCCAGCGTGAATCAAAGTACTTTTTGATGGGTACTTATGGATGTGACAATGCGATAGAAACCACTCTAATGTTGGGTCAGTTTGAGGTTTACCTAGAACCATAATTTGTTACTTCCTCTACAAGGCTTGCTCAGTTTTGAGTCATTCATCCTGAGACCGGCTAAACTGGTCAAATAGAATAGGTGTTAATTGTTATAGCTGCAAGTTGTTTGCAGTAGCCTATAAATACTACCCCTTTCTTGCTGTGATTTCTTGACTTTGATCGGATCAGATAGGGAAATTCGGCAGTGAAAATGTGCACGAACTCACACTCTGGATAGTCTGCGTGCTTTTGCCATGCATCTTAACCAATTTTTCCAGTTTCGATCAGTTGATGAAGAATCGGTTGAATGATCAATTCCATGGCAAAACTCATCTTACCACCCGGCACTACTAAGGTATTATGGCGAGACATAAAAGATCCCTCTATCATGGCAAGTAAGTATGGGAAGTTGACATTTTTAATCCCGCGTAAACGAATAACCACAAAACTTTCATCGAGGCTTGGAATGCCTTTGGCATTAAGTGGATTTGAGGTATCAACCGTTGGAACGCGTTGAAAGTTTATATGGGTGCGAGAAAACTGAGGAGTAATGTAATTTAAGTAATCATCCATGGAGCGAACAATAGAATCCATGACGGCCTCTCGTGAATGGCCACGATCTCGGGTATCTCGGACGAATTTTTGGATCCATTCTAAGTTGACTATCGGAACCATGCCAATCAGAAAATCAACATGTTGAGAGACATTGACATCCCCATCCACGACACCACCATGTAAGCCTTCATAAAAAAGTACGTCGGTATTTTCTGGGAGATCTTGCCACGGCGTAAAGGTGCCTGGCATTTGATTATAGGGGACTGCTTCATCAAAGCTGTGGAGATAACGACGAACTTTTCCTGCCCCATTTTGCCCATATTTTTTGAAAAAATCGGCTAGAGAAGGAAAATCATTGGCTTCGGGGCCAAAGTAACTAATGTGTTTGCCTTGTTCTTTTGCTTTTCGAATGGCGACGTCCATCTCGGGGCGTGTGTAGCGATGAAAGCTGTCCCCTTCAACCCACGATGCTTTAATATTCATCATATTGAACATTTTTCTGAAGGTTTCTGAGGTGGTGGTGGTACCTGCACCTGAAGAACCTGTTACTGCAATAATGGGATGTTTCGACGACATAATAATCCTTCATTCCGACTTCAATAATGAAGACCAGTGTAGGGGAATGTTAGGCAAGAATAAATAGTGGTGAAGATGTGTCGTGATGAATACTCAAATATTTATTGGCCGAAAAGTCGGGAGGTTGAGGTTCATTGCAATTCATTAATCGCTTTGATATCAACGCTTTCATGTAATTCTGAAAAAACAATTGCAATGCTTCCTGCCTGTAATTGAGCTTTAACTTGTTTTATTTTGGTGTCCAGTGACGTTTCTTGCATGCCGTAATCCGTGCCTTCACGTAAAATGAATTCTTTGATGAGGTTTTCTAAGGTGTCGGGATCGATTTGTTGCCAAGGAATAATCATAAATACTGCTTTTTTTATCGGTGAGAAAGAGAGGTATTGGTAAAAACATAGCTATTGGCGAAAAATAGAGTAATGGATGAAAAATAGATTGATTGATGAAAAAGACCGGTGAAGCACATTAGCGGCGAGAAGCGGTAGCATAAAAATGCTCACACAAATGTTTGGCATCTTGTTTCAAACAATATTGGTGAGTCATTGGTATGCCTTGTTGTGGTGTCAGAGTTAGTTGATTGAGGCATGTGACTAAATCGGATTGTTGCTGGCGCTCAAGTTGAAGTTCAAACTGAAGTGACTCACGGTACAAGGTGTCGGGTAAATGCGGTTTGGCTTTACGACGATAATAACGGAACTGGCTTAATAAACTTTGTGTTCGGTCAATGGCGGTTTCCAATTGGATCCATTGATCTTCAGAGAAGGCTAGTTCATGCTCATCGAGCCATTTTAATAACAAAATTAAATTGACGTTACCTTGATGGTGATTTTGTAGATGTAAACACGCTTCTTTGATGTCACGCACGCTGTAATGCTGCAAACTAAATTGCCATAAGCGTTCTAAGGTGAGAGGAAGCGGTGAGTATTGATTCATATTATTGGTTGAGTGATTCCAGTTCTTCTTGCAATGCCATCCATTCCATTTCAACGTCTTCGAGTTGAGACTTTCGGCTAGCTTGAATGGTTAATACTTCAGTGAGTTTAGCTTTATTTTCATCTTGATAGAGTGATACATCACTTAATAGTTGTTCAGCATCGGCCAACTCGGTACCTAGTTTGTCCATTTTCGTTTCAAGTTGTGTCAGTTTTTTGCGAATTGGTGCAGTTTGCTTGCGTAATTCTGCTTCTAAACGTTTTTGTTCTTTACGTGCGTTGGCGCTATTAATACTTGGTGTGCTATCAACATCGCCTTGTGCCTCTTTTTTGTCTTGTTTTTGCTGATCAGTGAGCCATTTATAATAGTCGTTTAAATCCCCATCAAAAGGGGCAACTTGCTGTGAGTCAACCAAATACAAATCATCGGTGGTGGCGCGTAATAAATAGCGATCATGGCTCACGATAACCATCGCCCCTTCAAAGGTTTGCAGTGCCATTGTTAGGGCTTGGCGCATATCCAAATCAAGGTGGTTGGTTGGTTCATCGAGCAGCAATAAGTTCGGCTTTTGCCATACAACTAAGGCTAGAACCAAGCGAGCTTTTTCGCCACCTGAAAATGGTGCGACTTTGTCGAGTGCTTTTTCACCTACAAAACCAAAGCTTCCGAGGTAATCGCGCAGTTGTTGCTCGGTATGATTGGGCGCAATTTGCATCATGTGTTGTAAAGGTGTTTCTTCGGGATGCAGTGTTTCTAATTGATGCTGGGCAAAATAGCCAATTTTTACCCCTTGAGAATAGGTAAGATCGCCACTTTGTGGATTCAGCTCACCAGAAAGCAGTTTAATTAAGGTGGATTTACCTGCACCATTGCGACCGAGTAAACCAATTCGGCTGCCCGGAACTAGATTGAGTCGAATATGTTTAAGGATAAGGTTATCCCCATAACCTGCGGAAACTTCATCCATCATCATGATTGGATTGGGTAAAGCAGAAGGCTCCCGAAATTCAAAGCTGAATGGATTATCGAACTGAGCGGGGAGAACTTTCTCCATTTTTTCTAAGGCTTTAATTCGGCTTTGTGCTTGGCGAGCTTTCGAGGCTTTGTAACGAAATCGATCAATGTAGCTTTGCATGTGCGACATTTGTTTTTGTTGCTTAGAATACATCGCTTGTTGCTGCATTAATTTTTGCGCGCGTTGGGTCTCAAATGAGGAGTAGTTGCCGGTGTATTCGTTGAGTAGTTGATTTTCTACATGAATGATTCGACCGACAATAGGGTCGAGAAAATCCCGGTCGTGCGAAATTAAGATTAACGTGCCAGGGTAGTTCTGTAGCCATTTTTCTAGCCAAAGTACGGCATCTAAATCTAAGTGGTTGGTGGGCTCATCGAGCAATAATAAATCTGAACGGCACAGTAGAGCTTGTGCTAAGTTTAAACGCATACGCCAGCCACCAGAAAATTGCGTTAAACTCCATTGCATTTGAGCTTGGCTAAAACCTAAGCCATTTAATAATTCAGCGGCGCGAGCTTTAATGGTGTAGCCACCGACTGTTTCGATTTTGCCGTGCAACTCAGCGACTAAATTACCATTATCGTCTTGTTCTGCTTTAATCAGGGCTAGCTCTAATTGGCGATATTCACGGTCACCATCAATCACATACTCTAATGCTGCGCGTTCTAATGCTGGGGTTTCTTGGGCAACCCAAGCCAATTCCCAATACGAAGGCATTTGGAAATTACCCGCATCGATAGAAAGCTCATCTTTCAATAATGCAAATAGGGTGGATTTACCACAACCATTTTTGCCAACAAGTCCTACTTTATCGCCAGGATGAATGGTGGCTGAAGCCTGTTCTAATAATGGTTTTCCACCGCGAAGCAATTGAATATCTGAAAATGTAATCATAGGAGTCTTATCTAAGGTTTTGCGAATGAAAAGTTAAGCGAAACGGACGCAATGTGCGCCTTGAATAGTAGGCGTTTCAAGGATAAATGTCGATCAATAAACGATTTACGATCGGATGAATTTACGTGATAAAGTGTCGGGGTTTCCTGATAACGAAACAGAGTTGTGTTGAGGTAGTTATACTTCTAATTATGGGACATCAAATTTTGCAGTGTAGATTGTATGGAGACAGCGATGTCAGATCACGCTCAACAACAAAGTCAAACTGAGGCGACAGACGTCGCGTTACCACGTATTTTGGTGATTTATGCCCACCCCGATCCTGAACATTCCGTGGCCAACCAAATTCTACTGAAAGCGATAAAAGATCTACCACATGTGCAGATCCACGATCTTTACGCTTGTTACCCTGATTTTTTTATTGATGTGGCCGTGGAGCACCGTTTGTTGCTGGAACATGATTTGATTGTGTTCCAGCACCCCATGTTTATGTATTCATGCCCAGCTTTAATGAAAGAGTGGATGGATACTGTACTTGGCAAGGGATTTGCATTTGGTAAGGGCCGAGCATTGCAGGGAAAATCTTGGCGTAGTGTGATTACCACTGGTGGTCAAAAAGAGGCGTTTTCAGCTCAAGGCTACAACCAATATCCGCTGGAACAAATTTTGCAGCCTTTTGAGCTAACCGCTAAGTTATGCCAAATGAATTGGATTGAACCTTTGGTTTTATATTGGGCAAGGAATGTGCATCAGGCACAGAGAGTAGAGCATGCGCAAGCCTACCGTCAGTGGCTAATGAACCCGTTTGAGTTATCTCAGTAGAGGGAAATATATGGCATCAACAATTGATTTTTTACAAAGCGGCGTGGTGTTCTTATCGGCAGCAGTGATTGCCGTTCCTCTTGCTTAACGTTTTGGGCTTGGTTCTGTTTTAGGGTACTTACTGGCTGGTATTGTGATTGGTCCTTGGGGGTTAGGGCTAATTAGTGATGTAGACAGTGTGATGCATTTCTCTGAGCTGGGGGTTGTGTTGCTTCTATTCTTGATTGGCCTTGAGCTAAACCCCAAAAAATTATGGCAAATGCGCATACCTATTTTAGGATTAGGTGGCGCTCAAGTGGCGGTGACCACATTAATTATTTCTGCGATTGCGAATTGGTTTGGCATTAGTTGGCAAAATAGTTTAGTGATTGGAATGGGGCTTGCGTTGTCTTCGACGGCGATAGCATTACGAGTTATCGAAGAGCAAGGACTAGCAGGCACTGAAACAGGGCAATCTGGCTTTGCTGTTTTATTATTCCAAGATATTGCGGTCATTCCTATGTTAGCAATATTGCCTTTGTTGGCTGGTAATGTTGGTGGGGATTGGTTAGATGCGGTGTGGATGATTGGAGGGGTGTTGGCTCTATTAGTGGGCGGGCATTATTTATTGCGTCCAATTTTCCGCTATGTGGTGATGAGCCGAGTCCGTGAGCTTTTTACTGTTGCGGCTTTGTTGCTGGTGATTGGTATTTCCGTCTTAATGGAAAAACTGGGTCTATCTATGGCTCTAGGGACATTCTTAGCGGGAGTACTATTGGCAGAAAGTGAATATCGCCATGAGTTAGAAAGTGCTATTGAGCCATTTAAAGGGCTGCTACTTGGTTTGTTCTTTATGTCGGTAGGCATGGCTGTAAACCTTGATTTACTCATTCATTACCCTTTGAAAATATTGGCAGCAGTAGCAGCGTTAGTCAGTATTAAAGCGCTTATTCTTTACATATTAGCTCGCCTTATGGGGACAAGAGCTAAAGCGCGAAGCAGAATGGCGGCAATTTTAAGTCAAGGGGGGGAATTTGCTTTCGTATTATTTACCGCCGCGACAGGTCATGGTTTGCTTGGAAGCGAAGTGAGTTCTTTTTTATTAGTGGTGGTTAGTTTATCGATGATGACCACGCCACTTATTTTGCTGGCTCAAGAGAAATGGTTTAATCGGACGATTAATATTTCGGATAATATGCAGTCTGATGTGATCAATGAAGAACCTAGAGTCATCATTGCTGGCTTCGGTCGTTTTGGACAAGTGGTTGGACGTTTGTTATACGCTAACAAGATCCGCATCACGGTATTAGAAAGTGATGCCAGCCAAATTCAGTTATTAAGAAAGTTTGGTTATAAAGTGTATTACGGTGACGCCACTCAGCTAGATTTATTAAGAGCAGCAGGTGCTGAACAAGCTGAAGCGATTGCTATTTGTACTGATTCACCCGATGAAGTGTTAAAAATTGCGGAGCTATGCAAACAACACTTCCCTAATTTGAAAATTTTAGCGCGTGCGCGAAGCCGAGTTGAAGCGTATCGGTTATTGAATATGGGGGTAACCTTATTTTCACGAGAAACCTTTTTAGGGGCGCTAGATTTAGGGCGCCAGGTATTGACTCAACTTGGCATGCATCCTTATCAAGCTAAGCGTGCTGAAGCGCATTTTCGCAAATTAGACACCACGATGCTCAAAGAATTATTGCCATTACATATGGAAGATAAAGACATGGGGATCCGGGCCAAAGAAGCGCGTAAAGAATTAGAAGAAATTTTTGATCGTGAGATGGAAAGCGATCGTCAAACCCAAAATCATTGGGATTAAATCGATCCAATAATGGAAATATGGAATTGGCATGATAATCAAAAAAAGATTCATTGCTGGGGCGAGTTGCCCTATGTGTAAACAGCCTGATAGCTTACGAGTTTGGGAAGAAAACCAGATTGAAGTGGTTGAATGTGTAGAATGTAATTATGTTGAGCAAAGAACCCCAAAAAAGGTAGAAAAAACACCTAGGGCGACAGATCAGATGATAGGTATTTTTAAACCTGATTAAAGGCAGGGTTTTAAGTGAGTTCTGGAGCATTTTTTATCAAGGTAAATGAAAATAAACACAGTGGATCGATTGAAATTTGCCGTGCTTATCCCCATTATCTTGCACATAGAGATTAAGTGCTCACACATTCTCAACGCTTAATCTGAATTTGGAGCGAATATGAAAATTGAAAAGAACGTTGTAGTTAGCTTGGCTTACCAAGTGAAAGTAGAAGACGGTGTTGTGGTTGATCAGTCAACAGTTGAAGCGCCACTTGATTACTTGCATGGCCACAATAACCTGATTACAGGTTTGGAAAATGAACTACTAGGTAAAGCTGCAGGTGATAAATTCACAGCAACGATTGCTCCAGAAGATGCGTATGGCGAGCACAGTGATGATCTTGTTCAACGTGTACCTGCGGATGTTTTCCATGGTGTTGAGCAAATTGAAGTGGGTATGCGCTTTTTAGCTGATACAGATCAAGGTCAAATCCCTGTTGAAATCACTGAAGTCGATGGTGATGAAGTCGTGGTTGATGGTAATCATATGCTTGCGGGTCAAACCTTAACATTTGATGTAGAAGTGGTTGCTGTTCGTGAAGCAACAGAAGAAGAAATTGCTCATGGCCATGTACATCAGGCTGGTGGTCATCACGGACATGATCATGATGGCGATTGCTGCGATCATGACCACGGCCATGAAGAGAAAAAAGAAGGTTGTGACGGAAATGGCGGTTGTGGCTGTCATTAATTCTTAAGAATATGAAAACGCCAGCCCACTCAGGTTGGCGTTTTTAGTTGAATGACAAGTTTCATTGAATAACAAGTATTACGATTAATAATGCGGTGGTGGTGTTTCTTCCGATGGATCCGCCAAGTTAGAAGCGTCTAAGTTTTTGACTTTACCGACGACAAACTTCATTTGATCTTGCATTCTAGTGATCAGAAGTTGTTGCTGGCTTAGTGCATCATTTAATTCACTAATGGTTTGTTCTTGGAAGGCGACCTGACATTCAAGATCATTAATGCGTTGCTGAAGTTCAAGATTGTCTGAAGTCATGAAGATCACTTTTTATAGTTAAAGAATGGATGATACCCTGAGTGCTAAAAATTATACCTGAATATTCAAAGACTGTAGATCTCTACTTTCATCAATGAATAAGTAAAATGAATGCGATAAAGTACAAGAATATAGGTAATAAAGCGCAATAAAGAGTTCATTTTTATGAAATAGAGTGAACTTTGCTAAAAAAAAACACTCTCTTAACAAAGAGTCGATACGACAACGCAATAGTATGACAACATCAATAATATGTGATTTCCTACTAAATAATTGTTTTATAAGTAAGGTATAACGCTGTAATTGATATACGAGGGGATTATATTTACTGCTGGTTATTTTTTGTAGCAACCAGTACAAATAGTCTCTCAACTAGAGCTAAAGGCGCTAGTATATTGCTTCAATCATTTTTATAAATCATAACGATGGTTCGCCATCATGCTGGAGAATTTAATGAAACCGATTTTTAAAGTATCGCTGCTAGCGGCAACTGTACTATTAGCTGTAGGCTGTCAAAAAGAAGAATCGAAAGATGCAAAAACAACAGCGCCAACAGAGCAAGCTCAATCTGCAGCTTCTGCAACGAATCAGTACCAAACGGATGATGAGAAAGCAGCTTATGCAATCGGCGCATCTTTTGCTAATTACTTAAACACAAGCATTGAAAAGCCAGCTGAAATTGGTATTAACCTTGATAAAACCATCGTTTTAAAAGGTATTGAAGATGTGTTTGCTGGTAAGTCTGGCATGAGCGAAGAAGAGACTCATAAAGTGCTTCAAGAGTTAGACAAACGTGTGTCTGAAAAAATGCAGTCTCAAGCGGCTGAAAAATCAGCTGCGAGCAAAAAGGTCGGCGATGAATTTCGCGCTAAATTTGCAAAAGAAGACGGCGTAAAAGAAACCAAATCAGGTATTCTTTACAAAGTTGAAAAAGAAGGTACTGGTGCGACACCAAAAGCGACGGATACCGTTGTTGTAAATTACGAAGGTACGTTGGTTGATGGAACTAAATTTGATAGTTCTTATGATCGAAAAGAACCAGCTACATTTCCACTTAACCGCGTTATCCCTGGTTGGACGGAAGCCGTTCAGTTAATGAAAGTTGGCTCTAAATACCAAGTGGTTATTCCGCCCGAGCTAGCATACGGTGAGCAAGATACTCCAACGATTCCGGCTAACTCTACGTTAGTCTTTGAAATCGAACTGATGTCAGTTAAAACTGAACAAGCACCTGCTGCTGCGAAATAAATATTTAGTGATAAATTAGCTAAAAATAAAGAAGGCTCATCAATCGATGAGCCTTCTTGTATCTGCGATTGTAAATACATTACAAAACTTATCCTTAACCATTATATTGAAGTTACGGCAATCTCTAACTCAAATTTTCTGATAAACTTACATTCATTTGTTGAAGTACTATCTGATTACTAGCCGTAATTATATCCAGAGGTGTATGTGAATAGTTCTGAAATTATGCATTCTGAAGCATTGTTGGAGATGGAGTCTGTCTATGTTAGACCTTTTTCTGATCACGATAAAATTATCTTACATTCTTACGAGGCCGTAGTAGATGGCTTAGCCAGCCTAATCGGTAATTATTGTGAGATTGTTTTGCATTCTTTAGAAGATCTCAATACATCGGCGATTAAAATTGCTAATGGTGAAAATACTGGCCGTCAAGTGGGTTCACCCATTACCGATTTAGCATTAAAAATGTTGAAAGATATCGAAGGATCACAACGTAATTTCTCGCGATCGTATTTTACTCGAGCGAAAGGCGGGGTATTGATGAAGTCAATCACCATTGCCATTCGTAATGGTGAGCAACGTGTTATTGGATTGTTGTGCATTAATATCAATTTAGATGCGCCTTTTTCGCAAGTCTTGCATGCTTTTATGCCAACAGCCGAAGCCGAAGAAGCTGCATCATCGGTCAACTTTGCTAGTGATGTTGAAGAGCTGGTGGATCAAACAGTAGAAAGAACGATTGAAGACATTAATGCGGATAAATCGGTATCGAATAATACCAAAAATCGTCAAATTGTAATGGATCTGTATGACAAAGGTATTTTTGATATTAAAGACGCGATTAACCGGGTCGCCGATCGTTTAAATATCTCCAAACATACGGTTTATCTCTATATTCGCCAACGTAAAGTTGAGGATGGTGAAAAGTGAGTCAATGCTTAACGGAACCTGAAAAAATTCTGACTTATACTTTGGTGGTGAATGGTTCGGTTTATGGCAGCCAATCGGCGAGAAACGCCTATCTTTTTGCTTGTTCTTTACTTGAAAGAGGGCATAGATTAGTCAGTGTTTTTTTCTATCAAGATGGGGTTCACAATGCCTCTAGTCTAGTGTTACCTGCTAATGATGAATTCAATTTACCCCAAGCATGGCAGCGTTTATCAAAAGATCACAATGTGAGACTAGAATCCTGTGTGGCGGCCTCATTGCGTCGAGGAATCGTCGATTCACATGAAGCTAAGGTTCATCAATTACCCACGAGCAATACTGCTGAGGGATTTGAATTAGCAGGCCTAGGTGGGTTAGCGGAAGCTATGCTGATACAAGATAGAGTGGTACAGTTCTAATGCGATTAGGTTTTGTTTTTCGATCATTTCCTCATTCAAATACAAAGGGCCGAGAGGGGCTAGATGCATTATTGGCGGCGTCTGCATACTGTGAAGACATTGAAGTTTTCTTTCTTGGCAACGGTGTTACTCAATTGGTTAAGGAACAAGCCCCAAAACAAATATTATCACGCGATTATATTTCAGCTTTTAAGTTGCTTGAATTGTACGACATTGAAAAGATTTATGCCTGCAGAACATCACTATTGGAATTTAATTTATGCTCCGATAGATTCATTATTGATGTTGAAGTGTTGTCTTTTGAAGAAATCAATCATCGCCTTCATAATTGTCAAAAAATTCTGACATTTTGATGCGATTAAAGGGCCGATTTTTATGCTTCACATAATTAAATCCATCGATGCGATTGAAGCTTCCATCCAATTTAGCCATCCAGATGATCAATTTATCTTAGTAGAAGATGCCGTTTATGGGCTAATTAGTCAAAAAGTGCTCATCGGTGTATTAAAAGATCATCTTGATCATTGCTATGCGTTAGAGTCGGATATTCAAGCAAGAGGGCTGAGTTTTCAACTTGTATTGACAGGTAAGGTTATTGATTTTAATGGATTTGTTTTTCTTAGTGAAAACCATCAACAAATAATAACTTGGGAATGAATCACCATGTTGAGTCTATTTATTTGTGCATTATAGAAAAAAGTATCACTCTTGATTGTATATTTCTTGACACACTCCCCCTTGATGAATAAAATTTTGCGTCCCTATTTCTCTCTTGTGTAAATGCAGTGAGTAGGTAGGGTTAGATTTTTCACAAGCTTATTTTCGTAAATCAGGAGCTATTTAATGGCAACTATTAACCAGTTGGTACGCAAGCCACGTGTAAAGCAAGTTGTTAAAAGCAACGTGCCTGCGCTAGAAGCGTGTCCACAAAAACGTGGTGTATGTACTCGCGTATATACTACTACTCCAAAAAAACCGAACTCAGCATTACGTAAAGTATGTCGTGTTCGTCTAACTAACGGCTTTGAAGTTACTTCATACATCGGCGGTGAAGGTCATAACCTTCAAGAGCACAGTGTTGTTCTTATCCGTGGTGGTCGTGTTAAAGATTTACCAGGTGTGCGTTATCACACCGTTCGCGGCGCATTAGACTGTGCTGGCGTAAACGACCGTAAACAAAGTCGTTCTAAGTATGGTGTTAAACGTCCTAAGTCTTAATGTTCACTTTGAAAAAAGTAAGCGTTAAGTAAGGCCAAACACTAAATAATATATTTTGTTGAAAAAACTGAAAAGTTTTGGATAACCTGAAGAAGACAACGGAGAAACATCCATGCCACGTCGTCGCGTAATAGGCCAGCGTAAGATCCTTCCAGATCCTAAGTTCAAATCTGAATTGCTGGCAAAATTTGTAAACATCCTTATGGTTGATGGTAAGAAATCAACTGCTGAAAAAATTGTTTACACTGCACTTGATTCTATGGCTGAGAAATCTGGTAAAGATCACTTAGCTGTATTCGAAGAAGCTCTTGAAAATGTTCGTCCAGCGGTAGAAGTTAAATCTCGCCGTGTGGGTGGTTCAACTTACCAAGTACCAGTAGAAGTTCGTCCGGTTCGCCGTAACGCTCTTGCTATGCGTTGGTTGGTTGAAGCTGCGCGTAAGCGTGGTGAAAAATCTATGGCAATGCGCCTAGCTGCTGAAATGCTAGATGCGTCAGAAAACAAAGGTACTGCTGTTAAGAAACGTGAAGACGTTCACCGCATGGCAGACGCGAACAAAGCGTTCGCACATTACCGCTGGTAATGTCTTTTTAGTACTGCAAGGTTCCTTGCAGTACTTCTTTAGTTCCTATGCTTATGCTAGGAACTATTGCTATATCTATTGCAAGCAAATATTAGTAAAGCAGTGCTTTTAACCGATAGACTAGATATAGCAATAGTCCCTAAGTCTCTAATAAAAGGATTCAATCGTGGCTCGTAAAACTCCTATAGAGCACTACCGTAATATCGGTATTGTTGCTCACGTAGATGCAGGTAAGACAACCACAAGCGAACGTATTTTGTTCTATACCGGACTTTCTCACAAAATCGGTGAAGTTCACGATGGTGCAGCAACCATGGACTGGATGGAGCAAGAACAAGAGCGCGGCATTACAATTACTTCAGCCGCCACTACGACGTTTTGGCGTGGTATGGAAGCTCAGTTTGCAGATCACCGTATCAATATTATCGACACTCCTGGACACGTTGACTTTACCATCGAAGTAGAGCGTTCTCTACGTGTACTTGATGGTGCGGTTGTTGTGTTCTGCGGCTCATCTGGTGTTGAACCTCAGTCAGAAACAGTTTGGCGTCAAGCGGATAAATATCACGTACCTCGTTTGGTGTTCGTGAATAAAATGGATCGTACTGGCGCAGACTTCTTGCGCGTGGTTGAACAGATCAAAGATCGTCTAGGCGCAACGCCTGTTCCCATTCAATTGAATATTGGTGCGGAAGAAAACTTCCAAGGCGTTGTTGATCTTATTAAGATGAAAGCAATCAACTGGAATGCTGCTGACCAAGGCATGACTTTCACGTACGAAGATATTCCAGCAGATATGCAAGAAATGGCCGAAGAATATCGTACAGAACTTGTTGAAGCGGCAGCGGAAGCCAATGAAGAGCTAATGGATAAGTATCTTGAAGAAGGTGAACTGACAGAAGCTGAAATCAAACAAGGTCTTCGTACTCGTACCCTTAATAATGAAATCGTATTAGCGACTTGCGGCAGTGCATTTAAAAATAAAGGTGTACAAGCTGTTTTAGATGCAGTGGTTGACTTCCTTCCTTCCCCAATTGATGTTCCTGCAATTAAAGGTATCGATGAAGATGAAAATGAAGTAGAGCGCCACGCCGATGATAAAGAACCGTTCTCAGCGTTAGCATTTAAGGTTGCAACTGACCCATTTGTGGGTACTTTAACTTTTATCCGTGTTTACTCAGGGGTTGTTGAAAGCGGTAAAACGGCTTACAACTCTGTGAAGAAACAACGTGAACGCTTAGGTCGCATTGTTCAAATGCACTCAAATAAGCGTGAAGAAGTGAAAGAAGTGCGAGCTGGTGATATTGCAGCCATTATTGGTCTTAAAGATGTGACTACAGGTGAAACACTGTGTGACCAGAACCATAAAATTGTTCTTGAACGCATGGAGTTTCCAGATCCAGTTATTCAGATCGTTGTAGAGCCAAGCTCTCAAGCTGATCAAGATAAGATGACTATCGCTCTCAGTAAACTAGCGGCAGAAGACCCATCATTCCGTGTTGATATGGATGCGGAAACTGGGCAGATCCTGATTTCAGGTATGGGCGAACTACACTTAGATATCATCGTTGACCGTATGAAGCGTGAGTTTAACGTGAATTGCAACGTTGGTAACCCACAAGTAGCTTACCGTGAAACAATTCGTGGTACGGCGAAAGCGGAAGGTAAATTTATCCGTGAGTACGGTGGTAAGGGTCAATACGGTCATGTATGGCTGAAACTTGAACCATCAGAAGTAGGCGAAGGCTTTGTCTTTGTAAATGAAATTGCCAATGGTATTGTGCCGAAAGAGTTCGTCACTTCAATCGCGAAAGGCGTTGAAGAGCAGATGAATAATGGTGTACTTGCTGGCTATCCTGTTTTGGATGTCAAAGTTACATTATTTGATGGCTCTTACCATGAAACAGATTCAAGTGAGATGGCGTTTACAATCGCCGCCTCGATGGCTTTCAAAACGGGTGCACTTGAAGCGCAACCTGTTCTGCTTGAGCCTATGATGAAAGTTGAAGTAACTACTCCAGAAGACTGGATGGGTGACGTCGTTGGCGATCTTAACCGTCGTCGAGGCATCATTGAAGGTATGGACGAGGGGACAGCTGGCCTGAAGATAATTCGTGCACAAGTTCCGTTGTCCGTCATGTTCGGTTACGCAACTGATTTACGTTCTGCGACACAAGGTCGTGCTTCTTACTCCATGGAGTTTAGTGAGTACGCTGAAGTGCCTAACAATGTTGCAAAAGCAATCATTGCAGAACGCGGTTAAGGTTGATTTGGCGATGAGTTTAATCACTGATCGCCTTATTAAATAATGAATCTATTGCGTTGATGAAAGTTGACGCATAAAATAGCAAATTCTGGCGCGTTTTGACACAAACTTTGTCAAAGCGAATCATAACTAGGAAGGAACACGATTGTGTCTAAAGAAAAATTTGAACGTACGAAACCGCACGTAAACGTTGGTACTATCGGCCACGTTGACCACGGTAAAACAACTCTTACTGCTGCTATCTGTACTACACTTGCAAAAGTGTACGGTGGTGTTGCTAAAGACTTCGCATCTATCGATAACGCTCCAGAAGAGCGCGAGCGTGGTATCACAATCGCAACTTCTCACGTTGAGTACGATACTCCAGCGCGTCACTACGCACACGTAGACTGCCCAGGACACGCCGATTATGTTAAAAACATGATCACTGGTGCTGCTCAAATGGACGGTGGTATCCTAGTTGTTGCTGCAACTGATGGTCCAATGCCACAAACTCGTGAGCACATCCTACTTGGTCGTCAGGTTGGTATTCCTTACATCATCGTATTCATGAACAAATGTGACATGGTTGATGATGAAGAGCTTCTAGAGCTAGTAGAAATGGAAGTTCGTGAACTTCTTTGCGAATACGATTACCCAGGTGATGATTTACCAGTAATCCAAGGTTCAGCTCTTGGCGCACTAAATGGTGAAGAGCAATGGGAAGCGAAAATTGTTGAGCTTGCAGAAGCACTAGACAACTACATCCCAGAGCCAGAGCGTGCAGTAGATCAACCATTCCTACTACCAATTGAAGATGTATTCTCAATTCAAGGTCGTGGTACTGTTGTAACAGGTCGTATCGAGCGCGGTATCTTACGCGTAGGTGACGAAGTAGAAATCGTTGGTATCAAAGATACAACTCTTACTACTTGTACTGGTGTTGAAATGTTCCGTAAACTGCTTGACGAAGGTCGTGCAGGTGAGAACGTTGGTGCACTTCTACGTGGTACTAAGCGTGATGACGTTGAACGTGGTCAAGTATTGGCTGCTAAAGGTTCAATCAACCCACACACAACTTTTGAATCAGAAGTTTATGTTCTTTCAAAAGATGAAGGCGGACGTCACACTCCATTCTTCAAAGGTTACCGTCCACAGTTTTACTTCCGTACAACGGACGTAACTGGTGACATTCAATTGCCAGAAGGCGTTGAAATGGTAATGCCTGGCGATAACGTACAAATGATCGTAACGCTAATCGCGCCAATCGCGATGGACGAAGGTCTACGTTTCGCAATCCGTGAAGGCGGCCGTACAGTTGGTGCTGGTGTTGTTGCGAAAGTTATCGCTTAATAATACCGTATTAATAGTATGAAAAAAGGGAAGCTTCGGCTTCCCTTTTGTCTATCTGGCATAAAGAATCTAACACCTTAGATTAATTTCCATCCAATGCTTGCATCCCTTTTTGTGATCTGTATAATGCACCGCACTGGTTAAGCCAGTTGTGAACCAATGAGCAGCGAGGATTCGCGTTAACACTCTTAATCTATAGAGATTATTCGGTGATTTAACCATAATGTATACTCAGCTTATGTTCGCAGTTAATAAAATTAGTTATCTATTCATAGTTGCTGATCAATTTTAACTGACAATGTACCCAATAAGGGCACTACGGTTTCACATAAATCAATCGACATTCCTGCGAACTTACGCAGTTGAGTGGCGATATTGTTTGTGTAATTAATTAATTGGAGCTCTGTCTCATGCAGAACCAACGTATTCGTATCCGCCTAAAGGCTTTCGATTATCGTCTAATCGATCAGTCTACTGCGGAAATCGTTGAAACAGCAAAGCGCACCGGCGCACAGGTTCGTGGTCCTATTCCACTTCCTACTCGTAAAGAGCGTTTCACTGTTCTTGTCTCTCCTCACGTCAACAAAGACGCACGTGATCAGTACGAAATTCGTACTCACAAGCGTTTGATCGACATCGTTGAACCAACAGATAAAACTGTTGATGCTTTGATGCGTTTAGATCTTGCTGCTGGCGTTGATGTTCAAATCAGCCTAGGTTAAGGGAGAAGAGATAATGATTGGTCTAGTCGGTCGTAAAGTGGGTATGACCCGCGTATTTACCGAAGAAGGCGTTTCTATCCCTGTAACAGTTGTTGAGGTTGAAGCGAACCGTGTTTCTCAAGTGCGTACACTTGAAACTGATGGTTATGCTGCAATCCAAGTAACTGCAGGCGCTAAGAAAGCCAACCGTGTATCTAAGCCTGAAGCTGGTCACTTTGCGAAAGCAGGTGTTGAAGCAGGTCGCGGTCTTTGGGAATTCCGTTTAGAAAACGGTGAAGAGTTTGAAGTTGGCGCTGAGCTGAACGTAGAACTGTTCAATGAAATCAAAAAAGTAGACGTTACTGGTACATCTAAAGGTAAGGGTTTCCAAGGCGCTGTTAAGCGTTGGAACTTCCGTACTCAAGATATGACTCACGGTAACTCTTTGTCTCACCGTGCACCGGGTTCAATTGGCCAATGTCAAACTCCAGGTCGCGTGTTTAAAGGCAAAAAAATGGCTGGTCACATGGGTGCTGAGCGTGTAACGACTCAAAACCTAGAGATCGTACGTGTTGACGCTGAGCGCAATCTGCTTCTTATTAAAGGTGCAGTCCCTGGTGCTATCGGCGGTAACGTTATCGTAAAACCAGCTGTTAAAGCATAACGTCTAGGAGTAAGTAATGGAATTGATGGTTAAAGGTGCTGATGCACTAACTGTTTCCGAGACTACTTTCGGACGTGAGTTTAACGAAGCTCTTGTACATCAAGTAGTTGTTGCATATGCAGCAGGTGCTCGTCAAGGTACACGTGCTCAAAAGACTCGTTCTGAAGTATCTGGTGGCGGCGCTAAACCATGGCGTCAAAAAGGTACTGGCCGCGCGCGTGCTGGTACAATCCGTAGCCCAATCTGGCGTACAGGTGGTGTTACTTTTGCTGCGAAACCACAGGATCACAGCCAAAAAGTAAACAAAAAAATGTACCGTGGTGCTATGAAAAGCATTCTTTCTGAATTAGTTCGTCAAGAGCGTTTAATCGTTGTTGATAACTTCTCAGTTGAAGCGCCAAAAACTAAAGACCTAGTTGCTAAGCTTAAAGATCTTGAGCTAAACGATGTTTTAATCGTAACTAGCGAAGTAGACGAGAATCTATTCTTAGCTGCTCGTAACCTTTACAAAGTTGATGCACGTGATGTTGCTGGTATTGATCCAGTAAGTCTAATCGCATTTGACAAGGTTCTAATTACTGCTGACGCAGTGAAGCAAGTTGAGGAGATGCTGGCATGATCAGTGAAGAGCGTCTACTAAAAGTTCTACGTGCTCCACATATCTCTGAAAAAGCGACAATGGCTGCTGAAAAAGCAAACACAATCGTTTTCAAAGTTGCTATTAACGCAACTAAAAAAGAGATCAAAGCAGCTGTAGAGAAGCTATTTGAAGTTGAAGTTAAGTCTGTAAATACCCTAGTTCTTAAGGGTAAGACCAAGCGTCAAGGTATGCGTGAAGGCCGTCGTTCAGACGTGAAAAAAGCTTACGTTACCTTGAAGGAAGGTCAAGACCTTGACTTCGTTGGCGGTGCTGAGTAACAGGAGTAGTTAAAAATGGCTATTGTTAAGTGTAAGCCGACTTCCCCTGGTCGTCGCCACGTTGTTAAAGTAGTTAATGCTGACCTTCACAAAGGTAAGCCTTACGCACCGCTTTTAGAGAAAAACTCTAAAAATGGTGGTCGTAACAATAACGGTCGTATTACTGTTCGTCACATTGGTGGTGGTCACAAGCAACACTACCGTGTAATTGACTTTAAACGTACTAAAGACGGTATTCCAGCGAAAGTTGAACGTCTTGAATACGATCCAAACCGTAGTGCAAACATTGCTTTAGTATTGTATGCAGACGGTGAACGTCGTTACATCATTGCACCTAAAGGCATTCAAGCTGGTGATGCGATCCAATCTGGTGTTGATGCGCCTATCAAAGCAGGTAACACCCTGCCGATGCGTAACATCCCAGTAGGTTCGACTATTCACTGTATTGAACTTAAGCCTGGTAAAGGTGCACAGCTGGCTCGTTCAGCTGGCGCATATGCACAACTTGTCGCTCGCGATGGTTCATATGTGACTCTACGCTTACGTTCTGGTGAGATGCGTAAAGTATTATCTGAAGGTCGTGCAACTATCGGCGAAGTAGGTAATGCAGAGCACATGTTGCGTGAACTTGGTAAAGCTGGTGCTAACCGCTGGCGCGGTGTTCGTCCTACCGTTCGCGGTGTGGTAATGAACCCAGTAGACCACCCACACGGTGGTGGTGAAGGCCGTACATCTGGTGGTCGTCATCCAGTTTCTCCATGGGGTATGCCAACTAAAGGCTTCAAAACCCGTAAGAACAAACGCACTGACAAGTACATTGTACGTCGTCGTAACAAATAATCTATAAAGAGGAATCGCCATGCCACGTTCTCTCAAGAAAGGTCCATTTATTGACCTACACTTGCTGAAGAAGGTAGAGAAAGCGGTGGAAAGCGGAGACAAAAAGCCTATTAAGACTTGGTCCCGTCGTTCAATGATCATTCCATCAATGATTGGTTTGACCATCGCTGTCCATAATGGTCGTCAACACGTTCCAGTATTCGTAACCGATGAAATGATCGGTCACAAATTGGGCGAATTTGCACCAACTCGTACCTATCGCGGCCATGCTGCAGATAAGAAAGCTAAGAAGAAATAAGGAGTAAATAATGGAAGCTATTGCTAAACATAACTTTGCTCGCATTTCTCCTCAGAAAGCTCGCTTAGTTGCAGATCAAATCCGTGGTAAATCAGTAGATCAAGCTCTTGAAATATTGACATTCAGCAACAAAAAAGCTGCTGAACTAATTAAAAAAGTTCTTGATTCTGCGATTGCAAATGCGGAACACAACGAAGGTGCAGATATCGACGATCTATCAGTCGCTAAAATCTTCGTAGATGAAGGTCCTATCATGAAGCGTATTATGCCTCGTGCTAAAGGCCGTGCGGATCGTATCTTGAAGCGTTCAAGCCACATCACTATTGTTGTAGCAGATCGCTAAAAGACTAGGAGAGTAAGCAAATGGGTCAGAAAGTACATCCAAATGGTATTCGTCTTGGCATTGTTAAGCCTTGGAATTCTACATGGTTTGCTAATACCAACGAATTCGCTGACAACCTAGACGGCGACTTCAAGGTACGTCAATTCTTAACGAAAGAATTGTCTAAAGCATCTTTATCTCGCATCGTTATTGAACGTCCAGCGAAGAGCATCCGTGTGACTATTCATACAGCTCGCCCTGGTGTTGTTATCGGTAAAAAAGGTGAAGACGTTGAGAAGCTACGCGCAGCTGTAGCTAAAATCGCAGGTGTACCGGCGCAAATTAACATTGCAGAAGTACGTAAGCCTGAGCTAGATGGTCAATTAGTGGCTGATAGCATTTCGTCTCAACTAGAACGTCGTGTTATGTTCCGTCGCGCTATGAAGCGTGCCGTGCAAAACGCAATGCGTCTAGGTGCGAAGGGTATTAAAGTAGAAGTAAGCGGCCGTCTTGGCGGTGCTGAAATCGCGCGTACTGAATGGTACCGTGAAGGCCGTGTGCCACTACATACTCTACGTGCTGATATTGACTACGCAACTTCTTCGGCTCACACCCAATACGGTGTGATCGGCGTTAAAGTTTGGATCTTCAAAGGAGAAATCCTTGGTGGAATGCCAGATGCTAATGCGGTAGAGCCAAAGGCTGACAAGCCTAAGAAGAAGCCACGTCAAAGCCGTAAGTAAGGAGTCGACTGATGCTACAACCTAAACGTACTAAATTCCGTAAGGTTATGACTGGTCGTAACCGCGGTCTAGCGAAAGGTACTGATGTGAGTTTCGGCGAATACGGCTTAAAAGCTGTAGGCCGTGGTCGTATCACTGCTCGTCAGATCGAAGCGGCTCGTCGTGCAATGACGCGTCACGTTAAGCGTCAAGGTCAAATCTGGATTCGTATTTTTCCAGACAAACCTATCACAGAAAAACCTCTTGAAGTTCGTCAAGGTAAAGGTAAGGGTAATGTAGAATATTGGGTTGCCCAAATCCAGCCTGGTAAAGTGATGTACGAGATGGGTGGTGTACCTGAAGAGTTGGCACGTGAAGCGTTCCGCCTAGCGGCACGTAAACTGCCTATAAAAACAACTTTTGTAACTAAGCAGGTGATGTGATGAAAGCACAAGACCTACGCGAAAAAAGCGTTGAAGAGCTTAACGCTGAGTTATTGAATTTGCTACGTGAACAGTTCAACTTGCGCATGCAAGCTGCGACTGGTCAACTACAGCAAACTCATACTCTGAAAGCTGTACGCCGTGATATCGCACGTGTTAAGACTGTTTTGACTAGTAAGGCAGGCGCATAATGAGCGAAACTACTCGTACGACTCAAGGTCGTGTAATTAGCAACAAGATGGATAAGTCTATTGTTGTTGCTATCGAACGTTTTGTTAAACACCCAATTTATGGGAAGTTCATCAAACGTACGACAAAAGTACATGCACACGATGAAAACAACGAATGTGGCCAAGGCGACAAAGTTGAAATCTGTGAGTGTCGCCCTCTGTCTAAGACTAAATCTTGGACATTGGTTAAAGTTCTAGAAAAAGCGAAAATTTAATTTTCCCTTATTTTTTAGGATTTTAAAGCGGCTCCAAAGGTTTTTTTGGAGCCGTTTATTTTTTGACTACCTTTCTAAAAGAAACGGTGGTACAATTCGCAGCCCTTGTAAAAGAGGCAGCCCGACCCGTGATGGGTCTAGTTTTAATATTTAGCGGAGCACTAACATGATCCAAATGCAAAGTACACTCGACGCAGCGGATAACTCCGGCGCTCGCAGAGTAATGTGTATTAAGGTTCTGGGTGGCTCTCACCGCCGTTATGCACATATCGGAGATATCATTAAAGTTACTGTTAAGGAAGCAATTCCTCGCGGTAAAGTTAAAAAAGGTGATGTCCTGAAAGCGGTAGTGGTGCGCACCCGTAAAGGCGTTCGTCGTCCAGACGGTTCTGTCATTCGCTTCGACCGTAATGCTTGTGTATTGTTGAATGACAATACTGAGCAACCAGTCGGTACACGTATCTTTGGTCCTGTGACTCGTGAACTTCGTAATGCGAAATTCATGAAGATTGTATCACTAGCACCTGAAGTTCTGTAAGGAGCGGCAATAAAATGGCAGCTAAAATCCGTCGTAATGACGAAGTAATCGTTCTTGCTGGGAAAGATAAAGGCAAGCGCGGTAAAGTATCTAAGGTTCTCGAAACTGGTAAAGTTTTCGTTGAAGGTATCAACCTTGTTAAGAAACACCAAAAGCCTCAACCGGCTCTAGGTCAACAAGGTGGCATCGTTGAACAAGAAGCAGCTATTGATGCTTCTAACGTTGCAATCTTCAATGCATCTACTGGTAAAGCGGATCGTATCGGTTTCCGTTTGGAAGAAGGCAAAAAAGTGCGTTTCTTCAAATCAAACGGTGAATTAATTAAGTAATTTGGAGTTCTACTATGGCGAAACTGCATGATTACTACAAGTCGTCTGTAGTCGCTGAACTGACCAAAGAGTTCAGCTACACAAGCGTCATGCAAGTCCCTAGGATTGAGAAAATCACCCTAAACATGGGCGTTGGTGAAGCTATCAACGATAAGAAACTGCTTGAGAATGCAGCAAGTGATATGGCGACCATTTCTGGTCAAAAGCCTCTTATCACTAAAGCGCGCAAATCAGTCGCTGGTTTCAAAATTCGTGAAGGCTACCCAATTGGTTGTAAAGTAACCTTGCGTGGCGAGCGTATGTGGGATTTCTTGGAGCGTTTGATTTCTATCGCTCTTCCACGAGTACGTGATTTCCGTGGTGTTAGCGCTAAGTCTTTTGACGGACGCGGTAACTACAGCATGGGCGTTCGCGAGCAAATCATCTTCCCGGAAATCGACTACGATAAAGTCGATCGTGTTCGCGGTCTTGATATTACTATCACGACGTCTGCAAACTCTGATGAGGAAGGCCGAGCTCTGCTGGCTGCCTTTAACTTCCCATTCCGCAAATAAGGTGAAGGGTTACTGTTATGGCTAAACAATCAATGAAAGCACGTGAAACTAAACGTGCAAAGCTTGTAGCACAATACGCTGAAAAGCGTTCTGCGCTAAAAGCAACTATCAGTGATGTTAACGCATCTGAAGAAGATCGTTGGAATGCAGTTCTTAAACTGCAGGCTCTTCCACGTGATTCAAGTGCATCGCGTCAGCGCAACCGTTGCAACCAAACTGGTCGTCCACACGGTTTCCTACGTAAATTCGGTCTAAGCCGTATCAAAGTTCGTGAAGCTTGCATGAAAGGCGAGATTCCTGGACTTCGTAAGGCTAGCTGGTAATTGCCACTTAATCATTTGGAGTAAATCATATGAGCATGCAAGATCCGATTTCGGATATGCTGACCCGCATTCGTAACGGTCAGGCAGCAAACAAAGTTGCTGTGAAAATGCCTTCTTCAAAGCTTAAAGTTGCAATTGCTACTTTACTTAAAGCTGAAGGCTACATCGCTGACTTCGCTGTTGAAAGCGAAGTAAAACCAGTGCTAGAAGTTACACTTAAGTACTTCCAAGCTAAACCAGTAATCGAGCAAATCCAACGTGTTTCACGTCCTGGTCTACGCGTCTATAAAAATAAAGACACGTTACCGACTGTGATGGGCGGTTTGGGTGTTGCTGTTGTGTCCACTTCCAAGGGTCTGATGTCTGACCGTGCTGCTCGTAAGGCAGGTCTTGGTGGTGAAATCATCTGTTACGTTGCGTAAGGAGTAGGATATGTCTCGTGTTGCTAAAGCACCAGTTGCCATCCCTGCCGGCGTAGAGGTGAAACTGAACGGCCAAGAAATCACTGTAAAAGGTGGTAAAGGTGAATTAACTCGCGTACTAAACGACGCTGTAGTTCTTTCACAGGAAGATAACAACCTAACGTTTACACCAAAAGAAGGTGTATTTAAAGCGAATGCTCAAGCTGGTACAGCTCGTGCACTTGTTAACAACATGGTTGTTGGTGTTACTGAAGGCTTTACTAAGAAGCTAGTTCTTAAAGGTGTAGGTTACCGTGCTGCCATTAAAGGCAATGCAGTTGGCCTAACTTTAGGCTTCTCACACCCGGTTGAGCATGCTCTACCTGAAGGTGTTAAAGCTGAATGTCCAAGCCAAACTGAGATCATTTTAACTGGTTGTGATAAACAACTCGTTGGTCAAGTTGCAGCTGACATTCGTTCTTACCGTGAGCCGGAGCCTTATAAAGGCAAAGGTGTTCGTTACGCAGATGAAAATGTGCGTACTAAAGAAGCTAAGAAGAAGTAAGGTAACACTATGGATAAGAAAGCATCTCGCATCCGTCGTGCTACACGCGCACGTCGTAAGATTGCCGAGCTAGGTGCAAATCGCCTAGTAGTACACCGTACTCCACGTCATGTGTACGCTCAGGTTATCGCACCAAACGGCTCTGTGGTTATCGCTTCTGCTTCTACTGTAGAAAAGGCGATCCGTGAGCAAGTTAAGAATACTAGTAACGTTGACGCTGCTAAAGCTGTAGGTAAAGCTATTGCTGAGCGCGCTATCGAAAAAGGCATCTCAGATGTGGCTTTCGATCGTTCTGGTTTCCAATACCACGGTCGAGTGGCGGCACTTGCAGATTCTGCACGTGAAGCTGGTCTGAAATTCTAAGGTAGGGTTGGAAGATGGCTAAACAAGAACAACAAGCTTCAGATTTGAATGAAAAGCTAATCGCTGTTAACCGTGTTTCTAAAACGGTTAAAGGTGGTCGAATCTTTAGCTTTACTGCACTAACAGTAGTTGGTGACGGTAATGGTCGCATTGGTTTCGGTTACGGCAAAGCCCGTGAAGTACCAGCTGCGATTCAAAAAGCAATGGAAAAAGCGCGTCGTAACATGGTTACTATCGCTCTTAACGAAGGCACACTTCACCATTCAGTGAAGGGTCGCCACACAGGCTCTAAAGTTTACATGCAACCAGCCTCTGAAGGTACAGGTATCATTGCCGGTGGTGCAATGCGTGCAGTACTTGAAGTTGTAGGCGTTCATAACGTACTTGCGAAAGCGTACGGTTCAACGAACCCTATCAACGTCGTTCGTGCTACGATCGATGGTTTGAGCGGCATGAAGTCACCAGAAATGGTTGCTGCTAAGCGTGGTCTAACTGTTGAATCTATTTCGGAGTAAGAACACATGGCAACTATTAAAGTAACTCAAACTAAAAGCTCAATTGGCCGTCTACCAAAGCACAAAGCTACTTTGCGCGGTTTAGGCCTTCGTCGAATCAACCATACTGTTGAACTAGAAGATACTGCTTGCGTACGCGGCATGATCACTAAAGTTCAATATATGGTTAAAGTTGAGGAGTAATCAGAATGCGTTTGAATACTCTATCACCGGCTGCGGGTTCTAAACCTTCTAAGAAGCGTTTAGGTCGTGGTATCGGTTCTGGACTAGGTAAAACTGGTGGCCGTGGTCACAAAGGTCAAAAGTCACGTTCTGGCGGCTCTGTTCGTCCAGGTTTTGAAGGTGGTCAAATGCCTTTGAAACAACGTCTACCAAAATTTGGTTTCACTTCTCGCAAGAGCCTAGTGACTGCTGAAGTTCGTCTAGCTGAGCTAGCGAAAGTAACGGCTGACGTTATCGATCTTGACAGCTTGAAAGCTGCTAACGTAATCACTAAGAACATCGAGTTTGTTAAAGTTGTTCTTTCTGGTGAAATCAGCAAGCCAGTAACTGTTAAAGGTCTACGTGTGACTAAAGGTGCTGTAGCTGCTATCGAAGCTGCTGGCGGTAAAATCGAAGCTTAATCTTCGAAGGATAGGTACAGATGGCTAAAAAACCAGGACAAGATTTCAGTACTGCTAAACAGGGTACTGGTGAATTAAAATCGCGTTTATTATTCGTAATCCTCGCGCTTTTGGTATTCCGAGCTGGCTCTTTTGTGCCGATTCCTGGTATTGATGCGGCTGTACTTGCCGATTTGTTCGAACAGCAAAAAGGTACCATCATTGAAATGTTTAACATGTTCTCTGGTGGTGCTCTTTCGCGTGCATCTATATTAGCGTTGGGCATCATGCCGTATATTTCGGCCTCGATTGTTGTCCAATTGCTAACTGTAGTTCATCCAGCGTTAGCGGAACTCAAGAAAGAGGGTGAAGCAGGCCGTCGTAAGATAAGCCGATACACACGCTATGGCACGCTTGTACTAGCAACTTTCCAAGCAATTGGTATTGCAACTGGTCTGCCGAATATGGTCCAAAATCTGGTCGTTATCGATCAAACCATGTTCACAATCATTGCTACCATCAGTTTAGTAACTGGCACCATGTTTTTAATGTGGTTAGGTGAACAAATTACTGAGCGCGGAATTGGTAACGGTATCTCGTTGATTATTTTCACGGGTATTGTTGCTGGGTTGCCAGCTGCAATCGGACATACAATTGAGCAAGCGCGTCAAGGTGAATTGAACGTGCTTCTTCTGTTGTTAATCGCTGTGGTTGCGTTCGCTGTTATTTATTTCGTTGTTTTCATGGAACGTGGTCAACGTCGTATTGTCGTTAACTATGCGAAGCGTCAACAAGGTCGTAAAGTGTTTGCAGCACAAAGTACGCATTTACCATTGAAGATAAACATGGCAGGTGTAATCCCTGCTATCTTTGCTTCAAGTATTATCCTGTTTCCAGGTACTCTAGCTCAATGGCTTGGCCAGAATGGTGAGAGTAAAACATTTGGTTGGTTAACGGACGTGTCTTTGGCACTAAGCCCTGGTCAACCGTTGTATATAATACTTTATGCGACAGCAATTATTTTCTTCTGTTTCTTTTATACAGCGATGGTGTTTAACCCTCGTGAAACAGCAGATAATTTGAAGAAGTCCGGTGCATTCGTACCCGGCATCCGCCCAGGTGAGCAGACAGCAAGATACATAGACAAAGTAATGACTCGCTTAACGCTGGTTGGTGCTTTATATATTACCTTTATTTGTCTAGTCCCACAGTTTATGATGTCCGCATGGAACGTTAAGTTCTATTTCGGCGGTACATCACTACTTATTGTAGTGGTTGTTATCATGGACTTTATGGCACAGGTACAGACTCATCTGATGTCTCAGCAGTATGATTCTGTGTTGAAAAAAGCAAACCTTAAAGGCTACGGACGCTAATTTAGCAGCGTAGTTTTAGGTTTCATTTACGGAGTTTAGCAATGAAAGTTCGTGCTTCCGTTAAAAAAATCTGTCGTAACTGTAAAGTTATCAAGCGCAACGGTGTTGTGCGTGTAATTTGCAGTGAGCCAAAGCATAAGCAACGCCAAGGCTAATTAGCAGAAATTTTTACTTGAAATATGAGGGCAGGCCGAGTATATTCCTCGGCCTACCTTTTGTGTGCAAAAGAAGTAGTAAACCGCTGCGTATCCTCTACGGGCTTTGCAGCGGATAATTCTTTTAAGAAAAGTACTTTAAGTACTATGGAGTGAATAGTGGCCCGTATAGCAGGCATTAACATTCCTGATCAAAAGCATGCGGTAATTGCATTAACTGCAATTTACGGCATCGGTAAAACTCGTTCTCAAGCTATTTTAGCTGAAATGGGTATTGCTGAAGATGTTAAGATCAGTGAACTAACTGAAGAGCAGATTGATCAACTGCGTGATGGTGTAGCTAAATACACTGTAGAAGGTGATCTACGTCGTGAAGTATCGATGAACATCAAGCGTCTTATGGACCTTGGTTGTTACCGCGGTCTTCGTCATCGTCGCAGTCTACCACTACGTGGACAGCGTACTAAAACCAACGCTCGCACCCGTAAAGGTCCGCGCAAGCCGATCAAAAAATAATCGGATAAGGTAGAGAGTACAATGGCAAAACAACCAACACGCACGCGTAAACGCGTTCGCAAGCAAGTAGCAGATGGCGTAGCGCACATCCATGCTTCTTTTAACAACACAATCGTGACCATCACTGACCGTCAAGGTAATGCTCTTTCTTGGGCAACTGCTGGTGGTTCAGGTTTCCGTGGTTCTCGTAAATCTACGCCGTTCGCAGCACAAGTTGCAGCTGAACGCGCAGGTGAAATGGCCAAAGAATATGGCCTAAAGAACTTGGAAGTTATGGTTAAGGGCCCAGGTCCTGGTCGTGAGTCTACAATCCGTGCTCTAAATGCATTGGGTTACCGCATTACAAACATTGTTGATGCAACTCCGATCCCTCATAACGGTTGTCGTCCACCTAAGAAACGTCGCGTTTAATTCGTTTCTAGGAATATTGGAGAAAGATCATGGCAAGATATTTGGGCCCTAAGCTTAAGCTTAGTCGTCGTGAAGGTACTGACTTATTTCTTAAGTCAGGTGTCCGCGCGATCGATACCAAGTGTAAAATTGATAACGCACCAGGTGTACACGGCGCTCGTCGCGGTCGTCTATCTGAGTTTGGCGTTCAGCTTCGTGAGAAGCAAAAAGTTCGTCGTATGTTCGGCGTACTAGAAAAACAATTCCGCAACTACTACAAAGAAGCTGCACGCCTTAAGGGCAATACAGGTGAAAACCTGCTTCAACTTCTTGAAGGTCGTTTAGATAATGTTGTTTACCGTATGGGTTTTGGTGCTACTCGCGCTGAATCACGTCAACTAGTTAGCCATAAAGCTATCTTAGTAAACGGCAAAGTAGTTAACGTTCCTTCATTCAAAGTTAAGGCTAACGATGTTGTTTCTATCCGTGAAAAAGCTAAACAGCAATCACGTATTAAGGCTGCTCTAGAAGTTGCTGAACAACGCGAAAAACCAACTTGGATTGAAGTAGATGCTAGCAAGATGGAAGGTGTGTTTAAACGCATCCCAGAGCGTTCTGATCTATCTGCTGACATCAACGAACACTTGATCGTCGAACTTTACTCTAAGTAAGGTTTAAACAAAAGAGAGGACACAATGCAGGGTTCTGTAACAGAATTTCTTAAGCCACGTCTTGTTGACATCGAACAGATCAGCACGACACATGCAAAAGTAACTCTTGAGCCTTTAGAGCGTGGTTTTGGCCACACTTTAGGTAATGCACTTCGCCGTATTCTTTTATCTTCTATGCCAGGTTGTGCTGTAACAGAAGTTGAGATTGAAGGCGTTCTACACGAGTACAGTACCAAAGAAGGTGTACAAGAAGATATCCTAGAGATCCTTCTTAACCTGAAAGGGCTTGCTGTAAGTGTTGCCGAAGGCAAAGATGAAGTGTTTATTACACTAAAAAAATCAGGCTCGGGCCCTGTTGTTGCAGGTGACATCATCCATGATGGTGATGTAGAGATCGCTAACCCAGAACACGTTATTTGTCACCTAACGGATGACAAAGCTGAAATCGCTATGCGAATTAAAGTACAACGTGGTCGTGGTTATGTTCCGTCTTCAGCTCGTATCCATACTGAAGAAGATGAGCGTCCAATTGGTCGTCTACTTGTTGATGCTACTTATAGCCCGGTTGATAAAATCGCCTATGCAGTAGAGGCAGCGCGTGTAGAACAACGTACCGATTTAGACAAACTTGTCATCGATATGGAAACGAATGGTACTTTGGAACCTGAGGAAGCAATTCGTCGTGCAGCTACAATTTTAGCTGAACAACTTGATGCGTTCGTAGATCTTCGTGATGTACGTGTACCAGAAGAGAAAGAAGAGAAGCCGGAGTTCGATCCTATTCTACTGCGTCCTGTAGACGATCTTGAACTAACAGTTCGCTCTGCTAACTGCTTAAAAGCAGAAGCGATTCACTACATCGGTGATCTTGTACAGCGTACTGAGGTTGAGCTTCTTAAAACGCCAAACCTTGGTAAGAAGTCTTTAACAGAGATTAAAGATGTTCTAGCGTCGCGCGGTCTGTCTCTAGGTATGCGCCTAGAAAACTGGCCACCAGCGTCGATTGCTGAAGATTAATTGATATTAGTTAGAAGGATTAGGTCATGCGCCATCGTAAGAGTGGTCGTCAACTCAACCGCAACAGCAGCCATCGTAAAGCGATGTTTAGCAACATGGCTAGCTCTCTAGTTCGTCATGAAGTTATCAAGACAACTTTGCCTAAGGCAAAAGAGCTTCGCCGCGTAGTTGAGCCTTTGATTACACTAGCTAAGACTGACAGCGTTGCTAACCGTCGTCTAGCATTTGCTCGCACTCGTGATAACGAAGTGGTAGCAAAATTATTTAATGAATTAGGTCCACGTTTCGCTGCCCGTCAAGGCGGTTATACTCGTATCCTAAAAGCTGGCTTCCGTACTGGTGATAAAGCTCCAATGGCATACATTGAGCTTGTTGATCGTCCAGAAGTAGCAGCTGAACAAGCTGCTGAATAAGCGAAAGTTAAATAATAGAAAACGCCGAGTATTTATACTCGGCGTTTTTTTTTGCTTTTCATTCATGGTCATTGGGTTTTTATCTAGTTTAGAAAGTAATTTACAGCCGGATAGTATAAAGATTAAATTAGTGGAATACTCTGATAGAGAAATGCCACCTTATATAAATATAAAGTGGCATTATTTATAATCGAATCGTCGGAATTTTATTTCCAGAGACTAGTTAACGAGCCTAATAAACCACTGCTAGCACCTTGATTACCTAAGTAGTCTAGGATAATTGGTGCAAATTGTTCGACCATAGAGCTGTCGAGCCCTAACTTTTCAAATGCAGTTTTTACGGCCGCCATACTATCCAGTGAGCTGCTTGCTGTTTGAGCACTTCCAAGCAAAGAAGAGAGTTTAGGTGAAAGGCTTGATAATTCAGAAGCAGAAGGGCCGGATAGTTGATTTGAAGCCATTGCTAATAACGCACTTGCTCCACCGGCGGCTTGAGTTGATGATACGCCGAGTTGATCAGTGAGTGCATTGACTAAGCCGGTACTGCTTTTAGCTGAATCATTCAGTTGTGTAGCAAGTTTCGTGACTGAATCTGAATCTTTATCCCCCAGTCCAAATAAAGCATAACTAGGCGCTGATATGACTATGCTTGCAGCAATAATAGATGTAATAACTTTCTTCATTAAAAAATCCACACATGTTGATAACAGGTAACTAGTTATAAACTTTTTTGTGACATAAAAAAAGCAGCGATTGCTGCTTTTCATTTAATATTATAATTGATAGTTAACTAATTATAGTATTGCTAGAAGTTCAACTTCAAAGACTAACGCTGCAAATGGAGGAATAGCCGCACCTGCACCACGTTCACCATAGGCAAGATCTTGTGGGATATACAGTTTCCATTTTGAACCTACAGGCATTAGTTGCAGAGCTTCAACCCAACCTGCGATAACACCTGTCACAGGGAATTCTGCTGGCTGGCCACGTTGTACAGAACTGTCAAAAACGGTACCGTCAGTTAATTGCCCATGGTAATGAACGCGTACTTGTTTATCTGAAGTCGGAATATCACCAGTACCTTCAGTCATTACTTCATATTGAAGGCCTGATTCAAGAACAGTTACTTCAGAGCGAAGCGCGTTATCTTTTAAGAATACTTCACCATCAGCTGCAGCAACTTTTGCTAGTTCAGCACGTTGTTCTTCTGCACGCGTATGCAAATCACGTAGTGCATTGTTGATTTCATCCACTTCGATTTCTGGCATGTCACCAGTTAATGAAGTAGCAATACCTTTTGCGATAGCTGCAACGTTAAGGCCTTCAAGGCCACTACCTGCAAGTTGCTGACCCATTTGTAGACCAATACCGTAGCTAGCTTTTTGTTCAACAGTTTCTAATTTAACTTCAGACATGCGAATCTCTTGTTTACTTAAATGAAGTAGTAAGGATATCAGTTCTCATACTTAGATGAAACTTTGAGTCAATAAAATGCTTAACCGTGCAGGGGCTTGCTAGATTTTGTAATATACTGACAAAAAGATCCGTTTATTGAATATCCTTGTTGAAAATAAAAATAGGATGAATATAAGTGAACCAACGAAAGAAAATTAGTCCGAGCTATCTAAGGCGAATTTGGGATGTTGCCGCTGGCATAAACTTTACTGCTTGTATTGTTAGAACTTGGAAGCGCTTACCTAAGCTTCACCAGCGTGCTTTGATGATTCTTATGCCTCTTGTTATCATCTTGTTTTTATTTCCATCGGGCTCAGGTTCTATTAAATCTGACGTTCCTGTAGGGAGTGAAAAAGTTGTTGTCTCTCGAGTTGCTGTTCCATTAATCATTGATGGTGAAGAAACTAATGCGACTAAGCCTAGACCAAAAGTTGAAAAGGTTGATCAACAAAGAGTGTCTCTTAGTGGGCCGCAATCGAATGAACAAGCTGAGCCTGAAAAAAAACCAGTTAGTAATAATGCCGGACCAGAGCCTTGGCATGATTACACGGTTAAGAAAGGAGATACGCTCTCTCAAGTTTTTAGAAGTAATAATTTGTCATTATCTGATCTGAATACTCTTGTGGCGATAGAAGGAAAAGATAAGCCTTTAAGTCAAATACAATATGGTCAACGTATCCGCTATAAATTAACCAACCGTGGTGATTTGGATATTTTACAAATAGAGAAAGATGAAGGGCCTGTGATGTTTTTCCGTTTATCCAGCGGGGGCTTTGCCCGTAGTCAGCCTTAACTAGTTTATAGATATATTTTTGAATTAGCCTAGTGACTTAGGCTAAGTAACTCATTGTATATTTAGTCGCTTTGTCTTTAAAAATTATTCCTGAAAGGGATTACGCTGCATATCAATATGAGGTATATCATCTTCTAAGTATACTTCTGACACTCGTAAGAAATCATGTCGTTGATAGAAATGTTCTAAATGTGCTTGAGCGCCAATTGTAATGGTTTGTTCTCCCCATATTTTCATACTGTATTCAATAGCATTTTGCATTAGTTGATGACCTAACCCCCCACCTCTGTGGTCGATGGCTGTCGCGACTCTGCCGATACTCACCGTATCATAGCTAATCCCTTCTGCTAATAAACGCGCGCAAGCAATTACTTTTTCATCTTGATATCCTATTAAATGATAGACATCTTTATGGGTATCTTTTCCGTCAAGCTCAGGGTAGGGACAATTTTGCTCAACAACGAAAGTATCCACTCTTAACTTTAATATTTCGTATAACTCACTTACGTTTAATTGTTCAAATTTCAAACACTTCCATTGCATATCTTTTTAATCCATTTTTATTAATAAGTACTAACTTAATCGAGTTTTTCTCTGAGTCAAGCTTTCAAAAGTTCATGCTTAATTTGATATCAGATAGTAAGAGCATCTGCTCAAAATAATCCCTTAGCAGTTATTCGAATAAAAAATGAAATTTTAGCATTTCAGGTAATAAGCGGAGATCGTCATAATGAATCATTGTTATTTGATTATTGAAGAAAGAGCATTATTTGTATGGATACAATCAAACTATTTCCCAGTAAAAAAAAGGAAAGTAGTTCCAATGAGTCGGAGTTGTCATTGGTGGCTTTTTCTCAATTTACTCGCAGTCAATTACAAGCTGGTACGGTTGCTTTAATTGGGGCGGGGCCTGGTGATGCTGAGCTTTTAACGATTAAAGCTTTGTCTTATCTACAGCAAGCTGATGTCGTTTTATATGACTATTTAGTGTCGGATGACATTATGGCACTGATTCCAAATTCGACGATTTTGGTGTGTGTAGGGAAAAAGGCAGGTCATCATAGTGTCCCCCAACATAAGACAAATCAGCTGTTAGTCGATTTTGCTACACAAGGTTACAAAGTGGCAAGAATTAAAGGAGGCGATCCTTTTATTTTCGGTCGTGGCGGAGAAGAGTTGGAAGTTCTAGCTGATGCAGGTATTCAGTTTGAAGTGATCCCCGGGATTACTTCAGCAGCCGGTGCGACGGCTTATGCTGGGATTCCTCTCACTCATCGAGATTATGCTCAATCAGCCCTGTTTATCACTGGTCATTTGAAATCCGAAGAGGATCAGATGGATTGGACTACTTTGGCGCGTGGTCATCAAACGCTTGTGATTTATATGGGATTGATGAAGTCGAGCCATATACAAGAACAATTGATCAAACATGGTCGTAGTACTTCAACACCACTTGCGATTATTGAACGTGGCACGCAAAAACAGCAAAAAGTATTACTGGGCCAATTATCTGATTTATCCACTTTAGCTCAGCAAGCACAATCGCCTTCTTTGATTGTGGTCGGAGAAGTTGTGCAGCTTGCAAAGAAATTGAGTTGGTTTCAAACAGAAAACCAAATCACAAAACAAACCCAAAAAGTCGCGGTTTAGCCACACGCTAACGACGAACTTATTGAACAGACATGCTTATAAGAGCGATAAGGAAATAGTGACATGGACCAAGAACGTTTGACCCACTTACAGCAATTGGAAGCGGAAAGTATTCACATCATTCGTGAAGTTGCTGCGGAATTTGATAACCCCGTGATGATGTATTCAATTGGTAAAGATTCTGCGGTGATGCTGCACTTAGCTCGTAAAGCTTTTTACCCCGGTAAAATTCCATTCCCACTTTTGCATGTGGACACGGATTGGAAATTTAAAGAGATGATTGAGTTTCGTGATCGTACTGCTGAAAAATATGGCTTTGAATTGTTAGTGCATAAAAATCCTGAAGGTATGGCGATGGGGTGTAATCCATTTGTACATGGATCATCCAAGCATACCGACATCATGAAAACTCAAGGATTGAAACAGGCACTGAATAAATATGGTTTTGATGCCGCCTTTGGTGGTGCCCGTCGTGATGAAGAAAAATCTCGCGCCAAAGAGCGTGTGTATTCTTTCCGTGATAAGCACCATGGTTGGGATCCTAAAAATCAACGTCCAGAGCTATGGAAGACTTATAACGGTCAAGTAAATAAAGGCGAGAGTATTCGAGTATTCCCATTATCAAATTGGACTGAGCTCGATATCTGGCAATATATCTATCTAGAAAACATTGACATTGTGCCCTTATATTTAGCAGCCGTTCGTCCAGTTGTTGACCGTGATGGCATGCTGATCATGGTGGATGATGACCGTTTTGTGTTTGAAGAAGGGGAAACCGTTGAACACAAAAGTGTGCGTTTTAGAACGTTAGGCTGCTACCCATTAACAGGCGCTGTCGAGTCTAACGCCGCAACGTTACCCGAAATTATCCAAGAAATGTTAGTGGCAACTTCAAGTGAAAGACAAGGGCGGGCTATCGATCATGACCAATCAGGGTCAATGGAATTGAAAAAACGCCAAGGCTATTTTTAAAAAACGATCTCCATATTTTCAGATTGTAACGCTCTAACGTTTACTCCTAGAGAGTGGTTATTAACAAGGATTTTAATATGAACGCAGCAGTAGAGGCCGAGTTGGCCGAATTGGGTATTGAAGGATACCTGACGCAACATCAATACAAATCATTAATGCGTTTTTTAACGTGTGGTTCGGTTGATGATGGTAAAAGTACTTTAATTGGTCGTTTGCTACATGATTCTAAGCAGATTTATGAAGATCAATTAGCCGCAGTCAATAATGATAGCCAACGTGTTGGCACTACTGGTGAGCGCCCGGACTTAGCACTTCTAGTGGATGGGTTGCAAGCTGAGCGCGAGCAAGGGATAACGATTGATGTTGCCTACCGTTATTTCTCGACACAAAAGCGTAAGTTCATTATTGCCGATACGCCTGGGCATGAACAATACACACGGAATATGGCAACAGGGGCGTCGACTTGTGATGTAGCTGTTATCTTGATAGATGCTCGTAAGGGCGTATTAGACCAAACTCGTCGTCATTCCTTCATTGCCAGTTTATTGGGAATTCGTCATTTTGTGGTTGCGGTTAATAAAATGGACTTGGTGGAGTACTCACAAGCTCGCTTTGAAGAAATTCGCCAAGAATATTTTGAATTTGCTAAAAACCTAAATCAAGATATTGATATTCAACTGATCCCTATATCGGCGCTAGAAGGTGACAATGTGGTGGATCAAACTGAAAATCTTGCTTGGTATCAAGGCCTACCATTATTACAAATATTAGAGAATATTGATTTAAGCCAAGCGCATACACAAGGTGAATTCCGTTTACCTATTCAGTATGTAAACCGTCCTAACTTAGATTTTCGTGGTTTTTGTGGAACCATTGCAAATGGCACGATTGCGGTTGGCGATAGCGTAACGGTTTTGCCCTCTGGAAAAAGTTCAAAAGTGGCCCGTATTGTTACCTTTGATGGTGATCTCGACTCTGCGCGTGCAGGGCAAGCGATCACTTTGACTTTAGAAGATGAGATAGACATTAGCCGTGGTGACTTGTTAGTACCTATTGGTGCTTCAATTAAAGCCACCAATCAATTCTTAGCGGATGTGGTATGGATGACGGAACAACCTTTAATTGCTGGGCGTCAATACGATATTAAAGTTGCGGGAAAACAAACCATTGGCCAATTAGAGTCGATTAAGTATCAATATGACATCAATAAACTTGAGCAATTTGATGCCAAAGAATTACCACTTAATGGCATTGGATTATGTGAGATTTCGTTAACTGAAACGGTCGCTTTAGATAAATATACCGATTGTGAAGATACGGGCGGTTTCATTTTTATTGATAGACTCACTAACGTTACCGTGGGAGCCGGTATGATCCGTGAGCGTCTGATCGAACAACAAACGACAACCGAAAACTTGAGCTTTGAAGTTGAGTTAAACGCGCTTATCCGCAAGCATTTCCCACATTGGGAAGCCAAAGATATCAGCCAACTTTTTTCGGCGTCTGCGCCCAAAGATGTAAAAAAGTAGGGATATCAAATAGTGGAATATGCCATGTGGGATAAATGGTTTGTCTTAATATTGCTAGTGTCCATCATTGGCTGTTTGATCTTTACTAAGATCAAACCTAGTTTTATTTTTGCGGCGGCCGCTTTAGTTTCTTTTATGAGCGGAGCGGTTGATCTCGATGGCATTGCGATGAATTTTACCAATTCATCGCTTCTTACTTTGGTATTGCTGATTCTAGCATCATGTGCTTTAGAAAAAACACGGCTGATCAGTTGGATTAGTCGCCATATTTCTAAAGGACGATTAGGGACAGTTGTCGCCAAATTAGGTTTTTCTACGGCTTTTTTATCGTCTTTCACTAATAATACCGCCGTGGTGGTGTCTTTGATTGGTGCGATTAAGCGCAATCAGGCTCATGCGCCATCACGTTTATTGATCCCTCTTTCTTACGCCGCGATTTTAGGGGGGACCTTAACGTTGATTGGTACCTCCACGAATTTAATTATTAATAGTTTTGTCGTCGATGCTGGTTTGCCGAGCTTAGGTTTTTTTGCTCCAACTTTCATCGGTTTAGCCGTGTTAGTGTTTGGCGTATTAATCTTAATCCCTCTTAGTTATGTTTTACCCCAAAGTGATAGTAACGAACAAGATGATTTGCCTTATTTTCTTGAGGCGAGAGTGGAATCAGGCTCGCCATTAATTGGAAAAAGTATTGCTGAAAATAATTTGCGTGCTTTACGTAAACTCTTTTTAGCTGAAGTTATCCGCGATGGCGTCACTATGCCTTCGGTGACACCAGAGTTGATATTATTGGAAAAAGATCGATTATTGTTTTGTGGTGATGTTGAAAGTGTTGCCACATTGCAAGAAATTCCGGGTATTACCTTATTTGGTCAGCATCATCTTAATGGACAAAGTTTTATGGAGGTGGTCGTCAGTCAGTCGGCATCTATTTGCAATAAGACTTTAAAGTCGAGTCAATTTAGAGATCGTTTTGATGCCGTAGTGGTAGCTATTCGCCGTGGGCATGAACGATTAGAAGGCGGTTTGGGCAGTGTGAAATTAGCGGCAGGAGATACTTTAGTTCTTGTTCCGGGCAAAGGGTTTCATTCTGCAAGACAAGATAATGCTAAAGAATTTGTACTGGTTAATGATCTCGATTCAAGCGCTAAGCTAGATAGTCAAAAGTCGGCCATTGTGCTTTTGGGTTTTGCGGCAGTGATTGGTTTATCGCTGACAGGAGTGATCCCAATCATTAAAGGGTTAGCGGGGTATATCGTGGTTATGCTTGCGATTGGTGCTATCGGGATCAGCGAGCTGCGTCGCCGTTTTCCGATTGATATTGTTGTTATTGTTGGCTCGGCACTATCGTTAGCGCAATTGATGATGTCTTCAGGTTTATCAAAACAAATGGGTGAGTTATTTATCTATTTTTTTAATGGCTGGGGGCCTATTGGAGCGCTGATTGCGACTTACTTATTAACCTTGATCCTAACGGAATTGATTACTAATAATGCGGCCGCTGCTTTGGCATTTCCTATTGGTTACAGCATGGCGGTTGGTTATGGTACCGATCCAATGCCATTTATTATGGCGGTACTCTTTGGTGCCAGCGCAAGCTTTATCTCTCCGTATGGTTATCAAACGAATCTATTAGTGTACAGCGTAGGAAATTATCATATTAAGGATTTTCTCAAGATTGGCATTCCACTTTCGATTGTTTATTCCATCGTAGTGCTGACTTTGATCCCTTATTTTTTCCCTTTTTAACGGATGTTATTTTTCATGAATAAGGCGTAATGGCCGACCATGACAGGATGAATTGAATTTATGAATGAAATAAAAAAAGATGAAAATGTCATTTGGCATCAACATCAAGTCACTAAACAGACCCGCTCCGTTCTGAAAAAACAAAAACCGGTTGTGCTATGGTTTACTGGCTTATCCGGTGCAGGGAAATCAACGGTGGCTGGAGCGTTAGAAATCCAACTCGCGGAACTTGGTCACCATACTTATTTACTTGATGGTGATAACGTTCGCCACGGCCTGTGTCGTGACTTGGGCTTTTCAGCGCAAGATCGTCGTGAGAATATTCGCCGTATTGGGGAGTTAGCGAAATTAATGGCCGATGCGGGGTTAATTGTACTTTCTGCTTTTATTTCACCGCACCGTGCAGAGCGTCAAATGGTGAGGGATTTATTGCCAGAGGGGGAGTTTATCGAAGTGTTTGTTAATGCACCTTTAGAGGTGTGCGAAAAGCGTGATCCTAAAGGCTTGTATAAAAAGGCAAGAGCAGGGGAGATCTCTAATTTCACCGGTATTGATTCTGAATATGAAGCGCCACTGCACCCAGAGATTGATCTCCCAGCAGGAGAGAAAAACTTGGATGAGTTAGTCGAGCAATGTTTATCAGTATTACGTGAAAAATTGATAATTGCTTAAGACTTAATAAGCGACGCGATATGTATCAGGGATTTTGACTCAGATGAATAAACAAGAAGGAGCATAATAACTCCTTTTTTGTTTGCTACTCAAATTCGATTTCAAAAGGGTTACATATCATCATATTCTTCAATATTATCTCCGAGCATGGTGTAGCCGGTTTGTGCTAATTCATGATCCAGTGTTTGAGTTTCTAGCTTTCCAATAACATACACCACATCCCAAAGTTGTTGCACGGGCGCACCTTTGGGAAACTTTACATAAATAATCTGATTTGGAGGTGGGGGTGGAACGTGTATACAAGCGCCAAAATAAGGCACTAATAAGAATTCGGTAATGGTATTTTCGTCACCTTCTAAGGGGATGACAAAGCCGGGGATTTTTACGTAGCTGCCATTTAATTCAGGACGAACATTACCAATGGGGTTCTGCTTAGCCGCGCCACCATTGTGGCCTCCTGGCGCAGGCATTCCAAGCTTATCAAAGTTTTTTTGCTCATTTATCGGCACTAAATCTATCCAATCTAAAGTAAGTGCTTCCTTGCCTTGAGATGCCTGAGCTAACGATGTATGAGTGATTATTAGTAATGAAGTTATTAGCAATAAAGCGGTTTTAATCAATAAATGAAACGGCTTTGTTAGAGTTCTCATAGATCACAACTTAATGGTCATGCCATCGGCAACAGAATGGCGATAGGCTTTAATTGATGGCAATAATCCAATGATCATGCCAGCTAATTGCACCAACATTAGTAGCATAATGTCGTGGTGGGATAAACCGGTCAGAGCTATTTTAATGCCGTATTGATGTTCAATGATCGGAGCTGAAACACTTAGCACAATGTAAAGTAAGCCAATACCAACACTGATACCAAAGAAGGTCAATGCACTTGCTTCACTCATTAATAAGAAAAAAATATGTTTAGGTTGCGCTCCCATCGCTCGTAAAATAGCCATTTCTCGACGACGTTCCTGTAGACTGGTGAGTAGACTGGTTAACATTCCGAGTAAACCTGCTACGACCACAAAACCTGAAATAATCATTAAAGCTTGCTCGGCGACTGACATCATTCCCCATAATTCACTAAGGGCGATGCCGGGTAAGATCGCACTTAAAGGTTCTTTAGGGTAGTTATTGATTTGTCTTTGCAGCATAAAGGTTTGAATTTTGGAATTTAGGCCAAGCATGAAAGCGGTGATTTGTTTAGGCTCAAATTGTTTATTTTCTAAAATATCTTTATTTGGTGTTTTACCTAGGTGGGCGCCTGATTCCCATCCGACATGAATAGCCTCTATTGCGGCTAAAGATACGTGAACGGTTTTGTCTACAGGTGTTCCAGTAGGTGAGATAATGCCCACTATTTTAAAGGGCAGATTTTTGTGACGGGTAAAGGCTTTATCGCTGATCCCATGAGCGATAATGATTTCATCGCCAATTTGATAATGGAGTTTTTTTGCAACATCAGAACCAATGACAGCGTCAAATAAGCTATGGAAAGCAGTACCTTGCTGGAATGTAAGTGGTTGCTTACTTCCGTAGCGGTAGAATTTGAAATAGTCAGAATTGGTCCCCATTACTCGAAAACCACGATGAGAATCACCTAAAGAAATTGGAATTGCCCACTTTACTTGTGGTAGGTGAGCGATGTCTTGGTAGCTTTTCCAATCAATATTGTTGGTGGCATTCCCTATGCGAAAGACGGAGTAAAGCAGTAAATTCACATCCCCCGAACGAGCCCCCACAATTAAGTCTGTGCTGGAGATGGTATTGGCAAAGCTACTTTTGGCTTGAGTGCGAATTTTCTCTACACCAAGCAGCAACACAACGGAAATGGCGACGGTTAATATGGTTAGCAAAGCCGTCGTCTTGCGATTAAGCAAACTTTTCCAAGCCAAAACAATAATAGCATTCATCAGATATCACCTTGTTGGTGAGAAAGAGACACTTGATTAATGTCGGTGAGTTCAATGGTTCGGTCAAAGTGTTTTTGTAGACTAGAATCATGACTGACAAAAATAATACTAGCTTGGCTGCGATTGGCCTCTTCAATCAATAATTGGATAAATGCTTGGCGATTATCGTGATCGAGAGAGGAAGTGGGTTCATCGGCAATAATGATTTGGGGTTGACCAATGAGGGCTCTTGCTGCGGCAACACGTTGCTGCTGACCAATACTTAAGTCGGATATTGGACGTTCAAATACCGACTTAGGCAGATGAAGGCGCTGTAATAAACGTTTAGCTTGCTCGATCAACGGTAAATCAGAGGTTTTGGTTTTTTGTGATCTTAACGGAGAAAAACGACAGGGCAGTAAGACATTTTCAATCACGGATAAGTAGGGCAATAAATTAAATTGCTGAAAAATATAACCAATATGATGCGCGCGAAATTGATCGCGTTTAGACGCAGTCAGTCGCTCTAAAGGTTGATTCAATACAGTGATACTTCCCGATTGGGGGGTAATTATACCGGTTAACAGGCTTAATAATGTCGACTTTCCACTTCCACTGGGACCTTTGATAAAAACATGTTGCTGCACTGGGATCTTGAGATCATCAATCAATAAGGTTGGTGTATCCTGCTTTGGCCACGTAAAACAAACTTTGTTTAATTGAATGGCAAATTCAGGTGTTGTGGTTGTCATAGGCATCTCGGGAAAAATATTAAAAGTAAGGGAGCGCTTCCTTTACCTTATTCTCTAAAGGGTGGTAAAACCAAGAAAAACGCTCTTACAATATGTATTAATAAAAATTTACCATTGAATGGTATTGCTCGGGTTTTTCAGTTCGATGTGCTGCTGATTGGCATCAGTTAACAAGTTAATATCAATCGTTTGAGTGGACGGGAATTGAGTAAACCATTGAGTTGAGATAGAAGATAATTGTTGAATATTATTGCATTGGAAGTGGTATTCCAATGTGAAAGTGCCATGCTGGTGGTCGTGGTCGTGGTCGTGGTCGTGGTCGTGGTCGTGGTCGTGGTCGTGGTCGTGGTCGTGGTGTGCCTCTTTTGTTTGGGCTATGTTGTCTTTTACACTGACATACTCGGCTTTACATTGCGCGTTTTCAGGTAAATGTAAGATGCTCTCTGGTTGCTTGAGTAAATGGGTCACTTGCTGATATCGCTTTTGGTCTTCATCCGATTTAGGTTGATGTTCAAACCCTAAGACATCATTTCCTGGGGAATTGATTTCGACCAACAATTCGTTACCATCTTGTACGATATTAAAGGTAACAAGGCCATGTACATGAGCCTCGTGTTGAATAAATTCATGTTGGTGAGCTTGTTCTGCAAACACGGAAGTGCAAATGGAAGATAAGCCAAGAAGTAAAAAAGGGGAATAAAAACGATTAGTAAACATGTTATGCACTCTCACAATAATGAAAAAGAAAAAGTGAGTCGGCACCATTTATAAGATACTATTCTCACCAAAGCTCAATTGTTATACTATAACAATTGAAGCGATGGCAAGTTAAATGTTATGTTATTACATTTAAATGGCGTTTATTATAGATTTTTTTTGATGATTTTCAGTACTTGAGTGATCTCTCCTATACTTAATTCACCTGTTTTATTAAATAAAACTCGGCCTGTTTTATCTTGTACAATGATTGTGGATGACTTAGGTTCGAGTTGCCATTGTTTTGCCGCGACGCCATTTTCATCTAATACCATAGATGACCATGGAAAGTCCTTCTTACCATCTTCTGCGGATGATTTTACAAACGATCCGGTTCCCCAAATCGCATCATCTTGATTAACTATGGTGGTGGTTTGGTAATTTTCTTCGGAAAATTCAGCTTTTGTAATTGCTGCCATTAAAGGGGCATTTAATGCTTTCGCCCCACTTCTTCCTGCGATGGCTTGAATCACTCTTACTTTTCCCAACATCAATTCAGTATTCCAGGGAAGATAAGATATCGTGTCATTTTCGATAAAAACCTCACCACCTTTTTCAACACTAACGGCGGGGACGCCTTTTCCAATCTGAATGTTGTTTGCTTGAGCAAATATTGGTGAGATGCACAATAGTAGGGCAATGGAAATTTTTCTTATTATCATTTTTAATACCTATTTTAGGACTATAAATTGAGACAGTGCTTATATAATAGCGCATAAAATCAAATGGAAAGCATGAATTGTTGATTGGCTCAATTTATGCATTAACATTACTGACTATAATAAATCAGTCGATGAGTTTTGCCTGATGTCACTGTTTTGAAGCATTTTTAATGTATCAAGGTGGCTGAATTGGTGTTTTACAACTATAAACAGAGGTATCCACGTTGTGATATTTCAACGTATTTGGATGTATCGGCCTGTTAAATCGTTGTCTCAAATAAAAAATCATGGGTTATTTAAATGAATATGCAGCCAAACTTTAATCGTTATCGTCCACTACAAATTGCGCGTTTTGTGAAAGTTATCTTCAAAGGGCATTTTGGTATCAAAGGTATTGGAGAGTTTTATTTTGACGGTGGTAAAGTTTTATTACCGGATGTATCGAATAAAAAACAATTGAAAGTGATGAAAGAGGTTAACTCTGCTATTGCTCAATTATCAGTTCAAGCCGGATAGGATGGGTGAAATCTTATTCGAATAAACCCTAAAAGACGCTAAATAAGAAATACCAAACTGATGGCAATCAAGGTTGTCTGTGGAAAAGAGACAACCTTTGCAGTTTTAGGTTAATGTTTATCTAATGCAGCCAAGCCAGTTTGCTGTATTGCTTGATGATGGGAAATTACAAGTTTGGTGGAAAACAGATCCCTGTGCCACCTATTCCACAGTAACCTTGAGGATTTTTAGCCAAATATTGTTGGTGATAGGTTTCTGCCAAATAATACTCATTGATAAGGGTGATTTCAGTCGTGATATTTTTACTTAAACTTTCACCAATCGCGGCCTGATAAGTGTGGCGACTTTCTAATGCAACATTTAAGTCATCTTGGCTTTCCGTATAAATGGCAGAACGATATTGAGTACCAATGTCATTACCTTGTCGCATACCTTGTGTTGGATCGTGATGTTCCCAGAACACGACTAAAATAGCTTGTAAGGTGATTTGAGTTGGGTCGAAAATCACGCGTACTACTTCGGTATGTCCCGTTTCACCACTGCAGACTTCTTGATAGGTTGGATTTTTAGTGTATCCGCCACTGTAGCCAACCGAGGTACTGATCACTCCGTCTAATTGCCAAAAGATTCGTTCAGCCCCCCAAAAGCAACCTAACCCCAGCAATACCTCTTTGCATCCTAGTGGTTTTTCAGCGGTGAGGTTCGTTTGGTTGATAAAATGAAGTTCAGAAATCATCATTTTTTCATCGCGACCGATTAAGGCTGTTTCTTTGGTCACTAATTTGTTTTTATTTGACATATTTGCACCTCATGTTGCTTTAGAGAAAAAGGAAAGTCTGGTAGTTTAGCTTAACTAAGTAATAACAGACCGATTCGCTGTTGTGGTTATTTCATTTATGGCGATTTTTCTTGGGTATTATTAATTAACCTGAACTCTGGGTAACCTAAGTTAAACAACTTGTTTTTTTAGCGCCTAACTTCGTTAAAATTAACGCAATAGACTAGCTATTTGCTCATAATTTTTCCTCGTTATACATCTAAAATCTCTGAGTCGTTCTTTAAATGATAAAAATAGACTATAAATTAATAGGTTATAGATTTTTTCATCCCTAGTTCAGGTTAATGACTGAGATATAGAATTTCGGACAACCAACCTACCTTAATTTAGTGCGAGAGTACAAATATTCACATATGAAAATATCTTGGATGTCCTCATTATTTGGCGGTTTGCTGAGCTTTGCAGCAATGACGAGTTACGCCGATACAGACCTGAAAATTGAAGGATTAGATGGTGACCTTGAGGACAATGTATCGGCTTATTTATCCTCTATAAAAGAGGAGGAGTATTCGGTCTCATTGCGCTTTCAGTCTAGAGTAGAAGAGAATATTACTGATGCCTTAAAAGCATTAGGCTACTACAATCCCACGATGACCTTTTCGGTTGATGGTGATACCAATGAGCCTTCTGCAGATACTACTCTTATCGTAAAAGTGGATATCGGTGAGCCTACCATTATTTATGAAAGCGATATTGTCATTGAAGGTGATGCGGCAACGGATATTGATTTTTTGAATCTACTTGACCGCTCTAAACTTAATCTTGGACAAATTGTGAACCATGGCCATTATGAATCATTGAAAACCTCGATTCGTAATTTAGCCCTTCAAAAAGGTTATTTTGATGGCGAGTTCACTGATACTCGCTTACAAATATCCCCTCAACGTAATCAAGCGTTTGTCCATTTACACTATAAAAGTGGTGAGCGTTATATGTTTGGTGCTACGAGTATTATTGGCAGCCAAATTGAAAAAGAGCGTGTGCAATCTTTAGTGCCATATAAGGCTGGCGATTATTATCAATCGACAACGCTGGGATTATTGAATCAGAACTTATCCAGTTCGGAGTGGTTCTCGAGTGTTTCTGTCGAACCTGATCTTGATCATGCTGGAAAAGATAAAACATTACCTATGACCGTTAGGTTAGCCCCTCAAACTCGAAATCAAATTGAAACCGGTCTTGGATATTCGACTGATGTGGGGCCTCGCGGTAAATTATCTTGGAAGAAACCTTGGCTTAATCAGTATGGCCATAGCGTAGGAGCGAGTGTCGTGGTTTCTGCGCCAGAAAAAACGTTTGTGGCTAATTACAAAATTCCATTAGAAGACGTATTACGTGATTATTATTTAGTGCAATATGGCTATAAAGATGAAAATGATAATGATACTAACAGCCAAGAACAAAATTTATCCTTTGAACGTCATTGGCTTTACGATAATGGTTGGCATCGCAGTATTTATGTTCGAGTTCTATATGAGGATTATATTCAAGCTTCAGAGCAAGGGACCTCAACCTTTGTGTTACCCGGCATTTCTTTTTCTCGAGTCCGGTCTCGGGGCAGTACCATGCCAATGTGGGGAGATAAGCAAAGTATCAGTATCGAATTTGGTGATAAATCAATGCTTTCAGATACGAGAATTGTACGAGTGATTGGTCATACTGGATGGATTCGGGGGATCGGCCAGAATCATCGTTTCTTAACACGTCTAGATGCCGGCGGCGCATTTGCTGATGATTGGTCAGAAGTCCCGCCATCTCTGCGGTTCTTTGTCGGGGGAATCAACTCCGTACGAGGTTACGGCTATGAAGTGATTTCGCCAGAAGATGAAAATGGTAAGCTTGTTGGTGGCGCGTATATGGCGACAGGTAGTTTAGAATATCAATATAGAGTTACTGGAAATTGGTGGTGGGCGACGTTTGTTGATGCTGGGGATTCTTGGACCGATACGCCTAACTGGAATCAGGCCGTTGGGATGGGGGTTCGCTGGGGGTCACCTGTGGGACCCGTTAGATTAGATTTCGCTTATGGTTTGCAGGCAGATAAAGGCGATCAATTCAGAATTCACTTTACTCTGGGGCCTGAACTGTAATGAGACGACTCCTGAAATGGTTACTTGGCTTGATTTTATTGATACCGACCACATTGCTGGTGGTATTAGTTTTAGTCACTATTTTGGTCTTCACTAATATAGGGTTAAGCAGTGGTTTATGGGTGGCTCAAAAACTGGTTCCTGAACTGAAAGTTGGTTCAACTGAGGGCAGTTTATTACCGAATTTTAGTTTGCATGATGTTGAGTATGTCAATCCAGAACTTGGGGTTAAAACTTATTTAAAACGATTTGATTTTTCGACTTCTTTAGACTGTTTGTTCGAGCATTCTATATGCATTGATACAGTGGCTATTGATGGGCTTAAATTTTCGATGCCGACTCTCCCTGAATCAAATACGCCACCAGAGGATGAATCATCGGGTGGACTACCTGCACTTTTTTTACCTATCCCAATCTCATTGACTCACTTGAATGTGAATAATATTGAGATCAATGTATTAGGGTATAAAGCTAAATGGGATCATTTTTCAACGGGTTTCTATGCTCAAGGTCGGACGCTAACCGTACGTCCAATAGTATGGAAAAAAATTGATCTTACACTTGCTCCTGTCGAGGAATCCCCGGTTAAGGTGAAGCCTATCATACCACTATCTAAGCAGTCGGATATTACTCTTCCTAACGTTATTTTACCGTTTGGAATCAAGCTAGAGAAATTGGATGTTTATGATTTTACATTGAAGCAAACTCGTCCAGTCGTGGTGAACCATCTCGGATTGCAAGCAAGCGTAAGAGGAAGTGATGTTGAAGTCAAAAATTTCAAACTTGATATGCCAGAAGCGGATTTATCATTAGAAACAAAAGTGACATTATCCGGAGATTATCCTCTTTCGCTAGAAGCAAAAGGGATGGTTAAGATGCCAGACTATAAAGGTCAAGTTATTGACTTGAAAGCGAAAGGAAGTGTGGCGGATTTAACATTATCAAGCCAGCTTTCAGGCGATGCTATCGCCAAATTGAATGCACGAGTTCAGCCTTTAAAATCAACACTCCCTTTTGAATTGAGTTTACGCGATGTGAAAGCGCAGTGGCCATTTAAAGGTCAAGCAGATTACCAAGTGTTACTGAAACAACTTGATGGAAAAGGTTCACTGGAAGGGTATCAATTGCAGCTCGATGGTCAATTGGCTGGAACGGAGATCCCTCAAGTAAATATCTCAGGCAATGCTCAAGGGGATTTAAGTCAAATTTCTTTAGACCGATTGAATATTGATACTTTAGGCGGAAATATTTCGGGCCAAGTGATGGTGAATTGGCAAGCGCCGTTAAATTGGAATGCCACTCTAGGATTAACGGATATTCAACCGGGCTTACAGTGGCCGGAGGCCGAAGGCAAAATTAGTGGCAGTATTATTCATTCCGGTTCCTTGACTTCTCAAGGTGGTTGGCGGGTAAAAGTCCCGACATTGGATATTAAAGGTATTATACGAGATTACCCACTAGTTATAAGAGGGCAGTTGTCCGCGCATGATGTTACCGGGCGCGGTCAATATACCGTACGTACCCGTGGTTTAAAAATTGCTCATGCAGGTAATGGAATCAAATTGAAAGGTAAGCTTGATAAGCAATGGGATATGAACCTTGATGTTGATATGCCTAAGTTATCCAACACATTACCTCAATTAAAAGGGCAGATAAAAGGCAATATCCAATTACGTGGTGAACAAAAACAGCCTAAAGTAATCACAAATCTAGCCGCGACTAACATTGATTGGAATAATGCTGAAGCGACGCTGACATCCTTGAGCTTAAAAGGTGAGGTGTCCCCTTTTCCTGCGCCAAGTGGTGATATTGTCCTCCAAGCTCGAAAAGGATATTACCAAGAAAATAAACTGGATGACTTAACGCTCCGCTTTTCCGGTAATGAGCAACTACATCGACTTTCTTTAGAAACCGTCACCGACATTGCCTCAGCCAAGTTACAAATTCAAGGTGGGCTAAAAAAACAAAACGTTTGGAAAGGCCAATTACAAGATGCCAGTGTGGCATTGTCTGTTCAAAAAGATAAAGAGTCGCCAGTTTGGCGTATTGATCACCCTGTCGATATTCAATACATCTTAGACACTCAAACCGCCAATGTTCAGGCGCATTGTTGGCTGAATAGTCCTTCTAAAATTTGTTTGGATAGCGATCTAAAAGCTGGGGAATCTGGCGAAGCCAATTTATCTATTCAACATTTCACCTTCAATCAATTACAGGCCTTTCTTCCTAGCGCTACAAAGATTGAGGGTGAGATTAATGCGACAGCGTGGGCAAAATGGGCAAAAAATGCACCACCACAAGTGGAACTTGAACTTGATGTTCCAACCGGAAATATTACACAAGACCTTGAGCCCCCCGTAATCATTGGTTGGGATAAGCTGCATTTGTCCGCTGATTTGAAAGACAATAAATTAGCCATGAAATGGCTTTTTGACCTGACAAAAAATGGCCAGATACAAGGTCAGTTAGCGATACCAAATGTTCAGGCTAAGCAAATGGAAATCGAAGGTAAGAATACTATCGAGTCGATTCACCTCGGGTTTTTGAGCCCGTTGCTTGGGGAGCAAAATCGTATGAACGCTATCGTTCAATCTGATTTTGCTTTTAAGGGGCCCATGCTTAATCCGAAAGTGAATGGACAATTTAATATTACCGATTTTCTTTTAGAGGGACAGATGTTCCCTGTGGATGTCAAAAAAGGGGAAATTAATACCAAATTTAATGGGTATTCAGCCGTCTTAAACAGTGAGTTAGACACTGCTGATGGCAAATTAACCTTAAAAGGTGATGCCAATTGGGCACAAAGAAATCAGTGGTTTGCCAACTTAAGAGCCTTCGGTAATGAATTAAAAGTGGATGTGCCGCCAATGGTTGCTTTGAAAGTAAAGCCTGATCTCACCATTGCAATCACTCCAACGCTCGCCAAAATTACAGGTCAAATTGATATTCCTTGGGGGAGGATCTTGGTTGAAGAACTTCCTGAAAGTGCCATTAGTGTTTCAAAAGATGAAATATTATTAAATGAAAAGTTGCAACCCATTGAAGAAAAAACGGGGTTGCCAATGGCACTAGAGACCGATGTGACCATCAATATTGGTAATGATGTCAGTTTGTCTGCATTTGGATTAAAAGGAAATTTGGTCGGCAGCTTAAAAGTGTCACAGAAAAATAAAGGCCCTTTTATTCTCGGTGAAATTCGAATTGAAAATGGTTATTACCAATCGTTTGGTCAAGACTTGATCATCAAAGAGGGCAAGATCTTAATGAATGGTCCTGCTGATCAGCCTTATGTCGCGATCAAAGCGATTCGTAATCCAGATAATACAGAAGATGATGTAGTCGCTGGGATTCAAGTGACAGGGCCTGCTGATGCACCAGAAGTGACGATTTTCTCTGAGCCGGCTATGTCGCAAAACAGTGCTCTGTCTTACTTATTACGCGGTCGAGATGTTGATGATGTGGGCGGGGGCAGCGCCATGACAACTGCTTTGATTGGATTAAGTTTGGCGAAAAGTGGCAAAGTTGTTGGGCAAATTGGAGAAGCGTTTGGTGTGCAAGACCTTCAGTTGGGAACTGCAGGCTCTGGGGATGATTCTCAAGTGACGGTGAGTGGTTATATCGCCCCCGGTTTACAAGTAAAATATGGCGTAGGTATCTTTAACGCACTGGGGGAGTTTACGGTTCGATATGAGTTAGTGACTAATTTTTATATTGAAGCGGTTACCGGATTAGACAGTGCTGTTGATTTTATTTATCAGTTTAGTTTTGATTAAAAAGTGAACTTTAATCATAAGCCATGCGTATCTTATATTGCGAGTACGATTATTTAGTCTCAATCATTGAGACTATCAGTTATTGACTATTCAGTGACGAGTAATCACAAAGTACTTATTTCAATATAAGGAGAATAACGATGAAAAGTTTCTTTTTAATACTCATACTGGTGGTATTAGCTGGTTGTGCATCGCAACACGATATGCCAGATACTAGTAATGTCCAAGCATGGAAGGCGTATGGAGAAAAACAAGCTAATCAAGGTTTTGTTGAATATTCTAAACAGGATTTAGAGAAAAAAAGTGGACTTATGGAGCTTAATGCTGCCGCTGCCGATGCTTATCACCAAGGTTACTTGATTGGGCAAAAACAGTATTGTAGCCAAAATCCATCATGGTTAGCTTCTTCAGGACAAACTTACCGTGGCATCTGTGATGAGGTTAATCCGCAATTCGGCCAAAACTACATGGCCTCAAGTACTCAATATAATGGTAGCCGAATGTAGTGCTGTTATAACAAACCCCCAATGTTGATTACTCAACAATTGGGGGCAATTTATCATTGGTCTTTTTATGGCAGGGTTATTTTTTAGCGCGCTCAAAAGATTCTAAAATTTCTTGGCGTGCTGCTGCAACATCTTCCCAACCGTCTACTTTTACCCATTTGCCTTCTTCAAGATCTTTGTAACGCTCAAAGAAGTGAGTTATTTGTGCTTTTAATAAAGCAGGTACATCGTTGATATCTTGAATATGATCGTACTCTTTTGACAGCTTACTGTGTGGAACCGCGATCACTTTTGCATCTTCACCAGATTCATCCGTCATTTTTAAAACGCCAACTGGGCGACAGCGAATAACTGAACCTGGAATCAATGGAAATGGTGTTGGAACCAATACATCTACTGGGTCACCATCTAAAGAAAGCGTGTGGTTTACATAGCCGTAGTTGCATGGATAGAACATAGGTGCAGACATGAAACGGTCAACAAATACGGCGCCGCTGTCTTTATCAACTTCGTATTTAATTGGGTCAGCATTTGCTGGGATTTCAATCACGACATAGAGATCATCTGGTAGTGATTTACCAGCAGGGACGTTGTTTAAGCTCATGAGGCTTCCTTCCTAAGTTTTGATAATTGGATAATAAAATAACGTGATGATTATAACGTGAGTTGTGAAGGGTTTGTAAAGTGAATGAGATAAATATGCGAAGGAAATTTGTTCCCTTGATGGATGTGTCTATTTGATAATACAAAAGAGGAAGCCAACGCCTCCTCTTTCTTCTGAGTTCAGATTAAATATTATTCTGGGTATTGCTCTAAAAAGCTTTCGACTTTATTGACCATGATAGGAGAACCAACCACAAATGGCACACGCTGGTGTAATTCTGTTGGTTTTAGATCAAGAATACGATTTTTACCATCACTGGCTTTACCGCCTGCTTGTTCCATTAAAAAGGCAATAGGATTGCATTCATACAAAAGACGAAGCTTGCCATTTGGGTGGCTCTCTGTGCTTGGGTATAAATACACGCCACCTTTTAATAGGTTACGGTGAAAGTCGGCGACTAATGAACCGATGTAACGTGAAGTATAAGGGCGCTTCTCTTCTGGCACATTTTCTTGGCAATATTTGATGTATTTTTTTATTCCTGTTGGGAAACGAATGTAGTTGCCTTCATTGATGGAATAAATGGTGCCAGATTGTGGGATCATCATCTGTTCATGTGATAAACAAAATACGCCAAGCGAAGGATCATAAGTGAAGCCATGGACACCATTACCCGTGGTATAAACCAACATGGTGGATGAACCATAAATAATGTAACCAGCGGCCACTTGTTTATTGCCCGGTTGTAAGAAATCTTCTTGGGTTGGGGTGCTGCCAATCGGTGAAACACGACGATAAATAGAGAAGATAGTTCCGACTGAAACGTTTACATCGATATTAGATGAGCCATCTAATGGATCCATCAATACCACATACTTGGCGTTTTTATTTAGATCTTTATTGAATGCAACGGCTTCATCTTCTTCTTCACTTGCTACACCACAGACTTGATCTCGAGCTTCTAATGCGGCTTTGAATTTGTCATTCGCGTAAAGATCGAGTTTTTGTTGTTCTTCACCTTGAATGTTTTCAGCTCCGGCTGCTCCAGTAATGTCTACTAAACCTGCTTTATTGATTTCTCGGTTGACGATTTTTGCCGCCAATTTAATTGAGCCGAGAAGGGATGAAAGATCACCACTGGCGTGAGGGAAATGATGTTGGTTTTCTACAATAAATTCACCAAGTGTGCGCATGGTCGACATGATTGATCCTTATGTGTCGTTAGGCGAAACAATACCTTGTTTAGAGGTGTATTAGGTTTTAACGAATTGTAAATTGGTAAACTTTTTAATGGTAATGAAGTAACTTGTGAAATTTCACAAAGTGTGAGGTCACAACGGTTCTTTAAATGATAGCTTACTAAATTCTAACCATACTTTTTGTCTGCTTTACGTTACTATTCCACCCTCATTTATTTGATACATTCTCAACCTCCGCTGATGGAGCAGGAACGACGGTTATGCATATTCATATTCTTGGTATTTGTGGCACTTTTATGGGTGGAGCTGCGGTACTCGCAAGACAACTCGGACATAAAGTGACGGGGTGTGACGCCAATGTTTATCCCCCGATGAGTACATTGCTTGAATCACAAGGTATTGAAATAATTGAAGGCTTTGATCCAAGCCAACTAAGCCCTGCACCGGATTTAGTCGTGATTGGTAATGCCATGAGTCGTGGTAATCCTTGTGTTGAATATGTTCTAAATAACAATCTAAAGTACACCTCTGGCCCTCAATGGCTACAAGAGTTTTTATTACATGATCGCTGGGTGTTAGCGGTGTCTGGAACACATGGAAAAACCACGACTTCAAGCATGCTGGCATGGATTTTAGAAGATTGCGGTTATGCTCCAGGCTTCTTAGTTGGAGGGGTGCTTGGTAATTTTGGTATTTCAGCTCGATTAGGTGAAAGCGTATTTTTTGTGGTGGAAGCCGATGAATACGACAGTGCTTTTTTCGATAAGCGTTCAAAGTTCGTGCATTACCATCCTCGCACGTTGGTGATGAATAACCTTGAGTTTGATCATGCTGACATTTTCGACGATCTAGAAGCAATTAAGCGTCAATTTCATCATTTAGTCCGAACTGTGCCTGGAAACGGCAGGATCTTAACGCCAACGAATGACTCTGGTTTGGAAGAGGTGATTAAACGGGGTTGCTGGAGTGAACTGGAGCATATTGGTGATGATGGTCATTGGAAAGCGAGTAAATTGGCAAAAGATGGTAGTCATTTTGACGTTTATTTAGATGGTGCATTATCGGGGACTGTAAAATGGGATCTTGTGGGTGATCATAATGTTAATAATGCGTTAATGGCGATTGCGGCGGCTCGTCATGTTGGGGTGACCGCTGATCTCGCTTGTGAAGCCCTAGGGAAGTTCATTAACACAAAGCGTCGATTAGAATTAAAAGGTGAGGTGAATGGGATTACAGTGTATGACGATTTTGCGCATCATCCTACCGCTATTGATCTCACGATAGAAGGCTTACGTAATAAGGTGGGAAACCGTAAAATTATTGCCGTTTTTGAACCTCGTTCTAGTACCATGAAGATGGGCGTACATAAGCAAACGCTAGCCGCTTCATTTCAACACGCCGATGAAGTATGTTTGTACCAACCGAAGAATATTTCATGGTCGGTGCAAGACATTGCTGACCAATGTCCACAACCAAGCTATGTGGATAGCAATATTGATAGTTTTGTGGCACACATTGTGGCTCAAGCCGAAAGTGGGGATAAAATTTTGGTAATGAGTAATGGTGGGTTTGAAGGGATCCACAATAAGCTGTTAACGGCTTTAGAAGCAAAAAGATCATCGTAAGCAAATAGATCATGGGAAGTAAATAGATCACTATGATCTTTTCACTCTAAATCATCATTCTTTGTTGAGGAAATTCATATGTCTCAATCTGCAAAAAAGCGAATAACCCTAGCTTTCACGGGCGCTTCTGGTGCGCCTTATGGTTTACGTTTGCTAGAGTGTTTATTGGCGGCTGACTATACGGTGTATTTGTTGATCTCTTCTGCTGCTCGTGTCGTGATGGCAACTGAGCATGGCTTGAAGTTACCGAGTGGTCCAGAGGCTGCGCAAAAAGCATTAGTTGAACATCTAAATGGTCATAGTGAAAAGTTGATTGTGTGTGGCAAGGAAGATTGGTTTTCTCCAGTGGCTTCGGGCTCTGCAGCACCAAAACAAATGGTCGTTTGCCCTTGCTCTGCAGGCAGTGTTGCCTCGATTGCTCATGGCATGTCCGATAATCTGGTTGAACGGGCTGCCGATGTGGTAATGAAAGAGCGCGGACAATTATTGCTGGTGGTTCGTGAAACACCATTTTCGACATTGCACCTAGAAAATATGCATAAGCTTTCCCAAATGGGGGTTACGATCATGCCGGCTGCACCTGGGTTTTATCATCAACCAAAATCCATTGATGATCTGGTTGATTTTATGGTGGCACGAATCCTTGATCATTTAGGTGTTGAGCAAGGTTTGGTCCCTCGATGGGGTTATGATCAACGAGATTAAAATGAATTATGCTTATCATTTTTAGTGTTAATCTCTGGCCTATTAACGGTTAACTCAATACAATCACGTTCATTAATACTCATCGGGGTGCTAAATCAATGACGGATTTGGCTGAGATCTTTTAAGAGACCCGTGAACCTGAACCAGATAATGCTGGCGTAGGAATTGAGTCAGGATTCTTCTTCCTTTTCTCCCCCCTGTGCCGCTCACTAAATAAGGATTCATCTAGTGAACTTCACAACCCAATGGCTGACCGCTCTCACATTACCTTACGTGATGGCTTTTTCAACTACGGCTATCTCTGCTGAGAAAGAAACCCTAACCGTTTACACCTATGATTCATTTACTTCAGATTGGGGGCCAGGGCCTAAGATTAAGCAAGCATTTGAAAGCCAATGTGGTTGTGTCTTGAACTTTGTGGCATTAGATGATGGTGGATCGGTACTTAGTCGTATTCGTTTAGAAGGCTCAAATACTAAAGCGGATGTGGTGTTAGGGTTAAATAACAACATCATGGCGCAAGCGCAAGAAACGGGATTACTTGCAAAACATAATGTTGATACTTCAAAGGTTACGATTCCGGGAGGATGGAACAGCGACTATTTTGTTCCTTTTGATTACGGTTATTTTGCTTTTGTGTACAACAAAAGCAAGATGAAAAATCCACCGAAAAGCTTAAAAGAGTTAGTTGATCGTGATGATTTCACGATTATTTACCAAGATCCGCGTACTTCAATTACGGGGCAAGGCCTGTTGCTTTGGATGAAAACGGTATACGGTGACAATGCTGCGGATGCTTGGCAAAAAGTAGCTAAAAAAACCGTGACTGTCAGTAAAGGTTGGTCTGATTCTTACCCTATGTTTTTAAAAGGGGAGAGTGATATGGTTTTGTCTTACAGCACTTCACCGGCTTATCATATTATTGCTGAAAATGATGAGCAATACGCCGCCGCTGATTTTACCGAAGGTCAATATGCGCAAATTGAGTTAGCCGCTAAAATGAAAAGCTCTAAGCATCAAAAATTGGCGGATGAGTTTATGTATTTTATTTTAACTGACGATTTTCAATCGGTGATGGCGACTGGAAATTGGATGTACCCGGTGACTGATATTGCTTTGCCAAAAGGTTATGATCAGCTAACACTACCAAGTAAAATGTTATCACTTGATCCTCAAGTTGTGGCGAAACAGCTGAAAAGCTGGACTCGTGAATGGCAAATGGCGTTATCACAATAAATGTTTTGTTTCATTATTTGAACGTGTCATTGGCAAGCTTAACTATAGGAATGCATTGTGGTTAATGTTGCCGTACCTAAATTAGGCATTGCAGTTGCGGTGGCGATTGGCTTATTTGTGAGCTCAACAGTGGGTGCGCTCATTCAGCACGCCCCTACCTTAAATCTGGGTTGGATCGTTTCTGACCCTTATTACCGCCACATTACCTTTTTTAGCTTCTATCAAGCTTTCTTTTCAACATTACTGAGTATTGGTTTTGCCATTCCGGTTGCACATGCTTTATCTCGTCGTGAATTTAAAGGTAAAAATCTGCTGTTGAAGATTTTTGCGTCGACTTTGGTGTTACCTGTATTAGTTGGGGTCTTTGGTATTTTGGCTATTTTGGGTAACAGTGGGGTGGTGGCGGATGCCTTTAGAGCCTTTGATGCACGCTTACCTTTTTCTATTTATGGTTTAAATGGAATCTTGGTAGCTCATGTGTTCTTTAACTTGCCTTATGCTAGCCGTTTATTATTGCATTCTTTAGAATCTATTCCGAATGAGCAACATAAACTCTGTGCTAATTTAGGCATGACCCATTGGCAAAAATTTCGACAAGTTGAATGGCCACGACTGCGCCAGCAATTGCCTCAGGTGGCCGGCTTAGTTTTTATGTTGTGCTTTACGAGCTTTTCTACGGTGATGGCATTGGGAGGGGGGCCTAAATCGACCACTATTGAGCTGGCGATTTATCAAGCGATTAAGTTTGATTTCGATTTACAAGCTGGTGCCATTTTGGCGTTATGGCAAATGGTGTTGTGCGGTGTATTAAGCTTAACCTTATTACGCTTGACGAAAGTACTGCCAGCTTCAACTATGAGAGCTCAACAACGTTTAGCATTATTATCTGATACTAAAAGGGCAAAAATTTGGGATGGAGTGTGGATTATTGCTGCCATGATTTTAGTACTGCCGCCTTTATTCATGGTGGTTTGGCAGGGGCTTAATCCTAAGTCGTTAACCGTGTTGCAAGATGAACGATTTTGGCAGGCTTTAGCGGCCTCTATTAAAGTGGCTACTTTGGCGAGCACGCTCTCGTTATTGATGGGCGTTGCCATTTTGTTTACCAGCCGAGCTTGGCATTTAAAAGGCTTGATTCATCGAGCTGGTCGCTTAGAGCTGATGGGTACGATCATCCTCGTGACGCCGGGGATCGTGGTCAGTACAGGGTTATTTTTGCTGCTACGCAATCAGGTTGATGTCTTTAGTCTGGCTTTTTGGGTTGTGATTTTAGTGAACAGTTTAATGTCACTGCCCTACATCATTAAAACCTTGTCTCAGCCGATGTTGCAAACAGCGCAACAGTACCAGTTTTTGTGCCAAAGCTTGGGAATGAAAGGTTGGACGCGTTTTCGTTTGGTGGAATGGCGAGCGTTGAATAAACCGATTGCACATGCGTTTTCGATAAGCTTTATGTTTTCAATGGGAGACTTAAGCGCGGTGGCTTTATTTGGTAACCAATCTTTTACCACGTTACCCTTATACTTATTTCAGTTACTAGGCAGTTACCAAATGCCAGCCGCCGCTGCCGTATCCTTATGTTTATTACTGTTTAGCGTATTATGTTTTGCGTTAATTGAATCTGTCTTCAAGCGTGGCAGTCGTTAACACTAACCATTTTATTTTCCGATAAGAAGTGATGCATGCCTGATTTAGCGATAGAAATACAACAAGTCATTTATGATTACCAAGAGGAAACATTCCACTTTGATCTCGCGGTCGAGAAAGGCTCAATTACTGCACTTATGGGGCCTAGTGGGTCAGGCAAGTCCACTTTACTGAGTTTAATTGCCGGTTTTATCGAACCTAAACAAGGCAATATTTGTGTGTTTGGATCTTCGGTGGTTGGCTTTGCGCCTCATGAACGCCCATTGGGCATGTTATTTCAAGAGCATAATTTATTTAGCCATTTAACGGTGCGTCAAAATATTGGTTTGGGATTGCACCCTGGGCTGAAGTTAACCAAAGAGCATCGACAGAAAATTGAACAAGCTGCCAAACAAGTGGGATTAGAAGTATTGCTCGATAGACTTCCTGAGCAGCTATCTGGTGGACAACGTCAACGAGTAGCATTGGCAAGGTGTTTTGTTCAATCTCATTCTATATGGTTACTGGATGAGCCCTTTTCAGCCTTGGATCCCATTTTACGTGAAGAAATGTTGATGTTGGTGGCAAAGCTTGCCCAAGAACGTGAAGTCACGGTATTGATGGTGACCCACCATCTAACGGATGCCAAAGCAATCGCGACGCACTTTGCTTTTATGGAGCAAGGAAAGGTGAGTGAGAGTGGTAGGATGTCGAATTTAGATCAATTACATACTAATGCCCATTTAGCCGCATTTATTAAAGCGAGTGGCTATTAATTGAATCACGGGATGGTGGAAGCAAGTGGTGAGATAGTTAACCACTTGCCTTTTATTAGAACAAAAATATATTGTATTAACGAGAAGAACGTTGATTTAACGAAAGATTTCTTTGTTCGATGAAATCAGAATAGTTGTCACCTTCGGCTTGTTTAGACCACGCCAAAAAGCTAAATAGGTATCCCATCGCTGAATAGAAAATAATGGTGTAGCCTAATACTTCTAAACCTTCTTCGGCGACACGTTTTACGATTCTATCGTAATTTGAACCTAATATGCCTTCCCATAATTCGCCAATTCCAAATAAGCGAGAGAACACCAATAATAACGCCATGCCTAAATTTAAAGTGATGAAATGGCGGCTTTGAACGAAACAAGAAAAAGTGCTTAATGCTTGTTGTTTATTGCGTAGTGCAAAAATAATGGAAAAAAGCGCCACTAAGGTTGCTGGGATAACCCAAAAACCATGGAAAATCAAATCAAATAGTCCATCCAATTCACGGATAAACATACAAGCAAAAAAGCCGGTCAGTAAAACACAGAAATGACGAGTAGAAGGATCTTTGTAAGCGGTGTAAGCAAAAGAAAGAGTGGTCAGTAATAACAGAATTTCTTGTAGGTATTCTGTCATGGAATTTTCTGATAGGCCTTGTTTTAAATAAATAAAATCAATGCTTAATGTAATGATTGGCAAGGTAACTAAAAAAGCTAAAAAGACGAATTGAGCAAATCCGTTAAGAATGTTACGTATTTCTAAAGACATAATGACTCCGGCTAGCGATAAAAATGTAAAATCCCCCATATATCCCTAATACTTGAAGTTGCTGCTTTGTTGACTGCGTTTATCCACCCCTTATATTTTATAAAAACGTCATAGACGAGCTATGCTCATGGGGTCTCATTGACTTGTCGCCTCACTGCAATTCCAATTACTTTAGGTATATATATGAAATTTTATTCTGACTTATTTGGGGGGATTTGACATTTTATCTGGAATAGAAGGATTGATACCAATATTGTTTAGTTTTATAAAATAAATTTTAATGATAATTAAATCTAAATAGAAAGGTAGACAACGAAGGCGTACCGTGTGCACACCTTCATTGTTTCTCGCTTTTATTGATTCACTGGCTATAAATTTTCTTCTGCAAACTCAGCTAAACGGCTACGCACTACACCATTTAAGTGCACGTTGACGCTGCCTTCAAAGTTCTTAAAACGTTCTACCATATAGGTTAACCCTGAAGTGACCGGGGTTAGGTAAGTTGAGTCAATTTGCGCTAAATTTCCCGAACACACAATTTTTGTACCTTCTCCACATCGTGTGATGATGGTTTTTATTTGTGAGGCGGTTAAGTTTTGGCACTCATCCAATAATACAAAAGCATTTTGAATCGAGCGACCACGCATGAAGTTAATCGATTTAAATTGAATATTGGCTTTATCACAGATGTATTTGAGTGAACCTTCGGTGCAATGATCATTTTTGTGTAAGGCTTCTAGTGTGTCGGTTATCGCTGCCAGCCAAGGCATCATTTTTTCTTCTTCGGTTCCGGGTAAGAAACCAATGGCTTCGCCAATGTCAGGAGTATTACGAGTAACGATAATTTTATCAAACATCTTTTTTTCAATCGTCATTTCAAGTGCAGCCGCCATCGCAAGCATTGTTTTACCGCTACCAGCTGCGCCCGTTAAAATCACTAAATCAATCCCCGGATCAAGCAGGGCGTCCATTGCCATGCCTTGATAGACGTTCTTGGGGCGAATATCCCAAGCTTGTCGATGCATTAAACGTTCACGACTGAGATCTTTTATTTTCGCCGTCGTGGGGTGTAATTCTTCAACTCGACCGGCAAAGTCGGTGTCTTCATCGATCAAATATTGGTTGATAAATGTCGGTTCCAGCCCTTCTCTGTCGACCATGTGAAAGGTTTTACTGCCTGTGGTTTGGCTTTCTACTTGTTTAAAGTTATCCCAAAAGCTTCCTTTGTACTCAGTGAAACCTTTAGTTAGGAATTGAACGTCATCAATCAGTTGATCGGTGCGATAATCTTCAACATATAAAACGCCTGCGCCTTTGGCTCGCAAACGCATATTGATGTCTTTGGTTATCAGCACGACTTCCCGTGGTGCTCGGCGGTTTTGCAAGGCGATGACACCATTTAGAATACGATTATCTCCCGCTTTGTCGGCAAAGGCTTTATCGCTGTCTTGGATGTCAAAATCGGCCAGTATTGAAATGGTTCCGGTCGAATGGTTGTCTTTCGCAAAAGGAATACCCTGAGAGATTTCATCGGGAGTGGCATCATGGAAAATCGCTTCTAGTGCGCGAATGGCGACTCGCGCATCACGAGCCACATCTCGTTTGCTATCTTTTATACGGTCAAGTTCTTCTAATACCGTCATTGGAATGACGACATCATGCTCTTGGAAGGAATAGATAGCGTGGGGTTCATGCAAAAGAATATTGGTATCAAGGACAAAGATTTTACGCGATGTTTTATCGTGTGGTGTATGGGATGGATGTGCGTGTGATGTATTGTTGGTTAGCGTCTTTTCGGTTGCGCCCATAGCGTCTCCTTTTTTCCGCAGTGCGGAAGGCTAGCAGTTCTTGAAGATGACTGCAGTTTAATAGCCAGAGGTGGCTGCTATGTTAAGGCGCTTATCCTGTTCCTTAACCTAACGCTATCGAGTGTGTCGGTAGCGTGCAGCTACATAACGATCAAACCCTTCTATTTTTAAAACACTAAAATATTCATGTTTCAGCGCCTGTTTGTTAGCGTGACAGTGAGTATTTACCGTGTTCTCTATGAGTATATGAAAGATTTTCTCTTTCAGCTCTACAATAACGGTTAAATATTGACACTTTTATGTCAGCTCACAAATTTAATGCAATTCATCGTGATATCTAACCTTGCATACAGTAAGATATGCGGCTTTTTTGTGGGATTCTAAATAAGATATTTCTTTTGCTTTTTTGTTCTTTTTTACGAGAAAAGCAGTCGACAACCCACTAAAATATATCTTAATAGAGTTCAGTTTCAGAGGTAGTCAATTACATGGCATTTGCGTTAGGTCAACGTTGGATTAGTGATACGGAAAGTGATTTAGGATTGGGAACGGTTGTGGCTTTGGATGCACGAACGGTCACCTTAATGTTTGTAGCCTCTGAAGAAAATCGGTTATATGCTCGAAACGATGCGCCTATTACACGTGTGGTATTTAATGTTGGTGATGTGATTGAAAGCCAAGAAGGTTGGTCGTTAAAAGTTGATGGCGTTGATGTGCAAAATGATTTGATTACTTATATAGGTACTCGTCAAGATAGCGAAGAAAGCAATGTCGAGTTGCGAGAAGTCTTCCTGAACCATCAAATTCGTTTTAACAAACCTCAAGATAAGTTATTTGCCGGTCAAATTGATCGTATGGATAATTTTGTATTGCGCTATAACGCCCTGTCTAATCAATATCAGCAACATAAAAGCCCCATGCGTGGCTTATGTGGTATGCGGGCGGGATTAATACCTCATCAGCTTTATATCGCACATGAAGTTGGCCGTCGTCATGCACCACGTGTATTACTGGCCGATGAAGTAGGGCTAGGAAAAACCATTGAAGCGGGCATGATTATTCATCAGCAAGTATTGAGTGGTCGTTCTGAGCGTATTTTAATTGTGGTGCCTGAAACATTGCAGCACCAATGGCTTGTGGAAATGATGCGTCGTTTCAACCTGCATTTTTCGGTGTTTGATGAGGAACGCTGCCTTGAGTCTCAAGCGGATGCGTTAAACCCATTTGATACCCAGCAATATGTATTATGTTCGCTGGATTTCTTGAAAAAGAATTCAAAGCGTTACAATCAGGCTTTGGCTGCTGATTGGGATTTACTCGTGGTTGATGAAGCGCATCATTTAGAGTGGAGCGTCGATGCACCAAGCCGTGAATATGAGATGGTTGAAGGCTTGGCCGCGAAAATTGCGGGAGTACTTCTTCTGACGGCAACCCCAGAGCAACTGGGTCATGAAAGTCACTTTGCCCGCCTACGTTTACTTGATCCTGATCGCTTTTTTGATTACCCAACGTTTGTGAAAGAAGAGCAACAATACGCACCAGTGGCTGAAGCGGTAGCGAGCTTAGAGTCTGGTAAGCCGCTTACTAACGATCAAAAAAATAGCATTACTGAATTATTGTCAGAGCAAGACGCCGAGCCTCTATTTAGAATTCTAGATGGGTGCAGTTCACAAACTGAATTTGATATTGAGCAGAAAACTTTAGCTCGCCAAGAATTGATTGATAACTTAATGGATCGTCATGGTACTGGGCGCATATTGTTCCGTAATACTCGTGCAGCGATTCAAGGTTTTCCGGAGCGCCATGTACACATGTTAGAAATGCCAATGCCTGAGCAATACACTCGAGCGATGCGTGTATCTAAGATGATGGATGGTGATCTTCCTGAACAAACTCAAGCGCTGAAAAACTTGTACCCAGAAGAGATCTTACAAGATCTCGAAGGCGATAAGACTTCATGGTGGACGTTTGACCCTCGTGTGACTTGGCTTATTGATAAAGTATTAGAAAAACGCTCGGAAAAGATCTTAGTGATCGCATCACGCTCCTCTACCGCCTTGCAATTAGAGCAAGCTTTACGTGAGCGTGAAGGTATTCGAGCCACGGTATTCCATGAAGGTATGTCGATTCTTGAGCGCGATAAAGCAGCCGCTTACTTCGCTCAAGAAGAAGGTGGTGCGCAAGTACTGATCTGTTCTGAAATTGGCTCTGAAGGACGTAACTTCCAGTTTGCTAATCAGTTGGTGATGTTTGATTTACCATTCAACCCGGATCTACTAGAACAACGTATCGGCCGTTTAGATCGTATTGGCCAAATTCGTGACATTGAAATTTTCGTTCCGCATTTAGAAAATTCAGCGCAATCAATTTTGGCTCACTGGTATCACCAAGGTTTGAATGCGTTTGCGGAGACCTGTCCAACAGGCCGTTCTGTCTACGATCAATATTCTGAACAATTGGTCTCGATATTGGCATCGGGCGAGATGGCCGAACTGGATCATTTAGTTGAAGAGTCAGCGTTATTAAATAAAAAACTGAAATCTAAGTTGGAACAAGGCCGTGACCGTTTACTTGAAATTCATTCTAACGGTGGTGAAAAGGCGCAAAAAATAACAGAAACCATCGCCAGCGGTGACAATGATACGAATCTGGTGACGTTTGCATTAGGCCTTTTTGATACGATAGGTTTGAACCAAGATGACAAGGGTGACAATGCCTTAGTCGTGACGCCATCAGAACACATGATGGTACCAAGTTATCCTGGATTGCCGTATGAAGGCGCCACGATTACTTTTGATCGTGAAACTGCGCTTTCTCGTGAAGATATGCACTTTATGAGTTGGGAGCATCCAATGATCCAAGGTGGTATCGACCTGTTACTCAGTGAAAATGTCGGCACTAATGCCGTATCTTTATTGAAAAATAAAGCGTTACCTGTGGGCACTATGTTCTTAGAACTCGTTTATTTAGTGGATGCTCAAGCGCCAAAGCGCAGTGGCATTAACCAATTCTTGCCAAAAACGCCAATTCGTTTATTAATGGATAGTAAAGGGAATGAATTATCTGAACAGGTACCATTTGATACGTTTAACCGTCAGTTAAGTCCGATTAACCGCCACATGGCAAGTAAAGTCGCCAGTTCAGTTCAAGATCAAATACATGCTTTGATTGAAAAAGCTGAGCAGGCGGTATTACCTAAACTGGACGACGTGCGACAGGATGCGAATGTCGAAATGCAACACAAGCTTAATGGTGAATTAGAACGTTTATTGGCTTTAAAAGCGGTTAACCCCAATATTCGTGATGAAGAAATTACGGCGATTGAGCAGCAAATAGAAACACTATCGAATTACATTGAAACCGCTCAATTACAGTTGGATTCGTTGCGTTTGATTGTAGTTGCGCATCAATAATAAAAAGAGTCGCTCCTAGCTTTTTCGCTGGGCGCGACACTTTCCATATTGTTATCGTAGGCTCAGGCTCTCAACCGGAAAGACTAGAGTTTACGAATCCACTCCTTAGGAACCCTATGGCTCTACTTGAATACTTTCCACCGACCGATCCTTGGACTGATATCATTTACCAAGATGAGCACATTTTGGTGGTGAATAAGCCGGCAGGGTTATTATCGGTTCCTGGCCGTTTAGAAGAACATTACGACAGTATTTGGAGTCGCCTACGTGAAAGCTATCCGAATATTGAGGTGGTACACCGTTTAGACATGGCGACCTCTGGTTTGATGCTATTTGCTTTAACTAAAGAAGCAGAACGTCACATTAAGAAGCAATTTCAATATCGCCTCACTCATAAAATTTATTATGCGCGAGTGTGGGGAAGTGTTGAGCACGACCAAGGTGAGATTGATTTACCGCTGATTTGTGATTGGCCAAATCGCCCTAGGCAGAAAGTGTGTCACCAAGATGGCAAGCCTTCTTTAACGCGTTATCAAGTAGTGGCGCGAGAAGAGCAGACGACCATAGTTCGCTTACTGCCAATCACAGGGCGTTCACACCAACTACGAGTGCATATGATGGCGCTTGGTTATCCGATTGTTGGTGATGAATTTTATGCGACTCCAGAGGCGTTCGAGTACTCTGAACGGCTGCAATTGCATTCTGCTGAGCTGAGTTTTTATCATCCAAAGGATAATCAATTAGCGACAACTTTTGTGCCTTGTGATTTTTATCTCGACGCCGACGCGCAAATTTTGCAACACTTTATGCCTGTAAGTGAGCTGCCAGATTATAAAACATTAGTATCATCTTAATTCATTCAATTGATTGCTGAAAAGGATTCTACATGCCCCTAACGCCTACGCATCTTCCAAGCAAACCGACGGTGGTATTTCTTGATGTCTCGACCATTCCAGAACATATCAATATTCCGAATCTGACTTTTGAACATCAATGGCAACAGTTTGATTTAACCCCACCTGAACAGGTTGTCGAGCGCATTCATTCGGCTGATATTGTTATTACCAATAAAGTTCCGCTTACTGCTGAGGTTTTGTCTCAAGCGCCAAATTTAAAGATGATTGCGGTGGCGGCAACAGGAACCAATAATGTTGATTTGGATTACTGCAGAGAACATAATATCGTGGTTACGAATGTACAAGGATACGGCACGCGCTCGGTGCCTGAACATGTAATGGCTATGATGTTTGCTTTAAAGCGAAACTTAGTTGGTTATCATCAAGATATTGCCGCTGGTGAATGGCAAAAGAAAAAACAGTTTTGCTTTTTTACACATCCGATTACCGATGTTGCTGGTGCGACTTTAGGTGTAATAGGAAGCGGAAGCCTTGGACAAGCAGTTGCTGTATTGGCTAAAGCAGTTGGTATGAAGGTCGTCTTTGCTGAGCGTAAAGGGGTGACCCCTGCACGGTTAGGCTATATGGCTTTTGATAAGGTGATAGAAACGGCGGATGTGATTTCTTTGCATTGTCCACTCAATGATGAAACTCGTCATTTAATTGCGAAGCTTGAGTTTGAAAAAATGAAGCCCAGTGCCATTTTGATTAATGCTGGTCGTGGTGGGCTAGTACATGAAGCTGATTTAGTCGAAGCATTGAAAATGAAGCAAATTGCTGGCGCAGGTTGTGACGTATTTATCCAAGAACCTGCTGATGAATCGAACCCTTTAATTGCGAATATGGATTTACCGAATTTATTACTGACCCCTCATGTGGCTTGGGGAAGTGATTCTTCAATTCAAACATTGTGTCATATTCTGATGGATAATATTGAGAAGTTCCAACAAGGTATTTCGCAAAATAGGATCGTTGGTTAAAAATAATATTTTCAATGGCTTGAATGTTAAGAAGCATTTAAGCCTTGTTGAATCCTTGTGTTTGATGCGATATGTGAATCACAGTAATCCCACTTCTTTATAGTAGCGAATTGCACCTGTGTGTAACGGAACAGAGATACCATCTTTGATCATGTTCTCTTTTTTCAACAATGAAAAAGCGGGGTGTAATCGTTTAAAGGTATCGAAATTTTCAAAGACGGCTTTGGTGATCTGATAAGCTACCTCATCGGATAGTGAACGATCCACGCTGACAACCGATAACATACCAAAACTTTGTATGTCTTTATCATTATTCAGATAAAGATTGGCTGGTACCGATGTGTGAGCGTAGTAAGGATGTTGATTGATGAGTTGATCAATGTGTTTCCCTGTTGCTGGTACTAGCCGTGCTTGGCAGGCAGTTGTCGCCTCTTTTATTGAGGCGTTAGGATGGCCAATGATTGAAATAAAAGCATCAATTTTATTATCACATAACGCTTGAGCTCGACCCGCCCCTGTATATTCAGTGACTAAAGAAAAGCTTTTGTTTGTCCAAGAAAATTGTTTCATGAGCATATCAATAGTTGCGCGATCGCCTGAACCAATATTGCCTATATTGACGCGTTTTCCTTCTAAGTCATGAATGTTTTGAATATCAGAATCACGTCTAGCAATAATATTAAAAGGCTCGCTATACAGTGAGAATAAAGCCCTCATATTGGTATAGGGAGAGTCAGACTTAAAATCTGAGTTACCTTTAAATGCTTGATATTGCCAATCTGACTGACTTATAACGGCATCCATTTTACCCATACGTAATGCGTTAATATTGTCGACTGAGCCTGCGGTAGATTCCACTGAGCAGCGAATATGGTGCTTTAGGCGACCTTTATTAATTAGCTTGCAAATGGAGCTACCAGCAGGGTAATAAACACCAGTTACTGCGCCTGTTCCGATTGTGATATAGACTCTTTCTTCTGCTTGAGTCGTGCAGGAGAAGAGTAAAAGTAAGACTGTAGTAAGGTTAAAAAAGGTGCGAGACAAAAATGAAATAAAAATCATGTAAACGTCCTTGTGCCATTTAGGCGATGATATCTATCATTGCAATATTTTGATCAGGATGACACTAACTGGATAGTATTTTATACCAAATCCATAGGCATAAAATATTACTTGAAGTTAACTATATATTGCTTAGCTATACTAAAGGTAAGTATGGCATTGGGGTAGACAATTGTAATCGTGAAGGAGAAAAGTGAGAAGGTCTTCACGTCATTCAAGATTAGTCCTTAAATGACGTGATGATATAGCCGTTATGGCGATAATTTTGGCATAGCATTATTCGGGGGTGCTAGTCACTAGCCTGCGTATTCAAATAATTCGCAAACGGAGTCAAAAAGCTGTTTGGTGGTAATGTTTAATGTTGGAGTGATAAAAATGGTATCATCTCCGGCAACCACACCTAAAATACCTTCCGATTTCCCCAATGAATCTAATAAGCGAGCAATCAACTGAGCCGCGCCTGGGCCCGTGTGGATGACCACTAACGCATTATTATGGCCAACATCTAATACCAACTCTCTTAGCGAGCTTGAAGCCGTTGGAACACCGAGTTCTGCGGGTAAGCAATAAACCATCTCCATTTTAGCGTTACGAGTTCTCACGGCACCAAATTTGGTGAGCATGCGCGATACTTTGGATTGATTAATATTATCGAATCCTTCTTCTCGTAGTGCGTCCACGATTTCACTTTGAGAGCCAAAACATTCTTCTTTTAGAAGAGCTTTAAATGAGCGGACTAAATGATCTTGTTTGTCACTATTTCGCATAATGGTTTCTTTTACTCATACATATAATTGCATTATTTTCGCATAGATGAGCAATAATCACCAAGTAGTTACGTCAAATTTTAGATAATTTATTCTAAATGACTGAATTAATAATAATCACAAAGAATTCTGTAAGGTTGTGTTTTATTTCTGATTTTCAATTGGGTGAGTGCAATATCTCAAAGCTGAAGTTATCCAATTGTAATTAATATGGAGATATTGTAACTTTAATTTCAATCTAGGTTGTAGACCTAAATATACGTTAATAACAATAAATTGATTGTCAAAGGAGAAAGGCTAATGAAAGTAGCTGTGATTGGTGCCGCTGGTGGTATTGGACAAGCACTCGCTTTATTGCTTAAAAATGGACTTCCTGCAGGCTCAGATCTTGCTTTATATGATATTGCGCCAGTAACGCCAGGCGTTGCTGCCGATTTAAGCCATATCCCAACGCCTGTTTCTATTAAAGGTTATGCAGGTGAAGATCCAACACCTGCACTTGAAGGTGCCGATGTGGTACTGATCTCTGCTGGTGTTGCGCGTAAGCCAGGTATGGATCGTTCCGATCTTTTTAATGTTAATGCTGGGATCGTAAAATCGCTTGCTGAAAAAATTGCGGTCACTTGTCCTAATGCTTGTGTTGGTATTATTACTAACCCTGTTAACACGACCGTGCCAATTGCGGCAGAAGTACTCAAAAAAGCAGGCGTGTACAACAAGCGTCGTTTATTTGGTATTACAACTCTTGATGTGATTCGCTCTGAAACGTTCGTATCTGATCTGAAAGGGGTTTCACTTGATGGTCTTGAAGTACCTGTTATTGGTGGGCACTCAGGGGTAACGATTCTTCCTTTACTTTCACAAGTTCAAGGTGTGGAATTTACTGCAGAAGAAACGGCAGCACTGACGAAGCGCATTCAAAACGCGGGTACTGAAGTCGTTGAAGCAAAAGCAGGTGGCGGTTCTGCAACACTTTCTATGGGGCAGGCTGCTTATCGTTTTGGCTTGTCTTTAGTGAAAGCTCTACAGGGTGAGCAAGGTATTGTTGAATGTGCTTATGTTGAGGGTGACGGCGAGCATGCTCGTTTCTTCGCACAACCGATTCGTTTAGGTAAAGAAGGCGTAGAAGAAATCTTAAGTTTTGGTGAGTTAAGTGACTTTGAAAAAGAAGCATTTGATAGCATGTTAGATACACTGAAAAGTGATATTGCACTAGGCGAAGAGTTTGTAAAATAACAAACAATAATTATTTTATTATTTAAATTAAATCCCGTTTTGTAGCGAACAAAACGGGATTTTTTATGTTTGTTTCATTTAGAAGAAAGAGTGCGTTTTCAGATTTATTTGGTTCTATTAACGGCCATATGCGCCAGTGTCACTAAGGCTTCTTTGTATTCTGAGTCAGGAATAATCGCTAACTCTGCAATGGCTTTATCCGCTTCTTCTTCTGCTCGTTTAGTCGTGTATTCAAGTGAGCCTGTTTGATGCATCGCATCCATAATGGCATCAAGCTTTTCCATTCCATTTGAATGCTCAATGGCATTACGAATCATGATTGATTGTTCTGGCGTGCCGTTACGCATCGCATAAAGGAGTGGTAGGGTAGGTTTACCTTCGGCAAGATCATCACCGACATTCTTGCCCATTTCTTTACCATCCGATGTGTAATCCATCACATCATCAATTAGCTGGAAAGCTGTACCTAAATATTTGCCGTAGTTTTGCAGTGCCACTTCAGTTTCTTTTGGCGCATCGACTAATAAAGCCCCAATCTGTGTGGCAGCTTCAAATAAACGAGCCGTTTTAGAATAGATAACTTGCATGTAACTTTCTTCGGTCGTATTAGGATCATTACAGTTCATTAATTGTTGAACTTCGCCTTCTGCGATCACGTTAACAGCATCACTCATTAGCTTGAGGATCTTTAAGGATCCAAGGCTGGTCATCATCTGAAATGAACGAGTGTAAATGTAGTCACCAACCAAAACACTGGCAGCGTTGCCAAAAGCGGCATTAGCCGTTTCTTTGCCTCGGCGCATATCCGACTCATCCACGACATCGTCGTGTAATAATGTCGCTGTGTGAATGAACTCAACGAATGCTGCTGCGGTAATATGGTCTTTTCCTTGATAACCTAACACTTTGGCTGAAAGCAGCGCTAGCAAGGGGCGTAGACGCTTTCCTCCCCCACTGACTATATAAAAGCCAAGCTGATTAATTAGACTAACTTCAGAATTAAGTTGGGCGTGAATGGTTTCATTCACTTTTACCATGTCGTCGGCAGTTAGCGCCTGGATAGCTTTAAAATCCATTGTTCTTCCAGCAGAGATAGGCCCAGTGTGGCCAAAATAATAAAAATAATGACCGATTCTACACTAAAAAACATTGATAAACACGAGTGTAAACGGCATCATTAACGCACTTTAATCAGGCGATGATCTTTTCGCCATTTTTTTTAATATTTATCTTGTCAAAGGGTAGGCTCTCAAGTAGAATCTGCGCCCTATTGATGACAAGTTTAAGCGCACACCTGATATGTTTAAAATAACTAACATGATGCTGTGCGGAAAAAGCGGAGTAAAATATGTACGCTGTTTTCCAATCTGGTGGTAAACAACACCGTGTAAGCGAAGGACAAACTCTTCGTTTAGAAAAATTGGACGTAGAAACTGGTGCAAACGTTGAGTTTGATTCAGTTCTTATGGTTGCTAATGGTGAGGAAATCACTATTGGTGCACCTCTGGTTGCTGGCGGTAAAGTAACTGCGGAAGTAGTTAAGCACGGTCGTGGCGATAAAGTTAAAATCGTTAAGTTCCGTCGTCGTAAGCATTCACGTAAGCAAATGGGCCACCGTCAGTGGTTCACTGAAGTCAGAATTACTGGCATCAGCGCTTAATCTAAAGCTTATTTCGAAGGAGAAGTAACATGGCACATAAAAAAGCTGGTGGTTCTACTAATAACGGTCGCGATTCAGAAAGCAAACGCCTAGGTGTTAAGCGTTTTGGTGGCGAATCTGTTCTAGCAGGTAACATCATTGTTCGTCAACGTGGTACTAAATTCCACGCTGGAACCAATGTTGGTATCGGTAAAGACCATACTCTATTTGCTTTATCTGAAGGTAAAGTTAAATTTGAAGTTAAAGGTCCTAAGAACCGTAAGTTCGTAAGCATCGAAACTGCATAAGTTTCTGTTTACAATTGAATTCAAAGCCCTGCCTTTATGGCGGGGTTTTTTATTTATAACAAGATTATATAATAGGCCCTAGACCCTAGACCCTAGACCCTAGACTTCGACAATATATACTAGGATTTACAGTCTGTGGTCTACACTCATAATAACTTGCCAATATGCAGGTGGAGTAGCAAATGAAGTTCGTTGATGAATCAACCATAAAAGTAGAAGCTGGTGATGGCGGTAATGGCGTTGTTAGTTTTTGGCGTGAAAAATTTGTTGAAAAAGGCGGCCCTGATGGCGGTGATGGCGGTGATGGCGGTGATGTTTACATGCAAGCCGACGAGAACTTAAACACACTAGTCGATTACCGTTTTGAACGTTTCCATAAAGCGGAACGTGGTAAAAATGGTGGTGGTGGTAACTGTACGGGTAAACGTGGTGCGGATAAAACCATTAAAGTACCGGTTGGGACTCGTGCTGTTGATATTCATACTAATGAAGTTGTTGCAGAAGTGACTGAGCACGGTAAGAAAATCATGATCGCCAAAGGTGGTTGGCATGGTTTAGGTAACCAACGTTTTAAATCGTCAGTGAATCGTGCACCACGCCAAAAGACAATGGGTACCAAAGGTGAAGTACGTGAATTGCGTCTAGAACTACTATTACTTGCGGATGTCGGTATGCTTGGTTTGCCAAACGCGGGGAAATCAACCTTTATTCGTGCGGTATCGGCAGCGAAGCCAAAAGTGGCTGATTATCCATTTACCACATTGATCCCAAGTCTTGGGGTGGTTCGTGCTGGCGCTGAGCGCAGTTTTGTGATCGCCGATATTCCAGGTTTGATTGAAGGGGCAGCAGAAGGTGCTGGCCTTGGGGTTCGCTTCTTAAAGCACTTAGAGCGTTGTCGTGTGTTATTACATATGGTCGATCTTCTTCCTATTGACGGCTCAGATCCAATTGAAAATGCTCTGACTATCATTGATGAATTAGAACAGTACAGTGAAAAAGTCGCGGCGAAGCCACGTTGGTTAATTTTTAATAAAGTGGATCTTCTAACAGAAGAAGAAGCGGATGAGAAGATCCAAGAGATCATCGATGCGCTAGGTTGGGAAGGTCATACTGCCAAAATTTCAGCCGTAAATAAATTGGGTACCAAAGAGCTGAGTTTTGAGCTTGCTGAGTTTATGGAAAATCTACCTAAGGAAGAAGAAGTCATTGTTGAAGATGATAAAGTCGACTTTAAGTGGGATGATTATCATAAAGATGCCATGAGTGGCAAAAATGTGATTACGGAAGATTCAGATGATGACGATGATTGGGATGACGAAGAAGATGACGGCCATGTTATTTATGTTCGTGATTAAATAATCTCATTTTTCATTAATAGATATAAGAAAGCTGTGATTCTCTAGGATCGCAGCTTTTTTTATTTTAAATCATCCTTTTTAGCATTGGATTAAGGCAGACTAATAAAAATATTACGGTAAAACCACCATGAATATTAGAACGGTATGAATAATGATTATCAAAGGATTGGTATCACACGATATGGACGAAAAACAAAGAGTCATATCTCGCTTGATTGTACAAGTGGGGCAAATGTTGTTAGCTCATGGTGCAGAAAGCACATTGGTAGGGGATCTTACTCATCGGCTTGGATTGGCCTGTGGTATGGATGAAGTTGAAGTCTCCATGTCGGCAAGCTCATTAGTAGTGACGACGGTCATGGAGGGGCATTGTGTGACGACCGCTCGGCGTAGTCCTGATCGTGGTATCAATATGAAAGTAGTCACTGAAATTCAACATATTTGTATTATGGTTGAACGTAAAGTAATTGATTATCGACTTGCTGAGCGAAAACTAAATCAAATACAACCCACGCGTTATAACCGCTGGTTAGTGCTATTTATGATTGGCCTATCTTGTGCAGCTTTTGCTCGTTTAGCGAATGGGGATGAAATCATTTGTGCGATCACGTTTCTTGCATCAAGTGTTGGGATGTTTATTCGACAAGAAATTGCTCACCGAAATTTTAATCCTCTGCTTAATTTTACTGTAACGGCTTTCGTGACCACCCTGATATCTTCTCAGGCGGTCGTGTATCAAGTCGGTAATTATCCTTTTTTAGCCATGGCTTCATCGGTATTAATGTTGGTGCCAGGATTTCCACTCATTAATGCTGTAGCTGATATGCTAAAGGGTTATGTCAATATGGGGATCGCTCGCTTTGTCATGGCAAGTTTACTGACATTCGCTACCAGTTTAGGGATTGTTGCGGCGATGACATTGACTGGGACATGGGAGTGGGTACGATGATCGATTTTCTATGGGCTCTTATTAATGTAATGTTACTTGCTTCAATACCCGCAATTGGTTTCGCCCTCGTTTTTAATGTGCCTAAAAGCGCGTTAAGGTACTGTGCGTTAGGGGGAGCGATTGCTTATGGTATTCGTTTTACATTGATGGTTTATCTAGTTCCTATTGAATGGGCAACTTTTTTTGCTGCGACAATTGTGAGTATCATCGGTGTTCATTGGTCACATAGATTTTTGGCGCACCCTAAAGTTTTTACGGTCGCCGCCATGATTCCTATGGTGCCAGGTGTTTATGCCTTTAAGGCTATGATTGCTTTGGTTGAAATTAATTCTAGAGGATTTGACCCTCAGTTATTTTCCATGCTCATTGAGAATTTTTTACAGGCGATGTTTATCATTGCCGGGCTTGCAATAGGCCTTGCAATGCCTGGATTGATATTTTATCGTCGTCGCTCTGTAATATAACTTTTGGTTGTATGCTCAATAGTGACATGATTAAGATCATCAAAAGGATTAGGTTTTGAAACTCAGTATGATTGCCGCCATGGCAAAAAATAGAATTATAGGCAAAGATAATCAGATGCCTTGGCACTTACCGGCCGATTTTACGTGGTTTAAACACTGTACTATGGGCAAACCGATAGTTATGGGCCGTAAAACGTATGAGTCCATTGGTCGTCCTTTGTCGGGGCGACTCAATATTGTACTTAGCCGAGATGCTTCTTTAGTCATTGATGGCGTTACCGTCGTGAGCTGTATCGAGGAAGCGAAGCGGGTTGCGGGTGCTACCGATGAGCTTATGGTCATTGGTGGTGGCAGTATTTACCAAACCTATTTAAATCAAGCTGATCGCTTATATTTAACCTTTATTGATGCTCAAATTGATGGAGATACCCAATTTCCTGATTGGGGAGAAGGCTGGAAGACCGGGTATCATGAGCAATATACTGCTGATGAAAAAAATCAATATGATATGGAATTTATGATCTTAGAGCGTGAAGATTAAAGCCGTGCGCTTTTTTGATTATGGGTGTGATCGCCTATTTACACCCACTGTAGCTGCGCTTGTTAAGACTTATTTTTCGATACTTGTGTGAAAAGTTGTTTATCTTCCCATCTCAACATCGAAAGGTATTCACCCCAAACACAGCCCGTATCTAAACCTATTACATTCGCCTCTTCATCATGACAGCCCATCAACGCAGCCCAATGCCCAAAAATAATAGTTTTCTCAAAGGGTTTACGTGACTTTATTTTAAACCAAGGTTGCAATGAGTCATTACTCATTTTGCTTGGTGGAAGTTTACAGTCCATATCTAATTCGCCATTTTCTGTGCAAAACCGCATACGGGTAAAAGCATTGATGATGTACCGATATCGTTCAATACCTTGCAGTGATTCAGTCCATTGAGTTGGGGTATTCGCGTACATGTTTTTAATGAGCCAAGGCCAGTCGCTGCTTTGTAATATTTGTTGGACTTCTTGAGCCGCTAGCCGTGCGGTTGATAAATCCCAGAGAGGCGAAATACCAGCGTGACACATAACAAATTCATCATGTTCAGCCATTAATGGTTGGTGGCGAAGCCATTCCATTAGCTCATTTCTGTCTGTTGCTGTGAATATATCAGCCGTTTTATCTTTTGGTTTTATTGGGTAATAACCGAGATGAATGGCGAGTAAATGAAGATCGTGGTTACCTAAAATACAACGAGCAGATGACCCTAAGCCACGTACGAAACGCAATGTTTCTAATGAATTGGGACCTCTTGCAACAAGATCACCAGCCAGCCATAAAGTATCCACTTTCGGGTTAAATGAAACTTGTTTAAGCAGTAATAAAAGCTCGTCAAAACAGCCCTGAATATCGCCTACAATATAGTTGGACACGTTACCTCACTAGTTCAATATATTTGGAATAGCTAATCGAAATGGAGGAATATCCGCTAGAAATTCGTTGCCTTGAAAGTCAAGCATCACATAGTGACCCTGCATCACACCGACAGGTGTTTCAAGAGCAGTACCACTGGTGTAAGTGTATTCTTGCATAGGCTCTATAACGGGTTGTTCTCCTACCACGCCTTCACCTTCAATGGTTAATTGTTTCGCGTTAGCGTCCGTAATTAACCAACGTCGTCCGATTAATTGTACAATATCTTGGCTTAAATTTCTGATGGTAATCGTATAGGCAAAAACATAGCGGTTCTGTTCAGGTTGGGATTGTTCTTTAATATAACGGGTGTGTACTTGGCATGTGACGCATGGTGGGTTGACTTCAGTCACTGTTTTTCTCCTATCCTTAGAGGTAACGCTTCATTTTTCTTATCGAATATTTTAGCCGTGGTACAAGAGTTTGAATGGGCAACGGATAAACAATACAAATGGAAACATTAACAATATTATGAAGCTTGGACCGTCAGACTACTTACTGATGAGTATATAGGAGCCATTATTCATGACCCCTATATTTTATTGAGTATTACTCTTGTTCTGACTTTGTATTGTTGGCATCCATATAATTTGCCAAAGCAACAAATTGAACTAGCGTTAAGTTTTCTGGACGTAAGCTTGGACTGATGCCTAATGCTTCTAACTCTTCAGCAGAGACAAGATTCTTAAAGCAATTACGAACTGTTTTACGACGCTGGTTAAAGCCTTCGCGACATACTCTATCTAACCACTTTAAGCTCGTTGCCGGATGTGGCAGCACTTCATAAGGTGATAAACGCACGACGGCTGAATCGACTTTAGGTGGTGGAATAAATGCTGTAGGTGGAACTTCTAATACAGGCATCACTTTACAAAAATATTGAGCCATTACCGTTAATCGACCATATGCTTTGGTACCAGGGCCGGCTGCAAGTCGGTTAACTACTTCTTTTTGTAGCATAAAGTGCATGTCTTGGATGTCTTTATGAAATTCAAATAAGTGGAACATGAGTGGCGTAGAGATGTTGTATGGCAAATTACCAAAAATACGTAGTTTATTATTGGGTTTGACGAGTTGATTGAAGTCAAAACGCATTGCATCACCTTCATGGATGGTGAGCTTGCTTGCTAAATCTGGATGATTACGCAGACGCTCAGCTAAGTCTCTATCCAATTCAATAACGGTTAATTTGTCCACTTCACGACCAACAGGTTCTGTGATGGCACCTAACCCCGGCCCAATTTCAACCAAGTTTTGTCCCGGCAGTGGGTTAATAGCAGAAACAATTCCATCAATAATATACGGATCATTTAAAAAGTTTTGGCCAAAACGCTTACGGGCTTTATGACCTAGATGGACATCATTACTCATTGCTTACTCTCTTTTTGCTTCTGTTCTGGCTGTTTTGAGCTTTCTGCCAGTTCTAGAGCATGGGTGATTGCAGTTAAAAAACTACCAATATCGGCATTCCCTGTGCCAGCTAAATCCAGTGCCGTTCCGTGATCGACTGAAGTTCGGATAAACGGCAGTCCTAAAGTGATATTAACCGAATTACCAAATCCTTTATATTTTAGTACCGGTAACCCTTGATCATGATACATCGCTAATACGGCGTCAGCTTGTTCTAAATACTTTGCATTGAAGATGGTATCGGCTGGCAGTGGACCGATTAAATTCATGCCATTTTGCTCTCTCATGCGTGTTAACGTCGGAGTGATGGTTTCGATTTCTTCGTGCCCAAGACAACCGTCTTCACCCGCATGAGGGTTTAAGCCACAGACATAAATTCTGGGCGTTTCTATGCCAAATTTATTGACTAAGTCATCATGTAAAATGCGAATGATGCTTTCTAAGCGCTCACTGGTCACTGCCTGACTCACATAGGCTAAAGGTATGTGAGTAGTCACTAATGCGACTCGTAGGCCCTCTGTTGCGAGCATCATCACAACCAGTGGTGTCTTGGATTGCTCAGCAAAAAATTCGGTATGCCCACTAAAAGCAACTCCAGCACGATTGATAACGCCTTTATGGACAGGGCCAGTTACTAATGCATCAAATTCACCACTGATACTACCTTGGCAGGCTCGTTCCAGTGTTTTTAATACGTAATGACCATTGGCTTCATTTAGTATGCCAGCGATAACCGGTTCATTTACTGGAATATGCTCAACGGTTAATTGTCCTTGTTGAACAGTTTTGGGCGAGGTATTGACGTCGTAGTCCAATAATTGAATGTTGATTCCTAACTGATTAGCTCGCTCTGTGAGCATAGTTTTATCGGCACACACAATTAATTGATGAGGCCATTCATACTGAGAAAGCGCTAATACCAAATCGGGGCCGATTCCCGCCGGTTCTCCAGCGGTAATGACAATACGTTTAACCTTTGTCATTGTTATTTTGCTCATTATTTTTATCTAAAACTTCAACGTAGGCACTGGCTCTAATTTCTTGCAGCCATGCGCCAGCTTCTTCATTAAATTTACGCTTAAACAATATTTGATAGGCGCGATTTTTCATGGCTGATTCTGTTTTATCGACCGAGCGACGATCGAGGACTTTTACAATGTGCCAACCATGAACTGTTTTGAATGGAGGGCTTATTTGTCCAATTGGTAATGTTTCGACTTGATGTTTAAATTCAGGTACGTAGTTGTCTGCTGTCTGGAATCCTAATATACCATTAGCAACGGCTGAACCAGGATCTTGGCTATATTGTTGGGCTAACTCCCCAAATGTTCGTTTACCTGAGTTAATTTGTTCAATGAAACCATCTAATTCTTTTTTCGCCCCTTCATCACTTAAGATGATAGAAGGTTTAATGAGAATGTGTTGAGCATTGACCTCAGTCACAGCAACCGTTTCCAGACCTTTTACATCTTGTATCATCAAAATGTGGAAACCCACGCCACTACGAAATGGACCAATAATCGCGCCACGGCCTTGGGTGGTAATTTGGTCGGCAAATATAGTTGGCATTTCTTCTTTGCGCATCCACCCCCAATCACCACCTTGTAAAGCTTTAGGGCCTTTTGAGTAGGTGTAGGCTAAGGTCGAGAAATCTTCGCCTTGTTTTAATCGGGAGACTAGTTCTTCGGCCTGTTGTTCGGTTGCTTCTTTATCATCAGAAAAATGTAATTGTATTTGAGCTATTTTATACTCGACCGTTTCCGTCGTTCTTTCTGCTAATAGTGCGGCGAGGGTTTCAACTTCAGATGGCGAAATATTCACTCGGCGTCGTACTTGGGCGTTCCTCGCTTCACTAACCGCCATTTCTTTACGGATCTGCTCACGAAATACTGGGTAAGTGAGTCCTTGTAGTTGCAACGATGCTGTTAATTGTTCAAGAGTTTGACCATTTTCTTTCGCGATGCTTTGAATTGCTTGATCTAAACGTTGGTCATCAATTTGAATCCCCATTCGTTTTGCTTCTTGTAATTGAATTTCATCGAGTACCAACTTTTCTAATACTTGCTCTTTGAGGACGTCCGCTGGGGGGAGTGGTTGTCCTTTTTCGCCTGCATTAGCTTTAACCGTTTTCATTGCTGTGTCGATATCGGTCTGTAAAATTACACCATTATTGACGATAGCAACAACGTGATCGAGTGATTGTGGCGTAGCCGACACAATTGGTGAGCCGAGAAGGGTCAATACACTGAATAATGCGGGGATCCATATCTTCATTATTTCTGATTTCCAATTAGTACAACAAAATAATTACAAAGTAGAGAAAGCCAGCCATATTAGCATGACTGGCAAATCGGTTCATTAATTGGCAAGGCTAAATGGGCGACCGTAACCGAGTGAGTTACCACCATCGCTGTATTCTACGCCTGCATTTTGGCCTAAGCCTTTGATGCCGATATTTAAACTGACTTTAGATTCGTATTCTGGGCCCGGCTCTGGGTATATTTGAGCCACATCACCAGAAGATAATATATGACGAGAGAAGGTAAGGCCAAGGAACCAGCAGTCATCATTATAAGTCACGCCAAGTAAGCTTTCTAACATGTCGTTTTCAGTCATGTCGTGATAGTAGTTTGCTTGCACACTCCAACGTTGAGCAACGGTAAAATTGGTCAAAATACCTGCTTGTGAAATGCCGTCTCGTGTGTAGGTGTTGAGCTGACTTTCTGAAATGTTGGGCGCGTTATCTGCTATGTAATCTTTAGAGATATAGCGATAGTTTAGCTGGGCGTAGCCACCGGATGGGATCTTATATTCGAGGGTGCTATTTGCCAACTGTAAAGTGGATACATTGCTGTCGTATTGTAGTCCGCCTTTATAAAGCCAGGAATCACTTATATTCCATTCATTTTCCAGAGCCCAAGCAGAAAGATTGGCTTCATCACTGCTTGGATTAATGTAATAAATTTGACCAAGTGATAAGTTGAAACGTTCTTTATAGTTCTCGTCATAAAAACGTGATGTAGCCCCGTAGCTTAACTGATTTGCAGGCGCAATAAAGTCAACACTACTGTATTTCATATCGCGGAATAAGCCATAGTAATCCGATTGTAAGAGTGTTGTATCGTAACCACTGTATATTTCCGATTGATCGACTTCGGGGATATAAAGATACTGCATACGAGGTTCAAGCGTTTGAGTGTAACCGCCAAGTAAGCGTTGGTTGTTATCCATGAACAATGAGCCGTTAAGGCGATATTCAGGCACCACTCGCTGTGCGCTTTCTTTTAGATCGGAATCTGCAGCTGAAACACTTCCATTTTTCAAATCTTGTTCGTAATAGGTATACATTAACTTTGCTTCAGAGGTTAGCTGCCCCCAAGGTGCATAAAACGGCACAATAAGGCTTGGCTCAACATGAACACGAGTAGCGTCAGGTAATTGATCGTTATCTGTTTCAAAGCGACTGATGTGGCTGTCCCATTCAAAATTAACATGAGGCAGTACTTCAGGTCTGTGGTATTGATATTGTAATTGTGGCATTAAGCGGTAAGGCGTTGCCCCAGTAAGAATTTGAAAGTCACGAACTTTTAATGTGGTATCTGAGAAATCAGTACGGTAAGAGACTTCACCCGATTGAAGTAATTGACCATCTTCACGATTACCGATGCTTGAGTCTAGATCATCTAAGTAAGTATCATCGCTGACTCGGGAGTAATCAACTGAGAACTTCCAATTGCGATCATAGATGCCATCATGAGTTAAGTTTAATCCCCAGCGAGCCCCTTTATCTTGGTAGAGGTCGTCATCATTTAGGTATTCAAAATTTACTGTACCGGAGCCAAAGCCATCCGTTAGGTAACGAAGTTCATTATTAAATTGAACGCCACGCTTTTCCATATAGTTTATCGTGGTGGTTAAATCGTAATTAGGCGCTAAGTTAAAATAGATAGGGACATTAATTTCTAAACCATTCTTAGTATCGTAGCCTCCCGTCGGGTATAAAAAACCTGTTTTACGTTTGTCACCGATCGGTACGGTAATGTAAGGCCAATAAAAAACAGGTACATCGAGAATTTCAAAGCGCGTATTATAAAACGTCGCTTCTTCTTCATCATTATCGATATCAATATCAGAGGCTTTGACTCGCCAGGATTTATTGCCTTCTGGGCAAGTGGTTAACGAGCCATCTTCCATGCTATAGATCGCTTGGCCATCTTTTAAAATATAAGCGGCTTCTCCACGGGCGGTTTGACAAAGTAATTTATACTGGGTGTTATGGAACTCAATGCGATCGCCTTTAAGATCGGATTTGACTTTATTGGATTTAGACTTGATTTGTCCATCGTTCATTGTCACATTACCGTCTGCGAGTACACTATTGTCCGCTTGGTTGACGGTGACAGTATCTGCTGTGATGGTTTTGTGGCCTTGGGTTACGACAACATCACCTTGGTAGACCGCTTCATTTCGTCCTTTTGCATTAATGCTATCGGCTTCGATATTGACGGGCTCTTCAGGAGCGTCAGGTGATGTTTTTTCCGGTGCGATACATTGATCGGTAGGAATGATTTCCGGCACACTATCACTACTACTTTCATTTGCGAAAGCGGTAGGCAAAAAGGCTGCACTTATAAGTGTGGTAAGAAAAGTGCGAGAAATTGAAAACATTGAATAAGTTTTTCCTGTGAAAACTGAATGAGACGATATTTAAAGATAACGGTTATTTACAGAAATAAGACGAATTAAGTATAGATTTCTATATCATATAAGAATCTTATGAGAATCGACACTATACAGACAATAGTTAACAATAAAAATTCATAGTTTGGGATTTGGAATCGACATATGTTAGGTAAATTATTAGGTATTCTGTTTGGCTCGATGATTGGCGCGATTCCTGGCGCGATTATTGGGTGCTTTATAGGTCACCAGTTTGATAAAGCACGAAGAAATCAGCGCGGGTTCCAATCTGCATTTGGCTCTGGGGCATCTCAAGCGGAACGCCAAACGGAATTTTTTCAGGCTGCTTATGCGGTTATGGGGCATGTTGCGAAAGCCAAGGGCCAAGTAACGAAAGAAGAAATTCAATTGGCTTCGGTCATGATGGATCGCATGAACCTTAGCGATGAGCAAAAGAAAATTGCTCAAGAAGCTTTTCGCCAAGGGAAGGAATCAGATTTTCCATTGTTAGAAACTTTGCGTAAGGTGCGATTTTCGGCAGGTCGCCGACGTGATTTGTTGCAGTTTTTCCTTGAATTACAAATTTCAGCGGCTTTTGCTGATGGTGAATTACACCCTAGTGAAATACAAGTCCTGCAAACTGTTGCGCAAGAGTTAGGATTTACGGCTCAATATTTACAGCAGCGTTTGCGGATGCAAGAAGCGGCATTTCGTTTTCAGCAAGGTGGTGGTTTTGGCGGCTATCAGCAGCAAGGCCAACAATCTGGCGGGGGGCAGTGGCAACAACGTACCACAGCTTCACAACTGAACGATGCTTATGATTTATTAGGTGTGGATAAAGAAGCTGATTCTAAAACCATCAAACGGGCTCACCGTAAGCTGATGAATGAGCACCATCCTGATAAGCTAGTTGCAAAAGGTTTACCACCAGAGATGATGGAAGTCGCAAAACAAAAAGCGCAAGAAATTCAGAGCGCTTATGATCTTATTAAGAAAGAAAAAGGATTTAAGTAAGCTTAATTATCTAGAATTTAGGTGATGTATTTTTTTCATTCTTTCTTTTCATTTAAAGCCCAGTTGTAATCATAACTGGGCTTTTTCGTTATCTGGCTAAGTGATGGATAAAATGAAGAAAGGTATTTTATGACCTCAGATTCTCCGCCAAAATCGATCGCATACCATTTGAAAATTGATGACAATTGCACCGTATCATTGTGGATGTTGACGCCTTTATTGCTATTCACAAATTCATTTTCAGCCTGTTTTAATAACGCTTCGGTATTGCTTGAGGTAAAGGCGTTAGACGCTAAATTCGGGCAACCTAAGCTGGCACAATTGAGGGCATAATGGATTCGTTTATCTTTCCAGATAGGGCGTAAAATACGATGTTCAATATCATTTAACGTTAACTCTTTTTTATTGATAGTTGTGATGTTGTCATCCCATGGGCCAAACGAAAAGAGGCCACCAAGTTTGGTGATGGATTGTAGCGGATAATGATCAATAATAAGTTTTACGGTTAATGCATTGTATAGATTGATCCAATAGGCGAATTGTTCTTGTCTGTTCAGTTGGCGTGGGTCTAGCTTGGCTAAAGATTGCAGATAGTGATGAAGCGTTTGTTTGTCTTTATCACTCATGGTGGCATAACGAAATAAGTGATTTTTGCTTTCGACAACGAGGTTATGATCGAGAATAGTTTGCCATGCGGAATGGTCGATAACTTGAGTACTCTTTTCGTTGCTCACATTCCAATAAGGCCAAAGCTCAGCCTTAGGCGCGGCAATCGAGCTAAAAGAAAAAAGAGAAAGTAGTAAAAGCGTGAGTCGATACATGGTTAGTCTTCATTTATGGTATGTACAGATAAAGGTAGACCAATAAAACGCAATGGTTCTTTCATAAAAATCCTAGCATGTAATCAGTCAATTGAGCTGATATACATACTAGGATTTGATAATGAGAATGGCTTTTATTATTTCAAAAAGCTTGGAATATTATTTTCAAATTCCGCGATTTTATCGGCGTGTTGTAAGGTTAGACCGATGTTATCCAAGCCATTTAATAGGCAATGACGGCGGAATTCATCAATTTCAAACGAATAGGCTTTCCCGTTGGCTGAAACACTCATTGCTTCTAGATCAACGGTGATTTGTGCCCCTTCATTGGTTTCAACAAATTGGAATAATTCATCGACTTCACTTTCGGTTAATTTTACAGGCACAAGTTGGTTGTTGATCGAGTTACCATAGAAAATATCAGCAAAACTTGGCGCAATCATCACTTGAATACCGTAATCGGCTAATGCCCAAGGCGCATGCTCACGCGATGAGCCACAACCAAAGTTTTCACGCGCTAGCAAAATACTGGCGCCTTGATAACGAGGTTTGTTCATAATGAATTCAGGGTTTGGTTGTTGCCCGGCATCATCTAAAAAACGCCAATCATTAAACAAGTGTTGACCAAATCCAGTACGGGTTACTTTTTGCAGAAACTGTTTTGGAATGATCGCATCGGTATCAATATTAGCAATATCCAATGGAACCACTAGGCCGGTATGTTTTTGAAATCCTTGTGACATAGTGTGCTCCTTATTGTGTTTTTTCTGTTTGTGACGATAAGTTGAATTGACGAATATCAACAAAATAGCCAGCGATTGCGGCGGCCGCAGCCATGGCAGGGCTAACTAAGTGAGTACGGCCATCACGACCTTGACGGCCTTCAAAGTTACGGTTGCTGGTGGAAGCACAACGCTCTTGAGGTCCTAAACGGTCATTGTTCATCGCAAGGCACATAGAGCAACCCGGCAAACGCCATTCAAAGCCTGCATCGATGAAAATTTTATCCAAACCTTCAGCTTCAGCTTGAGCTTTTACTTGTTCAGAACCCGGAACGATTAAAGCTTGTACATTAGCAGCTACTTTTTTGCCATTGGCGGCAGTTACTACCGCGGCGGCGGCGCGCATATCTTCAATACGAGAATTAGTACAAGAGCCGACAAAGACTTTATCGACACTGTAATCAGACAATTTCTTACCCGCCTCTAATCCCATGTAAGCCAGTGCTTTTTTAGCCGAGCTTTGTTCGACAGGATCTGAGAAACTCTCTGGAGCCGGAATAATACCATCGACAGACATCACTTGACCGGGATTGGTACCCCAAGTCACTTGTGGAGTGATTTCTGAAGCTTCTAGTGTAATAACTGCGTCAAACTCGGCCTCATCATCTGAGCGTAAGCTCTTCCAATATTCAACCGCAGCATCAAACTCAGCGCCTTTTGGTGCGAATTTTTTACCTTGAACATAGTCAAATGTAGTTTGATCTGGTGCGATAAGGCCAGCCTTTGCACCAAGCTCAATCGCCATGTTACAAACGGTCATGCGGCCTTCCATCGAAAGATCCGTAATGGCTTCACCGCAGAATTCAACTACATAACCAGTACCGCCAGCGGCTGTGGTTTTTCCAATGATCGCAAGTACAATGTCTTTGGCGGTAATGCCATCAGCGACCTTGCCTTTCACTTCGATCTTCATGGTTTTAGCTTTCGCTTGTTTTAGCGTTTGAGTCGCCAAGACATGTTCAACTTCAGAAGTACCAATCCCAAAAGCAAGCGAGCCAAATGCGCCGTGGGTGGCTGTGTGGGAATCACCACAAACAATGGTCATACCCGGTAGGGTGATCCCAAGCTCCGGCCCCATAACATGTACGATACCTTGATATTTATGGTTTAAATCATAAAGGGTAACGCCAAACTCTAGGCAGTTCTGCATTAGGGTTTGCATTTGAATCCGTGCCATTTCACCTGAAGCATTAATGTCTTTGGTGGTGGTGGACACATTGTGATCCATCGTGGCAAAAGTTTTACTTACTTGGCGCACAGGGCGACCTTTCTCTCGCAAACCATCAAAAGCTTGCGGTGAGGTGACTTCATGTACTAAATGGCGGTCGATATATAAGATTGGTGTTTCACCTTCTGCCGCTACGGCGACATGAGCATCGTAGACTTTCTCGTATAGTGTTTTTGATAAAGACGTAGATTTTGACATTGCTTCTACCCGCTCGTGCTTATTGATTAGAGTTAAGGATATATTGCGCGATTTTGTCACCCATTTCTGAAGTAGACAGCGCTGGTTTATCACCCGCTAAATCACCCGTTAGCTCTCCGGCTTCTAGGGCTTTAGATACTGCATTTTCGATATCTTGCGCAGCTGATTCTTCATTTAAGCTATAACGGAGCATTAAGGCTGCTGACAGTATTTGAGCCACAGGATTAGCAATGTTTTTACCAGCAATATCTGGTGCGCTGCCGCCTGCTGGTTCATACAGACCAAACTTGCTTTCATTTAGGCTAGCTGAAGGAAGCATGCCCATTGAGCCTGTGATCATGGCGCATTCATCAGAAATTATGTCGCCAAAAATGTTAGAGCAAAGCATCACATCAAATTGAGACGGATCTTTGATAAGTTGCATAGTGGCGTTATCAATGTAAATGTGTGACAACTCGACATCAGGGTAACCTTTGGCGATTTCTTCTACCACTTCACGCCATAAGATTGAGCTTTGTAGAACGTTGGCTTTATCGACAGAGCAGACTTTTTTGCCACGCAAACGTGCCGATTCAAAGGCAATTTTCGCAATGCGTTCAATTTCGTAGCGATGGTAAATTTCCGTATCAAAAGCTTTTTCTTCTGGGCCTTGGCCTTCACGACCTTTAGGTTGACCAAAGTAGATCCCGCCAGTTAATTCACGCACGACGACGATATCAAAACCACGCTCAGAAATATCTGCGCGTAATGGGGAGAATTTTTCTAAACCGGCATGGATTTGTGCAGGGCGAAGATTACAAAATAATTGGAAGTGTTTACGCAGAGGAAGCAATGCACCACGTTCTGGTTGATCGTTCGGAGGTAGATTTTCCCATTTAGGGCCGCCGACTGAACCAAATAAAACGGCATCTGATTCCTCACAAGCTTTTAGTGTGCTATTTGGAAGTGGTGTACCGTGATTATCAATGGCAATTCCGCCGACATCATGTTGTTCACGTTCGAAAGTAATCGAGTGTTTTTTCTCTATCGCATCAAGAACTTTATGTGCTTGTTGCATCACTTCTGGGCCAATGCCATCACCGGGTAAAACTGCAATTTTGTACGTAGCTGCCATGGGGTATCTCTTCCTTAAAAATTAAACCTGTAAACTAGAGCAAGTGATGGTTGTATCACTTGCTCTGAAGTAGGGTTATACGGTTTCCATTCTTTTTGATTGTTTGATTTCTGCGATTTGATCGGCACGATGAATGCTATTAATAACATGAAGCAGTGCTTGACCTGAAGCTTCAACGATATCGGTTGCTAAACCAGTACCATGATATTTACGACCTTTGTAATTGGCAATAATATCGGCTTGACCTAAACCATCTTCACCTTCACCTTTGGCGGTTAGGTCGAATTTATCTAGCACGATGTCATAACCCGTTAACTTATAAATACATTGGTATAGAGCATCGACTGGACCATTACCGACAGCCGCTTCGCATTTTTCTTCATCGCCACACAATAATTTAATGCTGGTGGTCGCCATCACGCTGCCAGATTGAACGCTTAAGTAATTCAACTTAAAGTAGTCGTCTTCATCACGCAAGTTGGCAAAATGCATTAGAGATTCCAAGTCGTAATCAAATACTTGCCCTTTGCGATCCGCTAGCTTCAAAAAGTCTTCATACAAAGTATTTAGATTGTAATCTGAATCACTGTAACCCATGGTATCCATATGGCTTTTCACAGCAGCTCGGCCAGAACGACTGGTTAGATTTAAGGCTTGGTTTTTAAGGCCAATTGATTCAGGTGTCATGATCTCATAGGTATTTTTATTCTTTAGCATGCCATCTTGGTGAATACCTGAGGAGTGGCTAAAGGCATTGGCGCCCACAATCGCTTTGTTACTTTGAATTGGCATATTACAAAGCTGACTAACAAGCTTGCTAGTACGGTGAATTTCATCGTATTTAAGCCCCGTATTCACACCTAAGAAGTCACCACGGGTTTTTATGACCATGGCGATTTCTTCAAGTGCGCAGTTACCTGCTCGTTCACCAATCCCGTTAATGGTTCCTTCAACTTGGCGCGCACCTGCTTGAACCGCGGCCATTGAGTTTGCCACTGACATACCTAAGTCATCGTGGCAATGGACTGAAATCACTGCTTTATCGATGTTTGGAACTCGGTTAAATAAAGTAGCGATAATGCCGCCGAATTCGTTGGCTAAAGTATAGCCGACTGTATCTGGAATATTGACCGTGGTTGCGCCTGCATTAATTGCAGCTTCAACAATGCGACATAGGTTGTCGATTGGTGTACGGCCAGCATCTTCACAAGAGAATTCGACATCATCGGTATATTTACGAGCACGAGTAACAGAGCGAACAGCCATCTCGACTACATCATCATAACTACGGCGAAGTTTGTCTTGGACGTGAATCGTCGAAGTTGAAATAAAGGTATGAATTCGGAATGCTTCGGCGACTTTTAGAGCTTCTGCTGCGACATCGATATCTTTTTCTACCGCGCGAGATAGGGCACAAATACGACTGTTTTTGATGTTTTTAGCGATAGTTTGAACGGATTCAAAATCACCAGGAGAGGAAATAGGGAAGCCAGCTTCAATTACATCAACACGTAAACGTTCCAGTGCATAAGCAATTTGCAGTTTTTCTTTCACCGTTAGGCTGGCTGAAAGTGCTTGTTCACCATCACGTAGAGTGGTGTCGAAGATAATTACTTGATCATTCATGGTGGCTTCCTTTTGATGTTAAGTACGCGATCCAACGCGATTTAAATATTTAGCTTTGATGGGCTAAATGCAATAAAAAAGCCCGCATGATAATGCGGGCTTTTTTGGAATTCTTATGTGGTATGTTTCGTCCACTGCCTACCCGCGCGATTTGTTCACGATAAGGAGGAGGCTGAGTAGAGTTGAAACATTGTTAGTCATTTATTTTCTTCCACATAGTTAGTGGTTAAATTAGTACCGCATTTTCGGGGGCAGCGTCAACCTTTTCGTCGAAAAAAAGTCAAATAAAAGTGACACCTCATTCTTATCAAAATCTATTTTCTTATAGTTAACATTGATATTAAGTCTGAGTAATTGATATTGAAGAATAATTTATAAGGTGTATTTACTTTATGTAATTTCATGATAAGAACAAATAATCGTCACCTTTTTGTCATTTACTTCGCCTAGCTTGGTAGCAGGAACGCTCATCATGAGCGAACAAGGAGTCAATGATGAAAACCATACAACCTATTGCTCGCTTCGACTTGGCTTTTTCTCTGTTTTGTTTACGCCACCGATTTAATGAGCCTGTTGCTCAAATGAGTAAAGCTGTTTCACATACTGGTGATGGGCATCTATACGCTGTTATGGGGCTATTAGCATGGGGATTTGAACCTAGAGTAGGTCAAATGTTCTTGATGACAGGGTTAGTTGCTTATTTTATTGAATTACCAATTTATTGGTTGGCAAAAAATAGTTTCAAGCGTCGTCGACCAGCTCAAATGTCGGATTTATTAACCTCTTTTATTACCCCTTCAGATCAATACAGCTTACCGTCTGGGCATACGGCCGCTGCTTTTCTTATGGCTGTGTTGTTGCAACACTTCTATCCTGAATTTGGTGTGTTTCCATTTGTGTGGGCTGGGCTTATAGGGTTATCGAGAATTTTATTAGGTGTCCATTTTTTTACCGATATTGTATTGGGTGCTTTATTGGGAATGGGAAGCGCATTATTCGCAATTGATATATTGAAAGGATAATAATGAATGAAAATTCTTTATGGTGTGCAAGGAACAGGTAATGGCCACATTGCACGAGCCAGAGCGATGGCTCATGCTTTTAAATTACAAAATGTGGATGTGGATTTTTTATTTTCCGGTAGAGAAAAATCAGCTTATTTCTCAATGGAAGATTTTGGTGATTATCAAACCCGTCGAGGTCTCACCTTTTGTACCGAAAAAGGAAAAGTGAATCATTTAAAAACGGCAATAAATACCAATCCAAATCAGTTATGGAAAGAAGTTTCTGACGTCGATTTATCTAGTTATGACGTGGTGTTAAATGATTTCGAACCGATAACGGCTTGGGCTGCAAAAAGACAAAAAGTTCCCACCGTTGGGATCAGTCATCAAAATGCTTTTCGTTATTCCGTTCCTAAGAAAGGCGCAACATGGTTAGATCAAACTCTCATCCAGCATTTTGCGCCAACAGAATTTTACTTGGGATTGCATTGGTATCATTTTCAGCAACCCATCCTTCCTCCGATTGTTCATACCTCTCTTGGCCTTGAAACATCAAAGCAGAGTTTCATTTTAGTCTATTTACCTTTTGAAGATTTAAATGAAGTGTCTCAACTTTGTCTTCGGTTTTCTAATCATGAATTTATTTGTTATCACCCTTCAGTGAAAGCCTGCTATCAGCAAGAAAATTTAACATTTATGCCTTTATCTTATACGACGTTTCAGCAACATCTCCATGCCTGCCAAGGTGTGATGGCAAATGGTGGATTTGAATTACCATCAGAGGCATTAACGTTGGGGAAGAAATTACTTCTCAAACCGCTTTCAGGTCAATTTGAACAAATGAGTAATGTTGCCACTCTTGAATCGTTGGGGTTAGCTAGCTCGATGATATGGATGGATCCGAGCAGTGTCAGAGTTTGGTTAGATGAACAGCCTGCTGAAAAAGTAATTTATCCTGATGTGGCTGATTCTATTGCCCAATGGGTAAGACAAGGAGAGTGGGGAAATGTTGGAACGCTTTGGAGTGATTTATGGGAGCAGGTTGACTTCCCTCATTACGCATTGATTAATGAATGAACGTGTCGTGTTCATTATTCATTCAGTAAGAAAATAGGATTTATAAATATTTACATTTTTTATATTTAACTTTAACTTATTGATTAATTGCTATTTTAGTGATTTTTAGTGAAATAATCTGATTTAATATCAATATGTTTGCCTCATCATTTGTATTGATGAATAGTGTGTCGGTCGCTCATTCATTGGCGCGACAAATACAATGAATATTAAATATCTTTTTGCAGCTTTTAATCATCAATATAATAATGATGAGGCTGCAAATTGTGAGAGGCAGACACAAATGACTAACCAAATAGAACCAAGTAATATTGCGCATAATACTAAAACTGAATCGACTTTACGTGGTGTAGACCTCAACTTGCTAACCGTGTTTGATGCGGTGATGCAAGAGCAGAATATTACCCGTGCGGCTCATTTTTTAGGTATGTCTCAGCCAGCAGTAAGTAATGCCGTTTCACGTTTAAAAGCGACATTTAATGATGAACTTTTTATGCGTCATGGCCGTGGTATTCAGCCGACGCAACGTGCTCGTCAATTGTTTGGTCCAATCCGCCAAGCACTTCAATTAGTTCGTAATGAGTTACCTAAGCAATATTCTTTATGTAGTTGGTCAATCGGAGCTACTTACTGTGGTTCCTCGCTGGTTGGTGAATATAATTCCAAACCGTGATAACTATAAAGTATTACCGTATCCACTAGAAAATAAGAAGGTAGCAGGCTATTTAAGTTGGCATGAATCAAGTGAAAAAGATAAAGGTCATATTTGGATGCGTGATCAGTTAATGCTGATTTGTGGCGAAACATTAGCCGATATGATGTAAGCCAAAAGCGAATCTAATCGAATCAGCGCACACCACATGGTGTGCGTTTTTTTGTTTTGTGATGAGAGCTAGATCTAAAAGTGAGAAATATTATTGACTTATTTTTTATTTTAAAATGGGTAAGTAGGTAGGTTATTTGGTATTTTGTTGGTTGTTTACACTTTAAATGTGGGAGATGAAAGAAATTTGGTGCTTTTACGCTCAGCGATGGCGTAGACAGATGTGACTATATAGCGTTAAAGTGAAGCGTTCGAAGTCGTTCTTCGAATTGCACGCTGAATTGTAGTTATGACTATAAGACAGGTACATAGGCATCGTATATTCTCATCAAAATGAGGTTATGAACCCGTCATATTGAACGGGTATTTGGGTGCTATCTTAGGCTAAAAATAAGCCCTAATTATGTAACACTTACTTCGCTTTACGGTACATTTTTGTGCAAAAGTGTGAGTAAGTAAAAGGAGGCAACATGGAAATGTTATCTGGCGCGGATATGATCGTCCGCTCTCTAATTGATGAAGGAGTAGAGCATATCTACGGTTATCCAGGCGGTTCCGTTTTGGATATTTATGATGCTTTACATGAAAAAAGCGACATAGAACATGTGTTGGTTCGTCATGAGCAAGCTGCGGTTCACATGGCGGATGGTTATTCACGCGCAACAGGTAAAGTAGGGGTTGTTTTAGTCACCTCGGGGCCTGGGGCCACCAACGCGATTACCGGCATTGCCACTGCTTATATGGATTCTATACCAATGGTGGTGTTATCCGGTCAGGTACCGAATAATTTAATTGGTAACGACGCCTTCCAAGAATGTGACATGGTTGGGATCTCACGCCCAATTGTAAAGCACAGCTTCCTTGTTACTAAAGCAGCAGACATTCCTGACACCATCAAAAAGGCCTTCTATCTTGCATCAACGGGTCGCCCAGGTCCCGTCGTCGTCGATCTGCCTAAAAATGTATTAAATCCGCTTGAAACTTTCCCGTATCAATATCCGAAAGAAGTATCGATGCGCTCTTACAATCCCACCACTACCGGTCATAAAGGTCAGATTAAAAAAGGCTTGAAAACCTTGATTGAAGCCAAAAAACCAGTGCTTTATGTGGGGGGCGGGGCGATTATGGCTAATGCCAGTGAGCAACTGCTTAAATTGGCAGAAGTGCTCAATCTTCCAGTGATCAGCACGTTGATGGGGTTAGGTGCATTTCCTGCTACGCACAAAAATTCTTTGGGCATGCTTGGTATGCACGGTACTTATGAAGCCAATATGGCGATGCACAATGCTGATTTGATCTTTGGTGTTGGCGTTCGTTTTGATGATCGGACAACCAACAATGTTGAGAAATATTGTCCAAATGCCAAGATCATGCATATTGATATAGACCCTTCGTCAATCTCGAAAATCATTCAAGCGGATCTACCTATTGTTGGATCGGCGGATGAAGTACTCGACAGCATGTTGAAGCAATTATCAGAAAAAGAAATCAAGCAAGATAAAGAAGCTATCGATACTTGGTGGCAAGAACTGCAAAGTTGGAAAAATCGTAAGTGTCTTGAATTTGATCGTACAACCGATCGCATTAAGCCACAACAAGTCATTGAAACATTGTATAAACTTACTAATGGGAATGCTTATGTGGCATCGGATGTTGGACAGCACCAAATGTTTGCAGCACTTTATTACCCGTTCGATAAACCGCGTCGCTGGATCAATTCTGGTGGTTTAGGCACCATGGGCTTTGGCTTGCCAGCAGCAATGGGCGTGAAGTATGCATTACCACAAGAAGAAGTGGTTTGTGTGACAGGGGATGGTAGTATTCAAATGAATATTCAAGAGCTATCGACCTGCTTGCAATATGATATTCCAGTTAAGATTATTAATTTGAATAATCGTTTCTTAGGCATGGTAAAACAATGGCAAGATATGATTTATCAAGGTCGTCACTCCCATTCTTATATGGATTCTGTGCCTGACTTTGCCGCAATTGCAGAGGCGTATGGTCATGTAGGCATTCGTATTGATAAGCCAGAAGATCTTGAAGCTGGCTTGAAAAAAGCACTCGATATGAAAGATCGCTTGGTGTTTGTTGATATCAATGTCGATGAAACCGAACATGTATACCCAATGCAAATTAAAGGGGAAAGCATGGATAAGATGTGGTTAAGCAAGACGGAGAGAACCTAGTATGAGACATATTCTTTCATTATTATTAGAAAACCAGCCGGGTTCTTTGTCTCGTGTTGTTGGCTTATTTTCTCAGCGTGGTTATAACATTGAATCATTAACGGTATCACCAACTGATGATGAGACGTTATCTCGAATCAATATCACCACTGCCACCGATGCGTTGCAGTTGGAGCAAATAGAGAAAAACTTACATAAGCTGGTGGATGTCCTTAAAGTTCAAGAAGTGACAGAATACGATTATGTTGAACGTGAATTAATGTTGGTTAAAGTGAAAGCCAGTGGCTTTTCTCGCGCTGAAGTTCACCGTTTAGCTGATGTATTTCGCGGGCAAATTGTGGATGTAACAGCGTCGTTGTTTACCATTCAATTAGCTGGCGATAGTGCGAAATTAGATGCCTTTATCAAAGCGGTATCTGAAATGACCGATGTGATTGAAGTGGCGCGTAGTGGGGTGGTGGGTATTGCCCGTGGAGAGCGTGCTTTAAAAGCATAACGCCTGCTATTTTATTTTATACCTCATAACGAAATAACGGATAACGCAGCCTACGGGTTGCGTTTTTTATACTCCAATCTTTTATGCAGAAAAAATCTAAGACTTTAGTCTAATAAATTGGCAAAACTTCACTAAACTTATTGAATGGATATTTATCAATTTCGGTGAGTGGCTTATGTCTAATGTCGTGGTTGTGAGAGTAACGATTGCTAGTTTGTTAGTACTTGCTATCAATATTAGTGCTTTATATTTCTTATTGCTGGTGGTGTTGCTGAACACTCATCATCAAGAATTCTTTGGTTGGTAATGGCGCAGGAAAGGCCGTATCTAATGTAGGGAAGATATTGCGGTGAGTTGTACAACTAAAGGTGGATTGTGTTTTGTAGGAGTAAGGAAAGTATAAAAAAGGAGGCCAATTGGCCTCCTTTTGGTATTTCTATCGGTTCGTTTTAATTAAAGAACGTGAACAGAAGAAGTGTTAGTTGTGCCTGATGGTACTAGAGCACCAGAAACCATAACGGTTACATCGCCTTTCTCGCCGTAGCCTGTTTCTAAAGCTAGAGCCATACCTTGACGGTAAAAATCTTCAGTATCATTGATAGACTCAACAACGATTGGCGTTACACCTTTAGACAAGCAAAGCTGTGCTGCAGTCTTAGTGTTGGTCGTAACGGCAATGATTTTCGCTGTTGGGAAGTATTTACGAACTGAACGAGCAGATTTACCTGCTTCTGTTGCTACAACAATAACAGGAGCGGCTAGTTTTTCAGCGGTTTCAACTGCTGATTTACATACTGCTTCTGTGATACGTAAACGCGGACTGTCTAGGCGTGAGCTTAACTCAGCTTTCAATGCACGATCAGTACGAGCACAGATTTGCGCCATGATAGTGACGGCTTCAACAGGGTATTTACCTTTCGCAGACTCACCAGAAAGCATTACTGCATCAGTACCATCCATGATTGCGTTAGCAACATCACCCGCTTCAGCGCGAGTTGGACGTGGGTTTTTGATCATAGAATCAAGCATTTGAGTTGCAGTGATAACCACTTTACGTGCGCGGTTACACTTCTCGATCATCATTTTTTGAGCGAAGATTACTTCTTCAACTGGGATCTCAACACCTAGGTCACCACGAGCAACCATGATGCCGTCAGAAGCTTCAAGAATTTCGTCAAAGTTATCAACGCCTTCTTGGTTCTCAATTTTAGAGATGATTTGGATGTCAGCGCCCCCGTTCGCCACAAGAAGCTCACGGATTTCTTTTACATCGTCTGCTTTACGGATGAAAGATGCGGCAACGAAATCAACACCTTGCTCACAACCAAATTTAAGATCAGCTTTATCTTTTTCTGCCAGTGCTGGAAGTTTTACTGAAACACCAGGAAGGTTAACACCTTTATTTTCGCCTAGATCACCGTTGTTAAGCACTTTGCACTTAACTTCAGTTTCGGTAGTTGCAACAACAACCATCTCAATTAGGCCATCATCGACTAAGATTGTGTCACCAGCAGCAAGATCTTGAGCAAAGCCAGGGTAAGTAACCGCAACAGTATTAATGTTGCCAACAACAGAGGTATCGGTTGTGAAAGTGAATTCTTGACCAGCAACTAAAGCGACATCGTCACCATTTTCTAATTTGATAGTACGAATTTCTGGACCTTTGGTATCAAGTAGAATAGCCAGTTGTTTTCCTGTGTTCTTCATTACTTGGCGAAGATTGTTGATTCGGTTGCCATGCTCTTGGAAATCACCGTGTGAGAAGTTCAAACGCATTACATTCATACCAGCGTTTGCAAGTTCAGTTAGTTTTTCAACAGATTCAGTTTTCGGGCCAATCGTACATACGATTTTGGTCTTTTTCATGAGTAGATACTCTCCGGTAAGTAATATTATAAATTTCAATTTTTATACGTTTTAATGGCTAGCAATGATTTGCTGTTGAGCATTAAAACAGAAATTCTTTCATACAGTTTGGTACGTGTTTTACAGTGTAGTTGTTATTCCCACTCTCGCATCGCCACATGTCATTCTCTTTGCAGCGTTATTTCTTATTTTCAATCGGCGAGTCGATTGCTTTGTAATTTTGTTTCTTTAATGGGGTAAGAATTTTACCAGTCTTTGTGGGTAAGATCACGATACTTACTTGTCTTAGAACAATCTTTCGATAAAAAATATTTATTTTTTGATCTAAAAAAAATAGACAAATAAGTTTCGTTTTGGTTGAATGTGTTTCGATTCGAAATTATATTGGTTCTGTTTATGTCTAAACGAAACACTCAACAACGCCGGCACTTGATCGTTCAGCAAGTAAATGAACATGGTGAGGTCAGTGTAGATGAGTTAACAAAGCAATTTATTATTTCTGAAGTGACTATTAGAAAAGACCTTTCTGCATTAGAAGCAAGTGGATTATTACTTCGTCGCTATGGTGGAGCAATCGCTTTGCCCAAAGAGATCATTAATGAAGTTTTTTCTGAAGAAGTTTCGAAACGAAAGGTTAGTCTAGCAAAGGCGGCAGCATCGCTAATTAAAGACCACCATCGAATTATTATTGATAGTGGAAGTACAACCGCGGCATTGATTGATCAACTTAATGATAAAAGAGGGCTGGTTGTGATGACTAATTCTCTTAATGTTGCCAATGCGCTAAATGCGTTGGAAAGTGAACCGACTCTCTTGATGACTGGGGGCACTTGGGATAACCATTCGGAATCTTTCCAAGGCCAAGTGGCTGAGCAAGTCTTACGTTCATACGATTTTGATCAGTTATTTATCGGTGCTGATGGCATTGATTTACAACGTGGTACGACAACATTTAATGAATTATTAGGATTAAGCCAAGTGATGGCAACATCAGCAAGACGCGTTGTCGTGATGGTTGAATCCGACAAAATTGGTCGAAAAATTCCAAATTTAGAATTGGCATGGCAAAACATTGACGTGCTCGTTACCGATAAAAGCATCAGTACTGAACAAAAAGCGCAAATTGAACAACATAATGTGCAAATACTGATCGCTTAATACTTACAATTGAATACTTTATCGCCTTCGCTTGCTGCTGATAAAGGAATAACTAAAGGATAGGAATTATGTGTGGAATCGTCGGTGCTGTGGCACAACGAGATGTGGCTGAAATTTTGGTCGAAGGGTTACGTCGTTTAGAATACCGTGGTTACGACTCTGCCGGTGTGGCAGTGGTTGACGCTCAGTCGAACATGACGCGTGTACGCCGCCTTGGTAAGGTACAAGAACTAGCCGATGCGGTTGAAGCTACGGAAGTCTTTGGTGGTACTGGTATTGCACATACCCGTTGGGCTACGCATGGTGAACCTTCAGAAATTAATGCTCATCCTCATGTGTCAGGTGATATTTCAGTTGTGCATAACGGTATTATTGAAAACCACGAAGCGTTGCGCAGTGTGTTGCGTGAACGTGGATATGTATTTGAGTCGCAAACTGATACCGAAGTGATTGCACATTTAGTTGAATGGGAACGTCGTACCTCTGAAACGTTAGTGGACGCTTTACAAAAAGCGGTTAAGCAATTAGATGGTGCTTATGGCACAGTGGTCGTTGATCGTAAAGATCCAAGTCGTGTAGTGGTTGCGCGTTCTGGTAGCCCAATTGTGATTGGTTTTGGTGTAGGTGAAAACTTTATTGCTTCTGATCAGTTGGCATTGCTAAGTGTGACTCGCCGTTTTATGTATCTTGAAGAAGGTGATGTTGCAGAAGTGACTCGTCGCGATGTGACGGTATTTGATTCACATGGAGAACGCATTGAACGAACAATTTCCGAGTCGAATGCTGAGCATGACGCAGGGGATAAAGGTCAATATCGTCACTTTATGCAAAAAGAAATCTTTGAACAGCCAACGGCATTAATTAATACCATGGAAGCTCGTTTAACGAATAACACAGTGATCACTGAAAGTATCGGCGTGAATGCTGCTGAAATTTTATCCAAAGTAGAGCATGTACAAATTATTGCTTGTGGAACGTCTTATAATGCAGGAATGACCGCACGTTACTGGTTTGAGTCATTAGCGGGTGTGAGTTGTGATGTGGAAATTGCCTCTGAGTTCCGTTACCGCAAGTTTGTTACTCGTCCAAATAGCCTATTGATCACATTATCTCAGTCGGGTGAAACGGCAGATACCTTGGCAGCACTTCGCTTAGCGAAAGAAAAAGGTTACATGTCAGCAATGACGATTTGTAATGTAGCAGGTTCATCGCTGGTACGTGAGTCGGATTTTGCCTTTATGACACGCGCAGGCACTGAAATCGGCGTGGCTTCAACGAAAGCTTTTACGACTCAGTTAGCGGCGCTATTAATGCTGGTTACCGCTATGGGTAAGCAGCAGCAACGTATCGATAGCACAAAAGAAGCAGAAATTGTGGAAGCCTTGCATCTGCTGCCTTCTCAAATTGAAAAAGCACTCGCTTATGATAAGGAGATTGAAGCCTTAGCCGAAGATTTTGCTGATAAACATCACACGCTATTCTTAGGTCGTGGTGAGTATTACCCAATCGCACTAGAAGCATCTTTAAAGCTAAAGGAAATCTCTTATATTCACGCGGAAGCCTATGCTGCCGGTGAGCTAAAGCATGGCCCGCTAGCGTTAATTGATGCGGATATGCCAGTAGTGGTCGTTGCGCCAAATAATGACTTACTTGAAAAGCTTAAATCAAATATTGAAGAAGTTCGTGCCCGAGGCGGTTTACTGTATGTTTTTGCTGATGTTGGCGCAGGTTTTGAAGCTGACAATAGCATGAAGATCATCAACTTGCCTCATGTGAGTGAAATTACAGCGCCGATTTACTATACAATTCCAATGCAATTATTGTCGTATCATGTTGCTTTAATTAAAGGTACGGATGTCGATCAACCACGTAACCTAGCAAAAGCGGTAACGGTGGAGTAAATTTATATTTGTTATTATAAACAGTTGTATGAGTAGAATAAAGTTTCATACCAAGTATTAAAGTATCATACTAAAATGGCAGCGATCTCATCGGTACGCTGCCATTTCTAACCCGGAAATACCACTAACCAATCTAACGGCAGTTACTCTATAAAAAGCACACAGGAATTGACCCCTAATTTAAGTAACCCGAGTTTGCTTTAAACTTAGTCCTCCTTCAATAATCAGCACAATGACAGCCAACCAAATTGCTATGTATGTTAGCCATTCAGTCGGAGCTATAGTTTCTCCAAGCAAAATAGCAACCAAAACTAGCAATACAGGTTCAACGTACACAAGCAAACCAAATAGACTCAAATTAAGGTGCGGTGCAGATAGAGACTGAAATCCGAGGGCCAAGGCACTGATCAGTCCTAACCCTAAAACAAGCCATAAAAAATGGAAATCGGTACTAAGTGTTTGAGTAACATGACCACCTTGGATAATAAAGTACAGACTAAACGGTAAACTCAACATCATGTCAAACCACATTCCACCGATGTGATTGGTGTTAGTTTTATGCCTAAGCCAAAAATAGATCGGGTAACCTAAACAAACAACAAGCGTTGGCCAACTAAGTGTTTGTGATATTACGAGCTGATTTAAAATACCACATAGAGCAAATATACACGCTAGTTTTTGAAAGCGTGACATTCGATCTTTAAAGGCAAACCAACCCACTATGACCATTGTAATTGGCATAATGAAATAGCCAAGTGACACTGCCAAGCCATATCCATTTCCTGGCGCCCACATAAAAAGCCAAAGTTGAATACCGATTAACAATGCCGATATAAAGCGAGTGATAATGAAATAGCGTTCATTTAGAATACGATTGAACAAGCTTTTTACTTGCGGCCAATAGCCATTACAAAGGACAAAGATGGTCAGTAATGGAAAAGTTAAAGCGATACGCCATCCATAAATTTCTGCTCCACTTAAATCCCCTAACAGCGATGTGTAAGCAAACATTAGGGCAAAGAGGGCTGATGCAATAACATTCAGAGTAACGCCGAGAAACGTATTAGGTTGTGTGTGCATTGTTTATACCTTGGTAACTTGAAGTGGTGATATTATATTGTTTCGTTCTTGATAAAAGTGCTCATATTTCGCAGCTTAAGTGAGAAAATTTCTCACCGGATACCATTATGCCTTTAGATAAATTCGACCATGCTTTACTTAAATCTTTGCAGTGCAACTGTCAAACTCCACTGCGTGAGTTAGCTGAAGTGGTACACCTTTCTACGGCTTCTGTTCAAAGGCGAGTTCAGAAGTTAAAAGACGAAGGTTATATAAAATCCAACGTTGCTATTCTGGAACCTAATAAATTGGATCAAGTGATCACAATGGTTGTTGAAGTTCAAGCTGATAAAACTCAAGCAATAGATCTACACTTATTGAAAGAGAGTTTTTCTGGGCCGGAAATTCAGCAATGCTACTACGTGACGGGAGAAGTGGATTTTTTGTTGGTACTTTTGGTGCCAAATATGGAACGTTTTCAGGAAATCTGTGGCAGACTTTTCGACAATAATGCGAATGTAAAAAGCTTTCGGACTATGGTGGCGTTGGATCGAGTGAAAGTCACTTTAGACGTATTATGATGAATGAGTCTGAAGTACTGGTGATGACGTTTTGAATGACGAAAATGATGATACTCACCTATGTATCCAGGCAAGTTTGAGATCTTCTTTTAGGTTATTGAGCGTTTGAGTACTGACCACGGATGTAAAATTTACCGCTATCTGCTGAGAAAATGCCCCAAATTGACACGCTGTACCAAACATATGGGAGCGGAACGATGTTAATCAGAGATGTATGGTTTTCACTGATCATGGCTAGGTGTGCAATTTTGTTGAAGTGGATACATCTGATGCGAAAAATTCGATATCGCCCATGGTATTAAAGTGAAAGACCAAGTTGTTTGGCTTAAATTATCCAGAGTTCCGGTTTTATTATTGTCCAACGGCCCGATTTCATTGTTTCAGGCCGTTTTTATTTGCTTTCTAGCTGACGAAGATCTGATTATTTCAGGTATTTATCTTGCTTAATTACTTACATCGCTTTCATCGATTAATGTATTTGGCTCTTCTATTATTAGGCCGGAATTATCTGTGGCCATCGGTGAGTCATCCACGATGTTATCTGGATTGTTTTGTGTTGTGCTACTGTCATTAAGATTTGTGGCCGGTGTGCTGTTGACGCTGCTTGAGTCTGATGTTTTATTCGTAAAAGCTTTAACAACTTTATTTACACCTGCAACATGGCGAGCAATATTGGCTGCAATTTCCGCTTCTTCTGGTGGTGCGGAACCAATTAAAAAGACTTCTTTATTTTCGGTGACGACTTTGATGGTGTAATTGTCGAGTTTATCTTCCGATAAAATGGCACTTTTCACTTTGGTGGTTAACCAAACATCGTTACTAATTTGATCGAAAGAAATCAGCGGCCTAACACGAATTTGATTGTAGGTTTTCTTTACGCCTGGCAACGTTTGTACGTAGCTCTCAACGTTTTTTTTAGTCTCTTCATCCGTGGCTTGACCAATTAAGATCACCGCGCCTTCATTAACTTCTGATGTGACCCTAATTTTCCCCGAGAACTGTGGAGAATGATTTATAGCATCAACATTTGAGTTAATGCTTTTTTCTTGCCATTGCCGTTGATTCACTTTATCACTTTGAAATTGAGCACAACCATTTAATATAAATAAAAAAGTAACGAGAATTAGAATATTTTTTTTCACTGAATTACCCCTCGTGAGATGGAAATATGACTTGGTCAATTAGGTCACACAGACAATGTAAAGTAAGAAGGTGCACTTCGTGTATTCTAGGCGTTCGATGAGATGGAATTCTAATTTCCACATCCGATTCGCCTAATAGTCCGGCAAGTTCACCGCCATCTTTACCTGTAAATGCAATGATGGTCATATCTCGAGTCACGGCGGCTTCTACTGCTTTTATAATGTTATTACTATTACCGCTGGTAGTGATTGCGACTAATACATCACCAGCTTGCCCGAACGCTCGCACTTGTTTTGAGAATACTTCATCATAACTGTAATCATTAGCGATGGCGGTTAAGGTTGAATTATCAGCCGTTAATGCCATGGCAGGAAAACTGGGCCTTTCTGTCTCAAAGCGATTAACAAGGCAAGAGACAAACTGCTGAGCGTTTGCAGCCGATCCACCATTACCACAGCAAAGAATCTTATTGCCATTAAGTAGGCTACTTACCATTGCTTGAGAAGCGTGAGTTATCGCATCCGGTAAGGATTCTGCTGCAGCAATCTGGATTTGAATACTTTCTTTAAAACTGTCATTAATGCTTTCTAGCATCATTTATCCTTGAGTTATCGCGTTTTTTATCCATTCGACGTCATGACCTTGCTGGTGTATGGCGATAACATCGAATCTAAATGCAGTATTATCAATCGTATGGCCTTGTTGCTTTAACCAGACCATAGCGGTTTTTATCAATTTTTGACTTTTTTGATAAGTAACCATTTCCGCTGCATGACCATATTTTTGACTTTTTCGGTATTTGACTTCAACAAAGACGAAAGTATTCGCCTGCTTCATGATCAAGTCAATCTCACCGAATCGAGAGAGATAATTGCTACTAATAAACGTAAGGCCTTGGCGAATTAAATATTCTTTCGCCAAGGTTTCGTATTGAGAACCTATCTCTCTTTTATTCTTGAGAGTGAAAGGCTTCATGTTCAGCCCAGCTTAGTTCTCTTTGGACAACACATTGGTCATTGATGCTTAGTAAGCCTGTTTGACCTTGTGATTTATAGTTTGGAACCGCTTTCATTGTTGACAATTTATCAAGAAGGCTATAGGAGTCCATGCCGAGAGCATGAAGTCGTTTTTCGGTATTGTTGCTGTTTGGCCAGAGTGAATCGTATTCATTTGCAGCAGAATCGTTTTGGTCGAGCAGCATAGGAATGTCGCTAAATATTATGCCTTCCACATCTTGGTATTGCCTAGCTTTGCCATTGTTACTGCGGGAGTTTGAGAACAATTTTGGCGGCTTGGCATCCGGATTAATCGCGACTTCAATAAATGGTTTAAGTAATGTCAGTTCTGAACGTGTTGCGATGATGTAGACAGAATCAATATCACGGCGACTACGAGCTTCTGTTTCCATATTCATATTGGTAATTTGGCGAATTTGATTGATGCGAGTTTGGCTATCCGTTAAACCAAAAGCATCTTTAACATTCTTTTGTAGCTCTGCACGATTTCCAAAACCACTAGTGGAAACAGGAGTGTTGCTTAATTTTTCCCATTCAGTACTAAATGCTTCAGTAATACGTTGGCCAAGTTTGTCTTTAGGGGCAAGTACTAATGGGTATTTGAAACCTGTTTTAAATAAATGTTTTGCTGCTTGTGTTCCTTCTTGCTCTGGGGACAGCGTTAAATAACAAATTTGGTTCCCTTTCTCGATATTATCTGGGAAGTTCAAGGCAAGAACGGGAATGGTGTTATCGTTAATCTCTTGAAGTCTCTCGATGTTATCTTTTGTTAATGGGCCAACAATAAAATCAACATTAGAGGCTTTAAGCTGTGTATATATATCGTCCAAGCTTTGTGTCGATGTGTCATATATTGTCATCTTAAAAGTAGGATTCTTATCTTTATCGTTTGTCATGGCATGAATAAAACCATCTCGGATAAGTTTTGCTGGTTTCTCGTACTTACCATTGAGTGGTAGCAAGACGGCAATGTTCTGAGGATTTGTGATATCAAGATCCAGCAGTTTTTGCACATCTTCTGGTGTGTTTGTGACAATTGGATGACTGATATTCTGAGCAAACCATTGCTGTAGCTCTTCTTGCAGCTTGATTGGGTCATTTAATTTGGTTTTCATTGCCGTTGCAACGTATAGCCAGCCTTTTAATTCGACCTCATTTGGTTGAGGTTTTAGTTGTACGATTTCGTCGGCAGAATAGAGGCTCAGGTTTGTCCAAATATGTTGGTTGATATCAGCGGAATCTGATTGGGGTTGAAACTCTTTATATTCAATCCAGTCACGATCAGCATTGAAGTAATCTTTCATCTCTTCAAATAATTGAGCGCGCAGTTGGTGGTAATTTGCCCATTGAATATCGGCTAGTTGCCATTGATCTTGGAAGTTCAAACCTTTGAGTGAGGTTTCAGCATCCGAAGTAGCGGCGGTTATCTTTGCTCGTGCTAGTAACCATTCAGCTTGCTGCATATTAGATAATGGCAATTTTGCGAGTGTTTTCAGTAAAGCTTCCGCTTGAGGGTGATCGTTTTCAACTACAGAAGCTTTCAGTGCCATGATTAACCAGTCGGTTTTCATTGCAGGTTCGCTCTCTGCCGCCATACTGGCATAAGCTTGTGAGCTTTGTGTTGGCTGGGCTGTAATGTCAGCTTGATTCGGCTGAGATGAAAGTGAAGAACACGCTGAGACTAACAACATCAATACAATTGAAGTTAATAAGCGTGATACACTGAGGCTCTTGTGATTCATAATTTTCATGCGTTCTTATTCTTCGTTAGTAAGAGAGTCATGTGAAAGATTGTCTCTATATTAATCGCTCAAGTGATGGTAAACAAATGATAGATAACAAAACCGCTCTTTTAGAGCTTCCTGCCTTGTATATTGTTCCCACGCCTATTGGTAATTTAGGTGATATTACTCAACGATCACTCGATATACTACATCAAGTTGACCTGATCGCTGCTGAGGATACAAGGCATACAGGGAGACTGTTATCTCATTTTGGCATAGCAACTAAAACATATGCGTTACATGATCATAATGAACAGCAAAAAGCTCAGGTTCTCGTTGAAAAAGTATTATCAGGAGAATCCATCGCATTGGTTTCTGATGCTGGAACACCATTAATTAGTGATCCAGGGTATCACTTAGTGACAAAATGTCGTCAAGCGGGAGTCAAAGTTGTTCCTCTTCCTGGTGCCTGTGCGGTAATTACGGCGTTAAGTGCCTCAGGTTTGCCGTCAGATCGCTTTAGTTTTGAGGGCTTTTTCCCTGCCAAAAGTAAAGGTCGTAAAGATAAACTGCTTGAGATCATTAAAGTAGAACGAACTTGTATTTTTTATGAATCTCCCCACCGAATTACCGATTCTTTAGCAGATATGCTAGAAATTTTAGGGCCGGATCGCGAAGTGGTATTAGCGCGAGAGCTAACTAAAACCTTTGAAACCATTCATGGCGCACCATTAGGTGAGCTAATTGAATGGATTGAACAAGACTCAAATCGTAAACGTGGTGAAATGGTGCTACTTATTCATGGTTATCGTGAAGATAAAAAAGAAGATGCACTTCCTGATGATGCTTTAAGAACTTTATCTATTTTAGTTAAAGAGCTGCCACTTAAAAAAGCAGCGGCCTTAGTGGCTGAAATTCATAACCTTAAAAAGAATGCCTTGTATAAATGGGGTCTTGAACATTTAGAGTAAATGCATTTTTTATAAAGCGTGCGTTTTATAAATCAAAGGAGTCTGTGGTTGTGAATGTGGTGTATGTGTCTTGCCCGAATAGTTGTCAGTTGCATGTTTTACGCATGGGAATTGATGGTGTATTTGACGTTCTGCAAATAGTGGAAACTCCGGGCGAAGTTCAGCCCATAACGATCAGCCATGATCAGAGTTTTCTATACGCCACCGTTCGACCTGAGTTCGCTTTACTGAGCTACAAAATTGAAAGCGATGGCAAGCTTACAGAAATCGGACGCTCTTCTATGCCTGTGAGTGCATCGTCATCATGTATTGATATTACTGGGCAATATTTATTATTGAGTTCGTATGCGCAAAATGCGCTATCTGTCAGCCACATTAATTCTCATGGTATCGCGCAATCACCGCATCAAGTGCTTGAGCATTTAACGAAAGCGCATTCAGTGATGGCGGTTGCCGACCAATACCCCATTAAATCAAATTCAATTTTAGAGCAGCAAACCATTTTTTGTGCTTGTTTAGGCGATGATAAAATCAATCTTTATCGTTTTAATCATAATGGTTATTTGATTAAAGGAGCTCAGTCTAAACTCATGACCAAAATGGGGTCTGGACCAAGGCATATGACTCAGGATGCTTCCGGTAAAAATATCTACGCGATTAATGAGCTAGATGGTGATGTGTTACATTTTGTTCAAGATGAGAAGCCTCGCTGGCAATTAACACAAACACTCAGTTATATGCCCGTAGATTTTGCTGGGCCTTTTTGGGCTGCAGATATTCATATTACTAAAGATGCGCGCTTTCTTTATGTCAGTGAAAGGACATCGAGCACGCTAGCTTTATTTTCCATTGATTCGTTGTCTGGTGAATTAACGCTAATTGAACTCCTTGATACTGAGTTAGCGCCTCGTGGATTTGCGTTATCTCCGGATAATATATGGTTGGTGTGCGCCGGCCAGCATTCAAATCATGTGGCGAGTTATCAAGTGGATAATGAGTCCGGAAAGTTGACAATAGCTCATCGACACTCTGTTGGTGATGAACCGATGTGGGTAAGAATTATCACTCGATAAGCTCGAGAAGGCTTGTCTTCTAAGTCGGTTTGCGTATAATCCGCCGCGGAGTTGACTGGATAGTCGCTGCTTCGTTGATGTCCTTTTGGTAGCAATATCAGGGAGACTGTCGGAGGGGAGGAAAGTCCGGGCTTCATAGAGCAGGGTGCCAGGTAACGCCTGGGGAGCGTGAGCTTACGACAAGTGCAGCAGAGAGAAAACCGCCGATGGCTTAATTCCGATCCTTTCGGGGAAAAGATAAGCACAGGTAAGGGTGAAAGGGTGCGGTAAGAGCGCACCGTGCGTCTGGCAACAGTTCGTAGCAAGGTAAACTCCACCCGAAGCAAGACCAAATAGGCCCTCACATTGCGTTGCTCGCGTATGGGGGCGGGTAGGTTGCTCGAGCCAGTGAGCGATTGCTGGCCTAGACGAATGGCTATCACCGCTTTTTCTTTCTAGGAAGAGAGGCGGAACAGAACCCGGCTTATGATGTCAACTCCACCATTTCGAACCCATCACAGTTATACTGTGGTGGGTTTTTTATTGATCTATTTTTATATTATCGACATCAATTTTCACTTTAGTGATGGGGATTTGTTTGCCTTTTTACTTGCAATTAACTCAATCCGTTCGATTTATCATAAACTAGACAGAAATAACCGTATAAAATCCGCTGTTTTCTTGCGTTGGGCGGCTTACATGAATATCCTAAGTTCTAACATTTAATTGAGTTACTGAACCTTATGACTGACACTTTTCAACACGTCTCTGTACTCCTCAATGAATCTATTGATGGGTTGAATATTAAACCGGATGGCATTTATATCGATGGTACATTTGGCCGTGGTGGTCATAGCCGTACTATTTTATCTCAACTCGGGCCTCAAGGGCGTTTGTACAGTATCGATCGCGATCCTCAAGCAATCGCTGAAGCGGCTAAAATACAAGACTCACGTTTTACCATTATTCATGGTCCATTTTCTGGTATTGAACGTTATGCGGAACAATATGAATTAGTGGGTAAAGTTGATGGGGTGTTGTTTGATTTAGGGGTGTCGTCACCTCAATTAGATGACGGAGAGCGCGGCTTTAGTTTTATGAAAGATGGCCCACTGGATATGCGAATGGATCCAACTAGTGGGCAATCGGCAGCGCAATGGTTATCGGAAGCTGAGCTTGATGATATCACTTGGGTACTTCGCGAATTTGGTGAAGAAAAGCATGCTCGCCGTATTGCAAAAGGTATCGTTGCTTATCAACAAGAGTGCCTTGAAAATCCTGAAAAAGAGCCATTAACACGTACCGGTCAACTTGCTAAGTTGATTTCCGACGTGGCGCCTAAGAACTTTAAAGAAAAGAAACATCCTGCGACACGCAGTTTTCAAGCGATCCGAATCTATATTAATAGTGAGCTGGAAGAGATTGATTTTGCCCTCAAAGGTGCCATGAATATTTTAGCACCAGAAGGACGTTTATCGGTGATAAGCTTCCATTCCCTAGAAGACCGTATGGTAAAGCGCTTTATGCGCCGAGAAAGCCAAGGCCCACAAGTCCCGCACGGCATTCCGATGACTGAAGATCAAATCAGAGCATTAGGGTCACCGAATATGAAAACCGTAGGTAAAGCCATTAAACCTTCTCAGTCAGAAGTTGAGTTGAACACTCGTTCACGCAGTTCTGTATTACGAATTGCAGAGAAATTATGACTGAAGCGCATTCTCCTAGTTTAATTCGCAGTATTTGGAATGACTTAACCTCTATAGGTCGTCTGCCTTTATTCTTATTAGTATTGATTTTTTCTAGTTCCATCGCGGTGGTGTTAACTACTTATAATACTCGTCATCAAATAACGTTGCGTGATGAGTTATTAGAGAATAGAGAGAAGCTTGATAGCGAATGGCGAAATTTAATTTTGGAAGAGAATGCGTTAGCAGAACATACCCGTGTGCAAAAAATCGCAATTAATGATCTTGATATGAAGCGTCCAGATTCAGACAAAGAAGTGGTTGTGAATCTTAAATGAAGAAGCCAATAAATAAGAAAGTGGTTAAAAATAGGAAGCCAACCAATAAAAAGGTCGCGGCAAAAGAGACCTCAGTATTGATACCTTGGCGTTATAATCTAATCCTTGGGTTCATTGTTCTCGCTTTAGTGACCTTGGTGGCGAGAACCGCTTATATTCAGATAATAGAGCCAGATCAACTGATTCAACAAGCAGATATGCGCTCGGTTCGTGTGAAATCTATTCCTACGGCGCGTGGTATTATTTCTGATCGCAATGGCGAGCCTCTTGCGGTGAGTGTTCCTGTTCAGGCTGTCTGGGCGGATCCCGCCACCATAATTAAAGAGAATGGCCTCGATGAACTTGATCGCTGGTATGCTCTTGCCAATGTTTTGGGGCTAGATCAAAAAGGCTTGGTTCGTAAGCTTCAAAATAATAAGAAGAAACGCTTTATTTATTTACAACGCCAAGTTAGCCCTGCGATGTCTAAATATGTTCGTGAGTTAAAATTACCAGGTATTGGACTAAAAGATGAATCTCGCCGTTTTTACCCTTCTGGTGAAGTGAGCGCACATGTTATCGGCGTGACGGGCATTGATGGCCATGGTCTGGAAGGTTTAGAAAGCAGTTTTGATAATTGGTTAACTGGCGAGGCAGGTAAGCGAACGATTCGAAAAGATAGGTATGGACGAGTAGTCGAAAATATTTCCCTTAAGACACAAGAGCCTGGAAAACCTTTACAACTTACTATTGACCAACGTTTACAAGCCATTTCTTATCGAGCGATTAAACAAGCGGTAGCCGATTTTCGCGCGACATCAGGTACCGCCGTGCTGATTGATGTCAAAAGTGGTGATATTTTGGCAATGGTGAATGCGCCGTCTTATAACCCGAATAACCGTGCACAACTACAAAGCTTTAGAATGCGTAACCGAGCGATTACCGATTCTATTGAACCAGGCTCAACCATGAAGCCTTTTGTGATGCTTGCTGCTTTAAATAAAGGCGTTGTGGATGACGATACTATTATTGATACAGGCAACGGTATCATGCGGGTGGGTGGCAGCCGAGTTCGAGATTCAGCATTAGCCGGGAAAGCGGACTTAACCACAATTTTAAAAAAATCCAGTAACGTAGGTATTGCTACCATTGCGTTAAGAATGGATGTAAAAGATGTGCTTGGTATGTACAGTGGTGTTGGTTTTGGCAACGTATCGGGCATTCAATTAACCGGTGAAGTGACGGGCATTTTCCCTGATCGCCGCCGTTGGTCGCCGTTTGAAGAGGCGACCTTAGCGTTTGGTTATGGTATTTCGGTCACACCGTTACAATTGGCGCATGCTTACGCTACGTTGGGCAACTTTGGTGTCAATATGCCGTTGCACTTATTAAAGGGCAGCGAATCAGGCCGATCGTTTCGAGCTGCGGATGCCGATGCTTCTAGAAAAGTGATTAATATGCTTGAACAGGTAACCCATAAAGGTGGTACAGCAACCTCTGCACGAGTAGCTGGCTTTCGGGTGGGGGCTAAAACGGGTACGTCGCGTAAAGCAAAAGCAGGCGGTTATAGCGATCAATATGTGGCATTAACCGCGGGCATTGCACCGATCAGCAACCCTAGATTGGCCTTAGTGGTCGTGGTCAATGAGCCACAAGGTGATCAGTTTTATGGTGGCTCGGTCGCGGGTCCTGTTTTTTCTGAGATAATGAAAGGCGCGTTACAAATTTTAAATATTACACCAGATGCCACGCCTGAATCAGAGAAGGGAGAATAGCATGGCTCTCACGCTAACTCATCTACTACAGCCCTGGGCTCAAGTTGCCCTCTCTTCAGAGCAAGATGTGGTCGTGACTCAATTGCAACTAGATAGTCGTCATGTATCTGAAGGAGATATCTTTGTTGCGATTCAAGGTCATGAGACTGATGGACGTATTTTTATTGATAAAGCCATTTCGTTAGGAGCATCCGGTATCGTTGCCGATGCTGATAGCGCTCACCCCCATGGATTCGTTGAAATACGAAAGAATGTTGCGGTGATTTATATCCAAGAGATTGGCCAACAGCTTTCCGCTCTCGCTCAGCGGCTTTATCAGTATGTACCAATGAAACTGATTGGTATTACCGGTACCAATGGAAAAACCACTATTTCTCAATTAATTGCTCAATGGATTGAGTTAGTTGGTTATAAAGCTGCGGTAATGGGAACGACGGGGAATGGATTTCTTAATAATTTGCAACCTGCGGCGAATACGACAGGTAATGCTATCGAGATTCAGCAAACCTTAAGCGAATTAAACCAGCAAGGAGCAGATTACACCGCTCTGGAAGTTTCTTCTCATGGTTTGGTTCAACATAGAGTGAAAACTTTACATTTTGCCGCTGCCGCTTTCACAAATTTAAGCCGAGACCATTTGGACTACCATGGCAGCATGGAAGAGTATGCTAAGGCTAAATTAAGTTTATTTACTCAGCACGATTGCCAACACCTCATTATTAATCGTGATGACAATATTGGTGAGCAGTGGTTAGAAGCGTTGCCATATGCGATTGCGGTTTCACTTTCACCATTTGATTTAAAAGAGAATCAAAAAGCCATTTGGGCTAATCAAGTGACGTATTCAGAATCTGGGATTCAGATTGCTTTGGATGGTGCTTGGGGAAAAGCTCAATTACAAACTCCGCTCATTGGGGCTTTTAATGCCAGTAATGTGATGGTGGCATGTGCAACTTTATTAAGTCTTGGATTTAATTTGGATGATTTAGCTAAATCGGCCCCTCAATTAATGCCTGTTATCGGTAGAATGGAGTTGTTTCAATCTTCCAATGCAACCTCATTAAAAGCAAAAGTTGTTGTTGATTATGCCCATACACCAGATGCATTAGAGAAAGCTTTATTAGCGCTTCGTGTACATTGTAAAGGCAAGTTGTGGTCTATTTTTGGTTGTGGAGGGGATAGAGATCCCGGAAAGCGTCCGATGATGACGGAAATTTCTGAGCGTCTTGCGGATGAGTCGATCATTACCGATGACAATCCTCGTAGCGAAGACCCTCAGATGATTGTGCAAGATATGTTGGCAGGGGCAAATCAACCCAATAAATTACATGTGATTCATTCAAGATTTCAAGCCTGCGAATATGCGCTTCAACATGCAGCTGAACAAGATATTATTTTATTAGCGGGTAAAGGGCATGAAGATTATCAAATTATTGGTGATCAAACATTACCTTATTCTGATCGCGAAACCGCTCAAGTTTTATTAGGATTAACTTTATGATCCCTTTTTCTCTTCAACAATTAACTCAGATCACAGGTGGAACGCTTGTCGGATCGAATATTGATATTTCACTGGTGACGACCGATACAAGACTAATTGAGCCTGGCGCACTTTTTATTGCTTTAATTGGTGATCGATTTGATGCTCATGACTTCTGTCAGCAAGCACTAGAGAACGGAGCGTCAGCATTATTGGTGTCAAAAAAACTTCCCTTATCGATGAATCAAGTCGTGGTGGATGATACTCAAAAAGCTCTAGGAAAATTAGCGCAGTGGGTACATCAACAATCCAAAGCTATTACTCTGGCATTGACGGGAAGTTGTGGTAAAACCACGGTGAAAGAAATGCTTACCGCGATTTTGAAGCAAAAAGGACAAGTATTGTCCACCTCTGGCAACTTTAATAATGAAATTGGTGTGCCGTTAACTTTATTGCGTAGCCAGCTAGATGATGATTTTGCGGTGATTGAACTCGGAGCAAATCACATCGGTGAAATTGCTTATACCACTTCATTAGTTCAGCCTAGAATTACATTAGTGAATAATATCGGAGAATCACATTTAGAAGGGTTTGGCTCTATAGAAGGTGTTGCGAAAGCCAAAGGTGAGATATTTCAAGGTCTGCCTCACGATGGTATCGCTATTATCAATATGGATAGTAACGGAATGACGTTATGGCAACCAACCTTAAAGGGAAAGAAGATCGTTACCTTCTCTGTGAATGACCTTAGTGCCGATTATTCGGCGAAAGATATTCATGTGAATCATCAAGGCCAAGCCAGTTTTACTCTATTATCGCCGTTAGGGCAAAAAACAGTGTGCTTACCTATGATTGGTAAGCATAATATTAGTAATGCTCTCGCTGCCGCCGCAATGGCTGTTCAAGCCGGTGCTACCCTTAATGAGGTAATTACGGGGTTACAAGTTCCTAGCCGCGTTAAAGGGCGAGTAGAGGCGATCGATTTAACGGATAATATTCGCTTAATTGATGATAGTTATAACGCCAGTGTCCCTGCAATGAAAGCGGCGGCAGATTTACTGGCTAATTATATTGGCAAAAAATGGTTAATATTAGGCTACATGGCGGAGCTTGGAGAGGAGAGCAAATCTCTTCACCGCGAAGTGGCTGAACATGTTGCTCAATTTCATTTTGATTATGTGCTTACCTTTGGACAGGATACGGCAATTATTAGTCAACGTTATAGTGAAGTTAAGACGTCCAATGAGCAATACGCTCAACATTTTAATACTCATGAAGCTATGATCCGTTTTATTAAGCAGCATTTAGCTGATTCATTACAAGAGACACAAGCAGAAAATAAACATACTTTACTTGTTAAAGGGGCAAATAGCTCTCGCATGGGTCAAGTGGTTGCTGCTTTGAAGGAGAACTACGCATGATCATTTGGCTTGCAGAATTGTTACAGCCATACTTTTCTTTTTTTCGCCTATTTGAATATTTATCATTTAGAGCAATTTTAAGTATTTTGACCGCCTTATCGTTATCACTTTGGATGGGACCTAGGCTTATAGAGCGTTTACAACTGCTACAAATAGGTCAAGTCGTTCGTAATGATGGACCTGAATCTCATTTTAGTAAGCGTGGTACGCCAACCATGGGTGGCGTGATGATTTTAGCCGCCATTATTATCACGGTTCTATTATGGGCCGATCTCTCCAACCCTTATGTGTGGGCAGTGCTAGCCGTATTGATTGGTTATGGCATTGTTGGGTTTGTTGATGATTACCGTAAAGTGGTTCGAAAAAATACCGATGGCCTTATTGCACGCTGGAAGTATTTTTGGCAGTCAGTGATCGCTTTGGGCGTCGCTTTTGCTTTGTATGCCTTAGGCAAAGATACGTCTGCAACTCAACTAGTCGTTCCTTTCTTCAAAGACGTGATGCCTCAACTTGGTTTGATGTATATCGTGCTGACTTACTTTGTGATTGTTGGTACCAGTAATGCGGTTAACTTAACGGATGGCTTAGATGGCCTAGCCATTATGCCAACGGTACTTGTTGCGGCTGGATTTGCTGTGATTGCATGGGCAACGAGTAATGTGAATTTTTCAGATTATTTACACATTCCTTATGTCCCTTATGCCAGTGAATTGGTCGTAGTGTGCACGGCGATTGTTGGAGCTGGGCTCGGTTTTTTATGGTTTAACACTTACCCAGCACAAGTGTTTATGGGGGATGTTGGCTCATTGGCGCTTGGGGGGGCATTAGGCACGATTGCGGTATTAGTTCGCCAAGAATTTGTATTGGTGATCATGGGGGGCGTATTTGTGATGGAAACCTTGTCGGTTATTCTGCAAGTCGGCTCTTATAAGCTACGCGGTCAACGTATCTTCCGTATGGCACCTATTCATCATCACTATGAGTTAAAAGGCTGGCCTGAACCACGAGTGATTGTCCGTTTTTGGATTATTTCTATTGTATTGGTTTTGATTGGTTTGGCGACACTCAAAGTGCGTTAATTTTATTGTCCGATTAAATTTATCGTTAAAAAAGGTAAGTCTTTTATGTCACAGGCAGCATTATCGAAATGGCAAGGTATTACACAGGTCGTTGTTGTTGGTTTGGGTGTGACAGGTTTGTCGGTGGTAAAGCACCTTCAATCGTTACCTTATGATTTAACGATCAAAGTGATTGATACCCGTGCTCAACCGCCTGGTATTGATGATCTTGATGAGTCGATTGAAATACACACAGGCAGTTGGCAACTCGATTGGTTGTTACATGCGGACTTAGTGGTGACTAACCCGGGCATAGCTCTTTCAACCGTCGAAATTCAACAGGTGCTTGGCAAGGGTATTCCTGTTGTTGGTGATATAGAGTTGTTTGCTTGGGCGGTGAATGCAGCTGTTATCGCGATCACAGGATCAAACGGTAAAAGTACGGTGACTGATCTTACCGGTGTTTTGGCGAAATCGGCAGGAGTCAATGTGGCCGTGGGTGGGAATATTGGTGTGCCCGCGTTAGATTTACTTGATGAATCCATTGAGTTGTATGTATTAGAGCTATCGAGTTTTCAATTAGAAACTACATCCAGTCTTGAGCTTGACGCGGCAGCGTATTTAAATTTGTCAGAAGACCATATGGATCGATACCAAGGTATGGATGATTATGGGCAAGCTAAACAACGTATTTTTATGCATACCAAAACCGCGGTTGTTAATCGTGATGATCGCGCAACTTATCCAATCAATAACCATACTCCAATCGTTTCGTTTGGTTTTGATGAACAAGATTTTGGCGTGGTGTGGTTAGAAGCTCAAGAGTATTTGTCCAAACAAGGTCAGCCAATTTTTGCAATTGAAGATCTTAATTTGGTTGGTCGTCATAATGTATCGAACAGCTTGGTTGCCTTAGCACTGCTTGATTGTGTTGGTGTTGGGTGTGAAAAAGTGAGCTCAGCGTTAAAAACTTACACAGGCCTAACACATCGGTGTCAGTTGGTTGCGGATAATGGCGGGATCAAGTGGATCAATGATTCAAAAGCGACCAATGTTGCCAGTACATTAGCGGCATTATCAGGTTTACAAATCGATGGCCAGTTGCATTTACTGGTTGGTGGTGTTGGTAAGGGCGCTGATTTTTCGGAGTTAGCCCCAGTATTATCTAAATTAAATGTACAGCTTCATTGCTTTGGTGTGGATGGCGATGACTTCTTATCTCTTCACCCTTCAGCAAAACGCTGGGATACGATTGAACACATTTTAGAAGGGATTTATTCCCAGCTTAAAAATGGTGATGCAGTAATGCTTTCACCAGCGTGTGCAAGCTTTGACCAATTTAAAAACTTTATGGCGCGAGGCGATGAATTTACTCGCTTAGCTCATTATTACTCAGGGTTTTTATCTTGATGGCTCCCGATTTAATAAGCATCAGTAACGATTTAAAGGCGCATTGTGGTTAAAGTGAAAGTTCAAGATATGGGGAAAGGCTTTCAAGGTTGGATCAGTACACCTGCTCCTGAAGTGATTTACGATCGCCAGTTAGTTTGGTTAGCATTTGCTTTAATGCTGTCTGGATTGGTGATGGTGACATCGGCATCATTCCCAATTAGTACTCGTTTAACGGGGGGACCATTTCATTTCATGATCCGCCATGCTGTATTTTTATTTCTAGCGCTATGCTCTGCGGTTGTCGTTATACAGATCCCATTAGAACGTTGGATGAAATACAGTACACATTTACTGTTATTGTCACTGGCTTTATTACTCATTGTATTGCTGACAGGGCATTCGGTGAATGGTGCGTCTCGTTGGATACCTTTAGGTTTATTTAACCTTCAACCGGCGGAAGTGGCTAAGTTATCTCTGTTTGTCTTTATGTCTAGCTATTTAGTGCGTAAAAGTGATGAAGTTCGAGGCTCGTTTTTCGGCGGATTTATTAAACCTATCATTGTTTTTGCTTGCTTGGCCGTGTTATTGCTTGCCCAACCTGACCTAGGTACTGTGGTTGTTATGCTCGTGACTTTATTTGGCATGTTATTTATTGCAGGGGCAAAATTAACACAATTTATCTCTTTGTTATTTGTTGGTGTGGCAGCCGTGACCTTGCTGATTTTGGCTGAGCCATATCGAATGCGTCGTATGACATCCTTTTGGAACCCTTTTGAAGATCCATTTGGAAGTGGTTATCAATTAACACAATCTTTAATGGCTTTTGGTCGTGGGGATTGGTTTGGTCAGGGCTTAGGTAACTCGATTCAAAAATTAGAGTACCTGCCTGAAGCGCATACCGATTTTGTTTTTGCTGTGGTTGCTGAAGAGCTAGGTTTTGCTGGTGTTGTACTCATTCTCTTGCTGATTTTTACGTTGGTATATAAAGCATTACTTATAGGCAGAAAAGCGTTGGAATCTGGTGAGTTGTTTGGTGGATTCTTAGCCATTAGTATCAGTATCTGGTTTGCTTTTCAAACTTTGGTTAATGTTGGGGCTGCGGCCGGTATTGTTCCAACAAAAGGCTTAACTTTACCTTTGATCAGTTATGGTGGTTCAAGCTTAATTATCATGACCGTTGCGGTGGCCTTATTGCTACGAATTGATTATGAATGTCGACTGTCAGCATTAAAAAAAACAAGGTTACAGCCTCAACCGGCTTCAAATGATACCAAAAAAAAATTGGAAAATAATGAAACAGAATAAGCGATTATTAGTCATGGCTGGTGGTACGGGAGGACATGTCTTTCCTGCTATTGCGGTGGCGAAACAATTACAACAGCAAGGCTGGGAAATTCGTTGGTTAGGTACCCCTGATCGAATGGAAGCCGATTTGGTTCCCCAATATGGTATCGATATTGATTTTATTAAAGTAAAAGGCTTGCGTGGGCAAGGTTTTCTAAGGTTAATTAAAGCCCCTTTTCAAATTATCAATGCGATCGCTCAGGCAAGAAAACATATTAAAGCTTGGCAACCTGATGTCGTGCTTGGGATGGGAGGCTATGTGAGTGGCCCCGGCGGTGTAGCGGCTTGGTTATCTGGAATACCTGTCGTTTTGCACGAACAAAATGCGGTGGCAGGTTTAACGAATCAGTGGTTATCAAAAATTGCTAAACGAGTGATGCAAGCGTTTCCAGGTGCTTTTCCTCATGCAGAAGTTGTGGGTAATCCTGTTCGTCAGGATGTTGTTAATATCGCTTCTCCAACACAGCGATTTACTGAACGAACAGGTCCAATCCGAATTTTAGTGATGGGGGGAAGCCAAGGTGCCAGAGTGTTAAATACAACGTTGCCTCCTGTAATGAAATCACTAGGGAATGACTTCACGATTCGCCATCAAGCGGGTAAAGGTCAACAGCAAATGGTCGAAGGCCTATACCAAGATAATTCGGTGAGTAATTTTGAAGTGACCGAATTTATCGATGATGTCGCACAAGCTTATGCATGGGCAGATTTATTGGTGTGTCGTTCAGGAGCATTAACAGTATCTGAAGTCTCTGCCGCGGGGGTTGGTGCTATTTTTATCCCTTTTATGCATAAAGATCGTCAGCAAGCTTTAAATGCCGAACATTTAGTCCAATGTGGTGCGGCATTAATGATTGAACAGCCCGAATTAACAGAGCAAGGTTTAGTTGATCAAATAAAAAAATTGGATAGAACGGTACTACAAGAGATGGCAGAAAAAGCAAAAACTGCTGCTATTACCGATGCTGATACCCGAGTTGCAGCTGCCATTATTGCTGTCAGTCAAGATTGAGAATAAATTCATGTTAACAAAACAAAACCCGAACTTATCCGAATTACGTTCTATTGTCCCTGAAATGCGTCGAGTGAAAAGCATCCACTTTGTGGGGATTGGTGGCGCAGGCATGAGTGGGATTGCCGAAGTCTTATTGAATGAAGGGTATGAGATTAGTGGGTCAGATATGGCAGATAACGTCGTTACTGAACGCTTAAGATCTAAAGGTGCTACGATTTATTTTGGACACCAAGCCAGTAATATTGAAAAAGCAAGCGTCGTAGTAGTTTCGACCGCTATCTCTAGTGAAAATGCTGAGCTTATTGCGGCCAAAAAACTACGCATTCCTGTTGTTCGTAGAGCGGAAATGCTCGCAGAGTTAATGCGTTTTCGGCATGGTATTGCGGTTGCCGGAACTCATGGTAAAACCACGACCACGGCACTTGTGACTCAAATTTATTTTGAGGCAGGACTCGATCCAACGTTTGTAAATGGTGGCCTGGTAAAAAGTGCAGGTACTAATGCACGCTTAGGTTCAAGCCGATACTTAATTGCAGAAGCCGATGAAAGTGATGCGTCTTTTCTTCATTTGCAACCTATGGTGAGTATTGTCACCAACATTGAAGCTGACCATATGGATACTTATGGTGGCGACTTTGAAATCTTAAAACAAACCTTCATTGAGTTTTTGCATAACTTACCATTCTATGGTCAAGCGATTGTTTGTATCGATGATCCTGTTGTACGTGAATTAATTCCACGTATTAGCCGTCAAGTCATTACTTATGGTTTCTCAGAAGATGCAGATGTGAGAATTGTTAATTATCACCAAACAGGTCAACAAGGTAATTTTACCGTTATGCGTCAAGGACGAGCTGATCTTGATATTACGTTAAATATTCCGGGTAAACATAACGCATTGAATGCTTCCGCGGCGATAGCGGTTGCAACGGAAGATGATATTGCCGATCAAGCGATTATTCGAGCACTGGTTAGCACACAGGGAACAGGACGTCGTTTTGACCATCTTGGTGAATTTGATACGGGTAATGGTCATGCGATGTTAGTGGATGACTATGGACACCACCCTAGTGAAGTGGATGTGACCATTCAAGCGGCACGTTCGGGGTGGCCTGACAAACGATTGGTGATGATTTTCCAGCCACATCGTTATAGCCGGACTCGTGATCTTTATGATGACTTTGCTAATGTATTAGAAAAAGTGGATGTATTGGTTATGCTGGATGTTTATGCGGCGGGAGAGAAGCCGATAGCCGGTGCGGATGGCCGATCGTTATGTCGCACTATCCGTAGTCGTGGGAAAATTGACCCCATTTTTGTACCAGATATTAATAAATTACCCTCAACATTAGCTAATTTATTAGAAAATAATGATTTAATCTTGACGCAAGGGGCTGGTGATGTTGGTAAAGTAGCCAAAAAATTAGCCGATTTTGAACTTAATATCGTTAAGATGAAAGTCACGAGTTAGTAAAATAGATACGACTTGTGTTGGAAGTCAACGATTAGGTCAGTATAATCCTAGCTAATTGTGCATTTTTAAGATAAATATTGTGATTAGCATCGATTAATGGACATTTAATGAATATTTTAGAGTTTATCTGCTAACTATGAATATTACGGCAGAGCAGCCGCAGAAGAGGCAGCCCCTACCATCAATGCCAACTAAAGACCAATGGAGTGGTGGTTTTTTTTTGTTATTGGTTATTGTTGGTATCTCTGCGTTAATTTATTCGACGTTTTCCTGGATGACTGATGAGCAGCGGTTACCCTTATCACACTTGATGGTTGAAGGTGATTTACATCATGTAAGTCCTAAAGATGTACAAATAGCTTTAGCAAGTTTGTCTCATATAGGGACATTTATGACTCAAGATGTGAACGAGCTTCAGAAAGTGTTAAAAACGGTTCCTTGGGTCGCTCAAATATCTATTCGCAAACAATGGCCTGATCTTGTGAAGGTTTATATTGTTGAACATAAAGCCTCTGCCATTTGGAATGGTAATGCTTTATTAAACAAATCAGGTGATGTGTTTAATGGACGTCCAAATGATGTCATTGATAATATGGTCAATTTATATGGACCAGATGGTTCCAGTGAAAAAGTGTTAGATGTTTGGAAATTAAGCAGTGAAAAGCTAGCACCATTAGGTCGCACTATTACTTCAGTGGTACTTAATGAACGCCTTGCATGGCAAATTATTTTAGACAATGGTATTCGTTTAGAGCTTGGTAAAGATGCTCGTGATGACCGTTTAAATCGATTTATAAAACTATACAGTCGCCTAGGTGACAAAGCTGAGCAAGTCAGCTATATCGATCTTCGATACGATACTGGAGCTGCCATTGGGTGGATTCCAGATGATGATTCAGCACAAGAGAGAAATAAATGACGAAGACCGCAGAAGGAAACATTGTCGTTGGTCTGGATATTGGCACTGCAACGGTATCAGCATTAGTCGGCGAGGTCCTACCCGATGGACAAATTAACATTATTGGTGCTGGGACTAGCCCATCTCATGGGATGGATAAAGGCGGTGTAAACGATCTTGAATCGGTAGTGAAATCAGTGCAAAGAGCCATTGATCAAGCTGAGTTGATGGCTGAATGTCAGATCACAAGTGTTTACCTTTCTCTTTCAGGAAAACATATTGCTAGCCGAATTGAAAAAGGTATGGGCGCTATTTCTGAAGAAGAAGTATCCCAAGATGACATGGATAGAGTTATCCATACGGCAAAATCCATTAAAATTGGGGAAGAGCAGCGTATTTTGCATGTCATTCCTCAAGAGTTCACAATTGATTACCAAGAAGGGATAAAAAACCCACTTGGTTTATCTGGTGTTAGAATGGAAGTAAGCGTTCACCTAATTTCATGCCATAATGATATGGCAAAGAATATTATTAAAGCGGTTGAACGTTGTAATTTAAAAGTTGAGCAATTGATTTATTCAGGCTTAGCTTCAAGTAATGCCGTTATTACTGACGACGAGAGAGAACTGGGCGTTTGTGTCATTGACATCGGTGCCGGCACGATGGAATTATCGATTTGGACGGGTGGTGCGCTGCGTCACACAAAAGTATTCTCTTATGCAGGGAATGCCGTCACAAGTGATATCGCATTTGCATTTGGTACGCCTGTCAGCGATGCTGAAGAGATAAAAGTAAAATTTGGTTGCGCGCTGAGCGAATTAGTTAGTAAGGATGATACCGTTAATGTTCCAAGTGTTGGTGGCCGTCCTTCTCGGAGTTTGCAGCGTCAAACTTTAGCAGAAGTGATAGAACCCCGATATACTGAATTGATGGGTATGGTTAATCAAACTATTGATTCGGTTCAAGCAAAGTTGCGCGAAGATGGTATTAAGCATCATTTAGCGGCAGGTGTTGTTTTAACTGGTGGCGCGTCACAAATTGAAGGATTAGTGGAATGTGCAGAACGCGTATTCCGTAACCAAGTAAGAATTGGTAAACCCCTAGAAGTCAGAGGGTTAACTGACTACGTTAAAGAGCCATATCATTCAACGGCGGTTGGATTATTACATTACGCCAAAGACAGCCAGTTTTATGATGAGGGTGAATATCAGCACACGACGCCGAAGAAACATTCGGGAACATCGATTGCTGAATTCATTCAAAAGCTACGTAATTGGATACAAAAAGAGTTTTAACCTGAGGCGAACAGGAAGAAACGGAGAAAACACATGTTTGAACCGATGATGGAAATGTCTGACGATGCTGTAATTAAAGTCGTTGGAGTAGGTGGTGGTGGTGGTAACGCCGTAGAACACATGGTACGTGAATCCATCGAAGGGGTGGAATTCATTAGTGTGAACACGGATGCTCAAGCACTTCGTAAAGTTAGTGTGAGTAATGTTATCCAAATTGGTGGCGATATCACTAAAGGTCTAGGTGCAGGTGCTAATCCGCAAGTAGGTCGTGATTCTGCACTAGAAGATCGTGAAGCAATTAAAGCAGTTTTAGCTGGTGCTGATATGGTCTTTATTGCTGCGGGTATGGGAGGAGGCACTGGTACTGGTGCAGCCCCTGTTATTGCTGAAGTAGCAAAAGAGTTAGGTATTTTAACTGTTGCTGTTGTGACAAAGCCATTTAGCTTTGAAGGCAAAAAGCGTATGGCTTTTGCTGAGCAAGGTATTGAAGAGCTTTCGAAGCATGTTGATTCATTGATCACCATTCCTAATGAAAAGTTATTAAAAGTATTAGGCCGCGGTATCACTTTGCTTGAAGCATTCGCAAAAGCAAATGATGTATTGAAAAATGCAGTTCAAGGTATTGCAGAGCTTATTACTCGTCCTGGTATGATGAATGTCGACTTTGCTGATGTGCGCACCGTTATGTCTGAAATGGGGCATGCGATGATGGGTAGTGGCGTAGCCACTGGTGAAGATCGCGCTGAAGAAGCAGCGGAAATTGCTATCTCTAGTCCATTGCTTGAAGATATCGATCTTGCAGGAGCACGTGGTGTTTTAGTTAACATTACAGCAGGCTTGGATATGCGTTTAGAAGAGTTTGAAACCGTAGGTAATACGGTTAAAGCCTTTGCTTCTGATAATGCAACGGTCGTTATTGGTACATCACTAGACCCTGATATGACGGATGAAATTCGCGTGACAGTTGTTGCAACTGGTATCGGTAACTCTCATCAACCAGATATCACCTTGGTTAAAGGTGGTACAGTGAAGTCAACGCCAGTTAGTTCAGTACAAGCGGCAGCTCAAGCGCAACCAGCAAAACAAGATGTTGAAGCCGATACGCCTCAACCAATGTTACGCAAAACGCCTTCATCACAGACAAGTACATCGAGTGCTTCAAATAGCAACTCGAATACAGTAAAAAAACCAGATGAAAGTGACAGTGGGTACCTTGATATCCCAGCATTTTTAAGACATCAAGCTGATTGAGTTTCAAACAATTAACTTGATGTGTGTCTAAAATGTGATAGCATATCAGACCAGCCACTACCGTGGCTGTGATATCTGATGTGATTTAGAGGTAAAGTGGATGATTAGACAACGTACTTTAAAAGAAATGGTGAAAACGACTGGTGTGGGTCTCCACTCTGGCCGTAAAGTCACACTTACTCTACGTCCTGCACCCGCTAATACCGGTATCATTTATCGTCGTACGGATTTAAATCCACCAGTGGATTTTCCTTCAGATGCCAATTCAGTACGCGACACTATGTTATGTACTGCGTTAGTGAATGATGAAGGTATTCGTATTTCAACCGTTGAGCATTTAAATGCAGCGTTGGCTGGTATGGGTATCGATAATATTATTATCGAAGTCGATGCTCCTGAAATTCCAATCATGGATGGCAGTGCAAGCCCGTTTGTCTATTTATTACAATCAGCTGGCGTTGAAACCTTAAATGCTGCGAAGCGTTTTATTCGAATTAAAAAACCAGTACGTATTGAAGATGGTGATAAGTGGGCAGAACTTGTTCCTTACGACGGCTTCCGTATGGATTTTGAAATTGAATTTAATCACCCTGCGATTGATTCAGATGAGCAACATATGTTGTTTGATTTTTCATCTCAGGCATTTATTAAAGATATTTCTCGTGCTCGTACTTTTGGTTTTATGCGTGATATCGAGTATTTACAATCTCAGAACCTATGTTTAGGTGGTAGCTTTGATTGTGCTATCGTTTTAGATGAATATCGCATATTGAATGAAGAAGGCTTACGTTTTAGTAATGAATTTGTAACACATAAAGTCCTAGATGCTATTGGTGATCTCTACATGTGTGGTCACAGTATTGTTGGTGAACTCCGTGCTTACAAATCTGGACATGCATTAAATAACCAATTACTTCGTGCTGTTCTTGCTGATCAAGAAGCTTGGGAATGGGCGACTTTTGCCGAAGAAGTAGGCTCTCCAGTTGCATTTGGTGATGTTTTACCGAATACGGTCTTAGCTTAATATAATAGTTACTATTAATATTGAATGAATAAAAAACCAGACTTAAACAGTCTGGTTTTTTGTTTTTAGTGCGTAAGGAAGTTTTAGTTATTTTTTTGGTTTATTTGCCAATCGAGCAAGGCTTTCAAGGCGTAGCTTTAATTTAGGTGAAGCAAGTTCAGATAGCATCAACATAGAATGAGCCGCATCTTGGCTTAACTCATGGTATTTATATATTTTCTTTTTTTCTTTTACAGACTCTGCACGATATAAATCAGGATTCACTTTAAACTCGATCCCTACTAATTTTGAAAACCCAGCAGAGCGCAGTTCCGATAAAATTCGAATCCGTTCATAATTAAGCTTCATTTGAAGAGAGGCATTTGCCACTTCGATTAATAATTGGCTTTGTCTAACATTTGCTGCTCGGCAATAATCCAACATATTTGGAGAGATAATCGTTTTTAAAGCAGCATTGATTGCTAATATTTCACTGACGTGTTGAGTGAATTTTTTTAAGCTAGAGTCTTCAATTAAATTTTGTGTCAGCTTGGGGCGATGGTCTCGCATGGTGTAACCTCATTAGCCTAATACAATGAATCATTAATATTATTATGAGTTATTAGAAGTGAATCATGTCAAAAAACCTATTTTTAATCAAAAAAAATGAGGATGAACGCAAACTAAGGTTATTGTAGATAGAAGATGAGTGAATAATCCCATACTATACCAAGGTCACTTGTTTTTAGTCTTGAAAATGGGCTTGATTGGCACCATATGACAAGTAGACCTAATTTATCTCAGTATTCTTAGTATTGAGCTGTGAGAAACCAAAAGCAGAAGATCCGAAAGATCAGGAAGAGAGATTCATAAATAATGTTAACTAAGTTACTGACCAGTGTCATTGGCAGCCGTAATGATCGTACATTACGCCAGCTAAGAAAAATCGTAAATCAAATTAATAGTTTTGAGCCTGAATATGAGTCACTCAGTGATGAGCAACTTCAGCATAAAACCATAGAATTCCGTGAACGCTATGAGAGCGGTGAAACATTAGATAAGTTGTTACCTGAAGCATTTGCTACGGTACGTGAAGCATCAAAGCGTATCTATGGTATGCGTCACTTTGATGTGCAGCTTATTGGCGGTATGGTTCTAAATGCCGGAAAAATTGCAGAAATGCGAACTGGTGAAGGTAAGACATTAACGGCAACCTTATCGGCTTACTTGAATGCATTGGCGGGTAAAGGTGTCCATATTATTACTGTCAATGACTACCTAGCCAAGCGAGATGCGGAGACGAACCGAGAATTGTTTGAATTTTTAGGGATGACTGTTGGCATTAATGTGCCGAATATGATTCCTGTGGAGAAAAAAGCGGCTTACCAATGTGATATTTTGTATGGCACAAACAATGAATTTGGTTTTGACTATTTGCGTGACAATATGGCATTTCGTCCAGAAGATCGCGTGCAACGTGAACGCTTTTTCGCAGTTATCGATGAAGTTGACTCCATCTTAATTGATGAAGCTCGTACTCCTCTTATTATTTCAGGCCCAGCAGAAGACAGTTCAGATTTATACACCCGTATTAACACTCTTATTCCTCACCTTGAACGTCAAGAAGAGGAAGATACGGAAGAATATCGTGGTGATAAACATTACACCGTTGATGAAAAGGCCAAACAAGTACATATGACGGAAACCGGTCAGGAGTTCGTTGAAGAGTTATTAATCAAAAATGGCCTAATGGAGGAAGGGGATACCTTATACTCACCTGCCAATATTAGTCTTTTACATCATGTGAGTGCCGCATTACGTGCACATGTATTGTTTGAAAAAGATGTTGATTACATCGTGAAAGATGGCGAAATTATCATTGTTGACGAACATACGGGACGTACTATGCCTGGTCGTCGTTGGTCTGAAGGATTACACCAAGCTGTTGAAGCAAAAGAAGGTGTTCAAATTCAAAATGAAAACCAAACCCTTGCCTCTATTACTTTCCAGAATTACTTCCGTCTATATGAAAAACTATCGGGAATGACAGGGACAGCAGACACAGAAGCTTTCGAATTCCAATCTATTTATGGCCTCGATACGGTCGTTATTCCAACGAACCGACCAATGATTCGTGATGATATGCCCGATGTGGTTTATCGTACTGAAGCGGATAAGTTTACAGCCATTATTGAAGATATTAAAGATCGAGTGGCTAAAGGGCAGCCGATTCTGGTTGGTACTGTATCGATTGAAAAGTCAGAATTGCTTTCTAATGCATTAAAAGCGGCAAAAATTAAACATAATGTTTTGAATGCTAAGTTCCATGAACAAGAAGCTGAAATTGTTGCTCAAGCAGGTACACCTGGCGCGGTAACGATTGCAACCAACATGGCCGGTCGTGGTACTGATATTAAGCTCGGTGGAAGCTGGGAAAATGAAGTTGAAAAACTTGCTGAATCTCAAGGTTCTCAACCAACCGAAGAGCAAGTAGCCCAGATTAAAGCTCAATGGCAAAAGGTGCATGATGCTGTACTTGCGTCAGGTGGCTTACATATCATAGGTACAGAACGTCATGAATCTCGTCGTATCGATAACCAGTTACGTGGTCGTTCTGGTCGTCAAGGTGATGCTGGTTCATCCCGTTTCTATTTATCGATGGAAGATTCTCTTTTACGAATTTTCACTTCCGAGCGTATGGCTGGCTTAATCCAAAGCGGTATGGAAGAAGGGGAAGCGATTGAAAGTCGCATGCTTTCACGCTCCATTGAAAAGGCACAACGTAAAGTTGAAGGGCGTAACTTTGATGTTCGTAAGCAGCTACTCGATTATGATGATGTGGCCAATGATCAACGTAAAGTGGTTTATGAGCTTCGTGATGAATTGATGAGCGCTGAAGACATCAGTGAAATGCTAGAACAAAACCGGTCGGATGTATTAACGTCTGTTTTTCATCAGTATATACCGCAGCAGTCACTTGATGATATGTGGGATGTAAAAGGCCTTGAAGAGCGTTTACAAGCTGATTTTGATTTACCGCTTACGATTCAATCATGGTTAGATGCAGATGATAAATTGTATGAAGAAGTTCTTTTAGAGCGTGTTATTTCTGAAGCGAATACTCTTTATAAAGAGAAAGAAGAAGCGGTTGGCTCTGAAGTGTTACGCAACTTTGAACGTCAAGTGATGCTTCAAACTTTGGATACGTTATGGAAAGAACACCTTGCAGCGATGGATCATCTTCGTCAAGGTATTCATTTACGTGGCTATGCACAAAAAGACCCTAAACAAGAATTTAAACGTGAATCGTTTGAATTGTTTGGTGAGCTATTAGATAGTTTGAAGTTTGATGTTATTTCTACGCTCAGTCGTGTTCGTGTTCAAAAGCAAGAAGAAGTTGAGCGTATGGAAGAACAGCGTCGAGTTCAAGCAGAAGAAGCCTCTCGTCGTCAGCTGTTTCAACATGAGTCAGCCGAAGGTATCGATAGTGAGACTGCTGAAGCAGGTGCACATCAGCCTTCAGTGCGTGATGAACGTAAAGTGGGTCGTAATGAACCTTGCCCTTGTGGTTCAGGTAAAAAATATAAACAATGTCACGGTAAAATTTAGTTTATGATACCGGACATAAAAAGGCCGCAGTGATGCGGTCTTTTTGTATGGAAAATAACATTTTAAGTATTCGAGATTTTGTAAAAGGAATAGCAACATTTATGGCGCGTTTACACATTGTGGCAGGCATCATTTTAAATGAGAAAAAAGACCAAATTTTCATTACCAAGCGACCAGAGAAACTGCATAAAGGTGGTTTTTGGGAATTTCCTGGTGGCAAAGTTGAAGCAGATGAATCGGCAGAGCAAGGTTTGGTGAGAGAACTACAAGAAGAAATCGACATTACGGCTAAAAAAATCGAATTATTCGAACATTTTGATTTTGATTATACAGACAAAAGTTTAACGTTCGATTTCTTCCTTGTCTTGAGTTTCGACGGTAATCCGTATGGTAAAGAAGGGCAAGAAGGTAAGTGGGTTACCATTCGTGATTTAAAAGATTACCGCTTCCCAGAAGCAAATGAACCAGTATTAGAGAAAGTGATTAAGCATTTTACTTGCTAATGCTAATATTTCACTTGTTCATTTAGAGGTGACGTTAAAGCCTACTCTGCTGGGCTTTATTTGTTTGTTTTATCCTTCAGACCAACCATCAGAATCCGACATATCGGGCGCACCTGGGATAGCTTTTTCTTCATCGGCCCATTCACCAAAATCAATCATTTGACATTGCTTACTGCAAAAGGGGCGATAAGGGCTGACTTCTCCCCAAATAACATCGGTTTTACACGTTGGACACTTTACTATAGTGGTTTTTTTAGGCGCGAGTGTGGTCATAATAAAACTCTATTGAGAACTTAAAGTACGATGGAGAATATCCAAGTGTTTTCGACATTTTAACAGATAGCAAGTGGATTCATAGATAGAAAGTTGATTAACAGATCGCGAGTTTAAATTCGATATCTTGACTATAAGCCATTCCCGTTTCAAAGCTCATAAATTTAATCGCAAAGCGGTTTTTATGGCCTGAAATCATAGGGTAAATCCCTAAGTCTAAGGGGATATCTAAGCGTAATATGTTCGCTTCTTCGGCATCACTTTGAAAAAAACCATTACGGGCCACTTGCGGTTTATAAAGTCCAATCTCACGGATAAGCTTAAGTAATAGGGCTAAAGCATTGTGCAGAGGCTCTAGAGTATTGGTCCATATTTTTGCATCATACAAACGTTTTTCTAAAGGTAAATGAAGCCAGTAATGCAACGCTGGTAAATCAAAACAACACGTCCCCCCTGGTAAATTAAAGCGTTGTCGGATGGCACTAAGAAATCGCTCTTCTTTTAATGATTGCCCAAAGCGTTCTGCCGACATCAGGTTTCGGAAATTGTCATCAATATCGTTGAGCACATTATCGAGAATTGCTTGGTCTACACCCGGTACGTTTGCCCAGCTTTTAAACGTTAACTTCTGCTTTTCGAGATCTTTTGTGAGCTCTGATTTAATGTGGATTTGTTCAAACAAATCCATTAAGTCAAACAGTGATCGAAAGAACAGTTGATAATCGAGTGGCGCTTCAAAGCCAGCAGATTTATGCAATTGCCTCATGAGCGATTCAACTCTAAGATAAATTCGTACTTTCTCTGTTAATGGATGTTCGAACTTCAGCATAATTATTTCAAACTATTTGTGATTAATGACTAGTGTAGCTCTATTGTCACAGAAACGGTTGAGTTAATGCTAGGTACTTTTTGTGTAATTCTGTAATTTGAGATAAAAGTTGCTGCTTTCTTTGTTGATTTAATGCGGAATCGTTATTGATGACATCATCGGCGAGCGCTAAACGCTCCTCTCGCGATGCTTGTGCGGTTAAAATAGCACGAACTTGTTTTTCGGATACTTGGTCTCGTTGACAAGTTCTTTTTACTTGAGTTTCAGGCGATACATCAATAACCAATAAACGATCGATCGTTTTATGCCAGCCATTTTCAATTAACAATGGAACGACTAGCAATGCATAAGGAGAGGTGGTTTGTGAAAGCAGAAGATCAATACGTTGACGGATCAGTGGGTGCAATAGATCATTTATCCATTGCTTTTCTTCAGGTTTACTGAAAATACATTCTCTTAATTTTGTGCGATTCAATGTACCTTGTGGGGTTAAAATATCGTTACCAAAATGGGAGTGAATGGCAAGTAAACCCGGAGTGCCAGGTTCAACAACTTCTCTAGCTACAATATCTGCATCAACAATATCAATTGAAAATTCTTGCTCAAATAAATTCGCAATGGTGGTTTTTCCACTGCCTATTCCGCCTGTTAAGCCAACAATCATGCTTTTTCTCCTTACATGCTTAGCATATTGTTAAGGTACCAAGAGATTAAATCATTGCCCCAGATTAAACAAAACCATCCAGCAATGGCGAGGTATGGACCAAATGGAAATGCTTTTTCAATCCCTTTGTTTTGTAATCGAAGTTGTATCAATCCAAAGACTAAACCGACAACAGAAGAGAGTAATATGATTAAAGGTAATTGTTGCCACCCTAGCCAAGCCCCTAATGCGGCGAGTAATTTGAAATCACCATAACCCATCCCTTCTTTTCCTGTTAATAATTTAAATGCCCAAAAAATGGTCCATAAAAATAAATAGCCAGCGATGGCACCAATAACTGCATCGTATAAAGATACGGGGCTGATTTGAAATAGGGAAAGCACCAGTCCGCCCCACATCAATGGTAAGGTGAGCTGGTCGGGTAATAACATCGTATCAAGATCGATAAAGGTGGCAGAGACCAAAGTAAAAGTGAAAAACAATAAGGCAAAACCATACCAATCCGCCGGGAAAAACAGACCAATGACTACGCATAATAGGGCTGTCAGTAATTCAATTGCGGGATAACGGGCACTGATTGGATTGTCGCACTTATGACACTTTCCTTTGAGAAGAAGCCAGCTCATCACTGGAATATTGTCAATGGCACGAATTTGTGTGTTGCATTTTGGACAACGAGAGCGAGGGGTATTTAAATTAAAAGGTTTATTGAGGTTCTCGAGTTCTTTTTTAACGTCAGGATCACGTTGAAGTTGGGGAAAGCATTCAATGCAGTCTTTTTTCCATTCTCTTTCCATCATGATGGGTAAACGATGAATGACAACATTTAAAAAGCTGCCGATAAGTAAACCAAATATCCCAGCTAGAATAGGAAAAAGAGAAGGATAATAGTCAAAAATAATCATTGAATTGGTACAACCTTAAAGAACCGCAAAGTAGAGGTGTGTTTAGAATACACTAGCCATCTTAAAGATGGGAAGGTAAAGAGACACCACGAGCCCCCCGACAACAACACCAAGAAAGACAATGATAACAGGCTCAATGATTTTACCTAAATTATCGACAGTATTGTCGACTTCGAACTCATAAATTGCCGCTACTTTGTTGAGCATATCATCCAAATTGCCAGATTCTTCACCAATCATCACCATTTGCAGTACCATTTCAGGAAACGCATCGGCATTGCGCATGGCGATGTACATAGGCATTCCAGCCGCAGTATCTTTATGGACTTGCTCGATAGCGACTTGATAATGTAAGTTGCCCGAGGTTTTTGCCGTGGTTAATAAACTGGTTAAAATTGGAATGCCTGCATTAAAGCTGGTGGCAAGAGTTCGGCTGAACTTTGCAATGGCCGCTTTGGTAAACACCCCTCCAAGGACGGGCATATTCAATGCCATTCGACTGGTTTTTAAGCGAAAAGAAAACGATCGTTTACGGGCTTCTTTAATACAAAAAATCAATATAAAGATGGCTGCCATCATCATGAATAAGTAACTTTGGATAAAATGAGATAGATTAACGACCTGTTGAGTAAACCAAGGCAGTTCTGCGCCCATGCTGCTAAACATGGTTTCAAACTCTGGGATCACCATGGTGAGCATGAGTATTGATACTATTGTCGCGACCGATATAACCATCGCGGGGTATATCATGGCTTTAATCACTTTAGACCGCAGCTCTTCACTTTTTTCTCGATAGGTGGCTAAGCGTTCAAATACTTCGGCTAAGTTGCCCGTTTGCTCACCTGTCGCGACTAAGTCACAAAAGAAGTCATCAAAAAAAGGGCTGCTAGCATGCAAGGCTTTGGAAATGGGGGTTCCGGCTTCTACTTGGGTACAAATTTGAGACAAAATGGATTTCATTTCCGCTTTACGTTGACTGTCGGAAATGAGTTTGAATGATTGAACAATGGGTACGCCCGTGGTCAACATGGTGGCGAGTTGTCTGGTTAATATCGTGATGTCTTTACGTTTTACTTTATGGCTCATTTTGGCAAAAATCGACACGCTGCGACGTTTGAGTTTTTTGATTTGTACGCGCTGCTCTTTCAGCTTGTTGCGCACTTCACTCTCATTAATCGCCAATATTTGCCCTGACACTTTTTTGCCAGAGTTATTAATACCTCGCCATTGAAAGTTTTTGAGCGCCGGCGCTTTAAGTGTCGATGTGGTAGCCATGAGTGAATGGTTCCTGTGATCGTTGGAAATAATGGGTGAACGGCGTTGAGCAAATTACTGTGTGCCATGTGTTGTTAATTAGAAATACAGTACGCGTTGTAATTCCGCAAAACTGGTGACTCCTTGCTTCAAGTTGTCGATTCCTGATTGGCGCAGAGTCGACATGCCTTGCTTTACCGCAATCATTTCAATGTCGTTTGCCGATGCTTTTTTAATAACGGCATTAGCCAGCTCGGTGCTAAAAGGCATGACTTCATAAATACCGACCCGACCTGAGTAACCCCCGGTACATTCTGGGCAGCCTTGTTTAGTGGCTTGGTAAATCACCACATCATTAGGAATATTGAATTTGCTGCGCAATGCTTCTGGGAAGTTATCGGTTTTTTTACAATGTTTGCATAAACGACGGGCGAGGCGTTGGGCAATGATTAAGGTTAATGAAGAAGCTAAATTAAAGGCTTCAATCCCCATGTTAGATAAGCGCACCACGGTTTCTGATGACGAATTAGTGTGCAAGGTTGATAGTACTAAGTGCCCAGTTTGCGCTGCTTTTATGGCTATTTCGGCGGTTTCTAAATCACGAATTTCACCCACCATTACCACATCGGGATCTTGGCGTAAAAATGCCCGTAAAGCAGCCGCAAAGGTAAAACCTATTTTTGGTTTTACTTGTACCTGATTGATGCCGGTTAAGTTGATTTCAACGGGATCTTCTGCGGTGGAAATATTTTTATCCGGTGAGTTTAAGATGCGTAGCCCAGTATAAAGTGATACCGTTTTGCCGCTTCCGGTTGGACCGGTCATTAAAATCATGCCTTGCGGTTGTTGCAGGGCGTCGAGGTACAATTTCTTTTGCGCGTCACTGTAGCCGAGTTTATCAATATTGAGATTGGCGGCGCTGCTGTCGAGTAAGCGCAATACAATTTTTTCCCCCCACAATGTTGGGAGCGTTGATACTCGCATGTCGATGGCCGTTGCGGGGTTCAAGCGAATTTTTATTCGGCCATCTTGGGGGAGGCGGCGCTCGGCAATATCCAGCTTGGATAATATTTTAATCCTTGCGGCTAAACGTCGGCCTAAGTGTGGCGCTGGGCGGTTGGTTTCTATTAAGATACCATCGCAACGCAGACGAACACGGTAAATGTCTTCATACGGTTCAAAGTGAATATCAGAAGCGCCTTTGCGCACCGCATCGAGTAAAATCTGGTTAATGAATCGGCTGACTGGCGCTTCATCTTGGCTTAAATCTTCGGTTTCTTGTATTTCATCACTGCCGACTTCAACGAGGTTGGCCAGCTCATCTTGGGTAATGTCTTTGCCTTGTGCACTCTCTGAATTCACACTGCGACCGTACAAACGGCGAATGGCGCCTTCTAGCTCTTTGCAATCGGCAAGGATTAACTCAATTTGTTTGCCGGTGGCAAAGCGGAAATCATCTTCGACACTGGTGTTGGTGGGGTCGGATACCGCAATCAGTACACCGTGGTTGTCCACTTGCAATGGCAGAACTTGGTGATTGGTGATTAAGTCTCGTAAACCCAGTTGTTGGCAAACTTCGGCATAACCGTAATGTTCAAGGTGAGCTTGCGGCAGGGCAAAGAGGTGGCAAAGGTGTTGTAATAAATCTTGGCTAGTTAGAAAACCAGCGTCCACGCAAGCCACGAGGACGCTTTTGTTATCGTTAAGAACGCTGCTCACCACCATTTGCTCTTGCTCGTGAGTCAAGAGATCTGCTTGGCGTAAAATGGAGGCGAGGTTAGTGTTCATTTTAGAGGTTACTTATTACAAGATTTGGGTAATTCATCACCGTGTTTAGTTTTAGTTGCCGCATCGAATCCACAGGTCCAACCTTCATCGGTTTTAGCTAAACTGATAACTGTGCCACTAAGTGAACCTCCGGTATATGTGAAGGTTAAGGTTTTAGTTGATTGATTCAGTCCTAAGGTACCTAAGGAGTTCATATCTGTAGATGCACCTGCTTCAGAAATAGCACTTGGAAATGCTGCATTTTCTTGTTCAAACATATCAACATTGGTGAGTAATGAACGTACTGTTGATAAGCCTGTTGCAGCCTCAGCTTTAACTACATAATTTTTATAAGCAGGAATTGCAATCGCAGATAGCACACCAATGATCGCAACCACGATCATCAATTCAATTAACGTAAAGCCTTTTTGTAATTTCTTTTTACCTTGTTGGAACTGTTTCATTTTCATCTCCATGAATAAAGTAATGTTTCGCGAGGAATCATAAGAACAATGGGGATAAAGAAAAATTGCGCTTAAACACATGTTCGAGTCAGGTTGAATACTGAATGTGTTGTTACATTGCAACGATAAATCATTGCGATCAGGTTAATGAAATTGGTGTATGGTGTGTGCTTTTTGACCGTTTGTTGACGGATGTAAAATCTGGATTTACTGTGAGGTTGAATAGGGGAATGCGATGGAAATCACTAGGTTATAAGGTATTTTATGTTTTATTTTTTTGAGAAATATCCCGGAGTACTTTTCGTCGCAATCCGGGATAGAAGGCGGTTTGGGTTTATCCGATGACTCTCATCGATAAATCCATGGCGTTAATATGTTTGGTTAATGCCCCAACAGAAATGTAATCGACGCCAGTTTTAGCGTATTCATTTAGCGTTTCAAGCGTAATGTTACCGGAGTTTTCTAACGCGGCTTGGCCTGTGGTTAGGCCATTTTCTTGGCCAATTTTTTTGTTCAGCTCTACCGCTTCTATCATCATGGTTTTCGTGAAATTATCCAGCATGACAATGTCGGCACCGGCACGAATCGCACGTTCGAGCTCATTAAGGGACTCTGTTTCTACTTCTACTGGTTTACCCGGATTAAGCTGCTTGGCGGTCGCAATCGCTTGTTCAATGCCGCCGCAAGCAATGATGTGGTTTTCTTTAATTAAGTAGGCATCAAATACGCCGATGCGGTGATTAAAACCACCCCCACAAGTAACGGCATATTTGAGAGCGCTTCGCAGGCCGGGAATGGTTTTTCGTGTGTCTAATAAGCGGCAATCGGTACCAGCTAATTTTTTGACATAATCTGCGGTGAGTGAGGCGCAGCCAGAAAGGGTTTGAATAAAGTTCATCGCATTACGCTCACCAGTCAACAGTGCGCGTGATGGGCCTGAGAGCGTACAAAGCGTTTGGTTCGGTTCAACACAATCACCATCTTCGACGTGCCAGTCAATATTGACTTGTCCGCCAAGTTGTTTGAATACTTCATCGGCCCATGCTTTACCACAAAAAACACCATGTTCTCGGGTAATGATGGTTGCGGTGTTGGTGGCGTCAACTGGAATTAAACTGGCCGTAATATCAGCATTGGGATCAAGCGTGCCACCTAAGTCTTCTTTTAAAGCATCACTAACCATACGAGTGATTTCGGTTGGAAGTTGTTGCTTCAGGTATTCAAGGCGAGACTGAGAGTCGTGAGTGGTTTTCATGAGGCGAGATCCATTGAAGTTTTCGATGTAGCTATAATACTGCAAGGAAAAAAGATAATCGACAACGGAAATACAATTACCACACACTGCATGAAAATCCCTGATAGCGCTTCGTCTCTTTGCTTCACCGTGTATTTGTTTTACTCTAAACCTCTTTCCTAGCTAGTCATTACCATTTACTTCTGAAGGTTCACCTTATGGTCATTACCCCCGAGCACTGGCTTGAAAACGTCAAACACATACCATCCTCATTTTTTGATGAGCGTCCCATTGCGGACGATGGAGACGTTACCTCTATCTCTTTGCTGGTGGTGCATAACATTAGCTTGCCACCGGGTCAGTATGGTGGACCTTATGTGGAGCAGTTTTTTACGGGCAAGTTAGATCCTAATGAATATCCTTTTTTTAAGGTGATTCATCAGATGCGCGTCTCTGCGCATTGCTTTATACGTCGAGATGGCGAGATTATTCAGTTTGTTCCCTTTAACGCCAGAGCGTGGCATGCCGGGAAATCGAGTTTTTCTGGTGTGGAAAATTGCAATGATTATTCCATCGGAATTGAATTAGAAGGGACCGATTTTGATGTCTACACAGAGGCTCAATATCAGTCGTTAATGGAGATAACTCAAGTGTTGATGACGCATTACCCTGAGATAACATTACCGAGGATCACCGGCCATCAATACATCGCTCCCCAAAGAAAAACCGATCCTGGGCTTGGGTTTGATTGGCGAAAATTTAGAGCCTTAATGACATCGAACTGATAGGCGTGTAAAGCGAATTTTCGTAATAAGAAGCCTCGTAATATATCCAACCTACACTGACTCTTAATGCCATTTCACTTATGGTGAATATTATTCCACCTTGACCGATGTCACACTTTCATCAAAAAAATGATTTAAAAACGCACGACATGATTCATTTTATCTCTAACCATTAAATGGTCTTACCAATATTATTAGTGTTTTAAGTGGCTTTTGTTAATGCAGGGTTAAACGCTTATCGCATCTTGACCTAAATCAAGTTTTGACTGGACAGTGGTGTTGGGTTTAGGTAAAATTTTTGGTGATCGTGGTAATTGGTATTACCAATTTACAACCACCCATTTACAACAATGAGTGAAAAGATAAATTAATCATGGCTTATCAAAGGATTCGTCAGCCTAAACTTTCTGATGTGATTGAACAGGAAATTGAAAGGTTGATTTTAGAAGGCACGCTTTCCCCGGGGCAACAATTGCCACCAGAGCGGGAGCTAGCAAAGCAGTTTGATGTGTCTCGCCCTTCGATTCGTGAAGCGATTCAACGCTTGGAAGCCAAACGTCTTTTAACTCGTAAACAAGGTGGTGGCACGTTTGTTAGTGATTCTTTATGGACATCTTTTTCTGATCCTTTGCTAGAGTTGTTGTCGACGCATTCTGAAACGCAACTCGATTTACTTGAATCTCGTCATGCGATGGAAGGAATATCAGCCTATTTTGCGGCCCTACGAGGGACAGAAGAGGACTTTGAACGTATTTCTCAGTGCCAAAAAGAAGTCGAGAAAGCGATTGAAAATAAAGACGTGAAGCAAGAATCTAGCGCAGTGATGCAAGTCCTAATTGCTATCTCTGAAGCGGCTCACAATGTGGTGTTGTTGCATATTGTTCGTAGCCTTGCTCCGTTATTACAACAAAACGTATTACAGAATTTAGAATTACTTCATCGTCGTGATGAGGTGGTAGAAAAGGTGAGTCATCACCGCGCCAGCATTGTTCAAGCGATCCTTGAGCGTGAGCCAGAAAAGGCCCGTAAAGCATCGCATGCACACTTGGCTTACATTGAAGAGACCTTGCTGGATTTGACTCGAGAAGAGAGTCGTCGCGAGCGTTCATTGCGCCGAATTCAACAAGCCAACGAATCATAAGACCGGTTAAGCATTAGCGTGTTTTATAAAAAAATAAGCTTGCTAATACACCATAGTCTGACAAACCAACAAAAGGATAGATCGCCATGTCTGAAGTCATGAATAATGACGTTGATGCACTGGAAACTCAAGATTGGTTAGAAGCCCTTGAATCAGTGGTACGTGAAGAAGGTGTAGAACGCGCTCAATATTTATTAGAGCAAGTTCTTGATAAAGCACGTTTAGGTGGTGTTGATATGCCAACGGGCATTAACACAAACTACATAAACACCATTCCACCAACGCAAGAAGCGGCATATCCTGGTGATATCACCATTGAGCGTCGTATTCGTTCGATCATTCGTTGGAATGCCATCATGATCGTATTGCGTGCATCGAAAAAAGATTTGGATCTTGGCGGCCACATGGCGTCTTACCAATCTGCGGCTTCTTTCTACGAAGTTTGTTTCAACCATTTCTTCCGTGCTCCAAATGCAACGGATGGTGGTGATTTAGTCTATTACCAAGGTCATATTTCTCCAGGGATTTATGCACGTGCATTCGTTGAAGGTCGTTTAACTGAAGATCAGCTAAACAACTTCCGTCAAGAATCAACCGGTAACGGCTTGCCTTCTTACCCGCATCCAAAATTATTGCCTGAATTCTGGCAGTTCCCAACGGTATCTATGGGCTTAGGTCCAATGGCTGCTATCTATCAAGCTCGCTTCTTGAAGTACTTGAACGGTCGTGGTCTTAAAGATACAACCAACCAACGTGTTTACGCGTTCCTTGGTGATGGTGAGATGGATGAGCCAGAATCACGCGGTGGTATTTCTTTCGCTTCACGTGAAGGGCTTGATAACTTATGTTTCCTTATCAACTGTAACTTACAGCGCCTTGATGGCCCAGTTATGGGTAATGGTAGCATTATTCAAGAACTTGAAGGTCTGTTCAAAGGCGCAGGTTGGAATGTAATTAAAGTTATCTGGGGTAGCAATTGGGATGCTCTACTTGCGAAAGATACCACAGGTAAATTACTGCAATTGATGAACGAAACCGTTGATGGCGATTACCAAACCTTTAAATCAAAAGATGGTGCTTACGTTCGTGAACACTTCTTTGGTAAGTACCCTGAAACAGCAGCACTTGTTGCTGATATGACTGATGACGAAATCTTCGCGCTTAAGCGTGGTGGTCATGATTCATCTAAACTATTCTCTGCATTCAAATCTGCTCAAGAAACCAATGGTAAGCCAACGGTTATCCTTGCTAAAACTGTTAAAGGTTACGGTATGGGCGAAGCTGCAGAAGGTAAAAATATTGCACACGGCGTGAAGAAAATGGACATGACACATGTTCTTTATTTACGTGACCGTTTAGGTCTGCAAGACATCTTATCTGATGAGAAAGTAAAAGAACTTCCTTATCTAACTCTTGAAGAAGGTTCTGCTGAGCACACTTACTTACACGCTCGTCGTGATGCGCTACATGGTTACACACCTGTACGTTTACCTAAGTTTACTCAAGAATTTAAAGTACCTGAATTAAGTGAATTTGATTCATTGTTAGGTGAGCAAAAACGTGACATCTCAACTACGATGGCGTTTGTTCGTACTTTAAATATTCTTCTTAAAGATAAAAACATTGGTAAGAACATTGTTCCTATCATTGCCGATGAAGCGCGTACGTTCGGTATGGAAGGTCTATTCCGTCAAGTGGGTATTTATAACCACCAAGGTCAAGAATACACTCCAGAAGATCGCAGCTTAGTCTCTTACTATAAAGAAGAAACATCAGGCCAAGTTCTACAAGAAGGTATCAATGAGTTAGGTGCTATGTCTTCATGGGTTGCTGCGGCGACTTCATACAGCACCAACGATCTTCCAATGATCCCATTCTATATTTACTACTCTATGTTCGGCTTCCAACGTGTTGGCGATATGGCGTGGATGGCGGGTGACCAACAAGCTCGTGGCTTCCTATTGGGTGCTACTGCTGGTCGTACAACGCTAAATGGTGAAGGTCTACAGCACGAAGATGGTCATTCGCATATTCAAGCGAACACCATTCCAAACTGTATCTCTTATGATCCAACGTTTGCGTATGAGTTAGCGGTAATCATGCAAGATGGTATTCATCGTATGTATGGTCCTGAGCAAGAGAATGTTTACTATTACTTAACCGTGATGAACGAAAACTACCACATGCCAGCCATGCCAGAAGGCGCGGAAGAAGGCATTCGTAAAGGTATCTACAAACTAGAATCTTATACGGGTAGCAAGGCTAAAGTTCAGTTGATGAGCTCTGGTACTATCATGAACGAAGTACGTAAAGCGGCGCAAATCCTAAGTGATGACTACGGTGTTGCTTCTGATGTGTTCTCTGTGACTTCTTTCAACGAATTGACTCGTGATGGTCAAGATGCTGAGCGCTTCAACATGCTTCACCCAGAAGCAGAAGAAAAAGTGGCTTACATCTCAACGGTTCTTGGCTCTGAGCCTGCAATCGCTGCAACGGATTACATGAAAAATTACGCAGAACAAGTTCGTGCTTACATGCCATCTGAGTCTTATAAAGTACTTGGTACTGATGGCTTTGGTCGCTCAGATAGCCGCGACAACTTACGTACTCACTTTGAAGTGAATGCGGGTTATGTTGTGGTTGCAGCTCTGACTGAACTTGCAAAACGTGGCGATATTGAAAAATCAGTGATTGTTGAAGCAATTGCTAAATTCAACATCGACGCAGATAAAATCAACCCGCTATACGCATAATCCAATTGATTGCAGTGGTCTAAATGATCGCTGCAATCAATCTTTTAATAGGAAAGAATAATGACAATCGAAATTAATGTACCTGATATTGGTACCGATGAGGTTGAAGTAACAGAGATTCTTGTTAGCGTTGGCGACAAGGTTGAAGAAGAACAGTCTCTTATTACTGTTGAAGGCGATAAAGCTTCAATGGAAGTACCGGCTCCTCAAGCAGGTATCGTAAAAGAAATCAAAATTAACGTGGGCGATTCCGTATCAACGGGTTCATTTATTATGCTTTTCTCTGAAATAGAGAGCGAAGCGGAAGGCGCAGCAGCGGCTCCAGCTGCAGAAGCACCTAAAGCTGAGTCTGCACCAGTAGCCGCTCCAGCTGCAGCAGAACTAAAAGAAGTTCATGTTCCTGATATCGGTGGTGATGAAGTTGAAGTAACTGAAATCATGGTTGCTATTGGTGACAGCATCGAAGAAGAGCAATCTCTTCTTACTGTTGAAGGCGATAAAGCTTCAATGGAAGTACCAGCACCTTTCGCTGGTGTTCTAAAAGAAATTAAAATCAACGTTGGTGATACCGTTTCAACTGGTTCATTAGTCATGATTTTTGAAGTCGCGGGCTCTGGTTCTGCTCCAGCAGCACCGGCCGCTGAGCAAGCTGCTCCTGCTCAAGCCGCAGCACCTGTTGCATCTGCTTCTAAAGACGTGAACGTACCTGATATCGGCGGTGATGAAGTTGAAGTGACTGAAATTATGGTTGCTGTTGGCGATACAGTAGAAGAAGAGCAATCTCTTATTACTGTTGAAGGCGACAAAGCATCAATGGAAGTTCCTGCACCATTTGCTGGCGTAGTAAAAGAAATCAAAATCAATGCGGGCGATAAAGTATCAACTGGTTCATTGATCATGGTGTTCGAAGTGGCTGGTGCAGCACCTACACCACAAGCGGCTGCACCAGCTCAAGCTGCAGCACCTGCACCGGCTTCAACTCCAGCTCCAGCAGCGGCTCAAGCGCCTGCATCAACTGGTGATTTCCAAGAGAACAATGACTATGCTCATGCCTCTCCAGTGGTTCGTCGTTTAGCGCGTGAGTTCGGTGTTAACCTAGCGAAAGTGAAAGGGTCTGGTCGTAAGAGCCGTATCTTAAAAGAAGATGTACAAAACTTTGTAAAAGAAGCATTGAAACGTCTTGAGTCTGGCGCTGCTGCGGCATCAGGTAAAGGTGACGGCGCTGCACTAGGTCTTCTTCCTTGGCCAAAAGTGGATTTCAGCAAGTTTGGTGACACTGAAGTTCAGAAACTGTCTAAGATTAAGAAGATCTCTGGCGCGAACCTGCACCGTAACTGGGTAATGATCCCGCACGTTACACAGTGGGATAATGCTGATATCACTGCTCTAGAAGCGTTCCGTAAAGAGCAAAATGCAATCGAAGCGAAGAAAGATACTGGCATGAAGATCACACCACTTGTGTTCATCATGAAAGCCGTTGCGAAAGCATTAGAAGCTTTCCCATCGTTCAACTCTTCTCTTTCGGATGATGGCGAAAGCATCATTTTGAAGAAATATGTGAACGTAGGTATTGCGGTTGATACGCCAAATGGCCTAGTGGTTCCTGTATTCAAAGATGTAAACAAAAAAGGTATCTACGAATTATCAGAAGAACTGGCAATAATTTCTAAGAAAGCGCGTTCTGGTAAGCTGACGTCTTCGGACATGCAAGGCGGTTGTTTTACAATTTCTAGCCTTGGTGGTATCGGTGGTACAGCATTCACACCAATCGTGAATGCACCAGAAGTGGGTATCTTAGGTGTTTCTAAATCTGAGATGAAGCCAGTATGGAATGGTAAAGAATTTGAACCACGTCTACAGCTTCCGCTTTCTCTGTCTTACGATCACCGTGTGATCGATGGTGCAGAAGGTGCGCGCTTTATTACTTACCTAAATGGTTGTCTATCAGACATCCGCCGCTTGGTATTGTAATGAAATAAAATAGGGTGGCTCAGCGGCCACCTTATTTTTTGAACAAGATTTTACTGTTACGCGAATAAACTGTATTGATTTTTCACGTAATATGACTCAAGTAAAAAAGAATGTTGTCTAGCTCACAGGCTAACGTGAATCACTTTTCAGACCGTTAACAAGTCGATAAACTGACTGTAATTCTGAAATAGATAATTCACTCCCGTTTATTCATCGTCGTACAAATGGGAACCGTCAGCTTGTCAGGGATTAAATGACTATAACGAGGTCAAAATGAGCAAAGAAATTAAAGCACAAGTCGTGGTACTTGGTGCAGGTCCTGCTGGTTACTCAGCAGCATTCCGTTGTGCAGATTTAGGTTTAGAAACGGTTCTTGTTGAGCGTTATAACTCACTTGGTGGTGTTTGCTTGAATGTGGGTTGTATCCCATCAAAAGCATTGTTGCACGTATCTAAAGTTATCGAAGAAGCAAAAGCAATGGCAGCGCACGGCGTTGTGTTTGGTGAGCCTCAAACTGATATCGACAAGGTTCGTTCTTGGAAAGATAAAGTGATTACTCAGCTTACTGGCGGCTTAGCGGGTATGGCTAAAATGCGTAAAGTAACCGTGGTGAATGGCTTTGGTAAATTTACGGGTGCTAATACCCTTGAAGTGGTTGGTGAAGAAACAACAACTGTCACTTTTGATAACGCGATCATTGCGGCGGGTTCTCGCCCAATTAAACTGCCTTTCATTCCGCATGAAGACCCACGTATTTGGGATTCAACTGACGCGTTAGAATTGAAAGAAGTGCCTAAGAAAATGCTGGTTATGGGTGGCGGTATTATCGGCCTTGAGATGGGTACGGTGTATCATTCTCTAGGTTCTCAAATCGATGTAGTTGAAATGTTTGATCAAGTGATCCCTGCAGCGGATAAAGACGTTGTAAAAGTGTTCACAAAACAAATCAAAGACAAATTCAACTTAATGCTTGAAACTAAAGTAACGGCTGTTGAAGCGAAAGAAGATGGTATCTACGTTTCAATGGAAGGCAAAAAAGCGCCAGCAGAAGCTGAACGTTACGATGCGGTTCTTGTGGCGATTGGCCGTGTTCCAAATGGCAAGCTAATGGACGCTGAAAAAGCAGGTATCGAAGTTGATGAGCGTGGTTTCATCAATGTTGATAAGCAAATGCGTACTAATGTTCCTCACATTCACGCGATCGGTGACATCGTTGGTCAACCAATGTTGGCTCACAAAGGTGTGCATGAAGGTCATGTGGCAGCAGAAGTTATTTCAGGTAAGAAGCACTACTTTGATCCGAAAGTGATCCCATCGATTGCTTATACTGAGCCAGAAGTTGCTTGGGTTGGTAAAACTGAGAAAGAAGCGAAAGCAGAAGGCATCAACTATGAAACCGCTACTTTCCCTTGGGCTGCATCAGGTCGTGCAATTGCCTCTGATTGTGCTGAAGGTATGACTAAGCTTATCTTCGATAAAGAGACTCATCGTGTGATCGGTGGTGCTATTGTAGGCACTAACGGTGGTGAATTGCTGGGCGAAATCGGTCTAGCTATTGAAATGGGTTGTGATGCAGAAGATATCGCATTAACCATTCATGCTCACCCAACGTTGCATGAGTCTGTTGGTATGGCTGCTGAAATATTTGAAGGCACGATTACCGACCTTCCAAATGTAAAAGCGGTAAAGCGTAAGAAGTAATATTGATTACTCGTCGCTAGACAAAAAGCTCGAGTAACGATAAATAAAGAGCCCTACAGTTTATGATTCTGTATGGCTCTTTTTTTAAGATGAAAATTCATACGTTAAAAGTAACGCTCTACTCTTTATAAATGCACAACATATCTAAGAAACTATCTGCTAATTGAGTGAGGTACTCTTTATCTGGACGACGATTGGCTTGAACATAAATAGAGTAACAAATACCATGAAACAGTTTGGCGATATTACCGGGATTGTGATCTTTACATAACTCACCATTTTCAATCGCATTCAAAAATAGCTCACGAAAATATTTTTGATGCTGGCCATGAGTAGCAACGAATAAAGGCCATACTTCTTCACGAGTTGATGTGCTCCATTCAAACCATATTTTAATCCATTGCTCTTCTTTTAAAACAATATCAATTAAACGATTAGAAATTTCACTTAAGTTAGTCTTTACTGGTAGTGATGGATCAATGCTTTCTTGCAAAAAAGCAGAGAAGTTTTGTTCAACTTGATTTAAAACGTCATCGACTAAATCTTCACGGGTAGGGAAATAGTTGAAAGCGGTAGCAACCGATACCTGGGCAATATCAGCGATGTCGGCATGACCCCCACGACCAATTCCTCGACGCGCAAAGACTTCGATGCCGATTTCAAGTAATTGTAGTTTTCTTTTTTCTGGATTTAACCGTGTCCTTGGACGTTTTGTTACCATATCCATATTCGAATCCTAGCTTATAAAGTTTTATGTAAAGTTTTGATTATTATATTTATTATATCAATGAGTCTACCGTTGTCTGTTATGGTGTCAATCGATTAAAAAGGATGTGTTTAAGCTCTGAATGCGGTTAAAAGTTAACGAATGTGCCTTGCGATGATAGAATGACAAGCTTAAGGTTTTAAGTTTAGTCTAAATATCTAAACTTATTTTGTGGTAAATCTAAATATTGAGAAAAATATGAAACACACAATAGAAGTCATGATCTCTGAACAGGACGTACAAGATCGAGTGAAAGCGCTAGGCAAGTCGATTGCAGAGCATTATCAAGGATCTGAGAACTTGGTGATTGTTGGGCTATTGCGTGGTTCTTATGTTTTTATGGCTGATTTGTCTCGTTCGATTGAGTTAAATCATCAGATCGATTTTATGACGGCCTCCAGCTATGGCAATACCATGACGAGCTCACGTGATGTTCGAATTCTTAAAGATTTGGATGATGATATTAAGGGTAAAGATGTACTGCTCGTCGAAGATATTATCGATACCGGGAATACCTTAAGCAAGGTTCGTGATATTTTAGAAATTCGTGAGCCTAATTCGATTGAAATTTGTACGCTTCTTGATAAACCATCACGTCGTGAAGTGCATGTGGATGCAAAATGGATTGGCTTTGAAATTCCAGATGAGTTTGTTGTTGGTGTCGGAATTGACTATGCTCAGAAGTATCGTAATTTGCCTTATGTTGGCAAGGTGATCCCGCAGGAATAAAGTACTCACTCATTCTTTGATGCGATATTGCATATGAATATGGATCATTGGAATGATGTGACTAAAATGATTAAGCTTGCTTTCTGTGGCTTGAACTGAAAGACAAAAAGAGCGACTTGATAGTCGCTCTTTTTACATGTTTATCTTCAAGAAATTAACCAGGAAGGTTATCAGGGTCTTTTTCTTGTAAAATTTTTGCAAGTGAAGCTTGATGCGAAATCTCTAGGCTTTCTCGGCTATGACAGCGAACACCTAAATCGTTGAGTACACCGTCTCCGATACCGTAAACCCAACCGTGGATTTCTACTTTTTGACCACGCTCCCATGCTTGTTGAAGCACCGTTGAGTTGCCAAGGTTGTAGACTTGTTCTGCCACGTTGATTTCACAAAGCTTATTAGCCCATTGTTCTTTCGGGAACTGGCCTAGCCAATTACGATGTTTTAGGTATAAGTCGCGGATATGCAGTAACCAGTTATTGATTAATCCTAAGTTTGGATTATCAATAGCTGCCTGTACACCGCCGCAACCATAGTGGCCACACACAATAATATGCTTAACCTTTAATACATCAACGGCGTATTGAACGACCGATAAGCAATTTAAATCGGTATGAACGACTTGGTTTGCTACGTTTCGGTGGACAAACAATTCTCCAGAGTAAAGCCCGGTAAGGCGTTCTGCTGGTACTCGACTGTCTGAACAACCAATCCATAGGTATTCAGGGTGTTGCGATTCTTCTAGCTTGGTGAAAAATTCTGGGCGTTCTGATTTAATCGACTCGGCCCATGTCGAGTTATTTTGAAATAACTGTTTTATATCTGGCATGTTATGTTCCTCATTAACCTGCATTACTATACACAAGACTGATAAAAATCAAATCCGATTTGTGATCTATTTATCAACTGAAGGTAATCATTAAATTATGTATGCATTAGAAATACAAGATTTGCGCAAGACCTATTCAGGTGGCGTAGAAGCTTTGAAAGGGGTGTCTTTAAGCGTAGAAGAGGGGGATTTTTATGCTCTGCTTGGCCCTAACGGTGCTGGGAAATCGACCACTATTGGAGTGATCAGTTCTTTGGTGAATAAAACTTCCGGTAAGGTGACCGTATTCGGTTACGATATTGATTCTGATTTGGTTAAAGCGAAGCAGCAGTTAGGCTTAGTGCCTCAAGAGTTTAACTTCAACCCATTTGAAACGGTTCATCAAATTGTGATGCAGCAAGCTGGTTATTATGGCGTGGCAGGGGATTTAGCCAAACAAAGAGCGGAGAAATACCTTACTCAGTTAGATTTATGGGGGAAGCGTAATGAAAGGGCACGGAATCTTTCTGGTGGAATGAAGCGCCGTTTGATGATTGCTCGTGCGTTAATGCATGAACCTAAGTTACTCATTCTTGATGAACCGACAGCTGGCGTTGATATTGAACTTCGCCGTTCGATGTGGACCTTCTTGAAAAAAATCAATCAAGAAGGTGTAACAATTATTCTGACGACCCACTATCTAGAAGAGGCTGAAATGCTTTGTCGCAATATTGGCATCATTAACCGCGGTGAAGTGATTGAGAATACGTCGATGAAAGCTTTGTTAAATAAATTGCATGTCGAAACCTTTATCTTTGATTTGTTGGAATGTGGTACATCTCCAGAGTTACATGATGCCAAAATCGTCCACTTTTCAAATAACACGTTAGAAGTGGAAATTGATAAGACGCAAGGGTTAAACCGTGTATTTGAACAATTAACGGCTCAAGGAATTCAAGTGCTCTCGATGCGTAATAAAGCCAACAGACTAGAAGAGTTATTTGTCACCATCGTTCGTGAAGGTGAGAGTAAGCAGTCAAAAGAAGGGAACCTATAATGGCAGAGCTATATTGGACCGCTTTTAAAAGTTTGGTCACCAAAGAAATTCGTCGTTTTATGCGTATATGGATTCAAACCATTGTTCCACCTGCGATTACCATGACGTTGTATTTTATTATTTTTGGCAATTTAATTGGCTCTCGTATTGGTGAGATGAGCGGCTTCACTTACATGGAATATATCGTCCCTGGTTTGATTATGATGTCGGTTATCACAAACTCTTATTCTAATGTGGCTTCGTCTTTTTTCAGCGCCAAGTTTCAAAAGAACATTGAAGAATTATTAGTGGCTCCAGTGCCTCACCATATTATTATTTGTGGTTATGTAATGGGGGGCGTGGCGCGAGGTTTGATGGTGGGCATGATGGTTACCGCGGTTTCTTTGTTCTTTGTGGATTTACAATTGCATCATTGGCTTATTATTATTTCAACGGTCTTTTTAACCTCGGTTGTTTTCTCTCTTGGTGGTTTGATCAACGCGGTATTTGCCGATACCTTTGATGATATTTCGATCATTCCAACCTTTATATTGACGCCTCTAACGTACCTAGGAGGGGTTTTTTATTCGATCAGTTTGCTGCCGGAATTCTGGCAAGGGATATCTAAAATCAACCCAATCGTTTATATGGTGAATGCGTTTCGTTATGGCTTTTTAGGGGTGTCGGATGTCGGTATTATCACTTCATTTAGCGTGTTATTTGCGTTTATTGTGGTGTTGTATGGCATTGCTTATCGTTTAGTATCGAAAGGTATTGGTCTGCGTAGCTAATGGACTCTATTATTACTTAGCTTAAATAAAAAATCCCGCGATGGTTGATGCCATAGCGGGACTTTTCCTTACGTAGTTTCTAACTAGCTAGTAAGTACCATTGGTATTATTCTTCTTCACCATCATTTGAATTGTTGGTCAATTCAACCATGATGTTATCAATTAAACGAACTTGCCCAAGGTGCGCGGCCATTAATACAATGAGGTGTGTACTATCTTCGTTAGGAAGTTGTAATGTGCTAGCGTCGCGAATGAAAATATCATCCGGTTCCAGATCTGCTGCTCGTAATTGATCTTGTGCATCTTCAATTAACGAGGTGTAATCTTGTCGACCCCCACGTAATTGGCTGCCTACCCAACGCATGGTTCGAGCTAGTACCGGGGCACGTTGTCGCTCACTCAATGTTAGCCGAGTGTTGCGAGAACTCATGGCTAAGCCGTCTAATTCACGTACGGTAGGTACGCCTATGACGTCAATATCCATAGCAAGATCTGTGACCATTTTTTGGATCACAGCTAATTGTTGGTAGTCTTTTTCACCAAAACAAGCCACATCAGGTTGTACTATATTAAATAACTTGGTGACTATGGTGCTGACACCACGAAAATGCCCAGGACGAGAAGCGCCTTCAAGCATGTGTGATAATCCTGGTACTTCCACAAAGGTATGTTTATCTAATCCCTCTGGGTACATAATTTCAGGGGTTGGCGTGAAAACGAAATCTACCGCTTCACCATTTAATTTACTTAAGTCATCTTCTAAGGTTCTTGGGTAGTTATTTAAGTCATCAGCGCGTTCAAATTGCATTGGGTTGATAAAAATACTCACCACGATGAGATCAGCATGCTCACGTGCTTTTCGCACTAAGGTGAGATGACCTTCATGTAAGTTGCCCATCGTTGGGACAAAAGCGATACGACGACCATCTCGACGAGCACTTTTTAGCTGGTCTCTTAATGAGACAATATCAGCAAAAGTTTGCATATTTGTTCCTTTTTCGACGGTATCTGGGTTGATCTATTATTAACGTCAACGTTCAGATGTTATTCAAAACTGTGTTCTGAGCCTGGGAATACGCCCGATTCAACATCTTGAACATATTGTTGAATGGCTTTTTGCATACTGCCCGTTTCGGCTAAAAAGTTTTTAGAAAACTTAGGCATATAATTGGCTGAGATACCAAACATGTCATGCATGACAAGAATTTGCCCATCCGTTTCTTTGCCTGCACCAATACCGATAACTGGAATAGTCAGCTCATGAGTAATGCGCTTGGCAAGGCTGGTTGGCACGCATTCTAACACTAAAAGTTGCGCGCCGGAATCTTGAAGTGCAATTGCATCTTTTATCATTTGATCTGCTTTTGCTTGTTCGCGCCCTTGAATACGAAAACCACCAAAAATATTGACGGATTGTGGGGTTAAACCAAGGTGGGCACAAACCGGGACGGAGCGTTCAGTCAATTGTTTGACCGTTTCAATTAACCAACTACCACCTTCGATTTTTACCATATTGGCCCCCGCACGCATTAGCGTCGCGGCTTCTTGGCAAGCTTGCTCTGGTGTGGCGTAGCTCATGAATGGCATGTCAGCCACCAATAGGGTGTTAGGGCTTCCTGCACGAACGCAGCGAGTGTGGTAAGCAATATCTTCAATTGTCACAGGAAGCGTACTTTCTTGACCCTGTAAGACCATGCCTAATGAGTCGCCAACCAAAAGTAGCGGCACTTCTTGCTGTTCAAATAGTTGAGAAAAGCTGGCATCGTAAGCGGTAGAGGTGGCAAATTTTCGACTTTCTTGTTTCCACTTCATTAAGGTATTAATTGAAACTTTTTTCATCATTATGTCCTTTATTAGGTAAGCGCGAGCAAGGGGATGATCTTATTGCTGAGCTTGCCAAATAGTGAGCCCATTGCGACTAACTTGTTGAAGTAGCGCTAAGAGCTCTGTTCCATCAGGGAGTTGTAATTGAGGGGCGATTTCAAATAGTGGATAAAGGACGAACTCACGGACTTTCATGCCGTAGTGAGGAATGGTTAAACGCTCACTATCGATGACCTCATTGCCGTATAAGACAATATCAAGATCTAAGCTACGTGGTCCCCAGCGTTCTTCTTTACGCTCTCGTCCTTGATTTTGTTCAATGGCTTGAGTGCAATCAAGTAATGCAAGTGGAGATAATTCAGTGTGGATTTTTGCCACTGCATTAATGTAATCGGGTTGATCTTGTGGCCCCATTGGCGTGCTGCTGTACAACGACGAACAAGCCACTAAATGTATATCTGGATGTTGAACAAGCGCTTCAATGGCGTTATTTGCTTGTTCAACTGGATTGGATAAATTACTGCCTATGGCAATATAGGCGGTAATCATTCTTGAGACCTTGGCTTAGTTGTTTTACGTTTATTGTATGGGCGTTTTCGACGTTTTCCTGTTGGTTTGGGGTTACCGAGTGCTTGCACCATATTTTGACGGTGAACCGAAGGCGCATCTTGAAATTCTTGCCACCAACATGCTAATTCTTCGGTTTGACCTTCTTCGATTTGACCTCGCATTTCGAGCATATCAAAGCCTGCTCTGAACTTGTTCAGCTCAAGCATTTGGAAGGCTCGCTTTCCAGTTCGACGAGTGAGGCGTAGCTGTAATTGCCAAATGTCACGAATGGTTGCGGTATGTCGGCGAGGAATGGCCAGTTGTTTAACTTGTTGATCTAAAATTGTATTACTTGCTGTCATAATTGCGTCGTAATAGCTGAACTTACGTTCATCCATTAAATCTTTCGCAAGCTGTTGCAAGGGGTACCATAAGAAAGCCGCAAACATAAAGGCCGGGTTAATACGCTTACCTTCATTGATGCGCTTATCGGTCGAGTTTAATACAATCTCAATCATTTGCTCGACGTGAGAGTTTTCATCTTCAGTGAAGTGACGAGCAACGCTTGGAAATAATGCTGAGAACAGATCGTATTCACGCAGTAAATTGTACGTTTTTAAACCTTGTCCGGATTGAAGCAACTTTAATGATTCTTCAAATAAACGGGCCGCAGGGACACTGGTCATCAAGTGCGCAAGTTCCCGTATTGGTGTGGCGGTTGATGGCGCTATTTTCATGTCTAATTTGGCGGCAAAACGAATAGCTCGGATCATTCTGACAGGATCTTCACGATAACGAGTCTCTGGATCGCCAATCATTCGAATGATGCCATCTTTTAGATCTTGTACGCCATTGGCGTAGTCGTGAATACTAAAATCAGCGATATTGTAGTACATCGCATTTACGGTGAAATCTCGGCGTTCAGCATCTTCTTCAACCGTGCCATATACGTTATCTCGTAATAACATGCCTTCTTTCGATTGAGATGATTGATTTTTTTCTGGTTCTTGATGGTGACCACGAAATGTTGCGACTTCAATAATGTCTCGCCCAAACATGATGTGTGCTAAGCGGAAGCGGCGTCCAATCAAGCGGCAGTTACGAAAAAGTTGTTTAATTTGTTCTGGGGTGGCATTGGTGGCGATATCAAAATCTTTGGGTTCTTTATCAAGCAGAATGTCACGCACACCACCGCCGACAAGGAAAGCGTCGTAACCGTTATTATGTAGTCGGTACAGTACCTTGAGCGCATTTTCGCTGATATGTGCCCGTGAAATCGTATGCTCTGAGCGAGTGATGATGTTCAGACTAACTTCTCCATTTGAGCTATCTAGATTGGAACTTTTTTGATCTTTGTTTGTGCTTGAAAAAATTTTACGACACAAATTAGCAGCTTGAGTGAAAATAACCCACCTCGGTAGTTTCGTTAACGCCGCCATGATCCAGTTGAATCTGTTCAAAGCGAGAGTGAAATTTTGAAAACTGTACAGAAATTGAATACAGAAAAAGTTGTGCCAATAATAGCCTAGGTTGAACTATTTTAGAATGGGGAAGTCGCTAAGTTCGTACTTCAATGATTGGGAATGATGCTTAATGAGTCTGGTAATTGCTGTAATGACCAATGTTGGCATCCCCATTCAATCATTTGTTCAACACTGGCGAATTTAAAATCGTTTGGTAATTCAAACCCTAAAAAGATCATAACCTGAATTAAGGTTTCTTTTGGTGAATGAATATTGACCGCGGGTGCATGGTTTTGTTTTGATAATTTATTGCCATGTAAATCAACGGCGAGCGGTAAATGAACGTATTTTATTTCTGGGTGGTTTAAATAACGATATAGATTAATTTGCCTACCTGTAGGTTCGATTAAATCGGCCCCTCTGACAACTTCTGTGACACCTTGATCTATATCATCTAAGACCACAGCAAGGTTATAAGCAAATAAGCCATCTCGACGCTTGATAATAAAATCTTCTTGCGCAAGTTGATGGGGAATATTAATGAGTCCGTGTTTTTGATCGATAAAATACTCTATCGGCTCTTGAACATGTAAACGAACGGAGCAGTCATTAGGTACATTCAAATTTTTGTGGCGACAAGTGCCAGGATAAAAACCACCGTTTTGTTTGATTTGCTTACGGGTACATTGGCAATAGTAAGCTAAACCGCTTACCAACCAGTTCTCGATCTGCTCTTGGTAACGTTGGTGACGTTCGCTTTGATAAGTGACGCTTTTATCCCAGTGTAGTCCATACGATTCAAGCGTTTTTAATATGAGACTGGATGCCCCTGGCATTTCACGAGGAGGATCAAGATCTTCAATGCGAACGAGCCATTGGCCATGTTGAGATTTAGCTTGGAAGTAACTGCCGAATGCGGCAACGAGCGAACCAAAATGAAGTGGCCCTGAAGGAGAGGGTGCAAAACGACCAATGTAAGACATGGTAATAAAATAAAACACAACGGAGCATGAAAGCCCGGCAAGCTTAATCAAGTCGGGTTTTCATGCTTGGTTGGGTTCTTAACCTTGCATTTGCTTTTCTTTTAGCTCGGCAAGTGTTTTACAGTCGATACATAGGTCGGCTGTTGGTCTTGCTTCTAAACGGCGAATGCCGATTTCAACACCACAAGATTCACAAAAACCGAAATCATCTTCTTCGATTTTCATCAAAGTTTTTTCGATTTTTTTGATTAAGCGACGCTCACGGTCACGGTTACGTAACTCTAGGCTAAACTCTTCTTCTTGAGATGCACGGTCAACCGGATCTGGGAAGTTTGAGGCTTCATCTTTCATGTGGCTCATAGTGCGGCTAACTTCTTCACGAAGTTGGTCACGCCATGCTTTTAGAATCTTTGTAAAGTGAGCCATTTGCTCTGGTGACATGTATTCTTCACCAGCTGTTTCTTGGTATGGCTCAACACCCGCAATGGCTAGAATGCCTAGCGTTTTTTTCTTAGTTAGTTCTGGCATACAGCGCTCCTACTTGCTCCTTTTAACCAGTCGCTGGTTAATTAAGGGCGGTACATATAGCAGAAAGAATCTTCATTGGCAAACAAATAGATTGTTGAATGTGATTTTACATGCCAAGATTTTTATTTATAGAATCAGTTGTCTATAAATTCAATGGCAGAGGTTAATTTCATTTGTTGTGGTGATATATCAGCTTGGTAGCAAATCACCTCGACCCCAATGTCTTTTGCTTGTTTTAAAAGTTGTGAATAATCCGCATCAATATGGTGTGCGCTAGAGACGTTTTCAATCCCTGTATGTAAAACAGCGAAAAAAAGCACCGCTCTTTGACCTGATTCAACCACTTCCATCAGCTCTCGCAAATGTTTTTGGCCTCTCAATGTGATCGCGTCGGGAAAATAACCGCGGCCTGTGCCATTCTTTTCATCGAGTAGCGTCACGCTTTTTACTTCAATATAGCAAGGTGGTCGTTGGAGAGCATCACTGGTTTCTAACAAGATATCGATGCGACTATTTTCTTGGCCATATTTTACTTCTGTGCGCAAATTATCATAACCGAGTAATTCTGGTATGTGTTGTTGATTAATGGCTTCGGTCACCAATGTGTTCGCCCGAGCCGTATTGACGCAAATGTGATCGCCTTTAGAATTGACTGAAATTTCCCAGCTATTAGGGTATTTTCGTTTAGCATTGTCTGAGGTGGAGTACCAAATGGTATTACCGGTATCAGCGCAACCTGTCATGGCGCCGGTATTTGCGCAATGCATGGTTTTCTCTTCACCATTGGGCAGAGTCACATCCGCTAAAAAGCGTTTATAACGTTTGATTAAAGTGGCCGATTGTAATGGTGGGGTGAATTTCATCATCTATCCTTGCGTGGTGTTGAGTATTAAAGCTGCTTTTGTATTCGAGGGTGTTTGGCGACCAAAGTGGTTTTTTGGTATCCGTTCTGATTATTGGGTAGAATCGCAGCGTTTAAATCATGACATAAGGATCTTCGATTGTCACAATTGCCAATTATTAGCGTCATGTCTGAGCTACTTGATGCAATAGAAAGTCATCATCAGGTGATTTTGAAAGCTGCTCCCGGTGCGGGGAAATCGACCTATTTGCCTTTGCAAATTTTGCGTAAGATGCAAGTTGGTGACTTGGGGCAAGGCAAAATCATCATGATGGAGCCTCGCCGATTGGCGGCAAGAAATATTGCTCGTTACTTGGCAAGGCAATTCGGTGAAAAGGTGGGTGAAACGGTCGGCTTTCGCATTCGCGGTGAAAGTAAAGTGAGTACGAAAACGCGCTTAGAGATTGTTACCGAAGGGGTCATGACACGAATGATTCAATCTGATCCTGAATTGAATGGAGTTGATCTGATCATTTTTGATGAATTTCATGAACGCAGTATTCATGCTGATACGGCTTTGGCTTTTTGTTTGGAGATTCAACAAGCTTTACGAGATGACCTTACCTTGTTAATCATGTCGGCAACACTGGATCAAAATGCTTTATGCCGTTTGTTACCACTGGCGCATTATGTTGAATCTCAAGGCCGTGGTTTCCCGATTGAATACCATTATTTTCCTTTGCAAGCCAATCAATATCTTGTTCCTCGATTGGCGAAAATTATTCCACAATGGATGGATCAAGAAACCGGATCGATGTTGGTTTTTTTGCCAAGTGTTGGTGATATTAAGCAATTGTATCGACGTCTAACTGAAGAGTATGTTTTGTTCAGTGATGATATTGATGTGTGCCCTTTGTATGGGCAACTCGATAGCCAAGCTGAGCAAATGGCGATTACCCCATCGACATTAGGACGCCGTAAAATCGTTTTAGCAACCAATATTGCTGAAACCAGTTTGACTATTGAAGGGATCCGCCTCGTCGTCGACAGTGGCTTAGAGAGAGTTGCTAGGTTTGATCCTAAAACGGGGATTACTCGTTTAGAGGAAAACATCATTGCTCAATCGTCGGCGCAGCAGCGGGCTGGGCGAGCAGGACGTTTAGAGCCGGGCATTTGCTTTCGAATGTACAGTGAAGAAAGTTTAAAGCGCCAACCGATTGTGCCACAAGCTGAAATTTTAAGGAGTGATTTAACATCACTGCAAATGGAATTACTGCAATGGGGAACATCACAGGTTGATGAGTTAAGTTGGCTTGATTTGCCTCCAGCGCCGCATTTGCAACAAGCAAAACAGTTATTAATTCAGCTTGGTTTGCTTAATCCGCAAGGGCAGTTAACTAAGCTTGCTACACAAAGTCAAACACTGGGAATAGAGCCTCGTTACGCCGCGATGTTAAGCCATGCTAACGTTCGAGGTGAAGCTTACCTACAAGCGGCATTAGCGTCTGTTGCATTACTAGAAGAGCCCGAAAGAAACAGTCTTGATATTAGTCATGATTGGCATCGTTGGCAGCAAAATCAACACAGTAAAACGGCCATGCTGACTCGCCGTAGTCAGCAGTTGGCGAGGCGCTGTAGTATAAGCTTTGGGTTAAACCTAGCCTTTGAGTTAAAAAAGGTCGATGCTGACTTATTGGCGGTGTGCATTGCTATGGCCTTTCCCGATCGTGTGGCGATGCGCCGTCGCCATTCCTCAGGACAATATCTATTAGCCAATGGGCATGGGGCATATATTGATGAGTCGAGTTCTTTATCGAATCAAGAAGGGTTGATTGCGGTTGATTTAATGCGAAATGCTCAATCGATGACGAGTCAAATCTTCCGAGCCATTCATATTGATTGGTCAGCCTTAATTGATGCTCTTCCTGATCGTATTGTTGAGAGAGATGTGGTGCAATGGGATGACGCTAAAGGCAAGATGATAGCAGAGCAACAGCAATGTTTTGGGCAGTTAGTTTTGTCTCGTCGCCATGTCACCCATATTGATCCTACTTTGATTCAGGCGGCTATTTTAGACTTTATCCGTCGAAAAGGTTTATCAAGTTTATCGTGGAGTGATAAGAGTGCTAACTTATTGCAACGGATAAGAAATGCAACTGAATGGTTACCTGATAAAGGTTGGCCGGGTGTGAGTGATGACATTCTTTTAGCAAAACTCGAACATTGGCTTGAACCATACATGGTAGGAATAGATACCATAAGCAAGATAAAGCAGATAGATGTGCATCAAGCGCTTTCGGCTTATCTTGGTTGGCCGTTGAATAAAGAGATTGATACTTGGTTACCAACTCATTATCAATTGCCTACGGGGACTCGCAAAGCCATTCGTTATCAAGAAAAATGCGATCCTATTTTATCGGTACGAATGCAAGAAATGTTCGGTGAATCTGATTCCCCCCTGATAGCACAAGGACGGAAAAAACTGGTGTTAGAATTATTATCACCAGCCCAACGCCCATTGCAGGTAACGCAAGATTTGGCTGGTTTTTGGCAAGGTTCATACAAAGAAGTACAAAAGGAAATGAAAGGCCGTTATCCCAAACATATCTGGCCTGATGATCCGGCAAACCATGTGGCAACCACAAAAATGAAACGGCATTTTCAGCCCTAATTAGTGATGAAAAATGAAGATTGATGGCAAGCGCGATCAATAAACAATGGATGTTTGTAGCAAGATATAAGCTACAAAAAATAAGTAAAGGCAATGCATTGAACACACCAAAAAAGATGGCACCACGAAAAACACCGTCAACCACATCTTCTCGCCGTAAGGTTTCTGATTCGTCACCTCGAAAAGCTGGGCCCGCGCGTGCACGAAAAACATCACCACCGAAAAAATCTCCTAGCCAGAGAACGTGGCTGCGTAAGTTATGGAGCCTTACGTGGAAGTTGGGCTTGGTGTTTATGGCATTTATGGTGGCCGCTGGTTTTTATTTAAATGGCGTAGTTACTCAGCGCTTTGAAGGGCAGTTATTTGAATTGCCGACGGTTGTGTATGCTCGAGTGCTGAATTTGGAACCTGGTAGCAATGTTACGGTAACCAAATTACGCCAAGAGTTAGACGTCTTGAACTACCGTAAAGTCTCTAGCCCTATTCGAGCGGGGGAGTATTCGGCCTCATCAACTAAAATTGAATTATTCCGTCGTCCGTTTGAATTTGAAAATGGCCCCGAGCCGTCACGTCACGTTATGCTCTATTTTGATGAAAATGGTTTGAAACGTATACAATCATTAGATTCTAAAGCCGATCTTGGTTTTTTGCGTATTGAGCCGAAAATGCTCGGAATGCTGGAAGCTAAAAAGGAAGAAACCCGTTTATTTTTAAAACGTGAGCAATTTCCAAGCGCCATGGTAGAGGCCTTGTTATCGACCGAGGATCGAAATTTTTATCAACATGGAGGCGTTTCTCCCGTTGCGATTGCTCGTGCATTTGTGGTGAATTTACGTGCAGGGCGGGCAGTACAAGGCGGCAGTACCTTGACGCAACAATTGGCTAAGAATCTCTTTTTAAGCAGTGAAAAGACGTTATGGCGTAAATTTAAAGAAGCGTATATAGCGATGATTTTAGATTATCGTTACAGCAAAGATCGCATTCTTGAAGCGTATTTAAATGAAGTGTATTTAGGCCAAAATGGCGGTGAAGCCATTCATGGTTTTGCTTTGGCATCACGTTATTATTTTGGACAACCACTGCAAGAGTTACGCATTGATCAATTAGCGATGCTGGTGGGTATGGTGAAGGGCCCTTCTTATTACAACCCAATTCGTCATCCTGAGCGAACCAAAGATCGTCGTGATTTGGTATTAGAGCTCATGATGAGCCAAGATATTTTAACCCCTTCGCAATTTAATGAAGCGGCAACTCGTGATTTAGATTTACAGAAAAATCCTCACCTTGGTAAGCGTCAGCCTGCCTATTTTGAGCAATTACAACGAGAGCTTAAAGAGAAGGTCGGTGATAAATTTAAGTCTGATACGGGGTTACGTTTATTTACTACCTTAGATCCTGTATCTCAAACCTATTTAGAAAATGCAGTGAATAAAACATTGCCACAGCTTGAGCAACGCTCTGGTAAAGGGTTAGAAACGGCAGTGGTCGCAGTGGATCGTACGACGGGTGAAATTCGCGCGATGATAGGAGGAAAACATGCCGGCTTTGATGGTTTCAATCGGGCATTAAGTGCGTCTCGTCAAATCGGTTCGTTAGTGAAACCGGCGATTTATTTGACGGCTTTAGAGACGCCTGAAAAATACAACTTAGGTACCACTCTTGACGATAAGCCTATTACGTTAACCAATGAACAAGGAAAAACATGGTCACCAAAGAACTTTGATCGTAAGTTCAGTGGTGAAGTCCCTTTATATAAGGCCATGGCGAAATCGATGAATGTCCCAACCGTGAACTTAGGTATGCAGTTGGGGATTCCGGCTGTGATGGACACATTAAGCAAATTAGGCGTGGATAAACAAGAAATCCGCCCTGTGCCATCTATGTTTTTAGGTTCTTTTTCTTTAACGCCGTATCAAGTATCACAAATGTTTCAGACCATCACCAATTCTGGAAAGCGAGCGCCATTAACGGCTTTACGTACAGTGTTGGATGTTGATGGCAATGTGTTGTATGAAAGTATTCCAAGGGCTTCTCAGCAAGTACCACAACAAGCGGCATGGTTGACGACTTATATTATGAAACGAGTGGTCAGTGAAGGGACAAGTCGTTACTTACAAGCTCAATATGGCTGGGCAACCTTAGCGGCCAAAACTGGTACTAGTAATGACAGTCGTGACAGTTGGTTTGTTGGTGTTGATGGACGTGAAGTGGTGACGATTTGGACGGGGCGTGATGACAACAAGCCGACTAAGCTTACTGGTTCAAGTGGTTCATTACGTACTTATGCCAATTATTTAGCGTTGCGTACACCAGAACGTTTAACGTTGCCATGGCCTAGTAACATTGTGACGACACATTTTGAATCCACTCAAGCTGGCGGTTATGTCGCCGACTGTAGCGGGAATATTGATTTACCCCAATGGGACATTAATGGAAACTTAAAAGACGCTTGTAAAAATAACCCAACGCGTTGGATTAAGTCTTTGTTTGATTTTTAATTAGCACTATTACGCTATTTATTGTTGATCGGGTTATGATGAAGATCATCACCGCATTATTTTAGATAAGGGCATCGATTGTTAACTCTACGCCGCATGTTATTAGGAATATTCACGATTCCTCTTATTAGCTTTATATCTAAACTTGAAGCAAGAGAATTGTTACCAGACGGTTCTACTCGCCCAACGATAGCCGTTGTGTTGGCGGGTGGTGGAGCTAAAGGTGCGGCGCATATTGGTGTTTTACAAGCCTTAGAAGAAATGAAGATTCCCGTTGATATTGTGACAGGTACAAGCATGGGATCGTATGTTGGTGGTTTATATGCATTGGGCATGAGCGCTAAGGAAATTAACGATACAGTTAATGGTATTGATTGGAATATTGGCTATAACGATCGTGTGGATCGTAGTGAACGCCGTGTTCGCGATAAAGAATATGATGATCGCTACCAACTTCATACGGATCTTGGCCTTAGGTGGTTTGAAGTCAAAGTGCCTAAAGGGGTGGTGCAAGGGCAAAATATGCTGCACATTTTGCGCCAAAGTACTGGGAATTTACCTGCTTTTAAATCCTTTGATGAACTACCAGTACATTATCGCGCGGTCGCCACTGACATCGTTAATTTAAAGCCTGTTGTGCTAAAAGATGGTGAATTAGTGGACGCTATGATGGCGAGTATGTCAGTACCTGGTGCACTTCCTCCTTATCCTTATAAAGGGATGTTATTAGTCGATGGTGGCGTTACTAATAATATGCCTGTTGAATTAGCTCGCTCAATGGGAGCGGACGTTATCATTGCGGTTGATATTAGTACTGATTATAAAAGTATTGAACAACTGAATACTTTTTTGAGTGTTGGTGACCAACTGTCGAATTATTTAGTGCGCCGAAGCACTCAAGATCAAGCTCGATTACTCACCACAAACGATGTATTGCTTCGCCCTGAGGTAGGAAAAATGGGCACGACGGACTTTTCTGAAATGCCGAAAGCTTATAAGTTAGGTTATCAGTCGGCGGTTTTACAACAAAGTGAATTAGTCCGCTATTCGGTCAATGAATCGGTTTACTTGGATTATCAGCTAAATAAAAGTGCCAAACGTTCTCAATTTCGAAGTGGCTCTGATTTCATTATCAGGGATGTGAATATTAATAATCACAGTCATTACAATCAAAAACTATTAGAACATCGATTGGGTATTTCGCCAGGTCAACAATATGACAGTGAAGATATTGAAACGAAAATTCGTGATTTGTATGCTTTAGATCGCTTTGAAAAAGTGTCTTATGATTACCAAAATAATGATGATGGAAGTACGGATTTGAATGTCAGCGTACATGAAAAAGAGTGGGGGCCTAACTACATGGACTTCCGATTTTTTATGGAAGACAATTTTAAAAACTCCAGCAAATATTCCATTGGTTTCACCAGTAATTTTACCGATTTAAGTGAAGATGGTGCCGAGTTAAGAACCAATTTTGAAATAGGTACGGACAAACTGTTAGGGCTCGAATTGTATGTACCCATGTCATACAACCAAAATTTCTTTTTTATTGCATCTGCCTCATACAGCGATGAGAAATCGAGCTTATTTATCCCAGCAGATTTTAATGTCTCTAACCCTGAGACTAAAAAAACGCAACTTTCCGATACGGAAAATTCATTACCCGTTGATTATGTTAAGTTGATTGGTGATGTTGCACTTGGTCTTCAACCGACTTTGTGGCAAGAGTTTCGCGTCGGTCTGCGCTACACCGATGGTGATACTAGCCTTACTGGGTTGCCTGTGTTTGGTGGAACAGATTATACTCGCCAAGGGGCTTACATCCGTTATCGTTTTGATACTTTAGATGATTTTAATTTTCCAACTAAAGGTTATTATATCGATCTGGAGTACTTATTATCCCAAGATAATATTGTTGATGATGGGCATTCTTTAGATGATACGGTTTCGGAAATCAGCTCAACTCTTATGATGGCTCGAAGTTTAGGGAAGCATACTTTAGCGGCAAAGTTTGATTATGGTATTGTGGACAGTGAAAATTCCTTTGTTCCGATTGATCCTAGAGAGCTAGGTGGATTTCTCAATTTATCGGGAATTCCACGTGATAGTTTATCTGGACGAAATAAAGCGTTCAGTAGCTTGGTGTATCGTTATAAATGGTTTGATAATGATTTTGGTTTATTTCGCTCCCCTGTTTATCTAGGAGCTTCGCTTGAATATGGTGGTGTGTGGGCAGATACCAATAATAAATTTGATACTAGCTCCATGTACATGGCTGGATCGGTTTTTACCGGGGTAGATTCACCTTTAGGCCCAATTATTCTTGCCTATGGACAAACAGAAGAGCAGTATAAGTCTCTCTATTTGATCGTTGGATCGGCATTTTAATGTCGATTTAAAAACGGGTATTCAAGTCACGTTAAGAGGCGGCCACTGCCACTTTACATGCCTCTTTGTCGTGACATGATTCTTGAAAAGGAAATAGCGTGAAATTTCCTTGTAAAGTGTGAAATTTCACAAATTTAGTTCTAGTTTGCTAGCTTGGTCAAACTCGCAAGATTTTAATTTTTCGTTAAATTTGTTATTCTTGACCCCACATTTTGGCTCCGACCGTATTCGATTATTAAGAATCAGCCAACATACTAATTCATAATAAAAATAGGCAGGAAGCCAAATTTCCAAGGATGTTTTCCCTCTATATATAAAAAAAGGGGAAACCGCAATGAGAGGAAGAAGTCGTGCTTGAAGCCTACCGTAAACACGTCGCAGAGCGTGCCGCTGAAGGAATAGTCCCAAAACCTTTAGACGCAGAGCAGGTTGCTGCTTTGGTAGAACTGCTGAAAAACCCACCTGAAGGTGAAGAAGAATTCATTCTTGATCTATTAATTAACCGTATCCCACCAGGGGTAGATGAAGCCGCTTATGTTAAAGCTGGTTTTTTAACTGCCGTTGCAAAAGGTGAATCTGAATCGCCGCTAGTTAGTCGTGAAAAAGCAGCAGAACTGCTTGGTACTATGCAAGGTGGTTATAACATCGAAGCACTGGTTAGCTTTCTAGATGATGAGTTACTGGCTCCGATTGCTGCTAAAGCGTTAAAACACACATTATTGATGTTTGATGCTTTCCACGATGTAGAAGAAAAAGCCAAAGCGGGTAATGAGTTTGCCAAAGCCGTTATGGAATCTTGGGCTGAAGCAGAATGGTTCTTGAAAAAACCTCAACTTGCCGACAAGGTAACACTGACGGTGTTTAAAGTGACGGGTGAAACGAATACCGATGATTTGTCTCCTGCGCCTGACGCATGGTCTCGTCCAGATATCCCACTTCATGCTTTAGCAATGCTAAAAAATGAGCGTGAAGGCATTACTCCTGATGATGCCGGTAACGTTGGCCCAATTAAGCAAATTGAAGCATTAGAAGAAAAAGGTCATCCGTTAGTTTACGTAGGTGATGTTGTTGGTACTGGTTCTTCTCGTAAGTCAGCAACTAACTCTGTGCTTTGGTTTATGGGTGATGATATTCCATATGTACCAAACAAACGTGCTGGTGGCTTTTGTCTTGGTGGCAAGATTGCTCCTATCTTCTTCAACACCATGGAAGATGCAGGCGCGCTGCCAATTGAACTTGATGTCTCTAAAATGAATATGGGTGACGTGATTGATATTTATCCTCATGAAGGAAAAGTATGCAAACACGACACCGATGAGGTTATCTCGACATTTAAATTGAAGACAGATGTTCTTTATGATGAAGTTCGTGCTGGCGGTCGTATTCCACTGATCATTGGCCGTGGTTTAACCGATCGTGCACGTATCGCTTTAGGGCTTAAACCATCTGAAGTTTTCCGTCGTCCTGTTCCTGTTGCTGAATCGAATAAAGGCTTTACGCTTGGTCAGAAAATGGTAGGTAAAGCATGTGGTGTAGAAGGGATTCGTCCTGGCACTTACTGTGAACCTAAAATGACGACAGTAGGTTCGCAAGATACCACTGGTCCAATGACCCGTGATGAGCTTAAAGACCTTGCATGTCTAGGTTTCTCTGCGGATCTCGTTATGCAGTCTTTCTGTCATACTTCTGCTTATCCAAAACCTGTTGATGTGAATACGCACCATACGCTACCGGATTTCATTATGAACCGTGGTGGTGTGTCGCTTCGCCCTGGTGACGGTATCATTCACTCATGGTTAAACCGTATGCTTCTACCCGATACTGTGGGTACTGGAGGTGACTCGCATACTCGTTTCCCTCTTGGCATTTCATTCCCAGCAGGTTCTGGTTTGGTTGCCTTTGCAGCGGCGACTGGTGTAATGCCTCTTGATATGCCTGAATCTGTTTTAGTGCGCTTTAAAGGCGAAATGAAACCGGGTATTACCCTGAGAGATCTTGTTCATGCGATTCCATACTACGGTATCAAACAAGGTTTATTAACGGTTGAGAAAGCGGGTAAGATCAACGAATTCTCTGGTCGCGTACTAGAAATTGAAGGTCTGGAGCATTTAACGGTCGAGCAAGCGTTTGAATTATCTGATGCTTCTGCTGAACGTTCAGCTGCGGGTTGTACGGTTAAGCTTTCTGAAGAATCTATCGCTGAGTATTTAAGCTCTAACATCGTGATGTTGAAATGGATGATCTCTGAAGGTTACGGCGATCGTCGTACTATTGAGCGTCGTATTAAAGCAATGGAAGAATGGTTAGCAAATCCTGAGTTAATGAGCGCGGACAAAGACGCTGAATATGCCCATGTGGTTGAAATTGACTTAGCTGAAATTGATGAACCAATTTTATGTGCGCCGAATGATCCTGATGATGCTCGTTTATTATCGGATGTTCAAGGCACACAAATCGATGAAGTTTTCATTGGTTCTTGTATGACCAACATTGGCCACTTCCGCGCCGCTGGTAAGCTATTAGAAAAACATAAAGGTGAGTTAGAAACACGTTTATGGGTAGCTCCACCAACTAAGATGGATAAAGACCAACTCACAGAGGAAGGTTATTACGGTATCTTTGGCCGTGCTGGGGTTCGTATTGAAACTCCGGGTTGTTCATTATGTATGGGTAACCAAGCGCGTGTCGCTGAAAAATCGACCGTTATGTCGACCTCTACTCGTAACTTCCCGAACCGTTTAGGGAATGGCGCGAATGTATTCCTCGCGTCGGCTGAATTGTCAGCTGTTGGGGCGATTTTAGGTCGGATTCCAACGAAAGAAGAGTACTTAGGTTACGCTGAACAAATTAATGCAACAGCAGCGGATACTTATCGTTACTTAAACTTCCACCGTATGGAACACTATACGAAAAAAGCGGATACAGTGATATTCCAAGAGCCAGCATAAGCTTCAGGTTAAGTCATCGTTGAACAATAAAGACCGCTGATTTTTCAGCGGTTTTTTGTTTCTAATTGAACGCATTTCCAATGTGATACTAAAATCAAACTTCCCAGATAATTAGCATGATTGGTATCCGTTAAAACATGGCGATTAAAACTAAGCAATGCAGGTGAAAAACAAGTAAACTTTGGGTATTACCTAACAAAAGTAACGATATATTATGGACTTTGAATTTAAGAAAAACACCTTAGATGGCAGCTATCGAGTGGTGTTCTCGTCTGGACATGAGGCGATTGGTCATTGGTTGATTGAAGAGATAGGTAGCGATCTTGGTAAGCTTGAATTGGTCATGCAACAAATTGGTGCACAAAAAAATATCAATCAAGAGTGGCGTTTAGTTGGTCAAGATTGGAGTATGTTTATTGAGCAAAACGAGATACATATCAGTTCTAATCATCTATTAAGCATAGAAGAAGATGATCTTGAAGATGATCTTTTTGCCTATGAAGAAGAGAGTGAAGCTTGGTGTGGCATTGAAGACTTCCAACAAGTTTTGCTTTCTTGGCGTGCATTTGTAAGCTAATTTTCCTTTTCTGCACCTTCTGCGTTTTATTAATGATCTTAATGCACCTTATTGGTGCGATAAGTTCCACTTATTATCCTTCTATTATTCTAATTCCTTTATTTTCAATGTATTGAAAAGTTGGCACGTAACTTGATTACTCTTTTAATGTAGAAATAATTAATCATTACGAGGGAATGCAATGAAACTAATTAATGCCATTATTAAACCATTTAAATTGGATGATGTTCGTGAGGCGCTTGCGGATGTGGGGATTGAAGGTATGACCGTTTCTGAAGTAAAAGGATTCGGACGTCAAAAAGGTCACACAGAATTATACCGCGGTGCGGAATATCAAGTGGATTTCTTACCTAAAGTGAAAATAGAAATTGCGACACAATCTGACAATGTTGATCGCGTGATTGAGGCCATCACAAAAGCGGCACAAACTGGAAAAATTGGTGACGGTAAAATTTTTGTGTTTGATTTACAGCAAGCCATCCGTATTCGTACGGGTGAAATGGATGATGAAGCACTTTAAGTTAGGTATTGGAGAAAAATAATATGGATATTACAGCAATAACAGAAATCAAATATGCTTTAGATACCTTCTTTTTATTGATATCGGGTGCATTAGTGATGTGGATGGCAGCAGGCTTTGCGATGTTGGAGGCCGGTCTTGTACGTTCAAAAAACACCACGGAAATTTTAACCAAAAACTTCGTTTTATTTGCCGTTGCTTGCACCATGTTTTTGTTTGTCGGTTATAACATTATGTATGTTGGTAACGCTGAAGGCGGTGTATTCCCTTCTTTTGGTGCGCTTATCGGCACACAAGCCGATGATGCATCTCACTCTTTAGGCTCAGATTTCTTCTTCCAAGTGGTGTTCGTTGCTACCGCAATGTCAGTCGTTTCTGGGGCGGTGGCTGAACGCATGAAGTTATCAACATTTTTGATTTTTGCCGTGGTTCTAACTGGCTTTATTTACCCTGTTGAGGGGTATTGGACATGGGGTGGTGGGTTCTTATCAGCCGCTGGTTTCAGTGATTTTGCAGGTTCAGGGATTGTTCACTTAGCGGGTGCAGCTGCCGCATTAGCTGGCGTATTGTTACTTGGTGCTCGTAAAGGCAAATACGGTAAAAATGGTGAAGTCCACCCTATCCAAGGCTCAAACATGCCATTAGCGACATTAGGGACGTTTATCTTATGGTTTGGTTGGTTTGGCTTTAACGGAGGTTCACAACTTGCGCTTTCTTCGGCAGACGATGCAACCGCGATTGGCGAAGTTTTCTTGAACACCAATGCTGCCGCTGCTGCTGGTGCGATCGCTTCTTTAATTACCGTAAAGCTTATTTGGGGTAAAGCGGATTTAACCATGATTCTTAACGGTGCTTTAGCGGGTCTTGTCGCGATTACTGCGGATCCTGCGTCTCCATCACCTGTGATGTCTGTGCTTATCGGTGCGATTGCGGGTGTGTTAGTTATCTTCAGTATCTTGTTCTTCGATAAAGTGAAGATTGATGATCCTGTGGGGGCCATTTCAGTACACGGTGTGTGTGGTATTTTGGGTTTACTGATGGTGCCGGTGAGTAATTCAGATGCAACATTTGGTGCTCAAATATATGGTGCTGTGGTTATCTTTGCATGGGTGTTTATTGCAAGCTTGGTGGTTTGGGCCATTTTAAAAGCAACAATGGGAATTCGTGTGACAGAAGAAGAAGAGCTTGAAGGGATGGACATGCACGATTGTGGTGTGGTCGCTTATCCTGAGTTTACTTCAAATAAATAAGCATCAATGAATGATGTATTCATTCTAGATTTATACTTTGTTACAAAGCCCTGTTCAAATGAGCGGGGCTTTTTCGATTTATGAGCTCTTGACGATTGAGTTAAATCCTTAGCTGGATATAATAACCATATTGATAATTGTTATCATTTGTATTTATATAAAGGATTATACCAATGAAAAAGCTATTCCTTGTTTCGGCACTCGCTGCCTCTAGTTTTTCTCCTGCGCTGATGGCAGCACAAGAAGTGAATGTTTATTCTTATCGCCAGCCTTTTCTTGTTGAGCCTATGCTAAAAGAGTTTACCGAAGAAACGGGCATTAAAGTGAATGTGAAGTTTGCTAAAGATGGCTTAGCGGAAAAACTGGTTCAAGAAGGTGAATACAGTCCTGCTGATGTTGTACTTACTGTTGATATTAGTCGTTTGGCAGAGTTAACCGATAAAGTAGTTGTTCAACCTGTAAACAGCGACGTGATTAACGGCAATATTCCTGCTCAATACCGTGACAAAGAAGGCGAATGGTTTGGTGTGACAACACGTGCTCGTGCGGTATATTCTTCGAAAGATCGCGTTGGTAAACTTCCTGCATCTTTTGATTATATGGACTTAGCAAAACCTGAGTATAAAGGTAAAATTTGTACTCGCCCTGGTAAGCATCCATATAACGTCTCTTTAGTTTCAGCTATGATTGCTCATCACGGAGAAGCAGAAACGAAACAATGGCTAGAAGGCTTGAAATCTAACCTTGCTCGCAAGCCTCAAGGCAGTGATCGTGGTCAAGTACAAGCGATCAAAGAAGGTCTATGTGATTATTCTTTAGGTAACAGCTACTACTTTGGAAAAATGATTAACGATAAAGAACAAAAAGTATGGGCTGATGCGGTTTACATAAACTTCCCAGGGCAAGAAGCATTTGGTACACATGTCAATATCAGTGGCATGGCAATGGCAAAGTACGCACCCAATAAAGATAATGCGCTTAAGTTAATGGAGTTCTTATCTGGTGATGTTGCTCAAAAAATGTATGCTGAAGATAACTTTGAATCACCGGTAAAGCCGGGCGTTGAAGCGTCTAAATTAGTGGCTTCTTGGGGGGATTATAAAGCCGATTCTCTATCTTTGGATGACATCGCTGCACATCATGAGGCGGCAGTGAAGTTATTAGATGAAGTTAAATTCGACCTTTAATATACCCGTTATACTTGATGCTATAGCTTGGTTGGCAACGAGCGTTCACCTCAATTACATAGACAAGCTTTTGTTTATAAAAAAGCTCATGGGGTTTCACGTACTTGTTCACTCACTGCAACGTCAATTATGTAGGATATATAAGTAAAATAACGGATTGAATTCAAGGGAGGCTGAGGCTTCCCTTTTGTCGTTTCGTTATAGGCTTAAATTCTATTTTTTGTGTATTATCTTCGGTAATATTTTTATTGATATAAGTGTAAAATGGTCACAATGAAAGAAACGTATTTGTCATGGAAAATCAGCAGTTGGGTTATGGCTGTATTATTGGTTTTACCAATATTGGCTGTTTTTTATACCGCGATAGGGGAAAGCGATGAATTGTTTGCGCACCTATTTGCATCGGTATTACCAACCTATACGCTTAATACGATTCTTTTGGTCTCTGGCACCATGTTGCTTTCTTTGATTCTTGGTTTACCAGGTGCTTGGTTAATGGCCATGTGTCGTTTACCTGGAGAGAAAATATTGCAATGGGCATTGGTCCTTCCACTGGCTATGCCTGCTTATATTGTTGGGTACATTTATACTGATTGGTTTGATTTTGCTGGGCCTATTCAGATTTGGCTGCGCAATAGCTTTGAGTTAACACCGCAAGATTATTGGTTTCCAGATATACGAACGTTACCCGGTGCGATGATTGTGTTGTCATTGGTGCTTTATCCTTACGTTTATTTACTCGCACGCTCTGCTTTTATGGAGCAAAGTACTTCGCTTTTACAGTCTGCTCGTTTGTTAAAATGCACGCCGTGGCAAAGTTTTTACCAGGTCTCCTTACCATTAGCTCGCCCCGCTATTGCGGTTGGATTGTCTCTTGTCGCGATGGAAACCTTGGGCGATTTTGGCACGGTGAGCTATTTTGCGGTAAGCACGTTAACCACCGCAGTTTACGATACTTGGCTTGGGTATTCTAATCTAACGGCCGCTGCAAAAATCTCGGCTATCATGTTACTGGTTGTTATTCTACTGCTTAGTGCAGAGCGTTATAGCCGCCGTAAGCAAAAACATTTTCAGACACAATTTTCGAGCCATGAAGATAACCGATATGCATTATCAGGATGGAGAAAATGGTTGTCTTTATCATGGTGCTGGGGGTTGGTATTAGCGGGCTTCTTGCTGCCATTAATGCAGCTGGTCAATTATGCATCACGATATTTTTCAAATAGTTGGACGAGTGAATTTAAAGTTTATTCACTCAATAGTTTACAAGTGTCGTTAAGCGTTGCTGTAGTGTGTGTAATATTGGCTTTAGTTGTCAATTTTTACCGGCGTTTAGCCACTCAAGGTGGAGAAAATGAAGGTAATATGAGCCACATGCCAATGCGCTTGTCTTCTTTGGGCTATGCGGTTCCCGGCACAGTCTTGGCGATAGGCATTATGGTGGCGGTATTAACGGTTGACCATAGTATTAATGATGTTGCTAAGTGGATGGAGTGGGGGCGTCCAGGGTTACTTTTTTCCGGTACAATGTTTGCCTTGATTTTTGCACTAACGGTACGGTTTTCGGCGGTTGCGATTGGCAGTATTGAAAGCGGGTTAAGTAAGGTGTCTCCAAGCTTGGATATGGCAGCTCGAACGATGGGCTGCACATCGAGCAATATGCTAAAGCGTGTACATTTTCCTTTGGTTATAAGGGGCGCTTTGATTGCTGGTCTATTGGTGTTTATTGAATCAATGAAAGAGCTGAATGCTTCTATCTTATTGCGCCCGTTTAACTTTGAAACTTTAGCAACATATGTATATAACTTTGTGTCTGACCAGCAATTAGAACTGGCCGCTTTGCCTGCGATTTTATTGGTGCTGGTGGGGTTGGTGCCGCTTATTGTGGTTAATCGTTCTTTAGAAAAGGTGCATTAAATGACATTGCCTACTCATTCTATCTCTTCTGATCCTTCTCCTGACAAGACTGCGTTGAAGATTGAACATTTAACTTGTCGCTATGCTACAGGGCATGGTTCGACGAAGGGGCAACTTGTACCGGTTTTAGAGAACTTAAGCTTATCAGTACAACAAGGTGAAATTGTGTGTTTACTCGGGGCGAGCGGCTGCGGGAAAACCACCCTACTAAAAGCTATTGCGGGTTTGTTGCCATTATCTTCTGGTGAGATGGTGCTAAATCAAAAAGTGATTGATGATGGTGAAAATTGGTTGCCACCAGAGCAAAGAAATATAGGTCTTATTTTTCAAGATTATGCTTTATTTCCACATTTGTCCGTTTCTGACAATATCTCGTTTGGTTTACAAGATAAAAATAAAGCTCAGCAGAAAACCATTGTAGAAAGTATGTTGGAACTGGTGCACTTAATTGGCCTAGAAGATCGCTACCCCCATCAATTATCAGGAGGTCAGCAGCAACGTGTCGCGATTGCTCGATCGCTGGCGTGCCAACCTGATTTATTGTTGCTTGATGAACCTTTTTCTAATATTGATACGCAAGTTCGCCATGAATTAATTCGTGATATTCGTAACATCTTTAAACAACAAGGTGTTACGGCCATTTTTGTCACGCATTCTCGAGAGGAAGCGTTCGCATTTTCCGATAAAATGGCGGTAATGAATAAAGGGGTGATTGAGCAGTTTGGTTCAGCTGCACAGCTTTATTACCAGCCATCGAGTAAATTTGTAGCTAATTTTCTCGGAGGTGGTTGTTATCTTCCTGCCGAAAAATTATCTGATGGTCAATTTGATACGGTGTTAGGCACATTGCTTATCACTTCTAAAAATCAGATTGAAATCGGGAAAGCGTGCGAGATTCTATTGCGACCGCAGCAAGTATTGTTACTGCATGATGAAGAAAGCGAGATCCGTGTCATTGAGCAGCAGTTTATGGGGGATCACTGTCGTTACGTTATTGATGTTCACGGCGTGCATTTGTTAGCGCAATCTAATCACCTTTTAGAGGTAGGGCAAAAGGTGAATGTTGAAGTGGATTGTGAAGAGGCATTGGTTTTTTAAATTGTCTTACTTACACTGGCTTAATTATTAAAAAGATTAAAAGGAGAACGTTATGGCGTTGACTGAGTTTTTGCATCAGGTAACCACCGAGCCACTGTCGGTTGAGTTTGAACAGACTATTGCGGTGATTGATAGTAGTTTCACATTTACTCCTACGGCATTTACTAATGGTGATATAAGTAATGACGCTGGGCAAAATAATGGGTCTTGTAAGATCTTCGCGTTTGCACAAATGCATAATTTAACTCAAGCACAAACTTTGGCGTGTTTCGGTAAATTTTATCGCCAAGATGTATTAGAGCATCCAGAAAATGATGATCATCAGAATATACGTAACTTTATTCAATACGGTTGGGATGGGATTAAGTTTCCATCGCCGGCCTTGAATTAATTTGAACGATTAAGTTAACCGAAAGAATAAAGAACGATAAAAATTAAGCCGCGTAAGATTGATTCTTATGCGGCTTTTTATATGTGTATCCGTTGGGTGATTACAGTGTGCTACCCAATACATCAGGTGGCATCGGCGTTTTATTGACTCTGTGTAAGCCAATCACAGCAAGTAAAGACATGGCGAGCATCAAGGCACCTAGTGGTAGTTGGTTCTGAGCTGGCATCATCGCTGCAATCAAGGTTGCCATTCCTGCGCCGAAGTTTTGAATTCCACCGAGTAAGGCACCCGCTGTTCCTGCATGGTGCGGGAAAGGTGAAATTGCTCCGGTAGTTGCCGCGGGAAATAGTACGCCAGAGCCTAAAAAGTAGATGGTTGCACCACCAACTAAAGTTAGAGCATTGGTGTAACCAAATACGCCAGGAATGAAGATCACTAACGAACCAATAGCAATCGCGACCAAGCCGAAGTTTAAAGCGCGCTTTTCAGAATGGCGAGAAGCAATCCAATTTGACATTGCTGCGCCTAATAAATAGCCCGGAATGGGGAGAATAAACAGTAAACTCACCGTTGTTGCTGGAAGCTTTAATTTACCACCAAGTAATACACCTGCCGCCGCTTCAAATAATGCTACTCCGGCAAAGGTGGCGACAAGGCAAAGTAAATAGCCTTGGAATTGACGATGACCTAATACGTAGCGATAGCTGGTGGCAACCGAGTCGTATCGACGTGATGTTTTTGGTAGCGTTTCTTTCATATGCGTAAACATGATGATGGTGACACCAACGCTGAACAAGGTTAAAAATAAGTAGCTGCTTCGCCAATGAAAAACTTCCGTTAAATATCCACCTAGTAGCGGAGCGACTAACGGTGAAAATATTAAACACATGCTGATAAGGCTATTTACTTTATGTAACGCTAAGCCGGAAAAACAATCACGGCTTAGCGTACGAGCCATTGCTCCTCCGCAGCCAATGCCCATACCTTGGATAAAACTGGCAGCAAGGAATAAAGGGAAGCTATGGGCAAATAAAGCGGCGAGCGATCCTAGAATATAGATCATCAAGCCTGTAAGAATGATAGGGCGACGGCCTAAGCGATCCGATAATGGACCATAAATGAATTGTGATAACCCATAAGGGATTAAGTAGCAAGCCATGACGGCCTGCATCGAGGCTGCTGAAACACTAAATTCACGAGCCATGTATCCCATAGAAGGCACATACATGGTTTGCGTCATTTGTCCTACTGCTGCCAAAATGGCAATCAAGAAGGTTAGTTTGATAAAACTAAGAGGCGCAGACATGCATTTTCTCCAATGAAAAATGAGTAAAGATTGATAATGGAAACGGGTCGATTAAGTGACCATAATAATGGCGGGGATATTAGTGCGAAGGCGTCATTTCAGCAATAAAAATATGGTTAGGTTTGCAAGATGAAATTAGAGGTTAAAGATTAGTTTTTCTAATGATTTTTTTGTTCTGGCTGTTTTTTCTGGCGAGGTACATCCTAAGTGAATCGCTCGTGACGAAAATTAAAAAAGATCGTAGCTTTCACCACGATCTTTTATATGAAAGATCAATATCCCTTAGAACTCTGCGCTTTCGTCTTCTATTTCTACAATGCTAAAAAGGCTTTCATCTGTGTGACCATTGATTCTGCAGTTGATTGATCTTCCATTTCAGAGAAAATACGCAGTAAAGGCTCGGTACCAGAGAATCGAGCTATCACCCAACCGCCATTGCGGAAGTAAACTTTTGCGCCATCTTCATAGCTGATGCGCTCAACATCATACTCAAATTTGGGCATTAACTTTTCAACATAGATTTTGTTGTATAGCGCTTCTTTTTGAGCCGGTTTAAAGGTGCAATCACCTTCTGCGGTGTAGGCATAACCATATTTTCCATAAATTTCGTCGAGCATTTCCGATAATTTCTTACCCGTCACACTGATCATTTCGACTAATAAAGTTGAAGCAAACACACCATCTTTGCCTTTAATGTGCCCACGGATGGTTAAACCACCTGAGCTTTCACCGCCAATTAATGAATCATCAGCTTCCATTTGACTACTAATGTGCTTAAAGCCTACAGGAACCTCAAAGCTTTTTTCACCATGATCGGCTGCGACTTTATCCAACAGATGGGTAGTGGCGATATTGCGCACCACTGAGCCTTTCCAACCTTTGTATTCCAACATGTAGTAATACAAAAGAAGCAGTACTTCGTTGGGGTGAATAAAGTGGCCTTCTTCATCAATAATACCTAAGCGATCGGCATCGCCATCAGTACCGATACCAATATCATATCCTTCGGCTGCGACTAAATGTTTTAAGCGGTATAAGGTTGCCGCATTTGGAGAGGGCATTAAGCCTCCAAAGGATGGGTTTTCACCATCGTTAATCACATCCACGTCACAACGGCCATTAATTAAAACAGTCTGGAGGGCATTTTTTGCCACGCCAAACATGGGATCGATTAATACGCGTAGGTTGGCTTTTTTGATCGATTCCATATCAATAAAGTTAATGATTGAATCCACAAACTCGTTCATTGGGTTGATTATCTCAATGAGACCATTATCTCGTGCGTCATCAAAATCGATTAATTGAACATCAGAATCTTGTAGCTCGGCAATTTGAGATTCTATTTTTTGTGTGATTACTTCATCGGCATCCCGCCCACCTTGAATGAATACTTTAATTCCGTTGTAATCGGCAGGATTGTGAGACGCCGTAATACAAGCGGAATAGTGACAGTCCATTTCTTTGGCTTTGAACATCACAATCGGAGTGGGCACAAAACGATTAATGAAGCTGACTTTAATTCCATTCCCGGCTAGAATCTCAGCAAACCATCTCGCCGCTTTGTCGGATAAAAATCGGCGGTCATAGCCAATAACGAAACCATTTTTAGCGGCATTTTCATGTTGAATGATATTTGAGAGTGCTTGAGCAACTAGGCGTACGTTAGCTTGGGTAAACTCTTCCCCAATAAAAGCGCGCCAACCGCCGGTTCCAAATTTGATCATGATGACATCCTTTCTAGAAGTTAAAGTGGGAAGCAAGTGCTTCCCAAGTTTCTTACCCTAAAATCACTATAATATCGTTAATGCTGCCTTCGGCTTGAACCGGAATCGCCCCTTCAATGGCCTCACCATTAACAGTGATGGATTGAACGCCTTTGCTGACATTATTCGGATTTTTTACCGTGATGTTGTATGTTGCTCCACGCCATTGACGCGTTACGTCAAAGCTCGGCCATGCAGTTGGAATACAAGGATCAACGGTTAAACCTTCAAATCCGGTACGAACCCCTAAAATAAAGTTAGTCACGGCAAAGTAAGCCCAGCCAGAGGTTCCGGTTAGCCAAGGGTGATTGGCGCGGCCATGGTCTTGATGATCGCGGCCCATGATAAATTGCACGTATGAGTAAGGTTCGGCAATGCGCGTTTCAATCATGTCATTTTGATTGTATGGGTTTAGTGCATCGTAGAACTTCATCGCTTGATCGCCACGACCCAGCTTGGCTTCTGCTACCCACGCCCAAGGGTTTGGATGTGAGAAGATCGCGCCGTTTTCTTTTACGCCTTGATAAACACGAGTGACAAAACCAATGTCATCGTTTGGCGTTGCAAATGATGGCGAGTTTAAGTGCAAGCCGTATGGCGAGTATAAATGCTCATCTACCGAATCCATTGCTCGCTCACCGCGTTCTTGAGATACCGCTCCAGAAAGGACCGCTAGAGTATTTGACTCTAAGTGGATCTTGCCTTCAGTTTGTTGAGCGGTACCGATCTTATCGCCATTTTTAGTTAAGCCGCGAATGTACCAGCCTCCTTCATCATCCCACAGGTGAGTTTCACAAGCCTGACGAACACCTTCCGCCATGGTGCTGTATTTATCAACATCCTCGGTTTTACCAAGGTGCTTAGCAAGATCGATAAACTCTTGTAGTGCCCAGTAATGAAGAAAAGAAACCATGGATGATTCACCGCCACCGAGGTTGAGGCAATCGTTCCAATCTGCACGTAAGCCTTTACAAATACCAGTGTTACCGACATATTCGGCAGAGAAATCCAGAGCAGCTTTCATGTGATCGTAAACACTAGCATTACCGCCATCGGCATAAGGGATCACTTCATCAAAGAACGATTCTTCACCGGTTTCCATCACGTACTTACAAATCGTCGGAACCAGCCATAAGTGATCGTCTGAGCAGGTATCTTCGATGCCGTGGATCTTATCTTCATCACTTGGTGTTGGAACCACGGTTGGCGATTTGGATGGAACGACATCGGCTTTTTCAGGATCGAACCAGTCAGGATCAAATAAGTGCAAACCGTAGCCTGCTTTGACTTGGCCTCGTAGTAAATCAACTAAGCGCTTACGAGTCATGGATGGGTTAGCATGAGGCACAGAAATCGCATCTTGCGCAGTGTCACGATATCCAAGACCAGTACGCCCACCGACCTCAATGAAAGAGGCGAAACGAGACCATACGACACACGTTTCTGCTTGGTAGAGGGTCCATGCGTTGATCATGGTATCCACACCTTCATTAGGGGATTTCACTTGGAACTTGTTACAACGCTCATCCCAGTGTGCTTTTATTCCAGCAAAGTCAGCATCAAGGTTAGCAAGATCTTGGTATTTAGCGCGCAGCTTTTCACCATTGCCTTTACCCATGCCAAGAATGTAAGCAAATCGGACTTCTTCTCCGGGTTGAATTACGAATTGTTTGTGTAATGAACCACAATGGTTATAACAAGTTTGTGCTGAGTTTGAACATTGACCTTGCTCAACCGCAATCGGGTTGGCTTCATCACGGTATAACCCAAGGAAGCTATCACGTTGACCATCGTAAGAATCGGGATCGAAGGTAGAGGCGAGGTAATAAAAACCTTCAAAGTCATTGGTGTTGTAATACAGATCGTATTCGATCACGCCATTACGATATTCTGTTCCAGCAGAATAAAGGGACATCTGATGGTTTTGATTATCTGATTGAATGTGGCTGAAAGAGAATTCCACAAAAGAAAATGCACTAATGGTACGTGGTTTGTTATCCGTATTTTTAATGACGACATCCCACACTTCGGCATCTTCACCTTTGGGGACAAATAAGGTTTTAGTTGCAGTAATGCCGTTGTATTCACACTTAAATGTAGAGTATGACAAACCATGACGTATTTCATAAGAAGCTTCATCTAGGCTTTTAGCGACAGGTTGCCATGAGATAGACCAATAATCGCCAGTCTCATCATCACGTAAATAGACATAGTGCCCTGGTCTATCAAATGATGCGTTCGGGCGGAATTTAGTCACTCGATTGTATTCTGGAGAGTTATAAAAAGAGTAACCACCTGCATTATGTGAAATGACAGTACAAAATTTCTCTGTGCCTAGGTAGTTGGTCCAAGGTGCTGGTACGTCAGGACGAGTGATGACGTATTCACGATTATCATTGTCGAAAAAACCGTATTTCATTGATGTGTTCCTTACTTAAAATAAATCTGGGTGAAGACTTTATCGATCTTAATTTTTTACCTTTGAAATCGCGCCCTTTTTTATTTGAAGCTACCGTTTTGTTGGCTGCATTTATTCACTCCAATCGCATAGGAAAACTATGTTCATCGGGTTTTGGTTACTTGCCACCTCACTGTAACGTCAACTATTTTGGGTTCAACTTCTATTTCAAAGGGCGGAAGTTGACACCTTGACGAGTCAAAGTTGGCAAATGTCCATAAAGACGAGAGAGAAAATCGTCCCAATCTCGGTGTTGTTTTTCTGTCCAGCACGCTTCTGCAATCGCAAGAAGGCGAGGGAAAATCATGTAATCAATGCGATCTTGGTTATCAATAATTTCGCACCATAGACCACATTGAATGCCAAAAATATGCTGCCTGATTGGATCATCGGGATCCAGTTCTGACAACGGTTCATACCCATAAGATTTTTCTAACGGTACGACTCCCGCCCAGTTGACGCCGAATTCTGTCGATGAATAATCTTGAATAATGTCTAAATAGGTATATTGAGCAGGTTGCAACACCACATCAAACCCATTACGAGCACAGTGCAAACCTGCTTTTTCGCTGTGCCAGGAGTAAACGATGGTGTCTTTACTGACTTTGTCACCATGTTGCACTTCTTCCCAACCAAGCATGCGCTTGCCTAAAGACTTTATTTTGTCCTCTGTGTAACTCAATAGATGCCCTTGTAACTCTTTTTCATTTTGGTAGCCGTGTGTGGCCATTAATGCTTGGCATTTGGGGCTTTTTTTCCAAACTCCATCGGGCACTTCATCGGCACCAATGTGAATGTAAGGCGCTGGGAATAGATGAGAAATTTCTTCTAAAACGGTATCAATAAAGGTATAGGTTCCCTCTAACCCAGGAGATAAAACATTGTCTGTGTAGTATTGAATACTACGGTATTCTGATTGATCTTCAGGATCGACTAATAAGTCAGGAAGTGACTTTATGGCAGCTCGGCAATGCCCTGGAATATCAATTTCTGGGATAACGGTAATATTTCGTTCTGCTGCGTATTGAATAATGTCACGGATATCATCTTGGCTATAAAAGCCACCATGTTTTCCGGATAGATTGGAATATTGCGGCTCTATTGGGGTGTCCAAGCCACGCCATGCACCAATGCGTGTTAATTCAGGGAAGGCTTTGATTTCAATACGCCAGCCTTCGTCATCGGTTAAATGCCAATGAAAAACGTTAAATTTTAATTGAACAAGTTGGTTAATCAGTCGCTTGACGGTGTCGACCGAATGAAAGTGGCGAGCGCAGTCCAGCATCATGCCGCGGTGAGTAAAACGAGGTTTATCTTGTATCAAGACACAAGGCAGTTCGGTACTTTGATTATTAATTTGATGGTTAACAAGTTGCAGTAGGCTTGCGCTGGCATACATAAAACCGCTGGTGGAGCTAGCTTCCAACAAGATTTGTTTTTCTTGTATTTCAAGTTTATAAGCACCGTCGGCTAAATTGGGGGTCATCACAAAGCAAACATTGCCTTGGCTGCTCATTTTTATGGTGTTATCTAAAATGCCGCTAAATTCTTCCGCCAACCATGTTAGAGCACTCTGTGCTTGATTGCTGTAAAATTGAAAGACAATCGTTTGAGTTAAATTAAAGTGACCTTGTCGAGATTGCTGGCTTTGAGGATTAGGAATAATGCCTTCAAAGTTAGCTGCCACCACAGGGATACTTGAACTTTGCTTATAAGCAGAAGCTAAAGCAATAGGCGTAATGGCGACGTTAACATTAACAATCTCACCGTTGTTTTTCATTTGAATGAATGCATCATCAAACCCATCGGACAGTAATTGAAATGGTGCCGTATGGCAGCCAAATTCAACATAATAATGGTGGTTAGCCAATAATATGGTTTCTTGGGGGGGCTGAATCACACAATAAGCGCCCACTTGTTCAATCGTCCCTTGAGTTAAAGATTCCGGTTGGATGAAGCGTCGAAAGCTAAGATGAATATCCCAGTGGTGTAAATCTTGATCGCTTAAATTATGAAGCGTGAAGCCAAAACGAGTATAGTTTTCTTGTTCTTCAAGAACAGAGAGATCAATTCGATAATTCATAATGTCACCTTTTAAGGCGTGTGTTGTTATAAAATTCATGGCTCAACAAGCGAATGAATACAGGTTGTGTTGAGGGTTATTTGCCATCATTAAAGCACCTTCAATCGCATCTTTTTTAGCGGAGACGAGATGTGATTGTGTCATTTGACTGAGATAGGGGACGATGTGTTCACCGATCCCGCCCATCAGCGAAATGGCATTTGCGCCTTTTTTGATAAGTGCCAATAAGTACATATCAATGTCTTGCGCGGTTTCTTTTAATAAAGTGATAGCCACTTGGTCACCTTGACTGGCACAACTAAAAATTTGTGGGGAAAATTGACCATACTCACAAGGCTTAGCGGTTTTTGACCATTCAACAATGGTGTCGACATCGTGATTAAAGTGTTGCATGACGATGTTGGTGATTGGGCTACTTGGTTTAATGTCATCTTGAGTCAGTAAGGTGTATTGAATGAGCCTTAGCCCCATGATCGCACCACCACCAAGATCGGAAATTGGAAATTCACGGCCGCCGACAATATGATGTTTACCTTGGTGGATTAAAAGGCCACATGAACCTGTACCAGCAATCATGATGGCACCATCATTACCGTTATGAGCACCCAAACAAGCTCCATAAGCATCGGTATTCAGTACCATACTGGCAAATGGGTGGGATAAAGACATGAAAGATTGCCATGAGGATTTTTGTTCAGCGGCCGCTAGTGCTAAACCAAGGTGCATATGAGAATAGTCTTGCTGGGTGATCCCATAGCCTTGGCTTGCTTGTTCAATGGCTTCAATGATAGACACCATTGCCACTTCGACACCGAGTAAAATATTAGCACTGCCACTTTTGCCTTCACCTATCAGCTTTCCTTGATGATCGCGAATGCGTGCGCGACAAGAGGTGCCACCCCCATCGATTCCCACAAAAAGATCAGCCATGGGATGGCTCCTTATTTTCAGTATCTAAATGATTCTGTTGGGCAATGATCGCCAATAAATACCATGCACCGTGCGGGATCCATTGTTCTGCCCAACGCCAGTTTTGTAGCATGTCGTCTTTTTGGCCTTCAGGGTTAAAAGCAATGTCTTGCTCATCATCAAAACCAGAAGTAATACCGTTACATACGCCACCTTTGGCGTTAAAAAAACCCAGTTCAGGTAGGTAATTAGGATTGTTGTGTCCATGACCATCAAGCATGCACATGTCGTAAGGATTTAGCCCTAATATCCAATCTAAAGACGATTGTGCAAAACGTTTTAATTGGCATTTTAGACCTAGGTCGGTGAGGTATGGTTGAACTATGCTTGCCATGGTTGACAGTGATGCTAAGCGTGCATTTTCACCTTGCCACCAGTAACCTGATTCATTCTTTTGTGCGACAAAGAAGGCCTCTCGTTTATCGCCATCAACCGCTTTTACATACTGGCGTGGGTAGCTAAATGGGTTATTTACATTATGAGTAATGGTTAATTCAAATCGCAGTGCATTTTCAATCACACTAAGAGTTTGTTTTTTTAATATTGTATCGTTTTCGATGGAGACGTATTCAGTTAATGCGATAACAGGTAACCCTGCTTCAGCTGCATGGAAGTATGGACGAGAGCCATCTTCATTGGCAGACCAATAATGTGAACAGTTTTGGTCACTAAATTGGCGACTCATTAACGCTTTAGCCCAACGTCTTGCTTCGAATAAATAGTCATTTTTTTGTGTAGTTTTAAATAGCTCGGTTGCTGCCAACAATGCGCAATACTCATCAATGATATTTTCCGTACCATCGTTTAAATATTGAGTGTTATATTTGCAAAGGTGTTGATAACCTTTAACGGCAGCTTCAAGGTATTGGTTTTGTGTGTAATCACCGTGTTGATCTAAGCGTGAAGCAGCGGCGAGAGCAGCAATGGTAACCCCACCACCTTGACGAAAACCTGCTTGATAATCACTAAGTTTATGGCCGTTTTGCGTTTCGTAAGCGCAGATTTCTCGTTGCTTAGGATCTTTACTCCATTTATCGAATACCGTCATATAGAAGAAACCTTTAGGGTTCTGCATACGAACCAAAAAGTCAGCGCCAAACAACGCTTCTTCGGTTAATCGTACAGCCGAAAATGGGGCAAAAGCCGTCATGTCATTTGTTAATGACAACCCTTTCAACATATTCCAAACTACCATTGGGGTTTGCTGTGGGTTTAAATAGTTGGCATAAGATAAGTGGCTAAAATATTTACTTACATCTCCCGATGCATCGTACCAACCGCCATGAACATCAAAGGTGGTTTGCGTGTTTACAATTGGAATTTGATGATCTTGTTGCTCAAACATCCCACCACAGCGTTGTGATTTAAAGTAATGTAAAACATCGGAAAACGTCTGTTTCATCAATAGATTATTATTGATTTTAAAAGGATGAGATTGTGATGAACCTATCGATAGATAGTATAGGCCTGATGTTGTAAATTCTGAAAAATCAATGGAATAGAATTGACCTTGATGCCAATTCGCGACTTTACCTATCGGTGTGACAGAAAATTCCTTTTCAATACGATGAGTATGAGCATTGACTAAGTGAGCGGTTATGTTCTCATTGAGAGTGGAGGCCAGTACAACCGCATTTTTACTGCTTAAACACGGATAACCAATATGGTTAGTAAGAATTTTCATTAAAGCTCCGAGCCTTGCTCTGGTCGGTAGCTATAGATAACTAAAGCATACCGACGTTAAATCAGACATTATGTAAACGCACTGCGCTATTGACGTGTTTTAATATCAACTTAAATGATTATTTTTCAAACAAATAGCAACGAACAAAGTGATTGTCAGCGAGTTGAGTGACCCCTGGCATTTTTTCACGGCATTTGTCGGTGACATGTAAGCAACGGCCGGCAAATGGGCATCCAACGGATTCTGGTGTCCAAAGTGGGATTTCCCCTTTATTGCCTTTTAATTTTTCATGAATGGATTTCTTCGGATCGGGTACCGCTGAAACCAAAAGCTGAGTATAGGGGTGTTGTGGATCGTGAATGATCTCATCGGTATCCCCCCATTCGACCATGTGACCTACATACATAACAGAAAGGTCTTCCGCTATATAACGCGCCGTGGCAATGTCATGTGTGATATAAAGTAATGACATTTGTTTATCGAACTTCATTTCTTCCATTAAGTTCAAAACACCTGCACGTATTGAAACATCCAACATCGATGTTGGTTCATCTGCTAGCACGACTTCAGCACCTACTGCAATATTACGCGCTAGATTGACACGTTGACGTTGGCCACCTGAAAGTTGATGGGGAAATTTAGCCGCAGTTTCTTTGGCTGGGTTTAATCCTACTTGTTCTAAAAGTTCATAAATACGCTCTTGAAGTTCCTTTTTATCACTGGCTTTCACTTTATTGTGAATGATTAAAGGACGAGCAATATGGTGAAAAATATTGTGTGTTGGGTTTAATGAGCCAAATGGGTCTTGCCATACCATTTGTACACCTTCACGGTAGTGCATGAGATCTTGTTTCTTCTTGATATCTTGGATATCGCGACCTTTGTACTCAATCATACCCGCTGTTGGGGCATACATTTTGGCGATCATTTTCGCGGTGGTGGATTTACCAGAACCTGATTCACCGACCACGGCTAAGCCACGACTTTTGTACATTTTAAAAGATACGTCGTTGATCGCACGCATCATAGGTTGTTTTAGTGAACTACTGCTGATCGGGAAATCTTTAATTAAGTTTTTCCCTTCAACCAGCAATTTTCCATATTTGTCTGATGAGCTCATAATTGTCTCCAGCTTTACGCTAATTCTTTTTAACCGGCTTATAGTGCTGATTCTGCTGTTCTGGGTTTGATTAAACTTTTGCTTGTACGATTGGTTCGCCATATAAATGGCAGTTTGATAATCGTCCTGGCTCAATCTGACGCAGTTGTGTCGCGACTTGACGGCATGTGTCATGCACGCGATCGCAACGCGCTTGGAATCGACAGCCTTGTGGAATTTCTAACAAGTTTAAAGGATTACCAGGAATGCCTGTTAATTTGGTTTTTGGGCCCGTTAACGGAGGAAATGAAGATCCTAATCCTCGTGTATAAGGGTGGTATGGCGATTCTAAAATTTCTTTAGAAGGCGCGACTTCAATTAATTCACCTGAGTACATGATTCCGATACGGTCCGAGAATTCGACCATTAACGATAAGTCATGAGTAATGAATAAAATTGAGAATCCAAATTCTTCTTTTAAGGCATAAATTTTTTGTAAAATTTCACGTTGTACAACGACGTCCAGAGCAGTTGTAGGTTCATCCATAATGATCATTTTGGGATTAAGCGCTAATGCAATCGCGATCACGAGGCGCTGACGCATACCTCCAGAAAACTGGTGAGGGTAGTCGCCCAAACGATCTGGGTGAATATCAACAATTTCTAACAAACCTTCAGCGCGTTTTTTTGCTTGGTCTCGTGTCATATTGGTATGGCGCATGATCACATCGCAAAATTGCTCTTCCATTGGCAATACGGGGTTCAAAGCATTCATAGCGCTTTGGAATACCATCGACATTTCGCTCCAACGAAAAGATTGGATACGATGTTCACTGTAGTCGAGGATGTTCTCACCATTGAAGATGACTTCACCGCCAGTAATGAATGCGGGTGGCTTGTGTAACTGCATTAGCGAGAAAGCCACCGTGGATTTACCACAGCCCGATTCCCCCGCTAAACCAAATACTTCACCAGGAGCAATATCAAAGCTTACGTTATTGACTGCGCGAACATCGCCCGCGTCAGTGATGTAGTCTACGCATAAATTGCGGATTGAAATTAGTGGTTGAGTCATATTATTTTTCTCCGCTCAAAAGTGCATTTTGTGTTGGCAATTCAGGTTCACGCACTTTCTTTTTTTGTGCTGCAATTTTTTTCCAGCGTTTCATTCCTTTGTGTGAACGCAATTGTGGGTTAGCCACTTCATCGACTGCAAAGTTTAATAGCGCTAAACCAACGGCAAGGGTCGTCAGAGCCAGACAGGGGGTAATTAGCTCCCACCACGCACCAACCAAAATAGCGGAAGAGGTTTGTACGTTGTACAGCATGATACCCCAGCTGATGGTACTTGGGTCGCCAAGACCTAGGAAAGAAATGGTCGCTTCCATCATGATGGCGTACATCACTGAACCGATGAAGCTTGCGCCAACAATCGAGATTAAGTTTGGTAAAATTTCAACAAAAATAATTCTGAATGATGATTCACCTAACACTTCAGCCGCTTTTACAAATTCTTTTTCCCGTAAAGATAATGTTTGGGCTCTTACTACGCGAGCACCCCAAGCCCAGGAGGTACACCCTATGATTAAGGCTATGGTTAATGGCCCTGCCTCGCCAATGAAAGCGGCCAAGACGAATAATAATGGGTACTGTGGAATCACCAGCATAATGTTCATTGCTGCGGTTAAAATATCATCGATCTTACCGCCAAAGTAACCTGCTGATACACCTATTACAGTAGCTAAGAAACATACCACCAGTCCCGCGCCAAAGCCTACCCCCAAGGATACTCGGGCTCCATAGACCAATTGTGACCAGATATCACGGCCCATACGAGAGGTTCCAAGTTCATGGTCTGCTTTTTTAGACATCGCCATGGTGCGTCGATCGTCTGCAAGATTAGTCGCAACCCAACCATCTGGGCTGGTTTTAGCTATTTTGACGATAGTGGCTGGGTATTCATGAGGATTACCCGTACGTTTATCTGGTGCATGTTTGGTAATGAGAGGGGCGAATACCGCCATTAATACGAAAATGCTTAAAATTATAAAACCTGTTAGGGCTTTGGGATTACTGGATAATAATTTAATGAGAGCTTTCATGATTATTTGCCTCCCTTACGTAGGCGAGGGTCAAGCACGACATACAACATATCGGCGAGTAAGTTAAAGAAAAGCATAAATAACGTCATGATAAGAAGTTGCCCTTGAAGAACTTGGTAATCACGAGCGTTAATTGCATTGAAAAGAACCGTTCCTAAACCGGGGTAGTTAAAGATAATTTCAACGATAAGTTGACCACCAATCGCCATACCAAGAGACATAGAGAGAGCGGTGACACTAGGCAGCATGGCATTACGAGCGGCGTAGTTAAAGACCACTCGGTTTTCGCTTAATCCCTTACCTTTTGCCATGGTGATGTAATCTTCACTTAACAGATTAATCATGTTGTTACGCATGTTGATTAAGAAGCCACCAATTTGCACAACCGACGCACAAAATAAAGGAAGAACTGCGTGATAGGCGACATCTTTAATGAATTCCCAGCTTGTCCAATCCGGAAGGTTACCTGCGGTATAGGCATAGCCTGTTGGGAACCAGCGCAAACCTACGGCGAAGACAAACATCGCGAGCATAGCGATAACCACCTGTGGTACCGCTTGGATGACTAACATCCCTGGTGAAATAAATGTGTCGTATTTACTGCCACGTTTCCAAGCAGCAAAAATACCGAGTACTGAACCAATCGAGAAGGAGAAGATAACGGCAGTACCCGCTAGGAATAATGACCACCCGAATGCACCACCTAATAGGTCTGATACAGAAAGAGGGTAGAACTGGATAGAGGTTCCTAAATTCCAACTAAGAATATTTTTCAAATAAGCATAATATTGAACCAGTGGACCGCCTTCGACAAAGCCTAATAGCTCTTTCATCGCGGCAATTCGTTCAGGAGTTACCTGTGAGGTTGCATTAGCAAACATCATGGTCACTGGGTCACCTGGCATTGCTCGTGGAATCGCAAAGTTGATCGTCGCAGCGACGATAAGCGCGATAAAATAAAAACCTAAACGTTTTAAGAAAAATCCCATAACTTACACCTTAACTTTCCCAGATTTTTTGGCCTGACTCTGGTTTCAGGCAGCCTATTTCAGACAAAGAAATCCCCTGACGACAAGCGCCATACATTTTCGTATCAAGAGGGGAAGTTTAAAGGCGGTGTGCTGCTAGCAAATGAGCACACCGCAGGGTTGTATGTTACTTAACTGGTTTTAGATCCAGAACTTGTAGTAGACGCTCAGGAATGCCAGCCCAAATACTTGGACGACCTTTCGGGTTTTTCTCATTCCACCAACCAGTGAAGCGTTTAGTATTGTATTGGAAGAATTGAGCACCAGATAGAACCGGAATCGTTACTTGATTTTCAGCAATGATTTGCTGGATGTTATGAGCAATTTTTAGCTGCTCTTGCTTGTCAGCGGTTTTGTAGAAGCTGTTTAACAATGAATCTAACTTATCATTTTTAAAGAAGTGCATAGCAAAACGAGGCATCCCATCACCACCTTGTAGTGCTGAGTTATACGCTGAGTTCCAGTAAGTATGTGGATCCGCGCCATGGAAGTAGTTGGTATAAGCTACATCGTAATTGCCTTCTAGCATCGCTTGATTATAAACCGCAAAGTCAGGCGTACGTGCTTTTGCTTTAATGCCAACTTCTTCAAGTTGCTCAACCGCAAGTTGTACGGTGTTGTTAAAGTCAGTCCAACCGTTTGGTGATTGAATTAATAGCTCAAAAGGCTTTCCTGACGGGGTATCAACAAATCCATCACCGTTTTTGTCAATAAAGCCCGCTTTTTTCAATAATGCTTTTGAGCCTTCAACGTTATAGGTGTTGTAGCCTTTGTATTTGTTATGAACGGCTTCATCAGACCATGCTTCAAACGCATAACCGAGACCTGAAGCGAAATCATTGACAGTACCACCACCGTAGAAAGCAATATCAATGATCGTTTGGCGATCAAGTGCCATCGAGAAAGCACGGCGGAAATCAACGTTAGTTAACGCTTCTTTTTTCGCTGCATCTTTTTCTTTAAAGTTCACCATGAACGCTTGAGTACCCGATGCTGGGTACCAGTAATGGTGATTAGGGCTCACTGATGCATATGTTTTGTCAATATCAGGGACAAATGAAGACGTCCAATCAAGTTCTGAGTTTACGATCTTACTCAATAATTGGTCGTTGTTTGCGATTTGTGGGACACGTAAACAATCCACGTTTAGGTTTTTCGCATCCCAATAATTCGGGTTTTTACACTGAATATAAAGTTGCGGAGTAAAGGTGTCGATCTCGGTAAATGGCCCTGTACCAACGGGGTTTTCGTTGGTGAAGCTCGTTGGATCTTTAACATCTTTCCATACGTGTTCAGCAACCACGGGTACTTTAGAAATTTCATAAGGTACGTTTGAGTTTGCTTCTGTTAGGTGGAAGATAACTTGATAATCACCTTTTTTCTCTATGCTCTTTATCCACTTATTGATGCCGGATTGGTCAAGTGCTGGTTTTTCTTTTATTAAATTGAAAGAGTAAACCACATCATTAGCCGTAAATGTTTTACCGTCAGACCATTTTACGCCTTCACGAATATCGAAGGTTACGGTCATTAGGTCATCAGACATTTTGAAATCTTTTGCAAGGCGCATTACCGGAGTGTTACCGTGCATTTCATTGAATATAACCAATGGTTCATAAATGAAGTCAGTGGTTGTTTTTAGGTTGGTTGCACCTAGGTACGGGTTAAAGTTACGTACCATTGTAGGGTAAAAATCGGGCACAATCGTTAATTCGCTTCGCTCTGCTGCTGAGGCTACCGAAGTAAAACCTGTTGCTGCGACAGAAAGTACTGCTGCTGCGATAGCTGTTTTTTTTATATTGGTAAGCATAGCTGTTCCTTACTTTTGCTTTTGTTATAGCTTAATTAAAAGGAATGTCATCAATTGATAAACACTCGCTTAAGACCCACCTCATTGATATCGACATGTTGCGAGTGTGATGTTCTTTTACACTATGGTGATATTGCTGAGTGGCCTGTAGGCCTTTTGCAATACAAGAGAACACCTTACCGTCGAAATCGTCAAATTCTATTCCCGTTAAAAACGTCAAAAGGTGATGCTTTCTCGTTGAAAACGTAAAAATCTCATTATTTAGATTGAAAAACATACTTTTTTTAAGTGTGATATCCATCTATATTTTAAAAGTGTTAAATGGTGTATGTAAGTGCTTACTTTTTTATTTGTCTTTTATTTATAGTTGTTTTGATGGTTGTTTATTTTAATTTGACTTTGATCACTTGTGTTTTTTTTCTTTGTTTTTTTTGAAAAAATAGTATTGCCGATTTGTTGTGAGTAGCTTCTCATTAACTGTAATGAAATGATAAATACACATATGATAAATTAATTTTGTCGATTTTTAATCGAATGTAATCGACTTTTAGTTGGTTAATTACTATTGGAAAATAAGTGTTTCGATAGCAAGAGTTAAGATGATGTCATCATAGTAAGCGCTGCTGAAATCGCTATTGAATGGAGCTTTACTCTGTGTTGTTAGATGAGCAATTGGTGTTTTATGAAAAGGTATAAGCTTTATTTGGTCAGTGGGCGGCTTAGGTGAGATATAAAGGAGATCAAATTAATCGATAGGTGGATTGCCAAGGTTTTCCTATGCAATCCCCATGATTTATTGGTGTTAATTTATGAGTAGGTTTTGTAGCTTTTCTCTGCAATTTATTAGGTGCTGTCGTTGCTCTGTTTGATCTTTAGTATGTTCTAAAATGTAGTCTATTGTGTTTAACACAGTTCGCCACCGAGCCGTTTTGGGTAATGTTTCAATACGTAGATACTTATCTAATGTTCTTGTTTGAAGGGTGCTTCTGTCTAAGTATACTCGCCATAAACCACTTTCCTCTGCGAGTGCGAATTTGGTTTTTCCCGTTTCAGACTCCCAATAGTCGAGCGCGGTAATCATGGTATCGACCAATACTTCACGCATAATATGCTGTTTGTCTTCGCTCTTAGGGGAAACTTTATCTGCTAGGCGTGTAAACTCTCCACCTAACTCTTTTAGCTGCTGAAGCTTATTTTTATCTCCGTCAAAGGCATAACTGGACAATGCTTCAATCGCGGTTTCGAGGTTGTCTATCCGTTGTGCATTGATTCCGCCACCGACGTTGAAAATGTACATGGATTTTAGCCCAGAAGCATCCGGTAGGCTAAGTACGTCAGTACTAACATGTTCACGTTTATCATCGATAAAAATATCGACCTCACCGCAATAATGTTCTTGGATAATGTTGAGATATTTAGGGGCAATAATTTCATCTGCATTAGATCGTTTTAATTGTTCGGGGCTGCGTTTAAAAAGTTTTGCAGCAGAGTCATTGGCAAAGCGAATTCGACCATCTTCTCTAACACAAATAATCGCTTCTGGTGCTGATTCAAGTTGCTCGAGAAGACGACCTTGAGTTTCTAATAAACTGGCTTCCACTTGTTCTCTTATTTTTAGTTCTTGTTGCAATTGCGCATTTTCAAGTCGTCTTATCTCAGCTTTGCTCGCGGTTAAGTGCGCTCTAATGCGAGCCGCAAGCTCTTGTTTGTTAAATGGCTTGGTGAGGTAGTCATTGGCACCCGCATCAAAGCCACGAATTCGGTCATTGGTTTGGCTTAGTGCGGTTAGCAAAATAACGGGCAATGTGGCATGATCATAATGTTTGCGAATTTCTTGGCAAGCTTCATAACCGCTCATGGCTGGCATCATTACATCGAGTAAAACGAGTTCGGGCTTCTCTTTTTCGATAAGTTGAATGGCCGTTAAGCCATCGGTTGTAGTACGGACCCGATACCCCTCCAATCGTAAAAAACTATCAAGGATTTGCAAGTTAACGGGTTCATCGTCTGCCACAACTAAGAGTGGCCCGTTAGGGTTATTCGGTAGTATAGAGTCTTGTTCATTTACAAATGAGGCGCTCTCAGGAACTTGGAAGTGAATTTCTGGTATGTCTATTTTATGGGCATTAAGCTCTTCTTGTGTTGCGATTGGCAGAGAAAAACTGAATGTGGTGCCGACAAAAGGTTGGCTGCTAACGTATAAGGTGCCTCCCATTAGCTCAATAAGTTGACGGCTAATTGAAAGCCCTAAACCTGCCCCTTGACGATAACGAGATGAATCTTGACTGGCTTGAATGAGAGGTTCAAAAATATGATCCAGTTGAGCGGCTGGTATGCCTTGGCCCGTATCGACTACTTGTATGCGAATTTTCTTATCAAGTACCGTGGCGGATATAATGACTTTACCTTCCGATGTGTATTTAATGGCATTGCCCACTAAATTATAAAGTACTTGCTCTAAACGCTGGGCATCAGCATAAACAAGTGGCAATTCTAATGGGATCTGATTGATAATTCTTAGTGGCTTACTGCCGATTAGATGGTTAGATAATTCAAGAACTAATCGGGTCGCGGCAGCAATATCAACGGTTGTTTTTTGGATGTCTAAATTGCCATAGCGCATTTTATGATAATCGAGTAAGTCATCAACCAATGTGGCTAAACGTTGTCCGCTATTAATAATAATAGACAGTTGATGCTTTTGATTGTTGGGAACCGTTCCATTTGAACCTGATATTAAAGATTCTGCAATTCCCACCATACCATGTAAAGGGGTGCGTAATTCATGTGAGGTGGTGGCAAGAAATTCATCTTTTAACTTATTAGCAAGTTGAAGTTCATTATTTTGCTGACGAATAGTTTGAATGTTCTCTTCAAGTTTTTTGTTTTGATCGCCAATCAGCTGAATTTTTTCTCGTATTGAACGCTGCATACGAGTAAAGCTTGCGGCTAACCGACCAATTTCATCTTTACGCTCAATACTGACTATATTTTGATCGAGATCACCGGCGGATACTCGTTCAGCAGCCCAAGCGAGTTTAAGTAGAGGTGCCGTTATAAAATTGGATAAGTAGTGGGCACAAATGAAAACCCCGACAATGCCAATTAACATCACAATAAAAAAGATGTGCTTCAGTTGGTCGATGCGAGAGTAGGCATCTTTTTCTGGGAGTTCAACAATTAATGCCCAGCTTTTATTTTTTATCTTGATTGGAGTGTATGCAGCAATGACTTTCTCACCATGGATGTTACTAAATGAACCGACAGCCGTCTCACCAGATAAGGCTTTGTTTATCACTGACGTACTCGATTCAATTTGTTCTTTAGTGATGCCTTGTATTCTCGGTATATGATCGGAGCCCACTAATATTTTAGTGATGTTACTTTTATCATGATGGTCGTTAATAGTGTGAGTTAATGCTGTATTGGGTAATTTGAACATGGCGTAACTGTGTAAGTAACCTTGTTGAATGATTGGCGCGCCAACCCAAAGCACTTGTTGACCATTTTCTATATCAAAATCGGAAAAAATAACGGGGGTGTAATCTTCATTCTTTTTACGAGATTCTTTGACTGCTTTTTGTAATCTAGCAAACGTTTTTCCCAAGGTGAAATTTTTATATTTACCATTTATCAGGTTGGTTCCGAAGTGATCATCCTTTTTGACTGAGTAGGCCACATTGCCTTCTAGATCAACGAGGAGAACATCCGTAAAGTCGGAACGTTTCAATAAATCGACATAAGCCCAATGGTATCGTTTGTGAAGCAATCGATAACGCTCTGTTCCGATATAATCTTCAGATTCGGGTAAGACCGATGTCTTAATTTGATCACCCGATCCTAATATGTATCGTTGTTGGGCATTTTTTCTTGCATCTTCAATGGTGTTGCCTAACCTTGAAAAAGCACTGATTAAACCATAGAAACGTCCACCGCTAGAGTAGGCGAGTTCAGACCTAACCATTCCCATGACTTCAGATTCTTTCGATTTCAAATAATCGCTAATTTGTTGTTTTTTTGTGTCGCGAACAGAGGTTAGATAAGAGGTGCTTTGCTCTTGTAAATCTTGGCTATGCGAATGCAAAAAAAAGGCAGCAATAATGATTAAGGGAGTCAGGCTTACCACCAAAAATGCAGCCATCAACGTATGTTGAAGTCTTTGTAATTTCTTTATTTTACGAGCCTTTAGCATAAGATTGATTACTTGTATTCAATGAATGTGGTCATGATGTTGAGCGTGTCCTTTTATCGTTAGAAAATATAATGAAAAAGCGGTATTTTTCAACGATAGTCTTAATCTTCCTTTTTACTATGTTATCGACGAATAGTTAAGGAAACTTGATTTTCGACAGTAAAAAAGGTGATCAATCCCTCTGAATCATAGATAAAGCAAGTGTGGATATATTTTATCAATAGGGTGCTGGCGATTTTTCAGGTATAGCAAAATAGGGACGAGAGTGAGCGTGTTTTATTTGCAGACTCTCGCTTGTTGGTACCCGTTGTGGGGGTTAACGGCTTTTGATTGCGTGGTAGATGGTGAATTTATTGTTTTTGATTGTGGTTTCACAATGCCCAAACGCTTGATTGATAATGGGAGGGTATTTCAAGAAATTATTAGCAACAATGAACATATTACCTTGTTTCGCCAAGTGGTTAGGCGCTTGAGATAAGAAGGTTTCTGCTGCTGAGTATTGTGTATCTAGACCTGAATGAAAAGGGGGGTTGCTGATCAAATAGTGGTAGTTATTCGCGGTATCGGAATAGATGTCAGAGGCAAAGACATGGCCTTGTAAACCATTGGCTTCAAGAGTTGCCTTGCTTGATTCTAGCGCTAATGCACTAATATCACACATATCCACTTGTGCATCTGGATTTCGAGTGGCAATCACTGAGCCTATCACTCCTGCGCCGCAACCAAAATCTAATACCCGCCCTTTTAATCGAGGTAAGCTTTCAAGCAGTAATTCTGAACCTTTATCAAATTCACCATGGCTGAATACGCCAGGTAAACTTTTAATGGTCAGTGTGTCATTACCAATAGTGAGTGAGTAAGTTTTATACCAATCGTTCAAATGAAAAGGAATAACGTCATTGAGGCACTGACCCCAATAGAAAGAGCAACGACGAGCTGAGTCGTACTTTTTAACGATGCCATATTGGCTAAACATTTTTTCAATACTTTTCACACCAGAGCGATTCTCTCCAACGACACAAATCTCAGTGTTGGTGCCGAGTTTTGCCATGAGCATGGACAGTAAAAATTCGGCTTCTGCTTTGGCTTTTGGCCAGTAAAGTAGCAACATATCAGCCTTAATGTCGGCCTCGATCTGAGCGCCAAAATAAGAAGATATTTGGTTATGTTGGCGAAACTGTTTGTAGTAACCGTAATGCGTGGTGAAGATGGCGACGGATTCACAGTGTTTGGCTAATTCTATTGCAAAGAGGTCCTCTGCTTCACCAGCGATCAAGACATGCTTACCATGAAAATAGTCAAGTTGACGTTGTGCGATTTGGCTTGGCGGGGTATAAGTCGACATCTTTCATTACTCAATAAAAAAACAGGCCTGATTTTCTCATAATCAGGCCTTGATACCAATGTTTTCGATAAAAGCAATGAAAGAACCGTTAGTTATTATCTTGTGATGTTAAGAATGCTTTGAATTCTTCTTCGTACATTTTAAATAATACGATGGTAATAGCAAAAATGAGTGGTCCATAGATCAGTCCTATCAAACCAAATAATTGAATACCACCAAGCAGGGCAAAGAAAATCATTAATGTATCCATTCCAGCACTGCTTTGCATTAACAATGGGCGGATAATGTTATCAATTGACCCGATGACCGCGACGCCCCAAACAATCAAAAATATCGCCCAACCAATGTCACCGGTGAGAATTAAGTAAATGGCAGCAGGGACCCATACTAAAGCCGTTCCTACTACTGGGATGAATGAAGCGGCTCCCATCATAGTGCCCCAAAAAAGCCCGGGAAGACCCACCAACCATAACGCAAAACCGCCAGCAAGAGCTTGAGCGATTGCTGTTAAAAAGGAACCTAAGATAGCGGATTTAGATACTTCTTTAATTTCACTTAACAGTCGGTCTTCTTGGCTACGAGATAGCGGTAAGATGTGACGCATACTGTTAACCAGTTTTTCATTGTCGCGTAAGAGAAAAAACAAAACGAATAACATTAAAAAGAAATTCATTAAAAAGTGAGTCGCATCACCAAGAATACTGGCGCTAATCGAGACTAAAATCGAACCAAATTGCGAAATAAACTTAGCCGCGCGCTGAGCAATTTCTTGCGGGTTAATATTGTCAAATGGTAAGTAGTGGTTAATTATATTTAGACCTTTTGCCACGTAAGGATGATTTAATAAGGTTTGAATACCTCCATCGGTAGCCCATGCATAAACGGTTTGAGAAAAATGTGCTCCCTGTTGAATAATAGCGGCAAAAATGGCCAGCAATGGGATAACAATGACAAAGGTCAGTAATAAACAAGAGAGTAACGAGGTTAGGTTTCGGCATTTTGGCCAACGTTGCTCGATTTTCTCATGTAAAGGGTATATCAACAATGAGATGATGAATGCCATAATGATTGAATTGAGATAAGGGGTAATCAGTAAGTAACATGCATAAGCAGCACAAAGCAACGCAATGATTAACACCCAGTGTGTAGAAGATACTTTAAATTTATTGGGCATGCTTTTTCCTTGATGAGCCGCTAACGATAGAGTTATATAATGGCGACAAAGTGTAGTCTTATCAATTAATGATTAAGAAGATAATTGAAAATTCATCAGTGAAATAATATAACTAAAATAAGGGCAATAAAATGGGATGTTGTGATGATCAAAATGGCTGTAAAGGTAAGGTCAAAAAAAGAATACCTTGGTTTACGATTATTGTTGTCGGGTTAGCCATTATGGTGGCGATTAATTGGCAATAAAAAAGAGCACCACTAATTGAGTGCTCTTTCAATAAAATAGGTAACCCTTAAGTTGGTTTGCTATTTATCTTCTGCCATGATCGCAAAGCTACGTTCTGCTGCTTCAATGGTGGCTTCAATTTCACGAGAAGAATGGGCGAGTGACATAAAGCTTGCCTCAAAAGCGGAAGGGGCAAGGTAGACGCCATGCTTTAGCATTAAATGGAAGAACCGTTTAAATCTCTCAATATCGCACTTAGTAACATCTTCATAGCAAGTAATATTGCTTTGCTCCGTAAAGAAAAAACCGAACATTCCCCCGACACGGTTTACGGTAAACGGAATACCGTATTTTTCAGCCGCTTTTTTTAACCCTTTAGTCAGTTGTTTCGTTCGTTTCGCTAGACGTGCTTCATTTTCTTCACCACGTAATTCTTTTAAGCAGGCCAAACCTGCCGCCATCGCGATTGGGTTACCTGAAAGAGTGCCCGCTTGATAAACCGGCCCAGTTGGCGCGATATATTGCATGATGTCTTTACGACCGCCAAATGCACCAACAGGCATACCTCCACCGATAACTTTACCTAAAGTAGTGAGGTCCGGTTTGATATCGTAATAATCTTGTGCACCACCTTGTGCAACACGAAATCCGGTCATTACTTCATCAAAAATTAATAGGGCTTCATGTTGGTCACAAATTTCACGTAGACCTTCAAGGAAACCTTCTACTGGTGGAATGCAGTTCATGTTTCCTGCGACAGGTTCGACAATAATACAAGCGATTTGCTCTTTATTTGCCTCAAATAATGCTTTGACTGAATTAAGATCATTGAAGGTTGCTGTTAGAGTGTGTTTGGCAAAATCTGCAGGAACACCTGGTGAGCTAGGTTGCCCTAAAGTCAACGCGCCAGAACCAGCCTTGACCAGTAAGCTATCAGCATGGCCGTGGTAACAACCTTCAAATTTTAGAATTTTATCACGTCCAGTAAAGCCTCTAGCAAGACGAATAGCACTCATGGTTGCTTCTGTACCCGAACTGACCATGCGCAATTGTTCCATTGATGGAACCATTTCAGAGACTAATTCAGCCATCTTTATTTCAGATTTTGTCGGTGCTCCAAAGCTTAATCCGCGTTCAGCTGCTTTAATCACAGCATTACGAACGGCTGAATTATTGTGACCTAGAATCATCGGTCCCCAAGAACCCACGTAGTCAATGTAGGCTTTACCATCGGCATCAAAGATTAAAGGGCCATCGGCGCGCTCAATAAATAACGGCTCACCACCCACACCGCTAAAGGCTCTAACAGGAGAATTAACGCCACCAGGAATGGTTTTTTGTGCTTTTTGGTATAGCTCAGCAGATTTGCTCATGGTCTATCCTTAAATAGTGTATTACTACTTGATCACCGCACCTTCTCTTTTTATTTTGTTAAAAGTAAAGCTGGCGGTTGAGATATATTTTAGATGACGCATTGTAACTAAGCTGACGTATTTTGCACTTATTTCGGTACCAATTTTCGTAATGCAAGATTGATCTTGCTCACTTCGCGGCGATAAAAATGTTAAATGATGTGAGCGAGCTTAATTGCCTTAATTGCCTTAAGTGCCATTCAATCAATTCAATACTTAATTTTCGCTTAACGTAGATGAATACTTGAACGATAAGGTCAGGTATTAGATAATCACCTCATCAAAACCATTTCTTAATCAACTGAGTGTGGTTTCTTACCTAATTTCAGTCTATTCAGTCCCCTTGGGGTTGATTGAATATTAACCCCAATGAGAGAGGTCATCATGAGCGATGAACAATTACCTTTATCCTTTTCTGATACTGCCGCATCTCGAGTTAAGATGTTGATTTCAGAAGAGGAAAATCCAGATTTAAAATTGCGTGTATACATCACCGGCGGAGGTTGTAGTGGCTTTCAATATGGTTTCACGTTTGATGAGAAGGTGAATGATGGTGATATGACCATTGTGAAGCAAGGGGTGACCTTAGTGGTTGATCCAATGAGTCTTCAGTATTTGATTGGTGGTGTTGTTGACTACACGGAAGGGCTGGAAGGGTCTCGTTTTTTTGTTAACAACCCAAATGCTACCACTACTTGCGGTTGCGGTGCCTCATTTAGTGTATAGATGATTTTCACCATCTAAAGCTACGTTGGCTGGTGATATGGAAGCCATACTACATAAGATAAAGCCCAAAAAGCCCAGATTATTCTGGGCTTTTTTATGCTTTCAGTTTGAATTAGTGTTGGTTAACTATTCTTTAGCAATTAACAAATTGTTGTAGCGCTTTAATTTATCCAGCTCTTTTGATGCTAAACGAATGAAATCTTCTTTCTTCTTTCCTGTTAACGACTTTGATTGTGGTAAATCAACGGTGCGAGGGTTTTTATGTACTCCATTAACTAAGAATTCATAATGTAAGTGAGGCCCGGTTACCCGACCAGTGCCGCCTAATGTTCCCACTGTGTCGCCCTGCTTTACGCGTTGTCCCGTATTCACTAAGCGTTTTTTCATATGTAAGTATTTCGTTATATAAGTATTACTATGGCGAATAAAAACATAATTACCATTAAATTGGTTATAACCTGACTTTTCCACTACGCCATCACCCGCAGCCCAAATAGGCGTCCCTACAGGCGCTGCATAATCAGTTCCTCTATGTGCGACGACTTTTCCTGTGACTGGATGACGACGAGTGGGATTAAAGTTGGACGTCACTCTTCTAAAATCAATCGGTGAACGTAGGAAAGCTTTTTTCATTGCTCTGCCATTTTCATCGTAATAGTTACCATCTTCGGGATTGTAGATGGCTTTAAAAGTGGATCCTTGGTTGGTAAATACGGCGGCAATAATATTACCGCGGCCAATATTTTTTCCTTCAACAAATTGTTCTTCATACAATACTTCGAAATGATCTCCTCCACGGATATCCAAAGCAAAATCGATATCCCAGCCAAAAATCCCCGCAAGTGACATGATTTGATTGGCGCTTAAACCCGATGTAACAGCAGCATTCCAAAAATTTGAAGTGATAGTGGCTTCTGAATAGTTGTAATGGGTATTGATTTCTTTTTTCTCTATATGAGAACGAAACTCTCCTTTTATCTTGTTGATTCGAAAAGACTCATAAGCGGAGATAGGACGGATGATTTGAGTGAGTTGGTGCTGGCTATCAAATCCAAAATTTAATTTGTCACCGGGTCGTAATCGAGAAAGCTGAGACTCTATATCTTTGTTTGTGGTAATTAATTGGTGCAGGAGTTGGGCGGATAACCCAATTCGGTTAAACAATAAAGCCGCGCTTTCTCCCGATTTAACACTGTAAGTCTCCCAAGTGGTAAACACTTTAGGAGGAGCCTGTGGGGTTACGATATCCTCAGGTAATGTTAACGGGTAATGTTGGCCAACTTTTAAGCGAGGTTCATTTTGAGATAGTTCTTCCATATCAGGAAGAGCAAAAATCACAATAACTGTGAAGGCACTTATGCTGGCGATTAGTATTTTATGAAAATTAGGTAATTGTCTAATGAATGCGCGCATGATCGATAAATTTCAGTTAATAAGGTAATTAATTACCCGAAAAAGAAGATGAGTAAGTCTAACTGGTTTCCAAAAACAGTGCTATTCAGTATTATGTCTTGATAACGTATTTTTACAGAATTTTTTGGAGTAAACCTAAATGGCGAGTATTGAAGCGGCACTGGCTGAGATTAAGCGTGGTGTGGAAGAATTAATTCCTGAAGAAGAACTGATAGCTAAATTAAAAGAAGGGCGTCCTTTAAGAATTAAATTGGGCGCCGATCCAACGGCACCTGATATCCATTTAGGTCATACTGTAATTTTAAATAAACTTCGTGCTTTTCAAGAGTTAGGTCATGAAGTGACATTTTTAATCGGTGATTTTACTGGGATGGTTGGAGATCCGAGTGGAAAAAATACGACTCGACCACCACTGACACGTGAAGATGTTCTCGCCAATGCTGAAACCTATAAACAGCAAGTTTTTAAAATTTTAGATCCAGCTAAAACAAAAATTCAATTTAACTCCGAGTGGTTGAATGAATTAGGCGCTGCTGGCATGATTCGTTTAGCGGCAAATCAAACGGTTGCTCGTATGCTTGAACGTGATGACTTTAAAAAGCGTTATGCGAATAATCAACCTATTGCTATTCATGAGTTTATGTACCCTTTACTTCAAGGTTATGATTCCGTCGCTATGGAGACGGATGTTGAGCTTGGTGGTACAGATCAAAAGTTTAACTTGCTGATGGGGCGTGAGCTACAAAAAGCGAATGGGCAAAAACCACAAGTGGTATTGATGATGCCTTTACTTGTCGGCCTTGATGGCGATAAGAAAATGTCAAAATCTGCGCATAACTACATCGGTGTGAGTGAATCTCCGACTGAAATGTTTGGTAAAATCATGTCTATTTCTGATGTGCTTATGTGGAGTTACTATGAGTTACTTTCTTTCCGTCCATTAGAAGAAATTGAGAAGTTTAAAGCCGATGTTGATGCTGGAAAAAATCCGCGTGATGTGAAAATTCTTTTAGCCAAAGAAATTATTGCTCGTTTTCATAGCGAAGCTGATGCGGATGGTGCAGAGCAAGAGTTTATTAATCGTTTTCAGAAAGGGGCAATGCCGGATGAGATGCCGGAGTTTGAATTTTCTGCTGGCACCGCGATTGGTAATCTTTTAAAAGATGCAGATTTGGTTGGTTCAACTTCTGATGCGATGAGAATGATCCGTCAAGGTGCAGCGAAGATAGATGGGGATAAAATTGAAGATACTAAATTGGTGCCAGAAGTAGGCACGGCGGTGTATCAAGTTGGCAAGCGCAAGTTTGCTCGTATTACGATTAAATAAAGCATTTATTATTTGTGAGCATCACTTTTAACAAAGTCCCATTACTCTGCAGTGATGGGATTTTTTGTTTTTGCTAAATGTGATTTAGCTTTTTAATTGTAATGTCGGTAGAGATAAGTGCCAGCGAATAGCCGCGAGTCGAATGCTTAACGTTGTCATCACGCCAAATAAGAACGAGCTTTGGGTGTTGATTCCAAAGTAAAGTGAAGATGTATGAACAACTCCTCCAGCAATACAGGCAATCGCATAAATTTCACTTCGTAGTACCATTGGAATTTCTCGGGCTAATATGTCTCGGATTATGCCCCCACCACAGCCGGTTAATACTCCCATGATCACCGCGATCATCATTGAGTCTTGAAGATGTAAGGTCTTTTCTACGCCGATGCCAACAAATACGGCTAAACCTATAGCATCACATACTGGTAAAACATACCAAGGTAACTGCTTTGGCTGTCGAACTAATAATAAAGTGGCAAGACAAGTTAGAAAAATGACCCATAAATAATTGGTATCAATGATCCAAAATACAGGTGTTGATCCGAGCATCATGTCACGGATTGAACCGCCACCAATGGCCGTCACACTGGCTAACACGATGACGCCAAATGGATCCATTTTTAATCTGCCAGCAAGCAGTACGCCGGAAATAGCAAAAATAGCGGTGCCAAATAAATCAAAGAAATAAAGTAAGCTAATATTCATTCAGTTTTTGGTCTTATTTGAGGTGGTGTCAATATTATAAGCGCAGATTCTACGGATAAACTTTTTGAAAGCAATACAGCAATGGCGTAATAATAGCCATTACTTATGTTATGGCATTCTTTCACGGACGATATTCAAATGCTGACATACTTGCTTTATAGCTTTTAAGCTTCTCATGGTTGGGCGATTAATCCAGTTTGAATTCAATGACCATATAAATTGATGTTTCACCGCTGGCATTTGCGGCCAATTTTTCCACTGGGCATTGATCTCTTTTTCATCATTTGTGGTGAAGATGACTTGTGGGTTAGCAGTGATTATTTGCTCTAGGCTAACTTGTGGATAGGGTATTGAGGTATTGCTCAGTATGTTTTTCCCGCCACAAATATTGAAAATATCACTGGGCCAATTGAATTCACTGACAGAGATTACGGGCTTTTGGCTTAATTGAAAAAAATATCGGATGGGTTGTAAGTGCTGATATTTTTCACGTAATTGGGAGAGTGTTTTTGTAAAAAGAACCGCATTTTTTTGACCAATAGATGGATTGTCAGACCATTGGCTTAACTGCAAAATAGTGCTTGGAATGTCATCTAATTTTTGAATGGAAGTGTAAACAATAGGAATGCCAAACTGTTTCAGTTGTCGCATTTCGCGAGGATAAAAATTAGGACTCCAAGCAATAACTAAATCGGGTTTTAACGCTAAAATTCGCTCCAGTTTTATCCCTTGATAATTGGCGACAGTTTCGATTTTTTGTGCTTCTTCAGGGTAATCACTGGCTTCGCTTACCGCGATAAGCTTAGAGCCTAAACCCGAAGAGTAAGCTAATTCAGTCGCATGAGGAGAAAGAGTGATAACACGTTGTGCTAAAGGGTGAGCGCTGACATAAAATGGTACTAGATATAAAAGCAAGAGACGAAAGAAATGCATTCCAGCTTTATCCTTTGAAAAATAAACGTTCAATAGTGAGTGCTATGACTCACTATTGATCATGAAGCCGTAAGGTACTAGAGGATAAGTTTTATTTATTTCATGTGCTCTAGCATTTTTACGACCATTTCAGATGAACGCTTTGCTGCTAGAGGTAAAAATTCATCAAAACTCATTGGGGACTCTTTATCCGCGACATCGGATATTGCACGAACCACGACGAATGGTTTACGGAATTGATGACACGTTTGTGCAATTGCAGATGCTTCCATTTCGACAGCAATAACGCTTGGGAAATGCAGACGAATGAAAGCTTGTCTTTCTGGAGTACAAACAAAAGCATCCCCTGTACAAATTAGACCACGTACAGAGTGCGTATCTTTGATGCTTGCCGCAGCTTTTTCAACAATATCCATTAAGGTTGTATCAGCACTAAACGCTGCTGGTTGTCCAGCCATTTGCCCTATTTCGTAGCCAAATGCGGTAACGTCAGCATCGTGATGGCGTACTTCCGTTGAAATAACTATATCGCCTAGATTTAAGCTTGAATCGAAACCACCCGCTGAGCCTGTATTGATAATGACATCGGGATCGAAGCATTCAATTAGTAGGGTTGTTCCAATACTGGCAGAAACCTTGCCAATACCAGATTGAAGTAGGATGATTTTTATACCATTGATAGTGCCAGTATAGAAGGTACAGCCGCCCTTTATTGTGCTTTCGCATCCAACTAAAGTTTCTTTTAAAATGGCAACTTCTTGCTCCATTGCTCCAATAATGCCTACTTTCATAACTCTATTACTCTATTTTGTGTATTAAAATATGGCGCGATTGTAGCACAGGGGCAGTTTAGCTTTATTAAAATATCTTTTATTTATATTCACTTGATTGAAAACTGTAATTTTTTGATGACGTTCGTTCCCCTTAATTATGTAATCAATTTAATTCATGGTTTTAGTAAGTGCGCTTCAGTGAGTTTTTGGCGTAATTCTTCGGTTCGATTTTTATTGACGCCAAAATCAGAGTAGCCAGTACGAGACTTTGAACGTACTTGTAATTCATCACCTTGCTTGGCTAGATGGACGTCATCTACAAATCGAAAAATCAAGCTTGTTGACTCAAGGTGAAGTGTCGTTTCTGTTTTCTTGACTGTTTTTGTGCGCGTTAGAGTTAGTGCTATTTTTTCAATATCATCAATCGATATATCTTCCGATATGAGGTGGAATGGTGGTATTTGATAATCGGTTCTCAGTTCTTGAGTTGAGACACAATTTGGCTTTGAACTGCAAAGTAAAGCAGGATCATTTTTGTTTAACTCTGGCTTATTCATAGATTGGCTCTGACTACAACTAGTAAGTAGTATAAACATAGCTAAAGTACTCAGTATTCGCATCTTTACCTGCCTTTTTATTGGTATTTATTTTGAATAATATGAAATAAATCTATATTAAGTGTAATAAAAAGCCCCGTATCTACGGGGCTTTTGAGTATGATATTAGCTGAATATCTAGAGTATAGACAATTAAGCCGATTTCATTAATGAGTCAGCACGAGCTTCCAAATGAGAATTACCCATTAAGTAAGCATCGACTTCACGAGCACATTCTCGTCCTTCATTAATACAACGTACAACCAATGATTGACCTGTACGCATATCACCGGCAGCAAATACACCTTTTTGACTCGTTGCAAAACCTGTGGTTGCGACATTGCCACGATCATCGAGTTTAATGTCAAGTTGTGCTAACACACCGGTTGGTTCTGGATGTAAAAACCCCATAGCCAAAAATGCTTTAGTACAAGGAATAACGCGTTCAGAGCCCGCGACTTCATCAAATCCTGGGCGCTCACCTGGTTTTGCGTCTTGCCAGACTATATCGGCAATACGTAAGCCAGTCACTTTCCCCTCATTGTCACCAATAAATTCTTTAGTCAAAATGTTCCAATGACGTTCACAACCTTCTTCATGTGAAGTTGTCGTTTTCATGATCATTGGATATTGAGGCCAAGGTTGATTGGCTGGACGCTGACCTGGTGGAACAGGCATGATCTCAACTTGCGTGATACTAGCGGCGCCATGACGGTTAGACGTACCGACACAGTCTGAACCAGTATCACCACCACCAATGACTACAACATGATCATCTTTAGCATGAATTTCTTCAGTTTTAAGATCCATATTGTTAGCCCGGCGGTTATTTTGTCCTAGGAATTCCATCGCAAAATGGACACCTTTAAACTCACGGCCCGGGATTGGTAAATCACGAGGTACCGTTGAACCACCAGTGAGCAATACAACATCGAACTCTTGGCGTAATTGCAGAGCATTGACGTTAACACCAATATGAGCATTTACTTCAAATTTAACGCCTGCTTCACGCATTAAATCAATCTTACGATCAATTACATCCATGCTTAACTTAAAGTCAGGGATACCAAAGCGTAGTAACCCCCCGACTTTTTCATCACGCTCATAAACCGTGACTGAATGACCAGCGGCATTTAATTGCTCCGCTGCGGCCAAACCTGCAGGTCCAGAACCTACTATCGCAATGGTTTTACCAGTACGACTACGTGGTTTACGTGGTTTGGCATAACCTTCTTTGTAAGCTCGCTCAACGATATTTTTCTCGATGTTACAGATGGTAATTGGATCTTGGTTTATCCCAAGAACACAAGATGTCTCACACGGCGCTGGACATACTCGCCCTGTAAATTCAGGGAAATTATTGGTGCTGCTTAGAATATTCCAAGCTTCTTCCCAACTGTCACGATACACCGCATCATTAAACTCAGGAATGATGTTACCAATAGGGCAGCCGCTGTGACAAAACGGCACGCCACAATCCATACAACGAGAGGCTTGAGTATTAATTTTCTTACCAAATTCCTCATCTAGTACAAATTCTTTGTTGTCTTGTATGCGAACACTAGGATCAACTTTCTTTGGAAGTTCACGACCATGCTCTAAAAATCCAGTAGGCTTACCCATTTACGGCCTCCAACTCTTCCTTGTTTACGGCATTTTTGCGTTTTTGCAATACAGCCTTGTAATCACGTGGCATCACTTTTGCCATGCTGGCTAGATTGTCATCAAAATCGGCTAAGAATGCTTTTGCTACTACACTTCCTGTGTAGTTAATATGTTTAGTCAGCATTTCTTTTAGCAAAGATTTATCTTCTGCTTCAATTGGGTCTAAGTCGACAAGTTCAGCATTAATTTTTGTACTGAAGTCTCCAGCTTTATCCCACACATAGGCAACACCGCCACTCATGCCTGCAGCAAAGTTACGGCCTGTTGATCCTAGGATAATTGCTGTACCACCAGTCATGTATTCACAACCGTGGTCACCGACACCTTCAACCACAACGTGTGCGCCTGAGTTACGAACACAGAAGCGCTCACCAGCCATACCACGGATGAATGATTCACCAGATGTAGCACCATAGAAACAAACGTTACCCACTACAATATTGTCTTCTGCGATAATGGATGATTTCACATCAGGGTAAAGCACGAGTGTGCCGCCTGATAAGCCTTTACCCCAGTAATCATTCGCATCACCTTCGACTTCAAACTTAACGCCTTTCGCCAAGAATGCACCAAATGATTGACCCGCAGACCCTGTAAACTTAACGTTCATAGGTTGTGGTAAACCATTGTCTTTATAGACTTTCGAAATTTCATTCGACAGCATGGTTCCTGTACTACGATCGGTATTGATGATAGGGAATAATGCATCTACAGCTTCACCCTTGGTAAGCGCAGGTTGTGCGACTTCAATCAGCTTACGGTCAAGTACGGCTTCTAAGCCATGGTTTTGCTGTTTCTGATTGTAGACGCCATCTTCAGCACGAGGTGGTTGGATATGAAGAACAGGAGAAAGATCTAAGTTCTTATATTTCCAATGCTGGATATCATCACGGACTTTTAGTTTTTGTGATTGACCAACCATTTCTTGGATGGTGCGGAAACCAAGTTCAGCCATGATTTCACGCAAACCTTCAGCCATATACTGGAAGAAAGTGACGACGTCTTCTACACGACCGTCGAAGCGCTCACGTAATGATTTATTTTGCGTTGCGATACCAACTGGGCAAGTGTTTTTGTGACACTTACGCATCATGATACAACCTTCAACAACAAGTGCAGCAGTCGCTACTCCCCATTCTTCTGCGCCAAGTAACGTTGCCATTGCAAGGTCACGAGGGGTTTTCATTTGGCCATCAGACTGAACGACGATACGGTTACGTAGGCCGTTTTTTAGTAGTGTTTGGTGTGTTTCGGCTAGTCCTAATTCCCACGGTAGACCGGTATGACGAATTGAAGACATTGGCGATGCACCTGTACCACCATCAAAGCCTGCGATCAGTACAACGTCTGCTTTTGCTTTTGCGACGCCTGATGCGATCGTTCCTACACCTGCTTCAGAAACCAATTTTACGTTGACGCGGCTATCACGGTTGGCATTTTTCAAATCGTAAATTAGCTGAGCCAAATCTTCGATTGAGTAAATATCGTGATGTGGAGGCGGTGAAATTAAGCCCACTCCTGGAGTTGAGTGGCGAGTTGCCCCGATCCAATCATCTACTTTATCGCCAGGTAGTTGACCACCTTCGCCAGGTTTTGCACCTTGAGCCATTTTAATTTGTAGTTCATCAGCGTTAGTTAGGTAGTAAGAGGTCACACCGAAACGACCTGATGCAACTTGTTTAATCGCAGAACGTTCCCAATCACCATTGGCTTTTTTCTCAAAACGAACGGGATCTTCACCGCCTTCACCTGAGTTGGATTTTGCGCCAATCCGGTTCATCGCTATCGCCAGCGTAGAGTGCGCTTCGTGTGAGATAGAACCAAAACTCATTGCGCCAGTTGCAAAGCGTTTTAAAATGCTTTCAATCGGTTCTACTTCTTCAAGAGGAATAGAGCCAGCTGGGTTTTTAATAAAGTCTAATTGGCTACGTAATGTTGCTGCGTTATCACCTTGGTCATCAACCGTTTTCGAATATTGCTTAAATTGAGCGTAATCTTTATTACGTGTCGATTGCTGTAGCAATGAAATGGTTTCAGGGTTGAATAAGTGCTTCTCACCACGTTGTTTCCATTGGTAAACCCCACCCACGTCCAACATTTGCAGTGGAATTTCGCGAGTTGGGTAGCCCACACGGTGACGGATCAGCACTTCGCGTGCGATGTCATCGATGGTTAAACCTTGGATACGAGAAACGGTACCGGTGAAATACTTATCCACCACTGATTTACTGATACCGAGAGCTTCAAAGATTTGAGCGCCATGGTAAGACTGCAGTGTTGAAATACCCATTTTAGAGAAAATTTTCAATAAGCCCGCATTGATGCCTTTACGGTAGTTGTTGAATAAATCTTCGGTCGGTACTTCAGGATCCAGTTTTCTCTTCTTCTGAAGATCAACAATGGTTTCTGTGACTAAATATGGGTTAACTGCATTAGCACCGTAACCGATTAGGGTGGCAAAGTGGTGCGTCTCACGTGCATCACCAGTCTCAACCACAATGTCACACTTAGCACGTAAACCTTTACGGATAAGGTGATGGTGAACAGCGCCGACTGCAAGCATGGCAGGGATCGCTGCGTGGTTAGAGTTGGTTGCACGGTCAGTCAGTAGGATGATGGAGTAACCATCAACCACTGCATCTTCTGCGTATTGGCAAATACGTTTAAGTGCACGCTCTAACTTGCCCGCTTCATCGGTTGCTCGGAAGACTATATCCAAGGTTTTTGCTTGAAGGTGTTCATTATCAATGGCGCGCAATTTCTCGAGCTCATCATTTGATAAGACGGGCGACTCCAACTCAACTTTACGGCAGTGTTCAGGTGTTTCAGATAGCAAGTTGTGGTCACGACCTAAATAGGTATTAAGTGACATCACCATACGTTCACGAATTGGATCGATAGGTGGATTGGTTACTTGCGCGAACAATTGCTTAAAGTAGTGAGATAGATGCTGTGATTGATGCGATAGAATGGCGAGAGGCCAGTCTGCACCCATTGACATTAAAGGTTCATAACCGGTTTCTGCCAACACATGAATAATATCTTTTACTTCTTCAGAGCTAATGCCGAATGCTTGTTGATGCTGCAATAAACGCGCTGGTGATGGCTGGTGATGCATGTTGTCTGCATCGGGTAGCGTTTTTAGCGTCAGTAAGTTATCCATTACCCACTGCTCATAAGGTTGAGAGTTAGCAATCGAATCTTTTACTTCTTCATCCGAAATGATGCGACCTTGTTCTAAATCGGCAACAAAAATACGCCCTGGTTGTAGACGACCACGGTATTCAATATTTTCTGGTGCGATTTCTACTGCGCCAGATTCTGAAGCCATAATTAAAAAATCATCTTTAGTTACGGTATAGCGAGATGGGCGAAGACCATTACGGTCAAGTGTTGCGCCTACCTGAACACCATCGGTGAAACAGACAGAAGCCGGGCCATCCCAAGGTTCCATGATATTGGCGTGATATTGATAGAAAGCACGACGCGCCGGATCCATGTTTTTATTTTCTTGCCATGCTTCAGGAATAAGCATCATTAAAGCATGTGGCAAGGTACGCCCTGAAAGAACAAGCAGTTCTAGTGCCATATCAAAGTTAGATGAATCGGAGCCATTTTCTGAGCAAATCGGCAATAACATGTCGATTTCAGCTTGTGAAAACAGATCAGATTCTAAGATGGCTTCACGAGCTTTCATCCAGTTTAAGTTACCACGTACAGTGTTAATTTCACCATTGTGTGCAATGTAACGAAATGGTTGCGCTAAGCGCCATCTTGGAAATGTGTTTGTCGAGAAACGAGAATGAACAAGAGCCAGAGCGGTGACCATTGTTGGATTTTGTAAATCCAAAAAATATTGAGGTACTTGGTCTGTGGTTAGCTGGCCTTTGTATACAAGCGTTTTGTATGAGAGGGAATTGATATAAAAATCATCATCAATATTTGATACAGATTCAAGGCAAACACGAACGGTATAATTTCGTAAAACGTAAAGTTTACGTTCTAGCTCTTCAGGTGACATACTTGCGCCACCAGAAATAAAGACGTGTTCGAATTGTGGTTCAGTGCTAAGAGGGTCTTCACCTATCATTGAATTATCAACAGGTAATACGCGGTAGCCTAAAATTTCTAAATCTAGACGATTAGCGTTACGTGCTAGAATATCTCGGCATTGTTGTCGCTTGTGTTCATCTTTTGGAAATAGAACAACACCTACGCCATACTTTTCAAATGATGGTAGTTTGATACCAAGAGTAACCGCTTCCTCTAAAAGAAACTCATGAGGTTTTTGCAGTAGAATACCTGCACCATCACCACTACAAGGATCACAACCTTGACCACCGCGGTGTTCCATACGAGCCAGCATATCAAGTGCTTGAGTGACGACTGCATGAGATTTGCGGTTCTTCAAGTGAGCAACAAAACCGATCCCACAGGCATCGTGCTCCAGCTCAGGAGTGTACAATCCTTGTGTACTTTGCTCTCTACTTACCATAGATACATCCTTCCAAGTTAAATAGCAGTGATAGAATCAGCATCTATGCTTATCTTGTCACCACTTTGTCCTTTTATTTACTTATAATCTTTCACTTACATTGCTCGGTAGTAAGTGCGATTCCTTTCAACTATTCGCAGAAAACTATGTGCGAAAAAAGTTATTCCTTAGTTCTTATTGTTACGGAAAGAAAAACATCCAGTTTTTTATTCTCAAATAACTCAGATTTAAAGCGATTTATATATTCACTTTATCGTGATGATCATCACGAAAAAGACAACATCGTACAACTATCCTACATTTTTGTACTATGTAATTCCAACGAAACTTCACCTGAAAGTGATAAATATTTCATCGTTTTTGCATATTAACAGAGTTAAAGTGCGTGTAAATGCAAATAATATGCTGTTTTTTTGAATGTTTATTTTTTTGGGAATGAGTTGTGAGGGGGGGGGGAATGAATGAAGCTTGTAAATAAGCAACTTTTTTGAGCTTTAGGTCATGTGTAATAGGTTGAAATTTTCTAGTATGAAAATGCATAATAAAAATGTCATAAAATGAATGATATGTCTAAATTTCGAGTCAAATGATTGTGTGAGTATAAAGAAAAAGGGAAAGAGAATCTTTTTCGATAGATAAAATGAGAATAAAGGTGCCACCATGTTATTAATTTCCTTGTAAGATTGAGGGATGAATCGTATTTAAATTGAGCGTGGATAGCGGATGGAATGGTTTTCGATCGCAAAACATGGCGTGGGTTTTGATGTAACATTGATTCTTGCCTGCCTATTTACCGTAATATTTATTCAATATAGAAGTCGAACTCGTCTCTTGAATTTAATTCATGAGGCCACGACAGCAATTTTCTTACTTGAAAAAGATTCTGGTTTGGTTATGGATGCCAACCAGATGGCCATACAATTGCTTGGTATTCGTCGAGTTGGAAAGCGTTACTTTTTACCTCCTTTAATCACGCCAGAATCATTATTGATGATGATAGAATCGGCGAAGAAAGAGCCTTGTCAAACATGGATGGTGTCAGAGCTTAATTGCCGTCAAGTGAACCTAGTCTTGAATCCTACGACTGTTCGTAAACGTAAAGTTTGGGTTGTTCACGCACATCCGGTCAGTGATTTTAAAAAATATAGTTGTTTAGACCGTCTGCCATCGCACATGGCTCAAACTGCATTAGATTCGTTATCTGAATTGGTTTTTTTAAAAGTTTAGATAACAGTCTATTAGGTACAAATAAGGCTTACGAGCGATTTTGGTTGGAAAGAAAAGAGGAAGGATGCGCCTCGCTTGAAGTAGATATTTCATCAGGTCGTTCAACTCATAAACGATGGACAACAACCATTGATGGTGAAAGTTGTCTATTAGAAACTCATATTAGCCCTTTGATGGGCCCTGATGGTGTGGCTATTGGGATGCTAGGCATTAGTCATGATGTGACGGATTGGTTTACGATGCAGAAGTCCTTTAGCGCTGAAATGGATAAACGCCAAACGTTAGAAATTGAGCTTGCACAAAGAGAAACCTTATTGCAATCCATTTTATCGGCTTCTCCCGATCCCATTGCGATCTTTAATGAAAATAGAGTACACGAAGCGTGCAATCAGCCGTATGCCGATTCGCTTGGTGTTGCTTCTATTAGTACACTTTTGGGGCGACGATTAGATGAAGTTTTACCGGAAAGTCTTGTAGGTCGGTTTACAAAAAGTGATTTAGAAGTGTTAGAAAAAGGACGCACACTGCGCTTTATCGACATGGTTAATCGAAAGAATGGTGAAACCATCTGGTATGACGTATTAAAAGCGCCTTATGTTGATCCCGTTTCGACTACTACAGGTTGTTTGTTGATTGCTCGGGACGTGAGCGAACGTTTTTTAGCAGAGCAAAAACTAGCGACTGCCAATGCTGAATTAGAAAAGTTGAGCTTTTTTGACGGATTAACGAACATTTCTAATCGTCGTCGTCTTGATAACCAACTTAATGCGCTTTGGGCATTGCATTTACGGCAACAAAGCCCGCTGACTATTATGATTTGCGATATTGATTATTTTAAATCTTTTAATGACCACTATGGACATCAACGGGGCGATGAGGCTTTAATTAAGGTTGCTGAGGCATTTTCTAAGGTTACCCAGCGTGGTGCCGATTTAGTTGCACGTTATAGTGGGGAAGTGTTCGTTTTTTTATTACCTGAAACGGAAATGCCAGGTTGTATGGTTATTGCGGATAAGATTCATCAAGCGGTTGCCGATTTAAATATTCCACATGAATATTCACCGATTAGCAACCAACTAACTATTAGCTTGGGATTGACAACGATTATTCCACAACGAGAAATATACCCTGAATTTACCCTTGATCTTGCCGGTAAAGCACTTTATGCCGCTAAGAATGCGGGTCGTAATCAAACCCAGATTAGTGTGTATAAACCATCAGATGATTTCAGTTCAAAAGATGGACGAGGAGAATAATGAAACCGTTAAAAAATTTAGCTCGTTATTATGTTGATCTGCTTGTTAAGTTGGGCATCGCTCGTTTTTCTATACTGCTAGCATTAGCTTTAGTGTGTTTTTCTGTATTACTTCAAGTGTCTGTCAGCTTGGTATTACGGGGGGAAATTGAGAATATTGTTATTATTCGATCGGTTTTCTTTGGTTTATTAATCACACCTTGGGCGGTTTATTTTTTGACTGTTGTCGTGGATCAGCTAGAAAAATCCCGGCAACGTTTGACTAGTATGGTGTTTAAACTCAAAGATATGAGAGCTCGTGATCGTGAGTTAAATGTTGAATTGCAAGAAAACCTTAGAAAACTGCATCAACAAATGGAAGAGCGTGAGAAAGCGGAAGTTGAACGTTTTGAGGCGATTCAAGATTTAGAAAATGAAGTTTATCAACGTGAAAAAACCCAAGTGGAACTGGCAGAAAGAACGGCTTTGATGCGATCTTTTTTAGACGCCTCTCCTGATTTAATCTATTACCGAAATACGAATGGTGAGTTCTCCGGGTGTAATAAGGCTTTTGAAGAGTTGGTTGGTTTACCAGAAAAAAAATTGGTTGGATTATCTATCTATGATGTTTATAGCGACGATTGTACTCGCCAACAAGTTGAGGCGACTGATGCGAAAGTTTTTCAATATAACAAAGAGTTAACGTATGAGATTTGGCTTCAATATCCAGATAATAAACGAGCCTATTTTGAGTTTCGTAAATTACCGTTTTATAACAAAGACAACCAATTGCTTGGTCTAGTCGGTTTTGGCCGAGATATTACCGAGCGTAAGGTGTATCAAGATGCACTGGTGAAAGCGAGCCAGGATAAAACCACTTTTATCTCTACGATTAGTCACGAATTACGCACACCCTTAAATGGTATTGTTGGGTTAAGCCGCATTTTGCTTGATTCGAAACTGGATGAATATCAGCGTAAATATATGCAAACGATTAATGTTAGCGCTATTACTCTAGGGCATATTTTTAATGATGTAATTGATTTAGATAAGTTTGATCGCAGTGAACTTGAGTTATTAGCCGTTGAAACTGACTTTCATAGTTTTATAACCGACATTGAAAGCATTTCAGGTTTGATGGCAGAGCAAAAAGGTCTTCGATTTGAATTAGATCGGTTAAGTGAGTTGCCTCATGGCATTCTTGTTGATGCAACACGTCTAAGACAAGTTCTGTGGAATTTAGTCAGCAATGCCATGAAATTTACAAAAGAAGGGGGCGTGTCGGTCAATGTAAGTGCTGATTTTGATAATGAATATGCCGAGATTCAATTTGACATAGAGGATACGGGGATAGGTATCCCTGAGTCTGAGATAGACAATATATTTGGCATGTACTATCAAGTTAAATCAGGAAAAGACAATTTACATGCAGTGGGAACCGGTATAGGTCTTGCTGTCTCGCAAGAAATTACGCATAGAATGGGGGGCGAAATTACGGTTAATAGTGAGCTTGGTTTCGGTAGTACCTTCAGTGTCTCAATTCGTGTTCCAGTTGTTAAGCTTGGTTATGAGTCTGAACCGCATTTTTATTCCAAATCCAGTTTGCGTATTTTTATGGTAGAAGATATTGAGCTAAATATTACAGTGGCTTGCTCTGTTTTGGAAAATCTAGGGCATAGCGTTGAGGTAGCCATGAGTGGTGAGGAAGCTTTAGCTAAATTTCATCCTCAAGATTATGATTTAGTGTTACTGGATATTCAATTACCCGATATGACCGGGTTTGATATTGCTCAGCAATTACGAAGAACTTATAAAAAATTACCTCCACTTGTGGCCTTGACAGCTAACGTGTTGAAAGATAAGCATACATATCTACAAGGTGGGATGGATGATGCGATAAGTAAGCCTTTATCCGTTAAAGCAATATATAAAATTATTGAACAATGTATCGAAGGATCATTGCATAATGATTTATATCTTCACTCTGGATCATTAAAGGAAGAGACTCTCCCTTTTGTGTCATTAGAAAAAAAGAGCATTGCGTCCCTAGACTTGGCCAAGACTGAAGATGAGGAAGGAGTGTTAGATAAAGAGATGCTTAACGCTTATATTGACATTGTGGGCTCCCAGTTAGTGATGAATAGCGTTGTCATGTTTGAAGAAACGATGCCTAATTATATGACGTTATTAAACCTTTACCTTGAGTCGGGTGATGACGAAAATTTAGTTTCTGAAGCGCATAAAATAAAAGGTGCGGCTGGCTCGGTTGGTTTACAACGAATTCAGCAGTTAGCACAGAAGGTGCAGTCGCCAGAAGAAGAGAATTGGAAGCGGTCAGTTGGTAAATGGGTAACCGACATCGATCAAGTCTATCAATCAGATATCAATACACTGAAACAGTGGTTACAACAGAAAGGTTAACAAATTTATATTTTTGATTATTGTATCTTTTAAAAAAAGCCTCATTAAAAGTTAATAAGGCTTTCTATTTAATAAAAAATTATTCGCTTACGAGGTCACCACAAAATCGGTAGCCTTCACCATGAATAGTTGCAATGATTTCCGGCGTGTCGGCAATTGATTCAAAATGCTTACGGATACGACGAATAGTGACATCCACAGTACGATCATGTGGCTTAAGCTCACGACCGGTCATTTTTTTTAATAAATCGGCGCGAGTTTGAATTTTGCCAGGGTTTTCACAAAAGTGAAGTAAAGCGCGAAATTCTGAACGTGGCAGCTTGTAACTCTCGCCCATCGGGTTAACTAAAGAGCGGCTGTTGATATCAAGAGCCCAACCATTAAATTCATATTTTTCAACAATACGCTTTTCGTCGTGAGCATCGTTTTTATGCATTGAACGGTGTAATAAGTTACGGGCACGAATGGTTAACTCTCGAGGATTAAATGGTTTGGTGATATAGTCATCTGCACCGATTTCTAGCCCCAAGATTTTATCAACCTCATTATCTCGGCCAGTTAAGAACATTAGCGCAACATTCGCTTGTTCACGCAGTTCTCTTGCAAGTAATAGACCGTTTTTACCTGGCAGATTGATATCCATAATGACCAAGTTGATTTGATTCTCAGAAAGAATCTGGTGCATGTTATCACCATTGATGGCCTCAAAAACAGTATATCCTTCTGCTTCAAAAATAGTCTTCAGCGTATTGCGTGTGACTTGTTCATCTTCAACGATAAGAATTTGTGGGGTATGCATAGGAGTACCTAAATCGTGACTAAAATAATGCTTATGTGAGTAATTCTAGATAAAAATAACATTTAGTTAGGGAATTCAAGAGAAAGACACTTTTTGATGAATCGTAATTTCTGATTTATCCATCTTCTACTGTAAGTATTACTGCTATAATCCAACAAAATATGGGATATCGTCAGTAACTTTCTCTAATTTACTCAATGTAGATGAGTTTACAGTCTTAACAGCTTGCTAACAATAAGAGGATGTTGACTAATATTCACTTTGTTGATTTGAATCAATCGAATAAAAGAATACTCTATATTCACATATACAATAACCACATAATTTAAATGAAATTTATTGCATATTAACGGTTTATGTTTGTATGCGTTATTTTTACTAAAATATAACAAAAGCCAGGGAGGCAATATGAATGATTTATTACCTGAGTTATGCGATCAATTTGAAGATAACCTTATATTACTTAATTTACCTCTTAGTAATTACGGTCAGAAAGTTTCTTTTTATGGTGAAGTCGTCACTTTGCGCTGTTACCACGATAATAGCTTAGTGCGTGAAGCGTTAAGCCAAGATGGTACAGGTAAAGTGTTAGTGATAGATGGAAATGGTTCTCTAGAAAAGTCGCTACTTGGTGATCAACTAGCGTTGTTCGCAGAACAGAATCATTGGCAAGGTGTTATTATAAATGGTGCGATCAGAGATGCATATGCTCTTTCTAACATACCCATTGGTGTGAAAGCGTTAACCACCAACCCATTTAAAACAGAGAAAAGAGGAGGCGGTGAAATGCAAGTCAGTCTAAACTTTGGTGGTGTCAGTATACACCCCGGTGATTTTATTTATTCGGATTGGAATGGTGTGGTCATCAGTACCGAAGCATTGGATTTATCGGTATTAGTATGATTTTCACTTTTAGTTAAATCTATTCTCTCTTGTGATTTTAAAGTCTTACTTTTGTTACTTTATGCTGTTTTTTTTATGTTAGGCGTTTCTTTATTTCTATATAGATAAAGTTATCGGAGTTATTGATGCGTGATGAAATGATAGCTAGAGAATAATTTTTGTCTATTCTATCGAGTTCTTAGACCTAAATAGGAATAAATTCAACTTTTCATTGACTCTGCCTCGTTTAATCGGTAAATCTAGAAGCTGTTCAAGTGAATGAAGAAAGCTAATTATTATGTTTTTTACCAGCGCGACGATTATGACCTCAATTATTACCGACACGATTAATGTTGGGGCAGGCTGGTAAGCGAAAGTTTTCAAAAAAAGGCCTGTATCCCACCAGATACAGGCCTTTTTTTATGCAAAATTAAAAAATAAGAGTGGAGGAATGGATGCGAGTATTAAAATTTGGAGGGTCATCACTGGCCGACGCTGATCGTTTTTTAAGAGCAGCAGATATTATTATTAATAATGCTCAGCAAGAAGAAGTTGCCGTTGTGTTATCTGCTCCTGGGAAAACGACGAATAAACTTGTTGCGGTCATTGAAAACACCTTAAAAAATGGTGAAGCTGAATTAAATGTTAATGAGTTAGAAGCCTCGTTTTATGCTTTGTTTTCTGAGATTAAAGATCAGGTTTCTAACCTAGAAAATACTGACTTTGATAATCAAGTGAAAACATCAATGTTACAATTGCGCCAATATGTGCACGGTATAGCACTATTAGGCATGTGTCCTGACCACGTTAACGCCCGGATCATTAGTAAGGGTGAAAGAATCTCAATTCAACTAATGAAAGCGGTTATTGAAGCAAAGGGTAAGCAAGCCAGTCTTATTGATCCCGTCGCTTATCTTTTAGCAAAAGGCAGTCACCTTGAAGCCATGGTTGATGTCGATGCTTCAACGTTGAATTTCCGTCAATCACCATTGCCTATTGGCCATATTAATATTATGCCTGGTTTTACTGCGGGTAATGAGCAAGGTGAATTAGTTACCCTTGGCCGTAATGGTTCCGATTATTCTGCGGCCGTCCTTGCTGCTTGCCTACGTGCGGATTGTTGTGAGATTTGGACGGATGTTGATGGCGTTTATAATTGCGATCCTCGATTAGTTGAAGATGCCCGCCTATTGAAATCCCTTAGTTACCAAGAAGCGATGGAGTTATCTTATTTTGGTGCTTCGGTTCTTCACCCTAAAACCATTGCTCCTATCGCACAGTTTCAAATTCCATGTTTAATAAAAAATAGCTTTAGCCCTCAAGGTGCGGGAACACTGATAGGTCAAGATACGGGTGAAGATAATCTTGCTATTAAGGGGATTACGACACTTAGCCACTTAACTATGGTTAACGTATCTGGCCCTGGTATGAAAGGCATGGTTGGTATGGCGAGCCGAGTCTTTGGCGCAATGTCAATTTCTGGTGTATCTATTGTTTTAATTACTCAATCCTCCTCTGAATACAGCATCAGTTTTTGTATTGAAGCGGCGGATAAAATGAAAGCAGAACAAGCGCTTCAAGCAGCATTTGAACTGGAATTAAAAGACAGTCTTCTTGATCCGATTGAATTTACGGATGATGTTGCAATTGTCACTTTAGTTGGTGACAAAATGCGCACCGCACGTGGTGTTGCATCTCAATTCTTTTCTTCATTAGCCGAAGTGAATGTAAATGTGGTCGCGATTGCTCAAGGCTCTTCTGAGCGTGCTATTTCAGCTGTGATCCCAGAGGACCGAATTGCGGTTGCGGTTAAAGCCTGTCATGAAAACTTGTTTAATTCTAAGCACTTCTTGGATGTTTTTGTTGTTGGTATTGGTGGTGTCGGTGGCGAGTTAGTGGATCAATTCCAGCGTCAGCAAGCTAAGTTAGCGGAAAAAGGAATTGTCATTCGAGTTTGTGGTTTAGCGAACTCAAAAGGATTATTGCTTGATAGTGATGGGTTACCTCTTGATAACTGGCGCGATCGCATGAACCATGCTACAGAAGAATTTAGTTTATCTCGTATGATAGCTTTGGTACAACGTAATCACATTATTAATCCTGTGCTGGTCGATTGTACGTCAAGTGAAACGATAGCTAATCAATATATTGATTTCTTAGCGGCGGGTTTTCATGTTGTCACTCCAAATAAGAAAGCCAATACTGCCAGCATGAGCTTTTACCACCAGTTGCGTGAAACGGCGCGTAATAGTCGTCGAAAGCTCATGTATGAAACCACCGTGGGCGCCGGTCTGCCTGTGATTGAGAACTTACAGAATTTAATTTCTGCAGGTGATGAGTTAGAAAAATTTAATGGTATTCTTTCTGGTTCACTATCTTATATTTTCGGTAAGCTAGATGAAGGCATGACGTTAAGTCAGGCCACGAATATTGCAAAAGACAACGGTTTTACCGAACCAGATCCTCGTGATGATCTTTCCGGTATGGATGTAGCGCGTAAGTTACTTATTCTTGCTCGTGAGGCCGGAATGGAGCTAGAGCTGGATGATGTCATTGTTGAGCAAGCACTTCCTCCTGGTTTTGATGACTCAGGTAGTGTGGATGAATTCATGGCTCGTTTACCGCAAGCGGATGGCTATTTTGCTGAGCTGTCAGCGAAAGCGGCGGCTGAAGGCCGGGTATTACGTTATGTTGGTAGTATTGATGATGGTCAGTGTCGAGTGAAAATGATTTCGGTGGATGACAATGATCCAATGTACAAAATCAAAGATGGTGAAAATGCATTAGCGTTTTATAGCCGCTATTACCAGCCAATCCCATTAGTCTTACGTGGTTATGGCGCTGGTACGCAAGTGACCGCAGCGGGAGTATTCTCCGATGTCATGCGTACTCTTGGCTGGAAATTAGGAGTGTAACATGACATTAAAGAATAAAAGTGTGGTGGTGTATGCGCCAGCATCGATTGGTAATGTTAGCGTTGGTTTTGATGTATTAGGCGCAGCCGTTTCTCCTATTGATGGGACATTGCTTGGCGATCGCGTATTGGTCTCCCCAAGTAACACTCCGTTTGAATTAAAAACGGCAGGCAGTTTTGTGGATAAACTGCCGACAGATCCAACTGAAAACATTGTTTACGATTGCTGGCGTGTGTTTGCTCGTGAGCTTGATAAAAAAGGCATCAACCTTTTGCCGTTAGAAATGACATTAGAAAAAAATATGCCAATTGGTTCAGGGTTAGGATCGAGTGCTTGTTCGATTGTGGCGGCATTGGATGCGCTTAACCGCTTTCATGGTGAACCTTTATCGGAAATGGAACAGCTGGCCTTAATGGGAGAAATGGAAGGGCAGATTTCAGGTGGGGTGCATTACGATAATGTTGCGCCATGTTATTTGGGTGGTTTGCAATTAATGCTAGAAGAATTAGGCATTATTAGCCAAGAAGTACCTTGCTTTGATGATTGGTATTGGGTTATGGCGTACCCGGGGATTAAAGTCTCTACGGCCGAGGCTCGTTCTATCCTGCCCTCTCAATATCGTAGGCAAGATATTATTGCTCATGGTCGTCACTTGGGCGGGTTCGTTCATGCGTGTCATTCTGGGCAACCAGAACTGGCCGCAAAATTGATTAAAGACGTGATCGCGGAACCTTACCGTGAGAAGCTATTAGCTGGTTTTGCCGATGCGCGTAAATATGCGATGTCAGCGGGTGCTCTGGCTTGTGGTATTTCAGGCTCAGGGCCGACCATCTTTACTATTTGTTCGAAAAAAGATGTCGCGGAACGTGTCGCACATTGGTTAGAAGATAATTACCTACAAAACGAAGAAGGTTTCGTGCATATTTGTCGCTTAGACAAGGATGGTTCGAGAGTAACAGGAAGTGAATTATGAAGCTGTACAATATCAAAGAAAACGATGAACAAGTCTCTTTTGGTCAAGCGGTCCGTCAAGGGCTAGGTCGTAATCAAGGATTGTTCTTCCCGTCCGACATTCCTCAATTTGATAATATCGATGCATTACTGTCTGAGGGTTTTATTGCTCGTAGTAGCAAAATTCTTTCGGCCTTAATTGGTGACGAACTTTCTGAGCAGCAAGTTCATCAGCTTGTGGATTCAGCGTTTCAATTCCCAGCACCGATTAAATCAGTAAAAAATGGCGTGTATGCTCTGGAATTATTCCATGGCCCGACTTTAGCGTTTAAAGACTTCGGCGGCCGTTTTATGGCGCAATCTTTGGCGGCGGTCACTGCGGATAAAGGGCAAAAAATTACAATTTTAACAGCCACTTCAGGGGATACTGGCGCGGCGGTTGCTCATGCATTTTATGGCATGGAAAATATCAATGTAGTGATTTTATACCCGAAAGGCAAAATCAGTCCACTTCAAGAAAAACTGTTTTGTACATTAGGCGGTAATATTCACACTGTCGCGATTGATGGTGATTTTGATGCTTGTCAGTCGTTAGTCAAAAAAGCATTTGATGATCAAGCCTTACGTGAAGAGATCGGCTTGAACTCGGCGAATTCAATCAACATCAGCCGTTTAATGGCGCAAATTTGTTATTACTTCGAAGCGGCTTCGCAAATGAGTAAAACAGAACGCGAAAACTTAGTTATTTCAGTCCCTAGTGGTAATTTTGGCAACTTAACGGCAGGTTTACTTGCTAAAGCACTAGGTTTGCCTATTAAGCGCTTCATTGCAGCCACTAATGCTAATGATACTGTGCCGCGTTACCTTGAAACGGGTAAATGGGATCCTAAGCCGACCGTAGCAACGACATCAAACGCGATGGATGTTAGCCAGCCAAATAACTGGCCACGTATTGAAGAGCTTTGTCGTATTAAAGGTTGGGGATTAGATACGCTTGGTAAAGGTATGGTGACTGATGAGCAAAGTGCAGCCTCTGTTGTTGAATTAAACCAAATGGGGTACTTATGTGAACCTCATGGTGCGATTGCCTATCGTGTATTGAATGAACAACTACAAGAGGGTGAAACGGGATTGTTCTTATGTACCGCTCACCCCGCGAAATTTAAAGAAGTCGTGGATGATATTTTAGGCTTGGATATTGATGTGCCAGCACCTTTAGCGAAGCATGGTGCGATGGAATTGCTTTCAGAAGATCTTGCAGCTGATTTTGATTTATTGAAAGCGGTGTTGAGAAAAGTACAGAAGTAAATAAGAAAGGCTAGTTTATTCGCCTCTTGTTTCTGGGAAAAAATAAAGTGACTGTTTTGTAATTAGTTCAGAAAATAAAAAGGTGCTCATAAGAGCACCTTTTTGGATCTTTCTAGAAGCTAAGAACTTGTTTCCTGTTTCCTTAGAATTACATCGTTTCTGTAAACGTACGAGCGATAACATCGCGTTGTTGTTCTGTTGTTAACGAATTGAAACGTACAGCGTAACCGGATACACGAATCGTTAATTGTGGGTAGTTTTCTGGATGTGCGACGGCATCTTCAAGAGTTTCTCGTGAAAGTACGTTAACGTTTAAATGTTGGCCACCTTCAACGCGAGGCGCAGTTTCAATTACGACTTCACGGAATTCGATTTCACCTAGTGTATCGACTGCAACGACTTGATCTGCTTCAAAACCTGATTGAGCAGCAACACAGCGAGCTTCATTTTTTTCGCTGTCTAAAAGCCAGATTGAATTTAATAATTCGTCGTTTGCTGCTTTCGTAATTTGGATACCTTGGATCATATTGATCTCCTTTACCACTAAAGTGGAGTTAATAGGTTGTATGTTTGATGATTTGTTGGATGCATTATATACATAATAACCATGTTTTTAATATTGATTTGAGTCAAAAAATTACTAACTTAAGTTTTCATTCTTGGTGGATTATTCACTGTAAATCAACAAGTTATTAATAAATATGATTTTATTGTACCTTTACTACTATTTGATGCTAGAAATGCTCTGAGGTACCATCGCTTATTCTTAGTAAGATATCTCGATAATAAGAATCATAAATTGATATAGATAAGGTAGATATGAGCAAGTTGAGTTGGTCTAATATTATTGAACAGCAAAAAAAACAAAATTATTTCAAAGAATTGCTGTTGTTTGTTGAGGCTGAAAGAGCACAAGGAAAAACGATTTATCCTTTGCAAGAGAATGTTTTTTCAGCTTTTGAATATACGTCGTTTCCGGAGGTTAAGGTCGTGATCTTAGGTCAAGATCCTTATCATGGCCCCAATCAAGCTCATGGATTGGCTTTTTCTGTTTTGCCTAATGTTAAGATACCGCCTTCATTAATGAATATGTATAAAGAACTTGCTCATGATATTGATGGATTTGAGATCCCTCAACATGGTTATCTTGCTTCTTGGGCTCAGCAAGGAGTATTGCTACTAAATACTGTTTTAACAGTTGAACAAGGAAAAGCACATTCACATGCTAAAGCTGGTTGGGAGAGGTTTACCGATCATATAATTAGTACCATCAACGAGCAACATGATGGGGTTATTTTCTTGTTGTGGGGGGCTCATGCTCAAAAGAAGGGACAATCAATTAATAAAGATAAACATCATGTGTTGACGGCACCTCATCCTTCACCGTTATCGGCACATAGAGGTTTTTTTGGGTGTCGGCATTTTTCTCAAGTGAATCAAATTCTAAGATCTGAGAATAAATCGATAATTCAATGGCAGTCGAGCTCAAAAGATGAAACCTTATCACTACGACGTTAATTGACGTTTTATTGACCAAGGACAATGGCAGTTTCTCCTAATATTCCTATATTGTAAGCATGAGATGAAATAGTGTCTGGACACTTAAGGGAGGGATTATGCTTGGAGAAATGATTAGTCGAGAACATAGTTATATGGTGAGGTTATTAGTTGTTCTTGATGAGAAACTTAAGAACCTTCAGCAAGATAAAGAAATTAATTATCATATTGTCCATGATGTGATTACCTATTTACAGAGCCATTCTGAGCATACCCATCATCCTAAAGAAGATATTATCTACCATTATTATATGCAGCATTATGGTAATGTATCGACTATCGCTAACTTAGCCAAAGAACATAAAATATTGGCTAAGGTTACTCAAGATTTTGCAGAATTAATCGATATGGTGTTACAAGATGCGATAGTGCCTAAAGATGTGTTTATTCGGCAGCTTGATCACTTTATCCATGAACAAAAACGACATTTAGATTTTGAAGAACGCGAAATTCTGCCTAAATTGAAACGTGAGTTTAGCTTGCAAGATTGGAAAGAAGTTGAAGCTCTATGGGGAGAGGAAGTGAATGATCCGCTCTTTGGGCAGGATATCGAAAAAGAATATTATCGATTATCTGAATATATCAATAAGAGTTAAAATGTGTCAGAACAGGCGCTATCAGCGCCTGTTTTTAGAGGTCGCTTAACGGCCTAATTGAATTCAATATCGTCGAGTTTGTATTCTCGTGAGTAATCCAATTCCATCAATTCTTTTTGTAATTGACGTTTATCTTGAATCGCTTCAATCTCTCTCCATTTTCGTTTGGTTGCTTTAACCTTATTTGAACGGTAAAGACTAGGTTCCATTGCCATGATGTCGTCTAATTGAAAGCTTTCCATATTTGATCCCTCTCTTTTTAGATGCTGAATTCCATGTTCAGAATGAATAGATATCACACAATCCTAAAGTTTAACCTTGATGTATTTCTCATTTATTTCTAAACCATGAAGTTTTTATGTCGTTCTGCTATTGAGTTCATATTTTAAAACTAATGTCTAAAAAATAGACATGTAAAAAAATATTACGGATAAAAATGGAATCAATTAGAGCCGAGGTTGTGTTTTTTATGTTTCAGTTGTTATTTACTTGTTATCGTTTGTCGTTTTTCAATTGATTTCACAAAACCGATACAAAATTAAAGGAAATGAATAGAGGTTAGCCCTTTCTCTATCAAGGTTTCGTTCTTATTGTGATTTACTCATCTTCTATGAAAAAATGCATATCGAATTATGGTTTTTTATGAGTAAAAGATTCTTTTTGATGCATGAAACTTGGTTAAATATACTAATTATGCTGTATGAAATGGTTCAATAATGCATAGTTATGAAAATAATTTCATATTGATTTTTGGTGCTTAGATCTGCATTATCTTTCCAGTCAGAATATCTGATGGGTATCAAAGCGTGTTCTTTGGTGCGTCTTTATCTTTCAAAAAACACTAAAATAAACGAATTTGAATTGAATGATAAAGGCAATGAGGGAGCTCATCTGTTATATGGATGAGAGGTTAATATTGTCATAATTCTAGGTGAGGTTTGTGTGACAGATCTAATTGCATTATTAAATGATCTTCTGTGGGGATCTATTTTAGTTTACTTGTTGGTTGGTGTAGGTATTTACTTCACCTTGCGTCTTGGTTTTATTCAGTTGCGCCATTTTGGACATATGTTTTCGGTTTTAAAAAATAGCCGACAATCAGATGAAGCGGGGATTTCTTCTTTCCAAGCATTTTGTACTAGCTTAGCGGCGCGTGTTGGAACCGGTAATATGGCGGGTGTAGCTGTAGCATTAACCGTTGGTGGCCCTGGTGCTATTTTCTGGATGTGGGTTATCGCTATGGTTGGCATGGCGACTGCTTTTGCTGAAAGTACCCTTGCACAGCTATATAAAACGCGCGGTGAAGATGGTAATTATCGTGGTGGCCCTGCTTATTACATGGAGAAAGGACTGGGCATGCGCTGGATGGGCGTGTTGTTTTCGGTACTTCTTATTATTGCATTTGGTTTAGTATTTAACGCGGTTCAATCTAATTCGATTGCTGATGCGATGCATACTGCATTTAATTGGAACAAAGCCATGGTTGGTGGTGTGCTAGTCGTACTTTCTGGGTTTGTTATTTTTGGTGGTATTCGTAAGATTGCTCGTACCGCTGAAATTCTAGTACCAATAATGGCCGTTTTCTATTTGATTCTTGCTGTCTTCGTGATCATTATGAATTTGGATAAAGTACCTGGTGCGATTGAGCTTATTTTCAAAAGTGCATTTGGTCTGCAAGAAGCCGCTGCTGGTGGTGTGGGTTATGCTGTCATGAACGCGATCAAAGTGGGTGTGGCTCGTGGTTTGTTCTCGAACGAAGCAGGTATGGGTTCTGCGCCTAACGCAGCAGCCGCGGCAACGCCGTATCCTCCACATCCAGCTTCGCAAGGTTATGTGCAAATGCTTGGTGTCTTTGTTGATACGATCGTTATTTGTACGGCAACGGTTTCAATTATTTTACTTTCAGGTGAATACGTTCCTCATAGTGAAGTAACGGGTATTATCTTGACGCAAAATGCATTGAGCGCACAAGTCGGCGAATGGGGTAAAATCTTTGTTGCGATTGCGATTTTCTTTTTTGCATTCACATCAATCATTGCAAACTACTCTTATGCTGAAAGTAACATTATGTTTATTTTCAAGAAGTCACGTTATGCGAAACAAATTTTCCGTTTTGTCGTTTTAGGGATGGTTATGTTTGGTTCGTTGGCGACATTACCGACGGTTTGGTCGTTAGCGGATGCTTCAATGGGGTTGATGGCGATTGTTAACTTAATTGCCATCTTACTACTTTCTGGCATCGTGATTAAGCTAGCGAAAGATTACAATAGGCAATTAGATGAAGGTAAAGTCCCAACATTTGATGCGAATGATTTCCCTGAGTTGACTTCTCAAATTGAGAATGGCGTTTGGAATAAAAAATAAATAGTATCGATTGTGAAAAGCAATTGAATTGATTGGAAAAGCCATACAGCGATGTGTGGCTTTTTTGTTATACTGGCTTTGTCATTATACAAACAAGAAATGGATTGAATATGCTGATATTGGTTTCTCCTGCTAAAACGTTAGATTATGAATCACCGTTGCCGACGAAAAAGCATACTATGCCGGTATTGACTGAACACTCTGCTCAATTGATTGAGGTTTGCCGTGAGCTGGGTCCGGAAGATATCTCTAGCTTAATGAAGGTGAGTGACAAGATAGCAGGCTTGAATGTCGCTCGCTTTGCTCAATGGAACCCAACGTTTGATTTTAATAATTCCCGCCAAGCTATTTTTGCGTTCAAAGGTGATGTCTATACCGGGTTAGATGCACAAAGCTTGTCTGAAAATGATATCGATTATGCTCAGTCTCATTTACGTATGTTGTCTGGTTTATATGGATTATTGAAACCACTTGATTTGATGCAGCCATACAGACTTGAAATGGGGACTAAACTTGCCAATGAGCGTGGTAATAATCTGTATCAATTCTGGGGTGATATTATTACGGATGAAGTCAATAAAGCCTTACACGAGCAAGGGGACAATCTTTTAGTCAACTTAGCCTCTAATGAATACTTCAAGGCAGTGAAGCCACAAAAAATTGATGGAACGACCATTACACCAGCATTTAAAGACTGCAAAAATGGCACTTATAAAGTGATCAGTTTTTATGCCAAAAAAGCACGTGGAATGATGGCACGTTACATTATCGAAAATAAAGTGAAAACATTAGATGAATTAAAGCGCTTTGATGTTGCGGGTTACTCTTTTGTGCCAGCGGAATCGAATAATAATGAGCTTGTTTTTAAACGTGAAGAACAGAACTAACAATCCGCTACGCTTTTTCTTAAACGGCTTTTGCCAGAACGTTTTGCATTCTGCACCTTGAAATCACTTGCGTATAACATAATAAAGGGAGCACATTGTGCTCCCTTTTTGATCCTGCATAATGAACCATGTTCGATATTATTTTTTCTTTTTCTTCTTTTTTAGCGCCGCTTGTTTTTTAGAAATAGTTGCCGCCGCCGCTTTAACTTTCTTTTTATTCTTTTTCTTAATTACTGGCTTTTTAGTATTAGGACGAAGGCCTTGAACATAGCGTTCTTTGATTTCATCTTTGGTGTAACGCATTACACGCTCAATCATTGATTGGTCATGAGCTTCGACTAAAGAGACAGCATTTCCTTTTTTACCTGCGCGAGCAGTACGACCAATACGGTGTAAATAGACGTCGGCAGTACGTGGCATATCGTAGTTAATGACATGGCTCACATCGGGTAGATCAATACCACGAGCTGCAACGTCGGTCGCGATAAGCACATTTACGTCACCATCGCGGAAACGAGTGATGGCATTATTACGACGATCCTGTGGCATTTCACCTTGGATCCACGCACACACTACTTGAGCACTTTCCAAGTGGCCACGCAGTTCGGCTAAACGCTCACGAGTTTTTACAAAGATAATGGTACGTTCAGCTTGGATTAAAATTGCTTTAAGTAATTCCAGTTTGTGCGCAGCGGTATCGGCGCGGTGATACCACTGAGTGATCTTTTTACGTTCACGGCGAGAAGGATCGGCTTCTAACTTAACTGGATTCTTAAGAAGATCTTCTGTGAAACCTTCTACGCCACGGCCTTCTAATGTTGCTGAGAATAAAAGGGTTTGTTTACGCCAGCGACATTCAGCTGATAAGCGATCAACCACAGGACCAAAGCCCATGTCTAACATGCGATCAGCTTCATCAAGAATAAGCCATTCAATCGCGCGACAATCAAAGCGTTCTGCCTCAATGTATTCCATTAAACGACCAGGAGTTGCTACCACGATATCTTGCGTTGTCGCCAATATATCAGCGTGATCTTGATACATTACACCACCAGTGATAGTGAAAATGTTCAAATTAGTATTTTTGGCTAAGGCACGAGTTTGATCGGCTACTTGCATTGCTAGCTCACGAGTAGGCGTGAGAATCAATACACGAGCAGGACCTGCTTTCTTGCGCGGAAAATCTTGTAAATACTGCAGAGCAGGTAAGGCAAAGGCTGCGGTCTTACCGGTGCCGGTTGGTGCGGAAGCAAGTACATCCTTGCCATCAAGAGCTTGTGGAATTGCATCTGCTTGAATTTGAGTAGGGCGCTCAAAGCCCATTTCTTCAATCGCTTCGATAAGGTTTTGGTCTAGATCGAGTTCTGCAAAAGTTCTGATCACGTAATTTCTCCAGCAAGCCTTCCGGCGTTGTTAAACATGGTTCTAATAAAGATAGTGTGAACACATGCCACACGCAGAAAAAGGTTCGTTAAAACGGTCGCGCATTATACTTCAAGATCACACTTTCAGCGAGAGATCTCTGAGTTTTTCCTTAGCATGCTGAAAGGTCAATGCTAAGGGATCTTTCTATATTACATTTTTAGATAGAAATCTTGGGTTAATTCAATGAAAGCTTGGCTATAGTGACCATCTTGATGGATGGTTAATTGGGTATGTTCGGTATTAACTGGGTATCGAGTTAATGCGATTAGCATACGATAACTTTGTTTATTAACCGTGGTGTTTATTTCGCAAAGACGACTGACAAACCAACCTAGTGATTTAGCTCGTTCAATGAAGGTTCTTCCTTCCTCTTTTGGGAGTATAAAGCTCGCTTCACCCTGTGCAGATAATAAAGACTGGCAAGCTGTTAATAGTTGATTGTGGCCTAACGTTAACGTGTGACGAGCATTTGCTCTTGCTTGCCATTGGCTTACTTCACCTGAATTAAAATAGGGAGGATTACAGATAATGTGATCATACTGTTTGTCGTTTTTTTGCTGAGTGACATCATTTTTTTCGACAGTAATACGATCAGCCCATGGGCTATTTTTGACGTTTATTTTAGCCGAATTAATAGCATCAGAATCAATATCAATAGCTTGAATTATACTAGTTTGGTTTCGTTGCGCAGACATTAATGCGAGTAAACCTGTGCCTGTACCAATATCCAATATTGTATTAGCAGACAGTAGATTCGCCCATGCTCCCAGCAAAATAGCATCAGTACTGACCGCCATGCCCGAATGCCCGCCAATGATTGAAAACTGCTTTAAATGGAAATCTTTTATTTTATTCATTTAATCATTCAATACCTTGCGTGGTTTTTAATGCCAATAAATATAATATATATAGTTTTTTATGTCGATTTTTTGGTTTTTGTTTGTAATTTGTTAAGTTTTTAAGGCTGTTTATTTTTATTTTTATAGTCTAATAAACTGCATTTGTGTTGCGGTGTTGTTATTTTATGATGTTTTTGTTGGTCAACTTGCCACTTTGTCTGAATTTCGTCATTATCTCATTAAATGGGACTATCGTTAGTTGTTTTCACTTTCGTTATTCTGGAATTTATCTACCTATTATTTTATTAAGGTTTTATTTTGAACCAAAAGTTAAAAATAACCGATGTTTGGGCTTTAGGCTTTATGTTGTTTGCGTTCTTTTTGGGCGCGGGGAATATTATTTTTCCACCTTTAGCGGGTCAATTGGCTGGTGAAGCTGTTTTTTCAACTATGTTGGGCTTTCTTAGTACGGCGGTAGGTTTACCTTTACTTGGTATTATCGCGATTGCTCTTGTGGGAGGTGGTTGGGATAAACTCACGCAAGATTTACCAAAGACAGCCGCAACTGTTGTTGCTGTGTTGTTTTTCATTATTATCGGCCCGGCTTTTGCGGCACCTCGTACCGGTCTTGTAGCTTATGAAATGGGATTAAAGCCATTTATTTCTGAACCGTCACAATTTCATTTGACCGTTTTTTCTATCATTTTCTTTGCTGTTGCTATGCTCTTTGCTTGGTCTCAAGGTAAGCTTCTTGACGTGATAGGTAAGATATTAACGCCAGTGCTTTTCCTTGGTTTGTTGATTTTATCTGTCATGGTTTTTATTAACCCCCAAGGTGAGATCATTGCCGCTCAAGCTAATTATGCATCTCAACCTTTTAGTACTGGTTTTCTTGATGGTTATAACACCATGGATACTTTTGCTTCATTGATGTTTGGGACCTTGATTATAGAAGCCTTGCGTAGCAAGAGTATCACCGATAAACGTTCGGTCACTCGCTATGTCATTTATGCTGCTTTTATCGCTGCAGGGGGCTTAGCACTTGTGTATATTTCATTATTCTATCTTGGAGCAACCAGTAATGGTATTGCTGCCGGTTTAGATAATGGTGGCGCGATTTTAAGTGTTTATGTTCAAGCGTTATTTGGAACGGAAGGACAATTTGTTTTAACGACGATTGTGTTGTTGGCGTGTTTAACCACTTCAATTGGTCTGATTTCTGCTTGTGCAGACTATTTTAGTTCATTGACTCCGATAAGCTATAAAGCGTGGGTAATCGTGGTTGGCGCGGTATGTGCGTTGGTGGCGAATGTTGGTTTGGCTCAACTTATTGCATTGTCTGTACCAGTGCTCTTTGCGCTGTACCCAGTTGCGATTGCGATTGTGTTATTAACATTAGTTCGTTCACGTTTACCAAACCGTCCTTTGGCATATCGTGTGGTTGTGTGCTTGTCATTAGTATTTGCGTTAATTGACGCTGCGAAAGCGATGAATATTGATGTATCGGCTTTTCACTTCTTACCATTATTTGATTATGGTATGGCGTGGATGCTACCGACATTAGCGGCTATCGCAGCCATGATATTTGTGCCTAAGCCTCAACAGCAAGAGAATGAGAACAGTGAGTTAAGCGAAGATATGGCGTAAATATACGATTGATTTGACGCCACATGGTTGGTTAAAAAGGCTGAGTGATTTTAGTATTATCACTCAGTCTTTTTTGTTGTTTGAAAGGGGGGGGGGTTATAGGCTGTTGTGATATTCCACGAGAATTTGTTCACACCAAGTTTCAATGCGCTCATCACTTAATTCATATTGTGAATCTTCATCTAATGCTAGGCCAACAAAATGGCTTTGATCGCTAATTAATGCTTTGGATTTATCAAATTGATAACCTTGATTAGGCCAATACCCTAGAAATTGAACACCGGTTGGGAGTAGCTCATCATGCAGCATCCCCATCGCATCGAGAAACCATTCGCCATAGCCTTCTTGATCGCCTAGCCCGAATAATGCGACGTACTTGCCGCTTAGAGATAGCCCATCGAGTTGCTGCCATACCGCACTCCAATCTTCTTGAATTTCACCAAAATCCCAGGTTGAAATACCTAAGATCAGAAAATCATAATCTTGTAATGTTGTCACTGGGGTATCTTTGATGTTGTAAATATCAACCAGTTCTTCCCCCATAATGGCACGAATCTTCTCTGATGCCATTTCGGTATAGCAAGTACTTGAACCGTAGAATAAACCAATCTTCATAAGTTAACTTTGATCATTTTATTAAGTTTGTGGGTAATTCTAACGAGAAAATGCTGTGCTTTATATGTTTTGATTGAAAATAGTGGTAAATGATAAAAGGCTACCGTACCCTCAATTCGGCTTAAATTAGAATGAAAGGAAAGTATGTGAATGCAAAAGAATCTGAATTAGCTCTAGTGGAGCGTTTTTTAGATGCCATTTGGATGGAGCGAGGCTTGTCTGAAAATACGTTGCAATCTTATCGCCATGATTTAGACAAATTGGTGTCGTGGATTCACGATAATAAACTTGAACTGATTTCCATATTGACCTCGGATCTACAAGCTTACCAAGCATGGCTTTATGATAAGGGGTTTAAGCAAACTTCTCGCGCGAGAATGTTATCGGCCATTCGTCGTTTTTTTCAGTACCTCAATCGTGAAAAAATTCGTAATGACGATCCTAGTGCATTATTGATTGCGCCTAAATTGCCGAAGCGATTGCCTAAAGATCTTTCTGAAGAGCAAATTGAAGCGTTATTGGATGCTCCTATTGTGGAAGATCCACTCGAACTACGTGATAAGGCCATGCTTGAACTTTTGTACGCAACGGGCTTGCGTGTGACAGAGTTAGTCAGTTTAACTATGGAGAATATGAGCTTGCGTCAGGGAGTGGTTCGGGTAACCGGTAAAGGCGGTAAAGAGCGCCTAGTACCAATGGGAGAAAACGCCATTGAATGGATTGAAACCTTTATAGAACAAGGCCGCCCAGCCTTATTAGGGGAAAAAAGTTCGGATGTGGTCTTCCCCAGTAAACGCGCGCAACAGATGACTCGTCAAACCTTTTGGCATCGGATTAAGTTTTATGCGGTGCATGCTGGAATCGATAGTCATGCTTTATCGCCACATGTTCTTCGCCATGCTTTTGCCACGCATTTATTGAATCATGGCGCGGATCTCAGAGTAGTACAAATGCTACTTGGACATAGTGACTTATCGACCACACAAATTTATACTCATGTGGCGACTGAACGATTAAAACAAATTCATCAGCAACATCATCCTCGAGCTTAACTGCAATTTTCTTAATTTTTATAGCCATTTAAGGTGAGTACATGCGTTTATTATTTTTAACTAATAATGCTTTTCGAGGCGGTCTTTTTGCCTTGATATTCGCGGTTGTTAGCTTTTCATCACACGCGGCCGAGTCTTCAAGCCAACAAGACATTACTTCTCGGTTTGCTAAATTAGGGTTACAAGTGACCAATGTAGCGGATTCACCAGTGAAAGGGTTAGTGGAAGTAACGACGAATCAAGGTGTGTTCTTTGCTACACCAACAGGCGATTTCTTCTTACAGGGCAAGATGTATAGCCTAGATTCATCGGGAAACTTTACCGATTTAATGGCTCAGAAATACGCCAAGAAAATTGAAAAATTTGCGGATGACATGATTGTTTATAAAGCTGAAGATCAAAAATATGTGGTCACGGTTTTCACGGATATCACTTGTGGCTACTGCGTAAAATTGCATAAAGAAATGCAAAAGTATAATGATGCAGGCATTACGGTTCGTTATATGGCTTATCCACGTCAAGGGCCGACAGGCAATGTTGCGAACACGATGGCGAAGGTGTGGTGTGCGGATCATCGTAAAGCCGCATTAGATGAAGTGAAATTGAATCGTCGTTTTGACTTTGACTCAAAGAATCTGCCTAAATGCCAAAAAATGATTGAAGATCAATATGCTTTTGGTGCTCAACTTGGTATTAGTGGAACACCAGCTATTTTATTGTCTAATGGTCAGTTAGTGGGTGGTTACTTACCGGATAGTGATTTGTTGAAAACACTTCAATCTGCGGGCCTATAATGAATTCAGTGATTAATGCCCCAATAGAAATGACGTTTTTTTCTCGCTTTGAAGCCGATATTCTGGCGGGAAAAAAGAAGATTACGATTCGAGATAAGTCTGAAAGCTATTATATACCAGGTTCCATAGTCACCGTCTCCACATTGGAAGAAGGGCGAGTGTTTTGCCAGTTAAAGATTATCTCGATCGACCCATTGGCTTTTTCAGCGCTCACGGAGTTTCATGCAGAACAAGAAAATATGACGTTGCCGCAATTAAAATCGGTTATTCGAGATATTTACCCTAATATCGAAGAACTTTACGTTATACATTACCAATTGTTATCGAATTAGTGGTTCGTTAATCTCCATAATTTTAATAAAACCCCTTAAAAAGAGTGTTATGACTACGATTACCCGCCGCCCTGATGTTGACCTTTCGCGCTTACCAGAGTCGATTCCTGCTTTGTTACGTCGAATCTATTTGAATCGTAATATTGATGATGTTTGCCAGCTTGAAAAAGGGGCGAAGGGATTACATTCTTATCAATCCTTGCATGGAATCCGGTTAGCGGTTGAGCTGCTGTTTATGGCGATTAAAGAGCAAAAACGGATTATTGTGGTTGGGGATTTTGATGCTGATGGTGCAACTAGCTCAGCATTATCGGTATTGGCAATTCGTATGCTGGGTAGCTCAAATGTTGATTATTTAGTACCGAATCGTTTTGAAGACGGTTATGGCTTAAGCCCTGACGTTGTAGATCAAGCGATTGAACTTGGTGCTCAAGTGATCATGACAGTGGATAACGGCGTTTCATCGATTGAAGGGGTTCGTTATGCTAAAGAGCAAGGTTTAACCGTTATAGTCACGGATCATCATTTACCTGGCAGTGAATTGCCGATTGCTGATGCGATGGTTAACCCGAACTTGCAAGAGTGCGCTTTTCCTTCTAAAGCGCTGGCTGGAGTGGGCGTTGCCTTTTATTTGATGTTGGCACTTCGCGCTCAAATGAGAGCCGAAAATTGGTTTGCAACTCAAGATATTCCTGAGCCTAATTTAGGCGTACTGCTTGATTTGGTGGCGCTTGGTACTGTGGCGGATGTTGTCCCTCTGGATGAAAATAATCGCATTTTAGTACATCAAGGCTTACAGCGTATTCGTGCCGGCAAAGCAAGGCCGGGTATTCAAGCGTTAATTGAAGTTGCCAAACGGGATGCAAAACGTTTAGTCGCTGCTGATTTTGGTTTCGCATTAGGGCCAAGAATTAATGCCGCAGGACGATTAGAGGATATGTCCTTTGGTGTTGAATTACTTTTATGTAATAACATTCATGCTGCCCGCCGGATGGCAAGTGAATTGGATGGCTTAAACCAAATGCGTCGCGAAATTGAGCAGGGTATGAAACAAGAAGCGATGGCATTTTGTGAGCGATTACTCAATAGTAAAGAGGCTAACGCTAGTGGCCTTGTTGGTAAAAATAATGCGATGCCTTATGGGTTAACGCTATTTCAAGCGGATTGGCATCAAGGGGTTATCGGCATTTTAGCATCGCGCATTAAAGATGAATTTCATCGTCCCGTTATTGCTTTTGCTGACGGTGGGCAACTTGATTCAGGTGAAAGCATCTTAAAAGGTTCATGTCGCTCAATTCCAAGCTTACATATGCGTGATGTTTTGGATCGTATTGATACACAACATCCCGGTATTATTTTAAAATTTGGAGGGCATGCTATGGCGGCAGGCTTAACCATTTACCAAAATAAATTCGAGCAATTTAGTCAATTATTTGATGTGGCTGTAAGACAAGAGCTGGATGAATCTGCTTTAGAAGGGGTTATTTTGTCCGATGGTGAATTAAAACCTGAAGAGTTTTCTATGCATACAGCGGAAGAAATCCGTGCTGGTGGTCCATGGGGGCAAGCATTCCCTGAACCTTTATTTGATGGTGAGTTTAAGCTGTTGCATCAAAAACTGGTGGGTGAAAAGCATTTGAAAATGATGTTAGAGCCACTGTTTAAAGGTCATCCAACAGGCATTATGATTGATGCAATTGCTTTTAATGTTGATTTACGCCGTTGGCCGGATGCTTCGGTGAAAATCGTTCACTTAGCTTATAAACTCGATATTAATGAGTTTCGTGGCAATCAATCATTGCAATTGATGGTTGATCATCTAGAAGCTAAATGAAACGAGTAAAATCCCTGTATATTCATCACCAATTTAGGTAGAATTCTGCGCCTATATTCGTATAAGAATTGACCCAATATCTCAAATAAGTGATAAGCCAACATGTTTGAAATCAATCCGATTAAAAACCGCCTTCAGGACGTTGCCGAGCGCACGAATGTTCTGAGGGGGTATCTTTGACTACGATGCTAAGAAAGAGCGTCTAGAAGAAGTAAATGCCGAACTTGAACAACCTGATGTCTGGAATGAACCTGAGCGCGCTCAAGCGTTAGGTAAAGAACGTTCAGCATTAGAAGCCGTCGTTGAAACCATAGATCAACTGGATCAAGGTTGTGATGATGTTGAAGGACTATTAGAACTTGCGGTTGAAGAGCAAGATCAAGAAACCTTTGACGAGATCGAACCTGAACTTGCTGATCTTGAAGCGAAATTAGAAAAGCTTGAGTTTCGCCGTATGTTTGCCGGTGATCACGATGCTTCTGATTGCTATATCGATTTACAATCAGGATCTGGTGGTACCGAAGCGCAAGATTGGACTTCGATGATGCTACGTATGTATTTACGTTGGGCAGAAGCCAAAGGGTTCAAGACGGAAGTGATTGAAGTATCAGAAGGGGATGTGGCTGGCCTTAAAGGCGCGACCGTTCGTATTTCTGGTGAATATGCTTATGGCTGGCTACGAACTGAAACTGGCGTGCATCGCTTAGTTCGTAAATCACCATTTGATTCAGGTGGTCGCCGTCATACCTCATTTGCGTCGGCATTTATCTACCCTGAGATTGATGACAACATCGAAATTGATATTAACCCATCGGATTTACGTATTGATGTATATCGTGCATCTGGTGCCGGTGGTCAGCACGTAAACACCACGGAATCAGCGGTTCGTATTACGCACGTACCAACTAATATTGTGGTGCAGTGTCAAAACGATCGTTCTCAGCATAAAAACAAAGATCAAGCGATGAAGCAGCTTCGTGCAAAATTGTTTGAGTTTGAATTGCAAAAGCAAAATGCTGAAAAACAAGCCAATGAAGATTCCAAATCGGATATCGGTTGGGGCAGTCAAATTCGCTCTTACGTATTAGATGATTCGCGTATTAAAGATCTACGTACTGGTGTCGAAAACCGCAATACTCAAGCAGTATTAGATGGCGATCTCGATAAGTTTATTGAAGCAAGCTTGAAGTCAGGGCTCTAAGTTCGGCAACAAGCTAAGCACACAGAATTCCTCTTCTTTAAGAAGATAACTCATTTTTTATAAGGGCACATGATGACTGAATCAAACAGCCAAAACCAAATTGATGCAGCAGAAGAAAATAAACTGATCGCTGAGCGTCGTTCTAAACTGGATCATATCCGTCAAAGCTGTAAAGCAAACGGCCACCCAAATGACTTTCGTCGTGAGCATTTAGCGGCGGATCTTCAAGCTGAATTTGGTGAAAAATCAAAAGAAGAATTAGAAGCGCTGAATCATGTTGTTGCGATTGCAGGTCGTGTGATGGCAAAACGTGGTCCATTTCTAGTGATTCAAGAAACGTCTGGCCGTATTCAAGCGTACGCAGCAAAAGATGTACAAAAAGAATTAAAAGAAAAATACCAAGGTCTAGATATCGGTGACATCATCGGTGTGAAAGGGGCATTGCATAAGTCAGGTAAAGGCGATCTTTACGTGAATATGGAAAGCTATGAATTACTAACGAAAGCCCTTCGTCCTTTACCTGAAAAATTCCACGGCTTAACTGACCAAGAAATGCGTTATCGTCAGCGTTATGTTGATTTGATAGTAAACGAAGATTCACGTAATGCGTTTATTATTCGTTCTAAATTAGTCATGGCAATCCGTAATTTTATGTCTAAAAAAGCGTTTTTAGAAGTGGAAACGCCAATGATGCATGTGATCCCTGGTGGTGCAACGGCACGTCCATTTATCACTCACCATAATGCGTTAGACATTGATATGTATCTGCGTGTTGCACCAGAACTTTATTTGAAGCGTTTGGTTGTCGGAGGCTTTGATCGTGTATTTGAAGTGAACCGTAATTTCCGTAATGAAGGTTTGTCTCCACGCCATAATCCAGAATTCACGATGATGGAATTCTACATGGCGTACGCTGATTATAACGATCTTATGGATCTGACTGAAGAAATGCTAAGTACGGTAGCACTTGAGGTTTTAGGCGCTACGTCTATGCCTTATGGTGAAGAAACGGTGGAATTTGGTGGTCAATATGCCCGTATGAGCATGATTGATGCGATTAAACATTACAATCCAGATCATTCTGATATCGCAAATCTTAATGAAGAAACGGTAAAAGATCGTGATTTCATGGTTAAGATTGCCAAGTCAGTACATGTTCAAGTTGAAAGCTTTTGGACTTGTGGGCAATTACTTGAAGAAATATTTGGTGAAACCGCTGAACCTCAGTTGATTCAACCAACTTTCATCACAGGTTACCCTGCCGATATTTCACCGTTGGCTCGTCGTAGTGATTCAAATCCTTTCTTTACTGATCGCTTTGAATTTTTCATCGGTGGACGTGAAGTGGCAAATGGTTTCTCTGAGCTTAATGATGCAGAAGATCAAGATGCACGCTTTAAAGCACAAGTCGATGCCAAAGATGCGGGTGATGATGAAGCGATGTTCTATGATGCTGATTATATTAATGCGTTAGAGCATGGTTTACCACCAACGGCGGGTCAAGGTATTGGTATTGATCGCTTAGCGATGTTATTTACTAATACACATACTATACGTGACGTGATTTTATTTCCTGCGATGCGCCCACAGCAATAATATTGTTGTATATGAATATGCTAAGGTGAATAAAACGAAATAATTTAATAGCATTAGCATGAACGAATTAAACCCACCGACTAAGGTGGGTTTTTTGTTTTATCGTGACTCGATTTAAGATAAAACATGAATCATGCATTATTAAGTGACGTAGTTATAGACTTATTTTAGAAAAAATTTAAATTTGTTATTTGCCTCTATTTAATACCAATGATGTCTTACTATTGAGACATTCATGCAGCATAATATCGATATAGTGAAGTTTTTAGCCATTATTTATAATTAAATGGCCATAATTGGTCTGAACGGAAAATAAAAAGGATATTTTATGGATACTCAATTTAAAATGGATTCCGTTCCCGGTTCATTATTAGTGATTGGTGGTCGTCATGATTCTTGGCTTGATAATATTTCACTTGCCGGTTGGAAGTGCTATCGCTGCGATGATTTACGCCTTGGACAGCAACAGATTGATAAAATTGGCCCGTGTATTGGCTTGGTTGATTTAAGTTGTGATGATTTCAGTTTAAGTGCCATCGCTTATTTAGTGAGTAATAATAAACAAGTACGTTGGATGGCTTATATTAAAGATCAACAGCTTAACCACGATCCTATTTGCCAGTTTATTGTTAACTTCTGTATTGATTTTTTTACTGCGCCGATGCCGGATAAGTTGTTATTAAGCAGTATTGGTCATCAACTTGGAATGTTGAAATTAGAAAAAAAAGTGTGGCCAGATAATCCTATCGAGACACAAATATCTCTTATTGGTGAGTCTTTGGTCATCAAACGCTTAAGAGAACAAATTAAACGTATCGCTAATACGGATGCCACTATTATTATTTCAGGCGAGCAAGGTGTTGGCAAAAGCCTAGTGGCTAAGTCTATCCATCAGTACTCACCTAGGTCGAAAGCCCCAATGGTGGTTATTAATTGCAGTGCATTATCGGAAAAGCGTTTTGAGCGTGAAATATTTGGTATTGATGTGGAAAACCCCCATCCAGATTGTAAAACGAAAATAGAAGAAGCGGATGGGGGAACACTTATTATTAAAGACATTACAGCACTACCACAATCTCAGCAGAAAAATTTACTGCAATTTTTATCAAGCCAAACCATTGAAACAAGCAGTGGAATAAAGTCAATTGATGTGAGGATTTTGGTGACAACCTATAAAAATTTAGAACAAAGTGTTCGAGATAACGAATTTAATGCTGAGCTATTTTATCTCCTTAATATATTAAAAATTCATGTATCACCTTTAAAGGAACGTAGCCTCGATATCGGTTTAATTGCTCATTATTATGTTCAGCAATTTAGCAGAGAATATAATACTCAAGCTAGAAATATTTCAGCAACCGCAATTAAAGTATTGGGGCAATACCAATGGCCGGGTAATATCCGCGAATTGATTAATCAGGTAAAACGAGCTGTCTTGATGTCAGAAGGGGGAACGGTTGAGCTGCATCATTTTGATTTACCCAAACAAGCAAGTAAGGCAAGGAGTTTAAGAACAATTAGAGAGGACTCTGAGCGTGATGCTTTATTCTATGTATTAGAATCATATGATGGGCAAGTTGCTATGGCTGCAAAGGAACTTGGAATTTCTAGAGCAACCATGTATCGATTATTAGGTAAGCATAATTTGATATCCGAGGGTCGGAACTGCCCTTGACCATGTGGAGTAGTATTTTCTTATCGATCCAATTAACTTATCCCAATCATTGATTGAGAAAGATTGATAACGAAAGGATATTCTATATTTTAATTCAATTGATTCGATATTCCATATATTAGCTTCATATTGAATGTTTAAATAAGGTTAATAGATTGTTTTCATTTAGATCCAAAATAAATACTTGAATAGAGTACAAAATTGGTTAAAATTTAATCGTGAATTTCAAATCACGAACTTAAAGTGTTTAGGATTAATTAGTTACCAAGGAGGCACATCATGAAAAACTTTCGTTTTGTAACATTTTTGTGCGCCCGATTGGTGAAAATTATTAGTCATCACTGTCACCCTATTTCTCATCGAGTAATAGGGATGTCTACCATGATGTCCGATAAACGAAATAACTAATTATTCCGTAACCTCTTGGCTGCGGAAATAGCAGCCGATAGGATACCTGTCTTTATCTCCCTTCATGCTGCTATTTTCCCCATCATTATTTTGGAGAAAATTATGCGTCATTCTATTTATATTCAACTTGCCACATTATTGATTAAAGCGGATATCAAGCGTGATGAAAATGCTTGGAAAAGAAAGATACGCCGTTCTCAATATGAAATTCCTTGGCATAATGAACATTTATTACGAGATATTGGTTTAGATATCACTGGCCGACCATTAGGTGAAAAATCACGTCCATCAGTGAAAGCGGAACGTCGCGTGAGCTTAATGCGTCGATTACTTCAAGCTCGACAGAGTCCATAAGATGGAGTGCTGGTAAAGAATATTTACTAGCACCTGAAAAAAGGGAAGCGACTCATAGTGGATTGCTTCCCTTTTTTAATTATGAAAAGTATGATTTAAATGAACTTGGCCTTTTATGGGCAAGGGTTTGAATACTCAAGGCTTACGGCAAAAAGATCTTTTATGATGCCATCTGAAAGTTCAATATCAATACTATCAATATTGGCTGTAAGTTGCTTCATGGTGGTGGCACCAATAATATTAGATGCAACAAATGGGCGTTGGTTAACAAAAGCGAGCGCCATTTGTGCAGGATTGATACCGTATTTGTTTGCGACATCGATATAAGCTTGTGTTGCGGCTTCACCTTGTGGGTTCATGTAGCGAACAAAGCGTTCAAATAAGCTGCAACGGGCGCCCTTGGGGCGAGCTCCATTCAAATATTTGCCACTTAATACGCCAAAGGCGAGTGGAGAATAAGCTAATAATTCAACACCTTCGTGATGGCTGATTTCAGACAGACCGATCTCGAAGCTTCTATTTAGTAAATTATACGGATTTTGTATTGAGACTATTCTTGGTAAATCATGCTTTTCAGCCAAACGCAGCAAGGTCATAACCCCCCAAGGTGTCTCATTGGAAACACCAATGTAACGAGTTTTTCCCGCCTTTATTAATTCAGCTAAGGCTTCTAAGGTTTCAACTAAAGAAACTTCTTGTTGTTCGTCTAGATAGGGATAATTGAGTTGGCCGAAGCTATTTGTACTACGTTGTGGCCAATGGATTTGGTAAAGATCGACATAATCTGTTTTCAGGCGTTGTAAGCTCGTGTCTATTGCAAGGTGAACATTACGACGGTCAAGGCTCATATTGTCGCGAATATGAGTCATTCTACCTGGGCCCGCTACTTTCGTTGCCAAAAGAATTTTTTCCCGTTTCCCTGATTTTTCTAGCCAATTTCCTATATATTCTTCTGTGGATCCTTGGGTTTCAGGTTTGGGAGGCACTGGGTACATTTCTGCGGTATCGATGAGGTTTATGCCGCGTTCTACCGCATAATCTAATTGATTGAAGGCATCGGTTTGTGAGTTTTGCTCTCCGAATGTCATTGTACCTAAAGAAATTTTACTTACTTCAAGGGTTGAATGCGGGATCTTGTGATATTTCATTGCACTTCCTTGTCATGATATGAAACGAATATTTCCAATATATAGGAAAACATCGGTTTGAGTAAGTGAAGAAAGATCGATAGGGATAATGTTTTATTTTGTTCTAGACTAAAACAATAGCGTTGTTTTGAATCACTCAACGTTGACAGAATATGAACATGCCGAAGGAAGATAACATGAAAAAGCAGCAGCTCGATCATTGGCTTCAGGCACGCAAAAATGAGTTATGTGATCCACCCAAAGTCTTTGTGGTAAGTTGTGCGGATCTTTCACATTATTCATTAGCGGTTGAATACAAACATAAGTTAGAGCCAATTTTAGTGAAAGATCAATTAGCCTATTTTAATTCTTTGGAATCAGTAAAAGATGAGTTGAGAAAACTTGGTTTATCATCGGCTTATCTAAGATTACATAATGCGTATGATGAATTTGGTCATCATGGTGATGTGATTTACCAAGATATTGAACTGTATTTGGTTTCTTAGTTTTAGATTATTTAAATGAACGATCTTTTTACTAAAGAACCAATTACCACTGAAGCCATATTCATTAAATATATGGTGAGAGCTACGTAAGCCCTAAATGATGCTTTAATATTTGTTCGGTAAACTGAGTGCGTAAATAAAAGCCTCTTGGCATGGCCTTTATTGGTTGGCCTAATTCGCTGTAAGCTTCCGTGACGACTTGGCTGTTTGCAGCTTTCGGTCTTAATTGCATAACATGCCCATGCTTTGCTGTGATTTGTTCAACTTTGCCTAATACAATAAACTCCATTAGCTCTTCCCAATCTTGCTTGAGTTGCTGCTCTTCTTCTGAGGTCGGGCTCCAGATTAAAGGTAGTCCGACACGACGATCTGCAAGCGGGATCTCTCTTTCTCCTTCGATAGGAATCCACAGTACTCTGGATAACTTATGCCTTACATGACTATCTTCCCATGTTAAACCATGGACACCAGTAAGAGGCGCGACGCTGACAAAAGTTGTTTCTAATGGTTTACCACTGTAGCCGATTGGGATTGTTTTTAGTTCGATCCCTAGGTGTTCAAAATCAGGCTGAGGTTTACTGCCAGACTCCGCGCCTAAATGCCATTCCAATAATTGACCAACCCATCCTTTTTCTCTTTTTAAGTTATCAGGAATGGCCATGTTGGCTTGTTGGGCTAACAAACCAAAAGGTCTACCAACAATATGTTGTGCACGAATAAGAAGTTCTTGTTCAGATCGAGGAGGTAATGGCATAGTTTCTTTTGCTAATCGATAATTTGTAAGTTTAAAAACAGGATCATGGTACAACATTTCTTTATGTGGATCTTACTAGTATCAAATTATAGTTATCCACAGGAAGGTGGTATGGTAAAAATAAAAGCCTTATTCTGGATCAATTTATTCACATTTGAAGTAAGTTTAGAACATGATTGAGCTATTATTAACCCATTTATAGGTTTCTTGTGTGGATAATGTTTAGCGTGGTGGATCTTTGACCGATCAACATTGAACAAGGATCTTTTTGGATCTTTATTGCGGTGGGATACTTTGATTTTTTATTATATTATTGTTTTTTAATGAAATAGTTATCATATGTAACGTGGCGAGACTGCTTTTTATTCAGTGGTTGCTATGGTGTTTTTTTCTTTTCTCATTTTCTTCACACATTTATTCACAGAAATAGTGAATAAAATCCACCTCGCACTATTATTTGTGTTGATAACTGGGGTTGATATAAATTTTTATTCAAGAACTGCGTGTTAGCTAATAAAAAACGCCAGTTTGTGCACTTGAAATTTGCCCCTTTTGTGGATATGTGAAAAAATCAGCCTCAACAGAGATTTATATTAGAGGTTAGCCGTGATTGATGGCGATGGTTACCGCTTAAATGTGGGAATTGTAATATGTAACAACCATGGTCAGGTCTTCTGGGCGAAACGATACGGACAGCACTCTTGGCAGTTTCCACAAGGTGGAATGGATGAAGGGGAAACCCCTGAAGAAGCCATGTACCGAGAGTTGTATGAAGAGGTTGGTCTGACCAAAAAAGACGTGAAGATCATCGGAGTGAGTCGGCATTGGTTGAAGTATAAATTACCAAAACGCCTTGTTCGTTGGGATTCAAAACCGGTTTGTATTGGACAGAAACAGAAGTGGTTTCTACTGAGATTAGAATGTGATGAATCGAACATCAACATGACTCTAGGTCGAACCCCTGAATTTGATGGATGGCGATGGGTAAGTTTTTGGTATCCAGTTCGGCAAGTTGTTTCTTTTAAACGTGATGTTTATCGACGAGCGATGAAAGAGTTTGCGGCTTTTGCTATGCCTTTTCGTGAACTAAAGGTAAAAGGTAAGCGTAAACTGCGTCGATGATTAACGCTTTAAGTTGATAATCTCGTTATGGTCTTAAAGCAAAAATAGGGTGTAATGAAGAATGCTGATTCAACTGAGGGATATTGTTGAACAGGTCTCTAAGGTAGATGATGTTCGTCAAGCTTTGGATATCTTGGTCAAGGACACTTGTAAGGCGATGAAAACGGAATGTTGTACCGTTTATTTGGCTAATAATGAAAAGAATCGGCTTGAATTGATGGCAACCCAAGGCTTAAAATTTTCAGGTCAAACGATTCATATTCCTTTTGAAGAAGGTTTGGTTGGTTTAGTGAGACGCAGCGCTGAACCTATCAATTTGGCGAATGCTCAAGAACACCCTAATTTTAAATATTTTTCAGAGTTAGGCGAAAATATTTATCAATCTTTTCTTGGAACTCCGATTATTCACCGCCGCCAAGTCCTGGGCGTTTTAGTTATCCAGCAACGATCTTCTCGTTTATTTAGCGAAGTTGAAGAATCATTTCTCGTCACACTTGCGGCTCAATTAGCGGTGATTATTGCCCATACTCAAGCACAGGGGCAGTGGCTTTTAAATAAAACTAAAGTTCGTTCCCTTAAAGGAATTCCTGCTTCAAGTGGTATCGCTATTGGTACGATGTGGTGGGATGATACCCACCCTGATTTGTCTCAAATATCTCCCGCATCTTGCTTAAATGTGACTCAAGATCAAGAGTGGTTAGCTTTAGCTATTGAAAGTGCGATTGCTGATTTTAGACGCATGAGAAAGCGTTTTGACACTGAATTGAATAAAGATACGCTTGCGATTTTTGAACTCTTCATACACTTACTGCATGATCCTATGTTAAGAGCAGATCTTAATGCTCAAATAGAAAAAGGGGATCGCGCCGATTGGGCTGTACGGCAAGTTATTGAAATATATTCAGACCGGTTTGCAAAAATGACCGATGCCTATTTGCGGGAACGCTCGAATGACATTAAAGAGCTTGGGCAGCGTTTATTGTATTTTCTGCATAACAGTGAAGTGAGAGAGACCTCTTTCAAACATCCGGTTATTCTTGTTGTTCGAGAATTAACCGCTTCGATGTTGGCAGCTATTCCGAAAGAAAAACTCCTTGCGGTGATTTCCTTGGAAGGCGCTGCCAATTCTCATGCGGCTATTTTATCTAGAGCGCTTGGCGTTCCTGCCATTATGGGGGCGAAGATCAAGCCTGAGTCCGTGATGGGAAAATTGGGCATTGTTGATGGTTATAGTGGCGATATATTTATTGAACCTGCGGCTCAACTACTTAATGAATATCGATCTCTGGCTAATGAAGAAGAAGAGCTGTCAGAACTGATTGCTCAAGAATTATCTCAACCAGCATTTACACAAGATGGTCAACGTGTTGAACTAATGCTTAATGCTGGGTTAAGCGCTGATACTAATATTTCGATTAATCAAGGAGTTGATGGTGTAGGGCTATATCGAACGGAAATTTCTTTTTTGCTGCAGCATCGTTTTCCATCGGAAGAAGAACAAACTCAGCAATATCGAACGATTTTATCTTCCTATCCAGATAAAAGAGTAGTGATGCGCACTTTGGATATTGGTGGAGATAAAGCTTTGCCTTATTTTCCTATTGAAGAAGACAACCCATTTTTAGGGTGGCGTGGTATTCGCTTTACTCTCGATCATCCCGATATATTTCTTATTCAATTACGATCCATGCTAAAAGCCAGTACAGGTTTGGGCAATTTGAACATTATGTTGCCGATGATTTCTGGTTGTCAGGAAATTGATGAGTCCTTATTACTGATTGAGCGAGCCTATTTGGAAGTATCTGAAGCAGATGAAAACATCCAGCGTCCTCAGATAGGCATTATGCTTGAAGTACCATCGATGCTGTATTTATTACCATTAATAGCGGATAAAGTTGACTTTGTTTCTGTTGGGACGAATGATTTAACCCAATACCTGTTGGCGGTTGATCGTAATAATTCGCGGGTATCGGACGTTTATGAACATGTCCATCCTTCCGTTGTTATGGCTCTCAAACATATTTTTGAAACTTGTAAACAATATGATTTACCAGTCTGTATTTGTGGAGAGTTAGCAGGTGATCCTATTGGAGCATTATTACTTATTGGGCTCGGATACCGTTCGTTGAGTATGAACACTTCGAATGTGGCCAGAATTAAATATATTTTGAGAAAATCAGACTCCAAGCAATTAGAAGATTTAGTTGAAAAAGCGATTAAGCAACCTTACGGTAGCGAAATTCATAGCATGATGTTGACTTATTTAGAAGAAAGAGAATTAGCCGGCTTTATTCGTGCAGGCAAAAAGTAGAAAAGACTGCATCCATTTAGTGTTTACTTTATGATATGCGTCATTCAGTGAGCCTGTTTGGATTAGCATTGCACTATTTGTCTCTTTGCTTGTCAGACATTATTCACCATCATTATTTCCATTTTTTACAGAGAGACTTTTATGAGTCAGGGATATTTTATTTTCCCGCAGATTGATCCGATCATTTTTTCAATTGGACCGATAGGCGTGCGTTGGTACGGATTAATGTATTTACTTGGCTTTGCTTTTGCGATGTATATAGCAAACCGCCGAGCGGATAAAGCTGGTAGCGGCTGGACTCGTGAACAAGTTTCAGATTTATTATTCGCTGGATTTTTGGGCGTAGTTTTAGGTGGACGCATTGGTTACGTACTTTTCTATGGCTTCGATTATTGGATGGCCGATCCTCTATATATTTTCAAAGTATGGACCGGTGGTATGTCCTTCCACGGAGGATTATTAGGTGTTATTACCGCGATGTGGTGGTATGCACGTAAAAATAAACGTACTTTCTTTGGTGTTGCTGACTTTATTGCTCCTTTAGTACCATTTGGATTAGGTGCAGGTCGTATCGGTAATTTTATTAATGGTGAATTATGGGGGCGTGTCACCGATGTGCCTTGGGCGGTAATTTTCCCGACGGGTGGGCCTTATCCAAGACATCCTTCTCAGTTGTATGAGTTTTTCTTAGAAGGCGTGGTGTTATTCTTTATTCTTAATTGGTTCATTCGTAAGCCAAGACCTGCTGGTGCAGTCTCTGGATTATTCTTGATTGGTTATGGTACTTTCCGTTTTTGTGTAGAGTTTGTTCGTCAACCTGATGCGCAATTGGGCTTGTTTGAAAACTTTATTTCAATGGGGCAAATTTTATCAACACCAATGATTTTGATTGGTGCATTAATTATGATTTGGTCTTATAAAACGCAAAAGCCCACGACACAGGCAACAAGCAAACCAACCAAAGCAATGAAAGGGAAGTAAGTTTGAAACAGTATTTAGATTTATGCCAACGTATTATTGATGAAGGCCATTGGATTGAGAATGAGCGTACTGGTAAGCGCTGTTTAACGATCATTAATGCGGATTTAACTTATGATGTTGGTAATAATGAATTTCCTTTAGTGACCACACGCAAAAGTTTTTGGAAATCGGCAGTCGCTGAGCTTTTAGGGTACATCCGTGGCTATGATAACGCGGAAGATTTTCGTAAGCTTGGTACCAAAACTTGGGATGCTAATGCGAACTTAAATGATGCTTGGCTCGATAATCCTTACCGTCAAGGTGAAGATGATATGGGTCGTGTTTATGGGGTTCAAGGCAGAAGTTGGGCCAAACCAGATGGTGGGCACATCGACCAATTACGTAAAATTGTCGATGACTTAACCCGTGGTGTTGATGACCGCGGTGAGATTCTAAACTTCTATAACCCAGGTGAGTTCCATATGGGATGTTTACGCCCGTGTATGTACAGCCATCACTTTTCATTACTAGGTGATACCTTATATTTAAACAGTACGCAGCGCTCTTGTGACGTCCCTCTTTTATAACCCTATCTATTAAATGAACAGTTAGTAATTAGATATATGATCCGCACCAGCAGTTTTGGACACCGAGTTAAGTGAGTACAATCACTAACGAGGTGAACCATGACAAGCAAGAAAAAACGTATTATCCATTCCCCTGAATTTAAAGCAGAAGCCCTGAAGCTAGCAGAGAAAGTGGGAGTAGCTGCGGCAGCGAGACAACTGTCGTTACACGAATCCCAGATCTATGGTTGGCGTAAGTCAGCTAAGAGCGACACCAGCACCAGTCAGCGGGAAAAAGATCTAGCCGCTGAAGTTGCCAAACTCAAACGACAATTGGCTGAGCAAGCTGAAGAGCTAGATATAGTAAAAAAGGCCGCCACCTACTTCGCGAAAAACCTAAAGTAGATTGCTACGAATTTATGCTCGAACACCTGCTGTGCTTCAGAGTTGCCCGCATGGCTAAGGTGTTCGGTGTTTCACGAAGTGGGTTTTATTACTGGATTAAGCATCGCCACAAGGCCATCCAGCGCGAGGTAACTCGCCAAGAGCTTGATACGAAGGTCAAAGAGGCTTTTGATAATAGCAAAGGTCGTGATGGCTCAAGGCGCATCCAGAAAGAGCTGGCTGAGAACGGTGATAGCCGTAATGTTAAAACCATTGCCGCCAGTATGAAGCGGCAGGATTTAACGCCGAAAGCGGCACGTAAGTTTAAGTGTACGACGGACAGCAAACATAAAATGCCAGTTGCTCCGAACCTGCTGGCTCAGGATTTTAAGGCAGAGGCTCCGAATCAAAAGTGGGCGGGAGACATCACCTATGTTGCGACAAGCGAAGGCTGGCTGTATTTGGCGGTAATCATTGACCTTTATTCCAGGCAAGTAGTCGGTTGGTCTATGGATACCAGAATGACGGCAACTCTGGTTTGCGATGCGTTATCAATGGCCTTGTTCCGTCGAGGGTTCCCTGAGCAGGTTATCGTTCATAGTGACCGAGGTAGTCAGTACTGCTCAAAAGATTATCGAGACATCATAACTGCTTATAATCTAAAGCAAAGTATGAGTAGGAAAGGAAACTGCTGGGATAATGCTTGTGTTGAGAGCTTCTTCCATTCATTGAAAGTTGAAGCGATCCAGTATGAGCCGATCATGACGCGAGACGAGATGCGCCAAACGATCTTTGAATACATAGAGGTTGATCTGCTCCAGCCAGACTGGACACTTCATTAAGCGACATTTTGCTGTTCAAAGTTAACAGGGCTTAGATACCCAAGAGCACTGTGCCTTCTTGTCCGATTATAATCAACCTCTATGTACTCGAAGATCGTTTGACGCATCTGGTCTCTCGTCATAATCGGCTCATATTGGATCGCTTCAACTTTCATCGAATGGAAGAAGCTCTCAACACAAGCATTGTCCCAGCAGTTTCCTTTCCTACTCATACTTTGCTTTAGATTATAAACAGTTATGAGGTCTCGATAATCTTTTGAGCAGTACTGACTACCTCGATCACTATGAACGATAACCTGCTCAGGAAATTCGCGACGGAACAAAGCCATTGATAGAGCATCACAGACCAGCGTAGCCGTCATTCTGGTATCCATAGACCATCCGATTACTTGTCTTGAGTAAAGGTCAATAATTACTGCCAAGTACAACCAGCCTTCGCTTGTCGCAACATAGGTGATGTCTCCCGCCCATTTTTCATTCGGAGCCGCTGCGTTAAAGTTCTGAGCCAGCAAGTTTGGAGCAACTGGCATTTGATGCTTGCTGTCTGTCGTGCACTTAAATTTACGTGCCGCTTTCGGCGTTAAATCTTGACGCTTCATACTGGCCGCAATGGTTTTCACATTGTGGTTATCACCGCTCTCAGACAGTTCTTTTTGGATTCGCCTTGAGCCATCTCGGCCTTTGCTGTTATCAAAAGCTTCTTTGACCTTTGTATCAAGCTCTTGGCGAACTGCCTCGCGTTGGCTAGCCTTATGGCGATGTTTAACCCAGTAATAAAACCCACTTCGGGATACCCCGAATACCTTAGCCATACGTACAATATTGAAGTACATCAGGTGTTCGAGCATAAATTCGTAGCAATTTACTTTAGATTTTTCGCGAAGTAGGTGGCGGCCTTTTTTACAATTTCTAGCTCTTCTGCTTGCTCAGCCAACTGCCTTTTGAGCTTGGCAACCTCTGCGGCTAGCTCTTGTTCTCGCTGACTAGTATTGGTGTCTTTCTTCGAGTTCTTCCGCCACCCGTAGATTTGAGATTCATGTAAAGAAAGCTGCCTTGCAGCCGCAGCTACTCCCACTCTCTCTGCTAGTTTTAGGGCTTCTGCTTTAAATTCAGGGGAATGTTTAATTCTAGTTTTCTTAGTTGTCATTGTTCACCTCGTTAGTGATTGTACTCACTTAACTCAGTGTCCAAAACAGCTGGAGCGGATCAGGTTGATTATAATCGGACAAGAAGGCACAGTGCTCTTGGGTATCTAAGCCCAGTTAACTTTGAAAATCAAAATGTCGCTTAATGAAGTGTCCAGTCTGGCTGGAGCAGATCAATATCCTCGTTTTTGTTTGTACTGAACTTTAATGTGCCGTAGTTAATTTGCATAGTATGCAATCCTATCTATAGTTAAGATGGCTTAGTGCACACTTCGAGGGTGTATGGATAACTCTGTTGTCATCTCTGTTGGTAAGAGGCTTGATGTCTCAAACTCTGTAGCTCATGAAAATTATGATTCGTATCCAAATGACTTTTTATTGTCTGAAGGTGTCGTTGTTTTTAATGAGCGAATGGAATTGTTACCGCTCGTATCTGATTTTCTAACTCACTATAGAATTAATCATAGTGACTATTCCGTAAAGACCTACGCAAACAACCTGCTCTATTTGGTTAAATATCTTACTACGTATGATGATAATTACATCGGCTCTAAGCGAGACGATTGTCTATTGACCGTACATGCAACAGAGATTCAAAAGTACTTTCAATATTGCAGAAGTAATAAAGATAAGAACGGCATAAAGAAAAGGTCTATAGGTGGAAAAACCATATCCAATAGAGATGCTACTTACTGCAGGTTTTTCTCTGAATTTCTATGTAACTCACCCGCCGGTTACAAGTCTCTTAGAGAGGAAAACCCTTATGAGAATGGCAGTCTAGTCATAGCCGCTAAAGAGTCGTTAATTAAACCCGCACTTTTCTTAGAAATAGAAGCTTTGATCCGTGTAGCCCACCATGAGAGAGAAAAGTGCCTTATCCAATTTATGTACGATTCAGGTGTACGCCGTGGAGAGGTGGAAAGTATATGTCAAGAAAATATCTTAAGGTTATCTAGAGAGTGTCGGAAGAGCATAATTGTGGATAAGAATACAATTCAGTTACCTTCAGAGTATGTTGCTATGGAAATCAAAGGTAATAAAGGTAGAGGAAGAGAAATCAAATTTAGAAATACGGTTGTTTCAAAAGAAACAATTAATAGAGTTCAAAGATATCACTCAAGCCTTGAATATAAAAAACATAAAAGAAAGTGGGGTCAAACCAGTACTCCAGCCTTCTTGAATCAAAATGGTGATCCATACACACCAAACGCTGTTAGTAAGTTAGTCACAAAATTATCTAATAGAGCGTTGAAGCTTGGATTGATACCTCTACCACTCTCTCCACACAAAATTCGACATGGTTTTGGTGCAATGCTTCTAAATTCAGAGGATCTAGGTAGGTCACAACTGGACAGACTATTACTGTTACAGCAATGCTTAGGGCACAATTATTTAACTACAACCGAAGGCTATACAAAAATACCTGTCGGAATCTGGGCCAAATTTGTAGATAGCAGTGGAGCAGCACTCAAAAGATATCAGTTGATGAAAAAGCTAAAAGATAGAACCAGATCGAAGAAAGGAAGCATTAAGTGAAGCTTGAGGAAAATAGAGATCGTCTTCTCAATTGGTGGCAGGGGTTGACGGATGAGCAAAAAAAATCAGTTCCGACAACAACGAGAAACTCCATCGACTTGCGAGATCTATTCGCTGATGCACCGATAAGCTACCAAAAAATTCGTAAAGACTTGAAATATGAAATCGATAAGATAAACGCAGAGCTTAGGTCGTTAGGTGTTTTGCCCGATGTTGATGCATACAGAGACCGTTTACTTAATTGGTGGCAAGGGTTGACGGATAAGCAAAAAAAATCGGCTCCGCTCAGAAATGGTAAAACAATCGACTTGCGAGATCTATTTGCCGAGTCTCCGGTAAGTTATGGGGTGATACGCCGGTACTTGAAAAAAGAGATTAAGCAGATAGATACTGAGCTTAAGTCACTAGATGTTTTATTTGATGTGGAAACATACAGAGATCGTTTACTTAATTGGTGGCAAGGGTTGACGGGGGAGCAAAAAAAATCCGTATCGACCTTAAATGGCAACACCATTGATCTGAGAGATCTATTTGCCGAAGCTCCGATAGGTTATGGGCAAATACGCCAATACTTAAAAGAAGACATTAATAAGATCGAAGCAGAGCTTAAATCGTTCAATGTTATATTCGATGTTGAAGCATACAGAGAGCGTCTGCTCGATTGGTGGCAAGGGTTGACTGATGAGCAAAAGCAATCAGTTCCGACTACAAATTTCTGCACCATCGACTTAAGAGATCTATTTGCCGAAGCTCCGATAGGTTATAGGCTAATATGTCGATACTTAAAAAAAGACATTAATAAGATCGAAGCAGAGCTTAAATCGTTCAATGTTATACCTGAAGTTGAAGCGTACAGAGAGCGTCTGCTCGATTGGTGGCAAGGGTTGACTGATGAGCAAAAGAAATCAGTCTCGACCACAAAAAGTAACACCATCGACATGCGATCTTTATTTGCTGATGCTCCAGTAGGATATGGCCTAATACGCCGATACTTAAAAGAAGACATTAATAAGATCGAAGCAGAGCTTAAATCGTTAAATGTTATATCTGATGTTGAAGCTTACAGAGAGCGTTTACTCGATTGGTGGCAGTCGTTAACGGATGAGCAAAAGAAATCAGTCCCTACCACAAAAAGTAACACCATCGACTTGCGAGCTTTATTTGCTGATGCTCTGGTAGGATATGGGCTAATACGCCGATACTTAAAAGAAGACATTAATAAGATCGAAGCAGAGCTTAAATCGTTAAATGTTATATTCGATGCTGAAGCATACAGAGATCGTCTACTCGATTGGTGGCAGTCGTTAACGGATGAGCAAAAGAAATCAGTTCCGACCACAAAAAGTAACACCATCGACTTGCGAGCTTTATTTGCTGATGCTCCGGTAGGTTATGGGCTAATACGCCGATACTTAAAAGAAGACATTAATAAGATCGAAACAGAGCTTAAATTGTTCAATGTTATATTCGATGTTGAAGCTTACAGGGAGCGTCTACTCAACTGGTGGCAGTCGTTAACGGATGAGCAAAAGAAATCAGTTCCGACCACAAAGAATCGCACCATCGATTTACGTTTTCTATCTGCCGAGTTTCCAGTAAGTTATCAGCACGTACGCCGATACTTGAAAGAAGACATCGATAAGATAGATAAAGAGCTTAAAGTATTAGGTGTCTTGCCTGATATTGAAGCATGTAGAGAGAGTCTGCTCAATTGGTGGCAGTCGTTAACGGGAGAGGAAAAAAAGGCTGTTTCAACCTCAAAGAATACAATCGACTTGCATGATCTATTTAATAAAGCCCCGATAAACTATGAGGCTTTACGAGTACATTTGAAAGAGGATATCAAAAAAATAGATGCAGAGCTTAAAGTCTTAGGCGTTCTATACAATGATGATGATGAAGTGATTGCAAAATTAATGCATGAGTTCATCTCTGAGTGCAAATCCAACCCTGAGTTGTTATGGGATATAGAACTATCAGTTAAAGGGAAAACAAGGTTGAAGCTGGTAGCAGAAGAACCAGATAGTTACTGGGAAAAAATTGGGTTCGTCTCTACAACATACCTGTCAAAGAAGCTTTTCTGCAGAGTCGCAAGGTTACAATCTCCAGCTTTGCTTGAGCTTAGAAAGGTGCTCAACCAATTGCTATTGAAGCACGAGGTCACTTTTCCTTATCATGAAATTAAAAGCAGTAGCCATTCTGTTTGTGCAGACCTTAATTACCGTAGAGTTTTTCTTAAGTGGAAAAACAGTTTAACGGATAAAGAAAAACTGGTATTGCCAATGCAAGGTAAGGCACTTCGGTTAAAAGCGTTCAGTGAATTAATTCCTATCGAACGCAACTTAGCGAAATTTCCATTGTTCCAGTCAGAATATCAACGTTTTTCAAGTGAGCTACTTGAGCTTAAAGGTATTGATTATAAAACGCTCAAAGAGCGTACAGAAATACGTAAAGAAAAAGCGTTAGAAAAAGGGGGAAGTAATATATCGCTATTTAAGATGTTACGAGATAAAAAACTGGTTTCCATAGAGGACTTTAGCTCCAAAAAGGGGCATTACGAAGATGTGAAACTTGCATTTGCAGTTTCATCTTTAAAGGTAACATCAAATTCATCCATAGGATCTTACCATTTGGGGTGTAATCAATATTGTGATTTCTTAGAAAGCAAAGGTATTTCACCAGAAAGCACGTACAAAGATTGCTTTGATTTATGGTCTTTGAGAAGTTTTAAAGAGTATATAGGCGAAAAAATTAAAATAGGGGCATTATCAACAAGCACGGCGAACACACTGTTATCAATGTTACGAATAACCTTGGATAAACTTAAAACAATTCGAAATTTAAACTTTAGTTATTATCCTGCAAATGGGTTTGAAATAGTTAGGAACTGGGTCGCATACAAGCCTTACTCGCCAAATGAAAGAAATCAAATACACGAAATGCTAGAAAAGGAAATGGTGCTAGCTAAAAAAAAGCTAGCGCCATACCAGAGATTAGATAGAAGTAGGGCTAATCTCGATGACCCAAAGATCCAAGCAAGGATTATTTTTGAAGATGACTGTAAATGTGACCCTGTACACTGGTATTCAAAAGATCGCACTAAAGGACAGAATCGGTTTGCTGCTTTTACTAGCAGTAGAAGGCTTTCTGTAAATGAATTGTACGATGAATGGGGACTGATTACTCGAAAAGTGATAAGTCGTGAGCTCGGTGTGTACATATTAAAAATGGCGCAAGTTCTGGGGATGAATCTTAACTCTATTCTTGATCTAGAATTGGATGATTTCCAAGAGCACCATCCACTTACTAATAAGCCCTGCTTAACTTACTGGAAAGAGCGTTCTACAGGGGAGAAGTTGTTACATCTAGACTTATTTCATGCTGACCTGCAATGGCTAACAATAAGCCAGAAGAGCTTTGTAGAAAGTGTGTTTAATGAAGTTATTCAGTTGACCTCAGAGGCAAGAAAATATGCACCAGATGAATTGTCAAATAGACTTTTTATAACTTATTACAAAAACACCTCCACTATAAGCGAGGTGACTATGTCTTTATTTTACTCTGAATTGGTAGGAAAATATCAACTAAAAGATGATAAAGGTGAACCTTTGGTTCTCACCACAACCAGATTCAGACCAACGCTTGTGAGTGAGTTAATCGATGCAGAAGTTTCAATAAGAGAGATCCAATACCTGCTAGGGCATGCTTCTATTTTAACGACGATAAACTACCTAGATACATTAGACTTTGATAGAGTTGCGCAAGAGAAAGCAAGAAAAGCAATAGAGAGTATTTATACTAACTCTGTTCATGCAATTAAGCACAGTTCTAATCAGAAACAACAGCGTAGATTTGATGATTGTGAGATCATCATGAAAACTCCCCTTGGTGGCTGCAAAAATATATTTTCTCCCCCCGACTTCATCAAGAAGTCATCCCTTTACGTCAAGGGAAAGCCATGTAGTCAGTACAATAAGTGCTTATCTTGTGAATATGTAATGCTAACAGAAAAACACCTTCCAGAGCTATTTTCGATGCAAAGAGACTATCTGGCATCGTTAGAAAGTGGTGCTGTTGTTAATACGCCCTATTTTTTCGTGGTACAAGAAAATATCTCACTGCTTGATGACATATTGAACCCAGAAACGTCGGAATTTGAAGAAGATATTTTGATACAAGCCAAAGAAGACTCATTATTTATTGAAACCACAATACTTGATTCATGGGGAGGTTAACAATGGACCAACGGCAGTTAGAACATTTACAGAAAATAAATCAGTATTGGAAAGAGATTTTTTCTAATTTATCCGTTTTAAATAAAATTAATAAAGACGAGGATGATGATGAAGTTAATCCGTATATAGCCCAACTTGCTATGTTAAGAGTATCAAATAATAGCGTATTCAGAGATATGGTTTGGGACTACGATGAGGATACTGAAAATCGAGCTGCCTCAGTTACTTTATCAGCCGTTCAGCTTAATTTTAGTCGCCATATGCATATCCCACTTGGAGTCATCACTGAGATAAAGTGTTTATTTTTAGCTGTTAATGCATCACCAAAAGACTTCGGGCATAGAAAAAATGAAATAAAGCCGAATACTTTGATTTCAACATTTCAACGTGGGCTTAGCTTTTTAGATTTTGTTTTCTCCGAACTGCAGAAGAGACTCGGCGAAGATTATGTACAATTTGAATGTAATAAACTTTCCAAAATCTCGTTGCTAGATTTTGAAGAAGCAGCAGCAAAGACCACGTTAGCCATTACACGCAAGAAGAAAGGGAAGTTATCTGCTTATCAAGCATTTTTTGATTACTTAAATACGCAAAAAGCAAAACAAGTTGTTGGCATAGAGTGTGACGCCGATTTTGACGTGATAAGAAAAGCGTATGAGAAAGGTAACAAGAAAAAGTATGATAGTAAAAGTGAAAAACTTCCCTACCTTGAAACAAATATATTCGATTTAACTCTTAGGAAAGCTTCATTTAATGTAGTGAGCTTTTTAAAGTCAGTTGATGAGAAAGTGAATGATCCTGTTATGGAACAGCATTATGATGTACTAGCTACAATGTATGAAAAGTTCCCATATTCAAAAAAAGAATTTCACGACTATGGTGCTTATCGTTTATCTCAGCAAGGCTATTCAATCACTTATATCAACACTGCTTTTCCCGAAAATGAAGTAGCAAAATTAGTTTCTAATGTGCCAGTTACTATTTCAATGGTAAATACACGTTTTCGGAATAAATATGAAAGTTCCAACATTTTTCGTGTCTCCTTTAATAAGGCGTATTTATCGGCACAGTGGGTTATCGGGACACTCATGGGGGCAAGACCAAATGTGTATTCGGACCTAAAGCTTGATGGCTGTTTGGATTTGGAAGACAAAACCATCGTATCGGAGGAGCATAAGGGGAGAGATAATCGATGGAATTTGTTTAATGATCGCTGGGTGGCGATACCAATTATTATCGACGCATTTAAAGTGATAGAGTTGATAGGTGGTAAAATATTCCAAAAAAAATATGTATTTTCAAGTACTTATACATTAAGTGCTGGGGAAATAAACACACCTACAACAAGCCTATCTTGGATTACTGAACAGGCCTTCTCGGCAATAACAGGACTATCTCTAAAAGATATTAATAGCAAACTCAATGGTTATGTATTCAGACACAGTTTAGCGCATCAAATGTATAGAGCAGATGTTGGCTTGCCTATAATTTCGTACCAATTAAAACACATAGTATCAGCAACAGATGCTCTTTCACGCAAGGGGAAAGTCAGTCAAACAACGCTCGGTTATGGTGGTATCGCGAATCAATTAACAAATGATCAGAGCAAGTCGCTAGATATGAGACATGCAGCTGAACTAGAGGCGATTAAAGCAAATTTTGACCCGACTGGAAAATATATGGGGGGAAAAGCCGATGAGCATATATTAACAATTAAAAAGTTTTTTAATGGCTGTATGGAAGCAGGATATTCAGAAGATGAAATATATGAGGCGATGGTTAAGCAAGGGTTAGCTATTATCAATGTAGGGAGTGGGTACTGTTTTGGTGGAGTCGAAAATTTTGATGAGACCTTACCATGTATCGGTGGTTTGAGGTGTAACCCTGTTCGTTGTCATAATGCGGTAGTAACCAAAGCGAATGCACCAAAATGGCGAGAAATATACCTTTCAAATCTAAAACTGATCGGTCTAGATGGATACGAGGATAGGCAAGATCAAATTGGCGAAGCTATAGAAGAGTCGAAAAGGGTTTTAGAATATTTAGGTGAGGACTTGATCTGATGGCTGAATATGATAAAAAAAATCAAGAACTTTACGATGCAAATACCGATAAAATCTGGTCTGCATTGGATTCCATAAGGCAAGATAAAAAGCTAAAGCTTACTACTAAGCAAATAGTTGAATTAACTGGACTTCATCGTAATAATTTTGGTCCTCAAGGCGCGAGGGGATGGGTAAGTGGTGAGCTTGATCTGATAAAGAAGCAGCGAGCAGAAGATATTAGGCGTAGCAACGTAACTAAGAAACAACAAGAAAATAACTTGCAGGAGTTACTTGATCAGTCCAAGTTAGAGATCTTGCATTGGTTTACTAAATACTCAGAATTAGGAAGAGATCTAGATAAATTAACAATTCGTTCTAACCGTGATTATGAAAGTCTTGAATGGCATAAAACAATGCTCGAAAAAGAACGTAAAGCCAAAAAAGAGCTTGAGGAGAGGATTGAGTTATTGGAGTGCTTATTAAATGCGGAGTCAGTCAATAATGGGGCTTAGCGCCCTATTATTGTTAAAACTAAACCGAAAATGGGTATTTGATTGGTTCGTGATGTTGGTAGTCAACCACTTCGAAATCATCGACTGTTACCCACGTTTCCAAGTCATTTAGTGACTTGATATTAGGATTAATAAGGAGCTTCGGTGCCGCGTAAGGCTCTCTCTTAATCTGCTTTTTCATTAGCTCTATTTGGTCTTCATAGATATGAGTATTGACGATCTTATGGAACGCTTTGCCTGCCTTTACCCCTGTGATCTGAGCTGTGATCTGAAGCAGCCAAGCCACTTGAATTTGATTGAAGACTAAGCCAAGAGGTACGTCACAACTGCGTTGAGTGCTGTTTAAATAGAGGGTATCACCAAGCAGTGAAAAGTGGTGGCTGTACATGCAGGGGCGCAAACAGCCCATGTGGAACTCACCAGGGTTGTAAAAGTTAAGGATTTCACCCCGGTCATCAATGCCTTTGTTTAGATGATCGATGATCTTCTTATATTGATCGACAAAACCACCATCAGGTTTCGACCATTTACGTCCCTGAACGCCGTATACACGGCCCATGTCATCTTCACCTTTACGATGCGGGTTATTAAGCCACGCTTCATTGAGGTTGGCGTTAGCGTCCCAAGTCTTGGTTCCTACTTTTCGGAAGTCAGCTGCGTTGTCATAGCCACGTAAGTAGCCAAGCATTTCTGCAATAGCGCTTTTCCAAAAAGTTTTTCTTGTTGTTACTAGAGGAAATTCATTAGCGGCTACATCATATTCTAAATCTGCATTAATAACAGTTAAACAGCGTTTTCCTGTTCTTTCGTTCTCAATCCAAATTCCTTCATTAATAACTCGCTTACACAAGTCTTCGTACTGGCTGTGTTTGCTCTTCATTATATCTACCAAATATCTTTTCTATTCATTATATTGTGATTTTTTATCTTATCCCTCTATCCGTCACAAAAGGTTAGAAAGTGATAATTTTAGGCACAGTACCATATAACATAGGATTTATAGTATAACTAAAAATTCATGGATCGTAAAAAGTGATAAGTTGTGCAAAAAATGTACTCTTCCTGAATGCATTGATTATATTTGACAGGGAAATACACCTTAGATCTATTGAAATCATACTAAATAATTGGCAGCCGCTTTATTTAAATGATACATAATTAGTACCCATACTATTTTTACATACTATTGTAATGTAACTATTCACCCAGGAGCTATTGACAGCAAATTTATGTGACTGAGTTAACTTGATCCCACATTCAACTTGAGTGATCTGATCTGCTCCAGCCAGACTGGACACTTCATTAAGCGACATTTTGATTTTCAAAGTTAACTGGGCTTAGATACCCAAGAGCACTGTGCCTTCTTGTCCGATTATAATCAACCTCTATGTATTCAAAGATCGTTTGGCGCATCTCGTCTCGCGTCATGATCGGCTCATACTGGATCGCTTCAACTTTCAATGAATGGAAGAAGCTCTCAACACAAGCATTATCCCAGCAGTTTCCTTTCCTACTCATACTTTGCTTTAGATTATAAGCAGTTATGATGTCTCGATAATCTTTTGAGCAGTACTGACTACCTCGGTCACTATGAACGATAACCTGCTCAGGGAACCCTCGACGGAACAAGGCCATTGATAACGCATCGCAAACCAGAGTTGCCGTCATTCTGGTATCCATAGACCAACCGACTACTTGCCTGGAATAAAGGTCAATGATTACCGCCAAATACAGCCAGCCTTCGCTTGTCGCAACATAGGTGATGTCTCCCGCCCACTTTTGATTCGGAGCCTCTGCCTTAAAATCCTGAGCCAGCAGGTTCGGAGCAACTGGCATTTTATGTTTGCTGTCCGTCGTACACTTAAACTTACGTGCCGCTTTCGGCGTTAAATCCTGCCGCTTCATACTGGCGGCAATGGTTTTAACATTACGGCTATCACCGTTCTCAGCCAGCTCTTTCTGGATGCGCCTTGAGCCATCACGACCTTTGCTATTATCAAAAGCCTCTTTGACCTTCGTATCAAGCTCTTGGCGAGTTACCTCGCGCTGGATGGCCTTGTGGCGATGCTTAATCCAGTAATAAAACCCACTTTGTGAAACACCGAACACCTTAGCCATGCGGGCAACTCTGAAGCACAGTAGGTGTTCGAGCATAAATTCGTAGCAATCTACTTTAGGTTTTTCGCGAAGTAGGTGGCGGCCTTTTTTACTATATCTAGCTCTTCAGCTTGCTCAGCCAATTGTCGTTTGAGTTTGGCAACTTCAGCGGCTAGATCTTTTTCCCGCTGACTGGTGCTGGCGTCGCTCTTAGCTGACTTACGCCAACCATAGATCTGGGATTCGTGTAACGACAGTTGTCTCGCTGCCGCAGCTACTCCCACTTTCTCTGCTAGCTTCAGGGCTTCTGCTTTAAATTCAGGGGAATGGATAATACGTTTTTTCTTGCTTGTCATGGTTCACCTCGTTAGTGATTGTACTCACTTAACTCGGTGTCCAAAACTGCTGGTGCGGATCACCATTGATAAATCCAGAAATTCCACAATGATTAAAAATAACAACGTCAGTGGCGATCTCGCAGGACGTAATGTCATTAAAAAGCAATAAGCTAAACATGATGAATATTGTTCGTGGCAATACAGCCCAAGGCGATCTCGCAGGCAGAGACATCTACAAAAACTACAATGTCGCACGGGAACTGACGGCAATGGCCAAGCTAGTCGAGCAGTATCTTGCTGAGACGCTCGAAGGCTGATCCGAATGTTTGCAGACCACAAAATCAATGCGTAAGCGCACCTTGATGCGCAATGCCTTTTTTCAGTAAAATCTTAAATACTCCCGCATCAGAAACATGCATTACCATGCTTCACTAAAAGCCTGAGAAATTTGACTCCCCATCATGTATGAGTGACGCCAAAAGCAACCTAATTCACGCTCTGCCGATAAAGCGGGAGGAAGCTCCATCACTGCTAAATGATCCGGTAAATGCACATCTCTTACCCAGCCATACGGCAATAATGCATGACCATAACCTGCGGCAACTAAAGCCATTCGATGCTCAACACCAAGGCCATATGTACGAGTCAAGCCGGAGCTTAATAATTTACTTAAGCCTTCAGTAATTAGCGATGGAACAAAATCATCCTCGCTAAGTGGTAGTAATCCAGGCTCACAGAGCATAAGAGGATGGAGTTCAGGCTGAAGTTTATCGGCTCGCACTAGTAAGACAAAGTGTTCCTTGAATAAGCTTGTATATGCCATCCCCTCAGGAACCGACTGTGCTGCACTAATTAGCAAATCAATTTCACGGTTCTGTAAACGCCGTAACAGACCTTGATGCTTGCCACTAACCAACTCGACTTTAGTTTTACCTGAACGGTGAGCACAAATCTGGATGATCCGTAACAAGTTATCCGGTGCCAGTGAGGAAATCACTCCAATACGTAAGGTTTGCCCAAAGGGAAGAGCTAAGCCATCATCACGTAACCCCTCAAGCCGAGTCACGCCTTCTAAAATCACGGCGATTAAGTCTAAAACTTCCTTTCCAAAGGCAGTGGGTGTTATTTTACTCCCCCTTTCAAAAATGGGCTGTCCGAGAATTTCCTCTACTTTTTTTACTTGATAAGACAAGCCCGAGGTCGAAATACCCATGTCTATGGCCGCATAACGAAAACTACGTTTCATTGCGACGGCCTCAACTAAAAGCAAGTCACGCACAGACACTGCTGCTAGCTTGTTCGAAATTACTTCACGCACCGTCATAAACATTCGATTCCAATTGATGAAAAAAACTTGCTATAATATTTTTAATCAATATGATAATTAATCTCATTCTTATTCTCAACTGGAAAAGTTATGACCTCAATACCCCGTTGCTTTGCCGTGCTAGTAGCGACAACCTTGTTATCAGGTAACTTGTCAGCGCAAGAATTTAACTTTACTGATGTAACCGGACAGGAAATTAAGTTAGAAGCCCCTCCTGGACGTATCATTACTCTGCCCAAACCAGCTGCAGCTACCTTCATCGCAATAGATGGTTCTACCGAGCTGTTAGTGGGTATGAATGAGGGCTCTAAACGAGCCTTTGAGAGCGGTATGATGAGCGTTATGTTTCCTGAAACTGTTGATATCTCCAGTGACATTTTGTCGGAAAACGGTGGTTGGATGCCCAACGTAGAGGCCATCGCAGCACTTAAACCGGATTTAGTCATCCAGTGGGGTGAGCGCGGCGATGATATCGTAGCTCCACTTCGCAATGCAGGTTTGCCCGTTGCTCTAATGGTAGGCGGTGGCAATGCGGGTACAGAAGAGCAGGCCCGAGCCAATATGAAAATGGTGGCTCATATCACGGGTAATACTGAAAAACTGTCAAAGCTTATTGATTGGCGTGACCGTGTACAAAGTGAAATTACTACTGGTTTAAAACAAGTAGGCTCTCATGCAACACCAAGCATTTTGCATTTGCGCTCTGCCAAATCCAGGTTGACTGCTACTGGTGAGAAAAGTTATCAACAGACCTTCATCGAGCTGGTTGGCGCTAAAAATGTAGCTCAAGGAGCTGGCGTACAAAGCACTGTTAGCGTGGAACAGATTCTTGAATGGAACCCAGATATTATCTTACTTTCCGCAGCAGAGACGGATGCTGGATTAGAAGTGATATACGACGACCCATTACTTTCTCGCTTAAATGCCGCCGTACAAAAACGCGTTTATAAGACACCTCAAGGTGGATATATCTGGGATAGTGCTTCCCATGAAAGCCCCTACACATGGATGTGGCTGGCCAATCTTACTCATCCCGATATTTTCTCTTTTGATCTACGTCACGAATTAAAAGAAGGCTTCAAATTACTTTATAACTTTGACCTATCGGATGAGCAGATAGATCGAATTCTGCGTATTGCTATGAACGGCGACAGTCACGGTTATCAAGAGTTTCGTAAACAATGAACACATATACGCGATCGATTCACTCGTCCTCAGAAATGGTTGAGCCAGTTACCCTGAGCACTTGGCGTGCTAGTCATTGGCCTCTTTTGTCCCTACTGCTTATAGCGACTGTGCTAATCGGGCTATCAGTAGGTCGATACAGCGTAGCGCTAGATGAGATTGTAGCCATCCTATATGCAGCCTTACGAGGTGATAACTCACAGCATATGGATGCGTTGGTGATCTTGAATGTACGCTTGCCGCGCATATTATTGGCAGGAGTATGTGGGGCTGGGCTTGCCATCTGCGGGGTAGCCTTACAAACCTTATTTCGTAACCCTCTCGTTTCACCTAAAGTGCTAGGTTTATCCTCAGGTTCAGCATTAGGAGGATCACTGGCAATTTTGGCTGGAGTAGGGGGGCCGCTACTGATGGGGGCTACGTTTGTATCAGCATTTGCTGCTCTGTTTTTAGTAGTGCTGATTTCAAATATGGCGGGTCGTACTTTGATGACTATTGTGCTTGCTGGAATTGTTATTGATGCTTTATTTGCAGCAGGTATTTCGTTAGTTCAATATGCCGCGGATCCAGAAACGAGTTTACCTGCCATCGTCTTTTGGCTGATGGGAAGCTTTGCAACGGCGAGTTGGGAAAAATTTGCACAAACTGCTCCTATACTCATTGCCAGCATTTACCTACTGAATAGAATGCGCTATCGCATTGCTGTACTCGCTATGGGTGACGACGAAGCTAAGTCGTTTGGCATCCATGTTGCACGCTCCCGGATGGTCGTCTTCGCGTTGATTTCTATCATTATCGGCGCCTGCGTAACCGCATCGGGCGTAGTGGGGTGGGTAGGACTCGTAATCCCACACTTTGCTCGTATGTTAGTAGGCGAAGATCACCGCCGGCTCTATTTCACGAGTCTTATGCTGGGTGCCACTTTCATGATTTTGACTGATACGTTGGCTCGTAGTTTAACTGCTGCAGAGATTCCTTTAGGCGTACTCACAGCTCTAGTTGGCGCCCCCGTCTTTGTGTACTTACTATGCACTCGTCGACGTGAAAGGGCTTAATCATGCAAACCGTCTTTACCTCTCATCTCAGTTTAACTGGAGCGTGCGTACGTTTTAGTGAACGTGTGATTTTTCAGGATTTAAGTTTTAACGTACAAAAGGGCGAAACGTTGGCCATTTTGGGCCCAAACGGACGCGGTAAGACTACGTTGCTAAAAGCTCTATTAGGCTCACAACGTTTAGATCAAGGACAACGGCAGGTACCCCACCTCATCGGCTATGTACCTCAATACCAATACGGTAGTGAAAACCATTGTTGCCTCGATGTGGTACTCATGGCACGAGCCGCCTTGCTTCCCATGTTCAGCCTTCCTTCACAGCGGGATCGTAAGCTAGCTCTTGAAGCATTGGAAAAAGTAGGCGGAGGGCATTTTGCTTATCGTTTATATGGCTCTCTATCCGGCGGCGAGCGCCAATTAGTGTTGCTTGCTCGTGCTTTAGCTACTGGTGCTGAGGTACTCATACTTGATGAGCCGGCTTCAGCTTTAGATTTAGCTAATCAGGACTTATTGCTTAACGTCTTATTCGAGTTACGCCGAGTACGTAGCCATTCGGTCGTTTTTACCACTCACCATCCGCAACACGCTCTGCATCTCGCAGACAAAGTACTGCTGATGCACACCAACGATCAGATTAAATTTGGTCCAGCTGATGAGCTGTTAACCGAGTCTGAGTTATCCCGTTTATACAACGTCAGACTACGCCGTCTAATGGTGCAAACGGGAGAACATTTTCAAAGCACAATCTGCCCGGTTTTTGGAATACGTGAACCGGATCAAGATATGCCCATTTCTTATCCTCTAAACAAAGGTAAATACAATGAGTAACGATACAATCTCCTATCTGGAAAATGGACATGAATTTACAGTCCACTTTGATGAGTTATTAAAATACCACGGTGCCGGTTATCCGGGTGGTGTAGCCCACGGGCTAAAAGTTATGCAGCGAGCCTGGCCCTTGCTAGATAATGGTCGTTTGCCTGAACGACGTGAAATTCGCTGTGTCACAGCCTTTGGAGGCCCAGGGGGTAGAGATGCGATTGAGTTTGTTACCCGCGGTCTTACTGAGGGTCGCTACATTGTTGATAACTCAGTAGGGCTCGAAGAAGAAGAGTCCCCCGGTGGTCGTTATTACTTCCGTTTCGAGTACCGTGGCACCGCTGTTGAAATCACCATCCGTCCCGGACACGTACGCCCCGAGTTCATTCAGTTAGCACGCAAGAAAGACCGCTCACCAGAAGAAGAGATCATTTTGGCTGAAATGAAGCTCGAAATGGGAGAACGCTTGTTAGTCCAGCCCGCAGAAGATATTTACAACGCTACCGTATTATCGTAATAAGTCATAGCCATGAATCAAGAACGCCAAACTTGGCTCGGGCTACTTGCCCGAGCTAACCGAGATTATCTGGAAAATATCTGGGCTACTTACAATCCGGGTGTGCCTATACAAAAACTCGCTGGCCCTGAAACGGGGTTGGTGCAGCTCAATACACAAGCTTGTAAGGCCTCAGTGTCATTTCAGTTTGGTGAGGCTTCTTGTACTCGCTGCGTAATCGCTATTGGGAAAATTCAAGGTTACGCAGTACATTTGGGCTCCGATCTACGCAAAGCGGAGTTAGCGGCCTATCTAGACGCCTTTCTACAAACGGCCCCCTCCCACCAACGTGAGCTGGTGCTGCACCCTATACGCCAACAGTTAGAGCTAAAAAAGGCTGAGAGGGAGCAACTGACGGCTGCTACTTCTGTACGTTTCTACACCACACAAAAAACTTAGAATCATGAAAATACCTTTACGATCTGAGCACAGACATGACGATGAGTTACATCGGCACACGCGTACTTATCGGCGACTACTGCATGCCTTTGGTTACCCAATGCGCATACAGCAACTAGAAGAGCGCGCTATTCATTGCATCGTTGACTGCCTTCTAGACAGCCAAACGACGGTAGCTATTGAGGTGGAAAATAAGGAATTAACAAGCCGTATTTTGAATACAGGCGTAATCTTGAGCCAAACTCCCGAATGGGTTTTTGCAGGTTCTCAACGGCATCACTTACAACATATTCCAGCAGGAAGCCGTGAGGCGCCTGAAAGTGGGGCAACCCTTGTCATGGAAATAGCCGCCATATCACCTACAAACGGGGGGCTTGCTATACGAGCCACCGGTGCAGGACTCAACAAACCACACACTTTATATTTTTCAGGGTTACATCAAAATGTAGTCATTGATCATATTGCTTTTCGTGCCGATTACCCGCGTGGAGTGGACCTACTACTATGCGCTGACACGCAGCTGGTTGTATTACCACGTCACTTAACTTTGGAGATCATTTAATGTACGTACCAGTAAAGGGTGGTGAACAAGCAATTGCTGCTTCCCGTATAGCCGTAGAACGGAGTCGCCGAGGCGACGACACAATCCCCGAGATTGAAATTAATCAAATCATGGCACAAATGTCGTTAGCTCTTGATCGGATCATGAGTGAGGGGGGCTTATACGATCGACGTTTTGCTGCTATTGCCTTTAAGCAAGCTCAGGGAGACATTGCCGAAGCGGTATTTCTCGTACGTGCTCATCGCGCGCAATTAGCCAATTTTGGCTCAAGCCAAAACATAGATCTAAAAACAATGCATTACAGTCGCCACATTTCCGCCACGCAAAAAGAGTTGGCTGGAGGGCAAATTTTAGGCGCCACTTACGACTACACCCACCGCTTACTGAATATGGATTTAGAACACTCTCGCCCTCAGTGCGAGTTACCTAAATCAGTGATAACAGCTCCCTCATCGCCCTCTAGCTCTGAGCCACTGTACGCAGATCTTATCCGCACCGAAATATCTAAAGCTCCGATAGACATTACGCGAACTGTTTTGCCTTCTTTACCTGATCCTTGCGAGCGTCTCGCTCATCTCGCTCGTGGCGAAGAAGGCTACTTAACTGGATTAGCTTACGAGAGTTTGCGTAAAGCCTCAACGAGTCATCCCTATGTAGCGCAATTAATGAGAGGGAGCGTTGAAATATTCGTAGAGCTGGAAGACCTCAATTTAACCGCATCCATTGGTGAGGTTGAGTTAACTGCCTGCACTACTGTGGCTCCAAGTTTTAGCTCATCTCCACATTTAGAAGCGGGTTTTGGTATTGCTTTTGGAGCTAACGAGCGTAAAGCCGTCGCCATGGCAATCGTAGATCAGCACTTTAAAATTGAGGGTGCTACCAGTGATGCACTCATGCATACCGACGGAGTCGCTGCATCCGGCTATGTCAGCCATTTGAAATTACCTCATTACTCTGACTTTGATGCTGATTTAGCGCGTTTACGCCGAGTTCAGGCTAAGGAGGAAATATGAATTATGCCTACCTTGATCTACCGTCCAAACAAGAAATACGTCGTAAAACCCTAAAAGCACTCTGTCTACCTGGACGTCAAATACCTTTCTCAGCTCCTGAGCTACCCATTGCCTATGGTTGGGGGGTAGGAGGCATGGCTATTACCGCTGCCTTATTAGAACCGAATGACACGTTAAAGGTAGTCGATCATGGTTCGGATGATACCGTTAATGCCCTGAATATCGGGGATTTTTTTACTAAAACGGCAAACATATCAATTACGACAACAAGCTCAAAGGCTACTCTCATTCAAACGCGTCAGCGAGTCCCTGAAAGCCCGTTGCGGGAAGAGCAAATTGTGGTGTACCAAGTTCCTCGACCTGACCCTCTACGTGGATTTATTAATGATGCGGCCGAAGCACTGACACGGCACGCACATCATGATTACGGTGTCGTGTTAAGCGCTCTATTTGAAACATGGTTGCAACAAGATGAGGCGTGCTTAGGATACGACCACCCTGTGATTGTTAATGATGGGGTCTTAATGTCACCGTCGCCTATTCCTGCTATGGATAACCCCCGCATGGGGATGATGCCTGCTATTCAGATTTTTGGCGCCGCACGCGAGCGACGAATTTATGCATTGCCTGCCTATACACCCTTAGCAAACTTAGCTTTTGTTGACCTGCCTGCTAGCCTGAAAAAAGTCGATACAGCATGTTGTATCTGCGGCTCATCTGTTCATTATTTGGATAATATTGGTACGTCAAACACCCCCCATTGGGTATGTTCCGACTCCGAAGCATGCAAGGAGCGCGCTCATGTTTAGCTTGCCAGATCCCGTGCTGACAGCACAGGCTATCTCACTTGAAATAGCTGGGCACCGTATTTTGTCGGATTGTCACCTCAAGCTTTATCCTTCCGAGGTTCTCGCTTTAGTCGGCCCCTCAGGTGCTGGAAAATCAAGTCTTCTGAATATACTTGCTGGACGACAGCTATCTAACAACTGTCAGGCTCTTTCCCTTTTAGGCCAGGATTTACTACGTACCAGTCTTTATCAAACTAACCTTTTACGTCGGCGGGCGTGTGGCTATGTGGCTCAGGATGCCAGCACAACCCTAAACCTGAGACAAAGTGCCGCCACTAATATCGTACGTCGTCTTTTTGATTTAGGTGACAACCGTGCGGTTGATGCACTCAAACAAGCACAAAAATGGGGCCAGCGACTTGGTTTATGTCCAGAACGATTACATGAGCCAGTGAAGAACTTTTCGGGAGGGATGCGCCAACGCGTACAAATCGCTGCGGCCATGATCCATCAGCCGAGCATTTTATTTTTAGATGAACCCACTGCTGGTCTCGACTCAGTCGCTCAAGCAGATTTTTTAGATGTGCTCTCTAATTTGAGAAACCAAACACAGACTGCCATGGTGTTTGTGACTCATGACTTACGTCTAGCTCGACTCATTGCTGATCGGGCCATCGTGATGGATCAAGGCCGCATCGTCAGCGAATCCATTATGGATCGTTTGCTTACTGAGCCTGAGCATCTCATCGCCCAAACTCTTGTTAAGGCAATGATTTAATGAATAAACCAACTGTGATTTTGCAGTATGAAGGCAATGGCATACATCATGGGCCACTTCGCATAACGGCACAAACAGGGCAGATCGTACAGATCTGGGGAGCGTCAGGCTCAGGAAAATCGACTTTGCTCTCACGAATTTGGGGAAGTCGAAGCTTAGGAACGGCACACTTGTGCATACGAACCCACGATCAGCAGTTCACACCAAGCACAATGACACCCGCCCACTTTGCATTTCTACGCTCACGATTAATGTCGTACGTAGGGCAACATCCTACCGTACTACCTCGCGAAAAACTTGTGGATTGGTTTGCTCTAGTCCCCACAAAGACAGTGCTCGACGGACTAAGACTGCTGGACCTCTCTCCTAGCTTACTCTCTCGCTATGCCTGTGATGTCTCTGGTGGCGAACTACAGCGTTTTATGTTGCTTCACGCTTATTTTTCTTCTCCTCCAATCTTACTTTTAGATGAGCCCTGTACAGGATTGGATCCAGAGCGTAGTCATCAGGTGAGCACGCTTTTATTACAGGCTAAAGCCGCTCAGAAACTGGTTATTTACACCAGTCATACGAGTGCCAGTTGGGTGGATCAGTCAATCTCTTTAGACGGTTAAACCGTCTACATTTAATTTAAGCTGGAAAAGTACTCATAATGAAAAAAATTTTATTGGGATCTGCGTTGAGTGTAGGTTGCCTAAACTTCGTTCATGCCGATACCTCAGTCACACTGTATGGTGTGTTGGATGCTGGAATTACTCATCAACGTATTAGTGGCATGTGGGACGGTTCTCCTTACTCATCCAAATCCACTGGGCTACTCAGCGGTGGCCAATCCGGAAATCGATGGGGCTTAAAAGTCACTGAGTCATTGGGTAATGGCACGGCAGCAGTCGTACAGCTAGAAAGTGGTTTTGAGTTAACTACCGGTGAAAGCAAGCAAGGCGGACGTCTATTTGGTCGTCAAGCAACCTTAGGATTACAAAATAAAAGCTGGGGTCGAATCGACGTAGGTCGTCAAACCAATATGGCCTCGAAATTCCGCAGCAAAGTACTTGATACGATGGACTCTAGCTATAACCAGTTAGCAGTAGGCGCATCATTTAGCTCCATGAATACTGTCCGTTATGACAACATGGTGTTATATCAAAGCCCGAATGTAAATGGCTTCCAAGCCGGTGTTGGTTACTCGTTTGCTATTGATGGAGAGCAAGTAGGCAGCATTAATGGTGAGAAAAAGGATAATACCGCGCTGACCTCCGGTCTGCGTTATGGGAACGGTCCTTTTGAGGCTTTTATCACGTACGATCAAATCAAACTTAGAACGCAGGACACGACGATGCGAGCCTGGTCATTAGGCATAGAAGTGGCCCCTAATTTTCGGACATGACTTTAAGTGATTGATCTGTTTGTATAGTACCTAAAAATACTGGAACAGATTATGACTAGAAAACGTAGAAACCACTCACCCGAATTTAAAGCTAAGGTGGCGCTTGATGCTGCTAGAGGTGATAAAACTGTCGCTGAGTTAGCTCAGAAATACAGTGAGCTTACGGCAGCATAGCTCAACTTAACTCGCCAGCTCTGGTTTACTAAGTGCTTATCCAATATAAGGAAGGCACCATGCAAAACCAGAAAAACCTGATTCAGGCCACTGCTGACTTTGAGCACTGGCGACAAACCCGCATTAATAAACATGCCAGTATCCCCGATGAACTACGCTGCTTAGCACTCAAGCTGCTTGAAGAATATCCGATCAGTCACGTGACCAAAGCACTACGGATCTGCACCACCCAGCTCAATGACTGGCGCAAGCAACTTCCCGTTAAGTCGTCCGCTCCTGATTTTGTTCCGTTACAGATAGAGCCTGATTTACTACCTAAATCAGACCTGAGCCTTCAGCTCACTCTTCCTAATTCAAGTCAGATCTGTATCAGCGGCCTTGTCTCTCCTGACTTATTGCGAGCTCTGATACAAGAAGCAGGAGAAGTAAAATGATCCACCTGACTGCTGAGAGTAAAATCCTGCTTGCGACTCAACCAGCCGATTTTCGCTGTGGTATTGATGGACTCGCCGCCCTGTGTCGTCATCAGCTAAAACAGTCGCCTCGTAGCGGAACCCTGTTTGTGTTTACCAACCGCCGTCAAACCATGCTTAGAGCATTATGTTATGACGGCTCTGGCTTCTGGTTAATCAATAAACGCCTGAGCAAAGGCCGCTTTCAAGATTGGCCCCGTCATCACCAAGATGGGGTGACCCCTGTCGCCGCGAAGCAGCTTAAAGCTCTGTTGGTGGGGCTGCCTGGCTGGCAAAAAGTATGACCGTACGCACACTATTCCCCCTTAAGTTATCGATCCTCACGATCATGTTGACCGATCCCACAATGCTGGAATAATTGAGCGCATCAGCACTGCAAGCCAGCCGACAGGAACTTAAATGGCGCAAGACTTTACCGATATTGACAGCGAAGAGCTGGACGGGCTTATCCAGCGAGTGCACGAGGCAAAGGAGCACGACTTAGCACTGAGTGCGGAAGATTGCCACATCTTGTTGAAGGCATTAAAGACGCTGGCTGCCTTGCAAGAGCGTCTGTCTGATAACGATATCACCCTGCATAAATTGCGTAAGTTGGTTGGCATGGTCAAGTCATCAGAAACGATGGACACTCTACTCGGCCAGAAAAATAAGAAAAACAAAAACCGCGGTCAAAAACGTCCTAAGCCTAAAAATACCCAACCCAGCACACCACCAGTGAAACCGAAAGTCACTCAGCATAAACTGGACGATCTAAAGAAAGGCGATAGTTGCCCCGAGTGTCAAAAAGGCAAGTTATATAAATACGAGCCCGCTACGCTGTTGCGGATCACTGGGCAAAGTCCGTTCGTCCCAGAGCAACACGTTATGGAGCGGCTACGTTGCAATGCCTGTGGTCAGTACTTCACTGCCAAGTTACCTAATGACGTGATAAATGATGGAGAGCCAAGCCAGAAGTATGGTTACAGTGCCCGCAGCCTGATGGCTCTTCACAAGTTTTTTGCAGGTGCACCCTACTATCGTCAGGAGAGTACGCAAGCGCTGATGGGGATTAAACTGACCGCCTCAACCATCTTTGACCAAGTCGAGTTAGTCGCCAATAGCTTGCAACCCATTTATAACTTGTTAAGAGTGTTTGCCGCAAACGCAGAGCACTATTATTTAGATGACACGACCAACCGAATTTTAGACAAAGTCCCGATAGAAAAGCCGCAGAGAAATGGAACAAAAACCCGAGAGCGCAGTGGTGTTTACAGCTCCGGTTTAGTCGCGGGCTTAAAAGAGGGTCGTACTGTCGTGTTGTATCAGACCAATATCGGTCATGCCGGCGAGTTCATCGACGAGATTTTACATGACCGTGGCCGGACACTCGCGCCCCCGATATTGATGAGTGATGCCTTATCCAGCAACCGCCCATCGCTTGATTACGTGGTCGAACACAGTCTGTGCAACAGTCACGGACGACGGCAGTTTGCCGAAGTCCTTAATCAGTTTCCAGATGAAGTGGAGCAAGTACTACAGTGGTATGGTGAAATCTGGCGACACGATGATGAAGCCAGGGAGCTAGGACTTAACGCGGGGCAACGGTTAGCTTGGCATAAAAAGCTATCACTTCCGGTAATGGAGCAGATCCGAAACTGGGGTCAGGCCGAGCTGAACAGGGGAAGTACAGAAGAAAACAGCGGGCTTGGTAAAGCAATTAATTATTTTACTAAGCATTATGAGGGGCTGACCGCCTTCTGCCGTCTCGAGGGAGCACAGCTGGATAATAACCGAGCGGAGCAAGCACTCAAGCTAGTTGCTCGCAACCGAAAAAATGCCCTGTTCCATAAAACACAGGCTGGTGCGAGCATTGCGGATGTGATCATGGCGATGATAGCGACATCAGCCGAAGCGGGTATAAATGTGCTGGATTACTTTAATACGATACAGCGAATGGAAAGTGAAGTTAAGGTTAATCCACAACAGTTCTTGCCCTGGAATTATCAGTCCAATATCTAATCAAAACAGGCTCTGGCTTTCGGCCAGAGCCGCTTCTTAATACCTATGTACACTATCTTCTCGTAAGCTCACGAAATACAACCTGCACGCGAACCAAATCTCTACATGGAAAAAAGAACTGCTCGAAAATGCAGCCATGATTTTTGCCTCTGAAAACCAGTCAGGCAAGGACAGCTCTGAAGAAGTGGACAAACTGCACGCCAAGATTGGCCAATTGACCATGGAAAATGATTTTTTGGCCAAAGTGCTCGGTCGTTAGACCGAGCCCAGCGAAAGAGCTCGCTGGTTAAATCCACCCTATTGCCAATAAAGCGCCAGTGTGAGCTTCTCTGTATTGCTCGCTCTACTGCTTACTATCAACCCATAGGGCTCTCTGCTGAAGAGATTGGCCTTCAATCGCTGATACTGTGAGAACAATTGGAAACGATGCTGAAGACTTAAATGTATATAGTAGGTTCACGCTTACCGAGATAGCAACTGAGACAAAGCGTTCGTCAAATCGCGATTTTCTACGTGCTTTGTTAGTGGCTTTCGAAGAAGATCAATCTGATCCAGTCAAGAACATCCCTAGTTCATTTGGGTTAACTGATGCCGCTATTGCAGCTGTAGCTACTTGTGCTTTAAGGTTAGATAATGTGATAACGGAAGACAACGTTAAAACAATGCGTCATAGTCGAAGAAAAAATGCCATACAAAGCATTTAAGAGTGATTTCTCACGCTTGGCATTTTCGCTTCGCTCAAGTATAGCCAAGCGTGCGTCACACCTTAATGCGGCGATAAGCTAATCGAGATATTCGGTAATAATGAAATTAGATTTAATATCAATTATTAAAAGTAGCTCTATCAAAAAAGCATTTGGAGGCCTTTTGGCTGTATCAACGCTTTTAGGTGGATATGTAGCCATACTAGATATTTGGGGTGGTGACGATACTGTGCTAACACAATCTCCTGAAACTCAGTATGATCTGTGATTACAAGATCCACAGAATTTGATTCTATGGTTCTTAACCATGTTATGGCATCTAAGTTAGATACATCTATTTCTTTAAAGTTATTTTTCTCAGGCTGTAGATGTGTCATCTTTGCTACTTACATGGATTTTTATACAGTAAATTATGACATCTATTGTAGATAAAATCATCTCGATTCTAAATTATTGCCAGCAAGTCGGGGGGTTAATGGATTACATTGATTTAGATTTCTGGTAATTAGTATGAAACTTTATTACTTTAGATTTTGAGGTTGATAAGTAAGATAGTGGATTTAGTATGACACTTTATTTTTTATCCTAAGATTAAGCCCCTTGTATACTGGGGCTTAATAGTATTTTTAGTATGATACTTTATTCTTCTCTCACAGATGTTGATGAGTTGGTTCTTGGGCATGGCGTAGATCCAGAAAACTTTAAAGAGAAGCCTGTTGAGCCGCCAACAGGATTGAGTGAAGAAGATTTAGAACGTTGGATAGAGTATCAATCTGACCAATATGACTACTCATTTGAACGTGGCAAGGATGCTATCAACGATTATTTCTCGACAACGTTCAAAGGAACCGAACAGATCATCAAAAACAACGAAGGCTTCTTTTCGAAGCTCGCCAATATTGATGAAGTGTATGTTTTAGGTCACTCATTGGCTGACGTTGATTTACCCTACTTCCACAAGCTAGCTCAATCAGTCAAACCTGATGCTAAATGGGTTGCGACTTTCTATGATCCTGATGATGAGGAAGGACACTGTGACACTCTAACGGGACTTGGAATAGCCAACGTTTCAGTTGTCAGAATGGAGCAGCTCTAATGTTATATATGGCTCTATGCTGCCCCAAAACGTGTTATGGCTGTTCTTTTGACTATTTCAAAGGAAAGCAAAAGGCAAGGCATGACTTTGTTATTTACGCTTGGTGGTTAGGGGCGCCGCTGGTCAAGCAGCTAATACAAGTTATTTTTTCTTGTCTTGTCTCAATGGTGGTGACAGCGGAATTAAGTTCATCTATTAGTTCTTTGATAACTCCTTTTTTTAGCCGCCCTGACATATATTCGCGCTTTAGGTTCAATTGTTTTGAAAGCTGGAGTAAAGCAGGTAGTTCTAGTTGATCTTTTTCTTGGTCATTAACTATACGGTATCTCTGCCTCATAAAGCCTATGAACTCCGCTATTTCCATAGCACTCCATTGAGCAATAGCTTCAGCAAGTCGTTCGTTATCGATACTATGGAAAAATGCCTGATTTTCAATGTAACTTTGAGGCTTATAGATGGTATATCGCCAATCTTTTAGAAAGCTGTCTGTAATAGCTTCTCTCTGTTTAGTTTTAGAACGCTGGATTACTTCATCGATGGCCTTCTTAAAATTAGTCGTATTGATTTTATTTGATGAGTAGCCTCTATTAGGAAAACGGGAATGGTTTACCGTATCCAGATCAATAACGCCATCTTCTAAAACTCTTTCTTCAAGCCTCTTGGAAAGCTCATCGATATTAGCGTCTTCAAAATACCCTCGTTCATACATAAATAGGTATGTATCACAACATGTTATCCAATCTGACCAATTCACATTGGGCGTAGTAAAGAGTAGATCTACCAGTTGTGCAATACCTTCCTCGAACTCTTCTTCAGAAGTAAAACTATAAAAGGTGTGTGTTTTGAAAATATCTATTGGTTTCTCTAGTCTTGGTAGTTGGAATCGCTCAATACACTCGTCATCACTCAGTTCTGGTATGAGGTTAGTAAAGCAATATTCAACTAAAGTATCGCTACAGGCTAATCCGTTAAGCAGTGAAGTCAGTTGGTCGAACAAAGCTTTTTGTTGCAGCTCATCTTTGGTGAGTTCTTTCCCCTCATTTTGACTTCCATTACGGCGTTCTACCGCTGCTGCCAATCGGTGTGATTGCCATTTTTGAGCACTCTCAAGTATTGATACAAAGGCGTCGAGATCTAGTTTGTTAACGTAGCTATAGATTGTAATAAGAACAATATGTTGAGTTAACCTTTCGGCACAGAGTTTTTCATTGACCCCTTCGATAAGATTAATTCTATTCATTAGTTTAATGGTTCGGTTTACAGCTCGTTGAAGTACTCGTAAGTTATTGATATCTAATTTATGCATTTGTGCATGGTTAATAGTTTGAAAAAACGTGTGTTCCACCACAATATCCAGCTTTCCATCGTAAATATCAGCAATAATGGTACGTAGTTCTTCAGTCGTTCTAGTGAGTTTGATTACGTCACTGAAAGATTTTTCAACTTTGGTTTTATCTTTAAATGCAGTGGCGTTTGCGACGGCAATAATCTTGATTTTGTTGTGCTCGGCAAATCGTAAGCAGGTTCCCATGATGTCTGCTATTAGCTTTTCATCTGTCAATCGCTCCAAGTCATCGACTACAAGAGTGATGTCTTTCATGTTTTGGATCGCTTTTTGGCGCAGAAAGCCAGTAGTGCCAGATATGACACCTTGAATTACTCCGGCTTCACTAGCATCAGCATGATCCGCACCAGCAGTTTTGGACACCGAGTTAAGTGAGTACAATCACTAACGAGGTGAACCATGACAAGCAAGAAAAAACGTATTATCCATTCCCCTGAATTTAAAGCAGAAGCCCTGAAGCTAGCAGAGAAAGTGGGAGTAGCTGCGGCAGCGAGACAACTGTCGTTACACGAATCCCAGATCTATGGTTGGCGTAAGTCAGCTAAGAGCGACACCAGCACCAGTCAGCGGGAAAAAGATCTAGCCGCTGAAGTTGCCAAACTCAAACGACAATTGGCTGAGCAAGCTGAAGAGCTAGATATAGTAAAAAAGGCCGCCACCTACTTCGCGAAAAACCTAAAGTAGATTGCTACGAATTTATGCTCGAACACCTGCTGTGCTTCAGAGTTGCCCGCATGGCTAAGGTGTTCGGTGTTTCACGAAGTGGGTTTTATTACTGGATTAAGCATCGCCACAAGGCCATCCAGCGCGAGGTAACTCGGCAAGAGCTTGATACGAAGGTCAAAGAGGCTTTTGATAATAGCAAAGGTCGTGATGGCTCAAGGCGCATCCAGAAAGAGCTGGCTGAGAACGGTGATAGCCGTAATGTTAAAACCATTGCCGCCAGTATGAAGCGGCAGGATTTAACGCCGAAAGCGGCACGTAAGTTTAAGTGTACGACGGACAGCAAACATAAAATGCCAGTTGCTCCGAACCTGCTGGCTCAGGATTTTAAGGCAGAGGCTCCGAATCAAAAGTGGGCGGGAGACATCACCTATGTTGCGACAAGCGAAGGCTGGCTGTATTTGGCGGTAATCATTGACCTTTATTCCAGGCAAGTAGTCGGTTGGTCTATGGATACCAGAATGACGGCAACTCTGGTTTGCGATGCGTTATCAATGGCCTTGTTCCGTCGAGGGTTCCCTGAGCAGGTTATCGTTCATAGTGACCGAGGTAGTCAGTACTGCTCAAAAGATTATCGAGACATCATAACTGCTTATAATCTAAAGCAAAGTATGAGTAGGAAAGGAAACTGCTGGGATAATGCTTGTGTTGAGAGCTTCTTCCATTCATTGAAAGTTGAAGCGATCCAGTATGAGCCGATCATGACGCGAGACGAGATGCGCCAAACGATCTTTGAATACATAGAGGTTGATTATAATCGGACAAGAAGGCACAGTGCTCTTGGGTATCTAAGCCCAGTTAACTTTGAAAATCAAAATGTCGCTTAATGAAGTGTCCAGTCTGGCTGGAGCAGATCAGCACCACACATTCGTGCGAGCTTACCACTAAGACGAGTTAAACCATCGAGGTACTTAGAGCCTTCCTCTTGGTTAGATATGTAGAGTGAGACTATCTGATCTTGGAACTCAGTGACGCTTTTGATACCGAAAGCTGAAACGTAATGATAATCACCAAATTCTTGAGGATTGGATTCAATTAGTGGGCATAGCTCATTATAGATTAAGTGAGTTTTTCCAATCCCCCAAGCCCCATCAAGCAAAATGATTGGAGGGTGACTAGAGTCCTTTAGTTGCTCAATAATCTGTTGTGTTGCTTTGTTTGTCATGGTTATTCACAATAAATTAGTTTTATCTAGTGTATCTTATCTAACTAGTTCATATGACCGCTAATTAATCGCTTGTTGAGTCTGTATGCTGGTAATGTAGACATGTCAGAAATAGAGGGTGTCGTATACCACGTTTAATTAAGAGCAACAAATGGGGTAAATCTTGCTTTTTCTAGTTAGTTTTCATTATCCCATTTTAGCCTGGCTTTCAAGAAACTATAAAGTCATTTCTAACTCTCTTTTGTCCATCAACGTTTCAGCGTGAGTATAGCTGGCACGGAAATGCCCCATTGTGTGTCAACCTAAGATTTAGGACACACTTCCTTTATCATGATTTGAACTATTTTTTCTAATAACTAAATATGTAGTCAGTTATGTATGTAATGTTATACCGACACTGTCTTCATTCTGAGTTGTTTTATTTAATTTTGATTAAATAAAACAATAAGATAAGTAAATTTATTCGGTATGTCACTCTGCTTTTATATGGAATATGTCTAGTTAAAAGATACTGTTAGGCACCAGTAAAGTTGCGCGTAGGGTAATAGTTATATGAAAACACTAGAGTTTGTAGCGTCAGCAATAGATTCTCTTGCATGGCCAGTAACAGTAATTTTATGCATCCTGATCTTGAAAGAACCTTTGGGGAAATTGCTTTCGCGTGTATCTAAGTTTAAGTACGGCGAAATAGAGGCAGAGTTCCAAGAACGCTTAGAAAAACTAGTAGTTTTTGAACAAAGTGAGGCAGCTAAAGCAAATCCTGATACTGCTGAGGCATCCGTGTTTCTTGAGGATTTAGCGGAAACCTCACCTAGAGCTGCAATATTGGAAGCGTGGCTTAAAGTGGAAAAGGCGACTATTGCATTTTGTGTTGCTAAAGGGCTGCCTCAGAATTTATCTCATCAAGGCCTATTCAAGATCGCTAGAGAGAAAGGGCTTGATATCGATGCGTTTCAAACGGTTCACCAAGAGCTTCGTTTGCTACGAAACAAAGCTGTGCATGTAACTGACTCGGATATTACTTCGCCAACGGCACGCCAGTATGTAAAGAATGCAAATTTTTTAGCAGATGAATTCAACATGAGGGTAAATGATGCCTAACAAACGCCTCAAGAGGGACTGTCAACGCTCGGCGTTCAGCCGCGGTGGTTTCGGTAGTTGTGTTTGAGTTTAGTGTTTGTGCGTTGCCAGCCCCTTAGGCTTCAAGGAGGAGTAATGGAAGTAAGTAACTACGAGTTGTTTAATGAGTTTGCTGGCAAGATTCTTGCGAACTTGCTTGAGCATATCCCACTTGAGTCTACGGATGATGCGGGAACTATTGCCGGTTGTACTGGAAGCTTCAAGCTGGGAGAGTCAGTCCCGAAAGACTGGACGATCTTTCGAGAGACCGTTATTTGGCTTAGAGATGAGGGTTTCATTAAGTTTGGAATATCGGATTTTCAGTATGAGCAACCAGAATTTAGATATCGACTACCCAAAGCAAAGCTAACTTACAAAGGCTTAGAGGCATTAAAAAGTATTCCCGACCCCCTTAATCCAACGAGTTCAAACACCTTAGCTGACTCTCTAGTTGATGGAGCGAAAGAAGGTACAAAGGGGGCAATGTCTCTGTCTCTTATACACAAATCATTATTTCTGGAACTTTAACGACATTCATAGATCAGATCTCCCATTGATGAGTCTGAATTAAGGAATAAACATGATTGTCAAAGCTGCTGAGTGGGCACAGAATAATTTTGGTAATGCTGAGCTAGGTGATAAAAGACGGACAAAACGACTCGTTACTTTAGTTACTGACTTAGTCAGTAACATTGGTATGTCGGTAGTAAAATCATCACAAACATCGGACAAAATTGAGGCTGCTTATCGCTTTATTCGAAATGAAAAAATCAAGGCTCAAGATATTGAAACGTCAGCATTTAACACTACAGCAGAGCTCGTTAACAATTATGATTTATTGCTTGCTTTAGAAGATACAACATCCCTTAATTTCAGTTATAAATCCGTCAACCCTGAACTTGGCCCTTTAGGGAATAGTACAAAAGCTAGGGGGATGATGGCTCATTCTGTATTGTTATTTGCACCAAATGAACAAAATGTTGTGGGCCTTATCGAACAACAGCGTTGGTGCCGAAGCCTCTCCTCTCATGGTAGAGGAAGTAAACATTTAGAATATAAATATGAAGATAAAGAAAGCTTTAAATGGCAAAGAGCTTCAACTCATGTTGCCAAGAGACTTAAATCGAATATGAGTAAAGTTATATCTGTCTGCGATCGTGAAGCAGATATTTATGAATATCTTCGATATAAAACTCAAAATAACCATCGTTTTGTTGTTCGTTCGATGCAAAGTCGGAGACTCACAGAGGAAAACAATAAACTCTATTCTTTTTCAGAAAATTTAGTCAGTGTTGCTCAAAGAACAATTTGCATATCTCAAAGAGGCGCAACAAAAACCTCAGCAGCTAGGAAAAAGAGATTAGTAAACTGCGATATCAAATACTCACCTGTTACATTAAAAGTTCCGGGGAATAAGCGCGGTAATCTTGAAGATATAAGTCTTTATTATGTTGGCTGCCATGAGAACTCAACTGGCTCTAAAGAGCCATTGAGATGGCATTTATTGACTTCTGAAAAAATCAATAATGCTGATGACGCAAAGCGAATCATAGAGTTCTATGAGAAAAGGTGGCTAATTGAGGACTACCATAAAGCTTGGAAGTCTGGGGGGACAAAAGTCGAATCATTACGCATGCAGACAAAAAATAGCCTTGAAAAAATGACTGTCATATTGTCATTTATTGCTATTAGGATTCAGCAGCTTAGGTATGTAGGGTTAAATAAAGATAAAGCTAAAAATACCAGTTGTGAAACACTATTGACGCCTTTGGAGTGGAAGTTACTTTGGATAAAAGTTGAAGGTGTACAACCTCCTAAATTAACGCCCAATATTCATTGGGCTTACATTAGCCTAGGTAAATTAGCAGGTTGGAACAATAGTAAACTAACAGGGAGAATAAGTTGGATCACCCTATGGGAAGGATGGTTTAAGTTGCAGACTTTGGTTGAAGGATATCGAATAACCCAAGACTTCATTTTTGATTTGTGATCAAGAGACAGGCAATGTCTGACCTTACGAAACAAGCATTTACACTATTGTTTTCATCTATGGTTGGTGGCTAGAAGCCTACAAATGATTTAAGCAGATTCGTAACACGTGACAGTTATTATTTGTAGTGAGTTTTGTATTTATGGCGCAATGCGACGGCTTTTGTATTGTGTTGCTCACTACTTAATTGGGCGTAAGCTTTATTAATGGAGATCGTATGCTTTTTTCAAAAAGAAAGGGTTTTGTATCAGTAAGAGATACTATTCAGAAGGATAGTATGGATGAACCATTACGCTCGGGGTTGTGGAACGCAATGCATATATGTATTTGGAAGCAAATCGAATACTCAAGGTACGAGCAGTACTTTGAGCAGGCTAACGTATATGGTTTATTTCAGCATTATTGGCACAATTATTTTAAGCGTCCGCTTGATAATTTACCTCATGACATAGAGTCGGCTCATCGTGTGGTACGGAAATACTTTTTTGAATGTAAGTGGTATGAAGCTTATGACTTCATTGAATTTACAGCGTCATATTGCCCAGAGAATATGGCTCCTGAATTCATCAAGTTCTGCAACCATATTTTTGAAAAAGAGCTGTCCGCTTATAGGTTTGTGGATGGTGTACTTACTGACATTACGTCTGAAGAAGAAGTCGCTAGTATCGAAGAGGCTATTGATACTTCATCTAAATTCTCAGGAGTTAATCAACACCTTAAGAGAGCCTTAGCTTTACTTTCAGATCGAAAGCAACCGGACTACAGAAATTCTATAAAAGAGTCAATCAGTGCTGTTGAAAGCTTATGTAAATGTCTAACTGAAGATGACAAGGCAACATTAGGTGCGGCTTTAAACAGAATAGAAAAAAGTCACCAGATTCATCCTGCATTTAAGAAAGCTTTATCAAACTTGTATGGATTTACCAATGACTCGGGGGGTATAAGACATGCTCTTTTGGAAGAGGACATACTTACATATGTCGACGCAAAGTTTATGCTGGTTTCATGTAGCTCATTTGTCAATTACATGATTGGTAAGGCGGGTGAAAAAAACTAACAAACGACTAAGGTTTCAAGATGCTTTTTCTTACGTGAGCTAATGTGCCTAAGTTATTTAAGCTAAGAAGCTTTTGTCCAAGGACGTGTTGACGTCGATCTCGACAAACACGTCCTTGCCCCATTGTACGCTAGATCTTTTACTCATTCACATGCTGTTAATGTGAGTTTGCCCTACGAAGACTTATCCGAAAGTAAGTTGTAATACTAACTGAATACGTGTTTAGTTTATCAGCCTGAATGGCGCTTTTTATCGCTAACTTACTGATTGTAAATTGAGTTCACAAAGTAGAGACGGCAATATAGGTTAACGGCTCTTAGCAGCCCCAATGGTGTCAGGTTTAGGAGGAATGATGGAACTTCGGAATGAGATATTAGATGACTACACTCGCTACTGCGAGCGTAAAATCTTAGACGAGTTTAAGGTAGATACTCCTACTCATTATGAGCCTATTTATTCCTATCAAAGATATAAATGTCGAATTATTGATAGCATTCCCAGAGAAGTGAAAGAAGCGAATAGTTTTATTGTTCCAAATAAGTTTCAGTCTGCATATACCGCTATTAAGAGCGATATTGAGGCTGGTAATCCTTTAAGGAAATATCAAAGTAGGAAGCTCAAACAACTGGACTATGATGATGACATGCTATCGCATTGGGGGATTCAACATTTGCATCTAAGCCTTGAGTGCCAAAGTGATGGTTTTGTAAAAAGAACTGGTGAACTGCTGTTTGTTCATTTTGATTGTGCTTATGCTCATATCATCGGCATTTTCAATCACCGCTCTTGGTGTGATTTAGATTTAATAGAAGTTATGCATGAAAACTGGGCAGATCGAATGTCAGCTTTCAGGATGGACTCTGGAATGCAAAAGTTAACCGAGGCTGAGTACAAAACTTTAAGAAACAAGCATGCTAACGCCAATATAATCGTTAATGACGGCACAGAGTATATGAACCCAGGATGTGGAGTTACAGCAAATGGCTCACCTATAAATGCTGTTATAAATTCGCAGAAAGTCATCGCCATGCTCAATCATCAATTTGAAACTATCAAAGCCAATATGCCTCAAATACTCGAGTCAGCTCAATGCAGTGAAGAGCTTAACAGTGCAACAATTGGTCTGGAAGTGGACAATGAAACTAAGCAGCTAGTATTCACAATCAAAGAAATCGACTTCTTCTTCACGATTTAAGTCTACAAGATAATTGGGCTTCGTTTCCTGGTTAGGCAGAATAGGGATTTTCTCGTAAGTATCTATTCATACTCGAAAATCTCATTTACAGAGACAGCTATTTGACCTAGTTATTCTTGTGCTTATAAAGTGATTTCATATAACAATGTGGCCAATTTCAATTTGCCACTACACAAGGAAAATAAATGACTAGTGCGTGGCCATATCCGGGAGCTAAGTGGTACAAGTTCGATTTCCATACGCATACTCCTAAATCAACAGACTCAATGTGGGCGAAGTACGATCATAATTTATCTCCCCAAGATTGGCTTTTAAAGTACATGGCTGAGGGGATTGATTGCGTTGCAGTAACAGATCATAACGGGGCTGGTTGGGTGGATGCCCTGCAAAGCACATACGAAGAAATGAAAGTTAATCTGCCTGAAGGGTTCAGAGATATAACTGTGTTCCCTGGGGTCGAACTTACAACCGAGGATGAGTTTCATTTAATAGTTGTATTCGCGCCAGGTACTAGTCAAAAGAAAATCGAACAGTTCATTACCTCCGCTGGTTACAGAGGAGATTGTGGTGACCACAGCGGCTCAGGTTCTATGAGTTTACTCCGAGTTCTTAACGAAGTTATAACCCTGCCTGAATTTGACTGCATTCCTATAGCGGCACACGCAGATCGAGATAACGGTCTTCTACAAACCAAGAATGAATCACAGTCACCCGTAGCTAACGATAGGTATCTTCGTAAAATATTCGAAACAGGATTACTTAGCGCCATTGAAGTTGTCGATACTGAAGTTGATAAGCCGCAGAGCTATATTCAAAGCAGACTTAACTTATCAGAAGTTGTTGGATCTGATAGTCATGGTTTTCGTGGAAATGATAAACCAGGTAGTCGATACACTTGGGTCAAAATGGAAACCCCTACGCTCGCATCTTTAAAACTTGCTTTGATAGATGGTCAAGAGTTCTCTATTAAGCGGTTTGATGACCTAATTCAATTCAATCCACATGAAACACCTGATAACTTCATTGAGTCGATACAAGTTAAAGATGCTCGATATATGGGGCAAGGGAGACTTGCTTCGTCGCTCTCATTTAGCCCTTATTCAAATGCGATTGTAGGAGGAAGAGGTACTGGTAAGTCTACTATTACGCACTCTCTACGAGCTGTATCAGGGAAACAGTCTGAGCTAGATGAAGATACTACGCCATACCAGACATATTCCAAATTCATGCAAGTACCAAAATCAAAGGACGATTTTGGAGCTCTTAAGGAAGGTACTAAAGTAGAGCTAATTTATATGCGGTTGGGTAAGCGTTATCGTCTAATTTGGTCGCAAGTCACTAACGAAACAACAGTTTTTGAGGAAGACGGGGGTGATTGGAAAACAAGTCAAGACCAGGAAATTACCAAAGACCGATTCCCTATTGACCTTTATAGCCAGGGACAAATAGCAACTCTAGTTGGTGAAAATAAGCAGCCGTTACTTGAGTTAATAGATCGTTCGGCAAATATTGACCATGAGGAACTTCAAACGGCCCAATTGAAGTTCTGCGCAAAGAGAGCTGAGGCTAGGAGTTTGAAACAAGTTGCTGATCAGATACCAGCACTCAAGAGGCAACTACAAGACATAAGAGCAAAAATTCAAAAGCTCTCACAGAGTAACCATCAGAAAATTCTTACTGAATACAACAAGTTTCAGAAACAGAAACAACTATTTGAGACCAAGAAATCTGAAACATGGGACTTGATAAATAGATTAAGCGGATTTTTCTTGCACGAGGAAATAGTCTCCACTATTGCGACACCTTCAGACTTTGACGCAGACATTCAAGCTTTTACTAACTCTCTAGATACTGCTGTTGGTAAAACAAAAAATGCCATAAAAGATTCTATTGAAGGACTACAGACAAGTGTTAATGACATAGAGGCCGTTTTAATAAGTAGTAATTGGAAGGCAAAGTTTGACCAAGCCGTAAAACAATATACTGATTTACAACTTCAACTACAGAACGAAGGGATCAATAACCTAAAAGAGTATGGCCAACTTGTTCAATCTGAGAAGGAGTTAGCTGATAAGTTAGTTAGGGCAATGAATGCACAACAGCAGCTTCAAGAAAAAGTTAAACTGGCTAACGAGGATCTTAAAGAGATAAGGCAGCAAAGACTTAAGCAAACAGAGCGTAGAAAACTATTTCTTCAAGAAGTGCTTTCTGATAATCACTATGTAAAGATCTCTGTAAGACCATATGGTTGCAGCGCTATGGTCATGGAACATGCATTTCGAGATTTGCTTTCAGCTAAAACTGAGTTCGCATCGGATATTTATATAAAGGGCGAAAACGGTAAACAAGGTGTTGTTTCGTCTTTTTTGAATGCGGCTAAGCTTCCGAATCAAGAGGATCGTGATAGAGCCATTTTTGATATACAAAGCTTGCTTTACAAAGTATCTACTGGAGCAGATAAGCAGACATTCTCGGCCAGATTCAGGAACAAACTGGTGAATATGAATACTCAGCATCAAGACTTTGCTGACTCTCTCTTGTACTGGTTCCCAGAGGATGGTTTGGACGTTGAGTATAGCCGCACAGGGGACGGGAAAAACTTCACTCCAATAACCCAAGGCTCAGCTGGTCAAAGAGCTGCTGCAATGCTGGCTTTCTTATTGGCGCATAGCGAGAAGCCACTTTTTATCGATCAACCAGAAGACGATTTGGATAACTCTTTAATATATGACTTGATAGTGTCTCAAATTAAGGCAACTAAGAGCAAGCGTCAGATAATCATGGTCACACACAACCCCAACATCGTGGTAAACGGTGATGCTGAGATGGTACATGCACTTGACTTTAATAATCAGTGCTTTATTAAAAATAAAGGCTCGATACAGGACAGTGAAATGCGTGAAACTATCTGTAGGATTATGGAAGGTGGAACCACGGCCTTTAACAATAGATATAAGCGTTTAATATAGCGGCTGACAGAAGCGAGAAGTTGGCCACTCGATTAGAGGTTTTGCCATACTTTTGATAATCCGTGAAAAGCTAATTTAGCAAAATCACTGACAAACTTTTGTCCAAAACGTTTTTAAAATTGATCAATATTTATTGTATTCATCGTGAGTTGTTCACTCGCAACGTGCTTGAGAAGTAATCAAACTTTATGTAACAATCGTCAGTTATTTACATCGAGTACACTGTGCTAAGTTAAAAATGCACATTAGAATTTTTTTGCTTTCATTCTCTCACTTAGGCGTAATGTGCCTTTTTTAAGGGGTATAAACAATATTGGCTTAAACTTTAATATGGTTCAAGTTTATGTGTTTTTAGCGATTATGGCGCAAATCACGGGTAAGAAAGCGGGAGTTGCGTATCATAAAATTGTTAATGGTCATATTTATGAAGATCAACTGACGCCAATGCGTGATATTCAACTAAAGCGAGAACCGTTTAATGCACCGAAATTTCATATTAACCCTAAGATAAAAACATTAGAAGATTTGGAAACATGGGTCACATTGGATGATTTTGAAGTGACCGATTATCAATGCCACGATCCGATTCAATATCCTTTTTCAGTGTAAATAGCCTTTAAGAGTATCTAGCCTCAATTACTTTTGTGTAATTGAGGCTTTTTTATTTCTCGGAAAAACCATATTATAACTGGCTAATATTCGGATTTTTCGAGGTTAATTATGTCGCATTTAAATTACAACCATTTGTATTATTTTTGGATGGTATGTAAACAAGGATCCGTAGCTAAAGCCGCAGAAGCATTATTTCTTACTCCTCAAACAGTGACTGGGCAAATTAAAGCCTTTGAAGAGCGAATGAACGGCAAGCTGATGAAGCGCAGTGGTCGTAGTGTTGAGCCGACAGAGCTTGGCCAACTGGTGTTTAAATACGCCGATAAAATGTTTGGCCTTAGCTATGAAATGCTTGATATTGTTAATTACTCACAACAAGATAATGTGCTATTTGATGTTGGGGTTGCAGATGCGCTCTCTAAGCGATTAGTGAGTAAGATTTTGCTCAATACCGTGCCAGAAGATAACAGTATTCACCTACGCTGTTTTGAATCAACGCATGAACTATTACTTGAGCAATTATCCCAGCATAAATTGGATATGATATTGTCTGATTGTCCCGTTGACTCAAGTCAAAGTCCTGGCCTTTATAGTAAAAAGCTTGGTGAGTGCAAAATGAGTTTTTATTCTTCCTTACCGATCACTGATAGCGACTTTCCTTCTATCTTGACGGAAAGAAAGTTATTGATTCCAGGGAGAAGGACATCAATGGGACGAAATGTGATGCATTGGTTTGAAAGATTGGGAATTACGCCTAATATTTTAGGTGAATTTGATGATTCTGCTTTAATGAAAGCATTTGCTCGTTATCATACCGATGCTATTTTTTTAGCACCGAATTTATACCTTTCTGAAGTGAAAGATGAAATTCCTCTTCATTTGATTGCCGAAGTCGAAGATCTAAAAGAAGAGTATTACGTTATTTTTGCAGAAAGAATGATCCAACACCCATCTGTAAAAAATGTGTGTGATGCTGATTTTAGTGGGTTATTTCGAGAACAATAGACGTTAACTATTGAGAATCGTATTTACTATATAACGAATAATAAGATAGCCAATAATGAGAGGCAGTAAGATGGATTTGAGAAAAATAGAAAATAATCTTTCTCAAGCCGTGGTTCTTCTGAAAGCCATGGCAAATGAAAATAGACTACAGCTATTGTGTATTTTACATGGAAAAGAGTTATCAGTCGGGCAGTTATGTGAAAAGTTGCCTTTGAGTCAGTCGGCTTTATCCCAGCATTTAGCATGGTTACGACGAGATGGCTTAGTCAGTACACGTAAAGAATCTCAAACAGTGTATTACTCATTACAGAATAAAGAAGTGAAAGCAATGATTAAGCAATTGCATAAATTATACAGTTAAACATAAGTTATTGATTATTAATGCGTTGCATTCATCAAGAAAATAATGATGTATTTAACCAGAGCTCAAATTTTAGATATAAAAAAACCGACCAATGGTCGGTTTTTTAGCAATTTAAGCAACTTTAAAAATTAAAGTGCTTTGATCGCTGCAGCAAAACGAGACTTGTGACGAGCAGCTTTATTCTTATGAATAAGGCCTTTAGTCGCCATGCGGTCTAGTAATGGTGTAACTTCAACTAGTGCAGCAGTTGCAGCTTCTTTATCGCCAGCAGTAATAGCAGCGATAGTTTTTTTCATGTAAGTGCGCATCATAGAACGACGACTAGCATTGTGCTGGCGACGTTTCTCAGCTTGGATAGCGCGCTTCTTAGCAGATTTACTGTTTGCCAAGGGTCTAACTCCCAAAAAACTTTAGTTCGGTGACAATTTAAGGGCGAGGACTATGCCTTTTTCCAAAAAAAATGTCAACAGATTTGTGCGAAAACCAATCTTTACCAAACAAATTTTGGTGAAGTATGGCTATCGCGGTTAAGATGGCGTGGATTCTATCAGCATTTGAATACCAATGCTATTAATTATCTCATTACAAAGTCACTCAAGTGTTTAAGTTTTGTTGATTACTGAAACTTTTTCTTTGAGTGCTTAGTTTCGTATTATGAATTCTTTATATTTGAGGCACTTGTGAGTAGAAAACTGCTTAGATCGGGGCTTGTTGTTAGCTCCATGACGTTTGTTTCTAGGGTGTTAGGCCTTGTTCGGGATGTCGTCGTTGCAAATTTGATGGGGGCTGGCGCGGCGGCTGACGTGTTCTTTTTTGCTAATCGAATTCCCAATTTTTTACGACGATTGTTTGCCGAAGGTGCATTTTCACAAGCGTTTGTGCCGGTACTCACCGAGTATCATGCCTCTGGGGATATAGATAAAACTCGGGATCTTATTGCGAAAGCATCTGGGACTCTCGGCGTTTTAGTCACTATTGTTACCTTATTTGGTATTTTGGGGTCGGGTCTCGTCACTGCTATTTTTGGTGCCGGCTGGTTTATGGATTGGGTGAATGATGGCCCTGATACCCATAAGTTTGTTCTTGCTAGTTTCTTATTAAAAATCACTTTTCCTTATCTTTGGTTTATTACTTTTGTTGCTTTATCGGGCGCCATTTTAAATACCATCGGTAAATTTGCGGTTTCTTCATTCACCCCCGTTTTTTTGAATGTAATGATGATTCTTGCTGCACTTTATATTGCGCCAAACATGGAGCAACCGGAAGTTGGTTTGGCGATTGGTGTTTTATTGGGGGGATTGGTTCAATTCTTATTTCAAATCCCATTTTTATTCAAACAAGGTATGTTAGTTAAGCCTAAATGGGGATGGAATGATCCTGGTGTAAAAAAAATCCGCACTTTAATGATTCCCGCTTTATTTGGCGTATCCGTCAGTCAAATTAATCTGCTGTTTGATACTGCTGTAGCCAGCTTTTTAATGACCGGTTCAATCAGTTGGCTTTATTATTCTGATCGTTTGTTGGAATTTCCACTGGGGTTGTTCGGAATCGCTATTGCCACGGTTATATTACCCGCTCTATCTCGTAAACATGTGGACTCAGAAAGCCAAGGATTTTCAAGTACTATGGATTGGGGGGTGCGTATGGTTATTTTGCTTGGCGTGCCTGCTATGTGTGGTTTGATCGTATTAGCTAAACCCATGTTGATGGTGTTATTCATGCGTGGTGAATTTGCCCCAAGTGATGTACAAAATGCTTCGTTAGCCTTGTGGGCTTATTCTGCAGGTTTATTGAATTTTATGTTGATTAAGGTTTTGGCTCCGGGCTATTACTCTAGGCAAGATACTAAGACGCCAGTTCGTTACGGCATTATTGCGATGGTCACTAATATGGTCTTTAATGCTATTTTTGCATATTTCTACGGTTATGTAGGATTGGCGATGGCAACTTCATTATCTGCATTAGTCAACATGGGGCTTTTATATAGAGGCTTACATATTGCGAATGTTTATCGACTATCTAAAGAAACGATTGTTTTTACGATTAAAATCGTTATTGCGGGTGGGTTAATGGTTTCTGTTATTGACTGGCAAATGGCCGATTTTGATGTGTGGCTTCAATGGACAGCATCATACCGAGCGATGTGGTTAGTCGGCTTGATTGGCTTAGGTGCACTAGTGTATTTGATTTCGGCTTTGGTATTAGGTATTCGTCTTAAGCATTTAAAAGCCAATTAATCGGATAAAACTGACTTGGATTGTATGCGCTATGCTCGCATCTTAAAGGCATTGCGTATATAATTCGCCGGTTTAAAGTTGAACAAAAAATTTGGTAAATAAGAACCATATGGAATTAATCCGAGGCATTCACAACATTAAGTCACACCATCAGGGGTGTGTACTAAGCATTGGTAATTTTGATGGTGTTCATTTAGGACATCAACAAGTATTGAAAAAGCTTTGTGAGCAAGCGAAATCTCTGTCGCTTCCTGCCGTCGTGATGACGTTTGAACCTCAACCTATGGAATTTTTTGCTAAGCAAGCAGCGCCGGCTAGGTTAACGCGCTTACGTGATAAATTTGTTCAACTAGCAAAATGTAAAATAGAGCGCTTAGTTTGTGTTAACTTTAACCAAGATTTTGCTAATTTAAGCCCCAAAGACTTTATCCGAGATCTCTTGGTTAAACGTTTAGGCGTTAAGTATTTAGTGGTTGGTGATGATTTTTGTTTTGGCAAAGATCGCAAAGGCTCCTTCTCTGATCTTCTTGAAGCCGGAAAAGAGTATGGTTTTGAAGTCGTGAGCACTCAGAGTTTTTGTGTTGTTTCCAATTCGTTGGCGAATGAGTTACCAGTACGAGTGAGTAGTACTGAGATTCGACAAGCGTTAGCGCAAGATGACTTACCTCAAGCTGCGAAAATGCTGGGGCGAGATTACAGCATTAATGGCCGAGTTTCACACGGGAGAAAGTTGGGGCGGACGATTGGTTTTCCAACCGCAAATATTCCGTTAAAACGTAATGTTTCTCCTGTTTCTGGTGTTTATGTCGTCAAGGTGATTGGCGCGGATAAGCAATCTATTATCGGTGGTGTTGCTAATATTGGTAATCGCCCAACGATAAATGGTATTCGTCAACAACTTGAAGTTCATTTATTTGACTTCAAACAAAATTTATATGGTAAGCAATTGGAAGTAGTGTTGTTGCATAAACTGCGCGACGAACAAAGATTTGAATCGTTTGACTTACTTAAGCAACAAATAGAATTAGATGCTCAAGCTGCAAGGGTGTGGCTGCTTGAGCATCATATGTTTTCAGAGCCGGTTTGCTAACATAACCGCTCTACGAAAATTTTCATTTAATATCGCCCAATGTAACGGAATTAAGAATCGATGACTGATTATAAAGATACTCTGAATCTACCTGAAACAGGGTTTCCAATGCGCGGAAATCTGGCTAATCGTGAGCCAGAAATGCTTAAGCATTGGTACAAAGAAGATCTTTACGGCGCAATTCGTGCCGCAAAGAAAGGTAAGAAATCCTTCGTATTACACGATGGCCCTCCTTATGCCAACGGTGATATTCATATTGGTCATGCTCTAAACAAGATTCTTAAAGATATTATTATTAAGTCAAAGACGCTTTCTGGCTTTGATGCGCCATACGTTCCTGGTTGGGATTGTCATGGTCTTCCAATCGAACTAATGGTTGAGAAGAAAAAAGGCAAGCCGGGTCAAAAAATCTCTGCGGCTGAATTCCGCGAAGAGTGTCGTAAATACGCGGCAGGCCAAGTAGAAGGTCAGAAAGAAAGCTTCAAGCGTTTAGGGATCATGGGCGAGTGGGACAAACCATACCGCACTATGGACTTTGGCACCGAAGCAAACATTATCCGTGCTCTAGGCAAAATTGCAGACCAAGGCCATTTGTTGAAAGGCTTTAAACCGGTTCACTGGTGTACTGATTGTGGTTCAGCATTAGCAGAAGCGGAAGTGGAATACAAAGACAAAGTATCGCCTTCTATCTATGTTCGCTTTAAAGCAACAGATGAAGCTGCTGTTCTTAGCAAATTTGATTGCAAAGAAGGCCATCAGGGCCAAGGTGATGTGTCGATTGTTATCTGGACAACCACGCCTTGGACTATGCCTGCTAACCGCGCAGTATGTTTGCGTGATGATCTTGAATATGTATTGATTCAAGTTGAAGCGAATGGTGATCAACCAGCAGAACGTATTATTGTGGCATCAGAGCTTGCTTCTTCTGTTATGGCTGCGGTGAATATTGAGCATTTCCATAACTTAGGCTTTGCGAAAGGTTCGGATTTAGAGCTGAGTCGTTTTAATCACCCGTTTTATGATTTTGATGTGCCTGCTATTTTAGGTGATCACGTTACGACTGAATCTGGTACAGGTATTGTTCACACAGCACCAGGTCACGGACAAGAAGACTTTGTGGTCGGTAAACACTACGATCTAGAAGTGGCCAATCCTGTCGGTTCAAACGGAGTTTATTTACCTGATACAGAACTATTTGCCGGACAACACGTCTTTAAAGCCAATGATTCTGTACTGGAAGTGTTAAAAGAGCATGGTGCATTGTTGCATCATCATGCTTACGAGCACAGCTACCCACACTGTTGGCGCCACAAGACACCGATTATCTTCCGTGCGACACCACAGTGGTTTGTATCGATGGATCAAGCGGGTCTACGTACAAAAGCATTAGGGGCTATTAAAGATGTTGAGTGGATGCCTGAGTGGGGTCAAAGCCGTATTGAAGGTATGATTGAAGGTCGTCCTGAATGGTGTATCTCTCGTCAGCGTACTTGGGGCGTGCCAATCGCTTTATTCGTACATAAAGAAACCGCTGAATTACATCCTAATTCTCCTGAACTTATTGAGAAAGTTGCTAAGCTAGTAGAAGAGAAAGGCATACAAGCTTGGTGGGATCTTGATGCCGCTGAATTGATGAGTGAAGAAGATGCCGATAACTACGAGAAAGTACTTGATACGTTAGATGTATGGTTTGATTCAGGTGTGACCCACTACGCTGTTGTAGATAACCGTGATGAGTTCAATGGTCATAGCGCGGATCTTTACCTAGAAGGTTCAGATCAACACCGTGGCTGGTTCCAATCTTCATTGATCACGTCGATCGCAATGAAAGATGAAGCACCGTACAAGCAAGTGTTAACACACGGTTTCGTAGTAGATGGTAACGGCCGTAAGATGTCGAAATCTATCGGTAACGTGGTTGCGCCAAAAGATGTGACTAACAAGCTGGGTGCTGACATTTTACGTCTATGGGTTGCTTCAACTGACTACACTGGTGAAGTAGCGGTTTCTGATGAAATCCTAAAACGTAGTGCTGATGCGTATCGTCGTATTCGTAACACTGCACGTTTCTTTCTAGCTAACCTAAACGGTTTCAACCCTGCAACCGATATGGTCGCGCCAGAAGATATGGTGGCACTGGATCGTTGGGCGGTAGCTCGTGCACAAGCGGCACAAACTGAGATCGTCAAAGCGTATGAAGAATACAATACTCACGGCGTAACACAGCGTTTAATGCAGTTCTGTTCAATTGAAATGGGCTCATTCTACTTAGATGTGATTAAAGACCGTCAGTACACCGCGAAACAAGGTGGCCACGCACAACGTAGCTGTCAAACTGCACTTTACTACATCGTAGAAGCGCTGGTTCGTTGGATGGCGCCTATCATGTCATTCACTGCCGATGAAATCTGGAACGAAATGCCAGCCAAACTTCCAAACGGTGAGGCTCGTGACACATTTGTATTTACCGGTGAATGGTTCGATGATTTGTTTAGTCTTGCAGAAAGCGAAGAGCTAAATAATGAATTCTGGACACAAATCCAAACGGTTCGTGCTTCAGTGAATAAATTGCTAGAAGCGGCTCGTAACGACAAAACTATTGGTGGTTCACTGCAAGCGGAAGTCACTCTGTACGCAGATGACGCATTAGCTGCAACCATCAATAAGCTTGAAGATGAATTACGTTTCGTTCTATTAACGTCTAAAGCGCAAGTTAAGCCGTTAAGTGAGAAAACAGACTCTGCCAAAGAAACCGAAGTTGAAGGTTTATTTGTAGAAGTGGCGGCTTCAGAAGCTGAGAAGTGTGATCGTTGTTGGCACCATGTGGCCGATGTTGGCACGATTGCAGGTCATGAAACCGTATGTGGCCGTTGTGTGACTAATATTGACGGCGACGGCGAAGTCCGCAAGTTCGCATAAGGATGAGTTCTCTTAATATGAGTGACCTCATTAAACAAACAGGACTGCGCTGGTTATGGCTAGCGGCCCTTGTATTTTGCTTAGATATTGGCATTAAGTTATTGGTTATGAATACGATGGGATACGGTTGGGCAAACCGTATTGAAGTTTTCCCATTTTTTAACTTACTCTATGTGAATAATTATGGCGCAGCATTTAGCTTTTTGAGTGATCAAGAAGGATGGCAACGCTGGTTCTTTACTGGTATTGCTTTTGCTGTAAGTGTGATGCTGATGGTGTGGATGCGTAAACTGCCAGCGAAAGAAAGCTGGAATAATGTTGCCTATGCCTTAGTGGTTGGTGGAGCTTTAGGTAATGTATTTGATCGCCTAGTACATGGGTTTGTTGTTGATTATCTTGATTTCTTTTGGGGTAATTATCATTGGCCAGCATTTAATTTGGCTGACTCTGCTATTTGTATTGGTGCCGTTATGATCGTGCTTGATGGTTTTCGCTCTAAAAAAGAACAACCAGAGGCTTAATACGTTACTCAAGCCTCAGTTTAAAAGCGCTATTGGTTTTTCCAATGGCGCTTTTTTATATAATATTGTCAACCTTAAAAACGATAAAAATAAGGAAGTTTTGTGCCAATAATTACTAGTACTAGTGTTGTGACTTTACATTTCACGATTAAACTAAAAGATGGCTCAGTGGCAGATAGTACTCATAATATGGGGAAACCCGCTAAGTTCGTGATGGGCGATGGCAGTTTAAGCCCAAACTTTGAGCAATGTTTACTTGGCTTAACTATTGATGATATTCAATCGGTTGAACTTCAAGCCAAAGATGCGTTTGGTTTACCCAATCCAGATAGCATTCATTATATGGATCGTAGCCGTTTTAGCGGGCAAGAATTGGAAGTGGGTACCATCATGGCCTTTAATGGTCCTGACGGTATGGAAATCCCTGGTATCATTTCAGAAGTGTCAGGCGAGTCTGTAACCGTTGATTTCAATCATCCATTATCTGGACAAGATGTTATCTTTGATGTCGAGATTTTAAACGTTGAATAACATCTATCGGTTGTCAGAGTAAAGGTTATAGGTAGAATAGCGTCATTAACGGACGCTTTTGCGATACAAAGAGATGACTGAAAACATGAAAATTTTATTAGCCAACCCTCGCGGCTTTTGTGCTGGCGTTGATCGTGCCATTAGCATTGTTGAACGTGCACTCGAAATTTATCAGCCACCGATTTATGTGCGTCATGAAGTTGTGCATAATCGCTTTGTGGTTGAAGGTTTAAAGCAGCGTGGTGCAGTGTTTGTTGAAGAGCTTTCTGAAGTGCCAGATGACAATATTGTTATTTTCTCAGCTCATGGTGTTTCTCAAGCAGTACGCCAAGAGGCGAAAGATCGTCAGTTAACGGTGTTTGATGCGACTTGTCCATTGGTCACCAAGGTTCATATGGAAGTGGCACGTGCTAGCCGTAAAAATATGGAGGTGGTGCTGATTGGTCATGCAGGGCATCCTGAAGTTGAAGGCACGATGGGCCAATACGCGAGTCATACCGGGGGAATGTATCTAGTTGAACGCCCAGAAGATGTCGCTCATTTAGTGGTGAAAGACCCTTCTAACTTGCATTATGTTAGCCAAACGACTTTGTCTGTTGATGAAACCTCCGATGTGATTGACCAACTGCGTAAGACCTTCCCTGAAATCCAAGGGCCTCGTAAAGATGATATTTGTTACGCGACTCAAAATCGCCAAGATGCGGTACGGATTTTAGCCAGCAGTGTCGATGTGATGGTCGTCGTCGGCTCAAAGAATTCATCTAACTCAACACGTTTAAAAGAATTGTCTGAAAAATTGGGCACTCCCGGTTATTTAACAGATTGCGCCGAGGATATTAATCCGGAGTGGTTTGATGGGAAAGTAAAAGTCGGTGTGACCGCAGGGGCTTCTGCGCCAGAAGATCTGGTGAATCAAATCATTGATCGTATCCGTGAACTTGGTGCAACAGATGTTGAGGAGGTTCTCGGACGTGAAGAAAATATGTTCTTTGAAGTGCCTAAAGAGCTGCAAGTGAAAAATATAGATTAAAAAATATAGGTCAATAGCACCCTAGAAACTGAATGAATGGATTGTTGTTATTTGAGTGGTCAGTTGACTAAGTAAAGATAAAAAGAAAGGTCGATGGATTTATTGTCCACCGACCTTTTGCTTTTTAGGTTACCATCTGAACGACGAGTGGCTGAATCTCGTTTAAACCGTTTCGGGTTTGGTATTTAATTTATCTTCTTCTGCTTGGTCAAATTCAGGGTCACCTTTGCCTTTCGAGATTTTAATTACGTAGCCAGTAATCAATAAGCTCGCAATAATTCCGATGATGGTCGATATCTGCATATCCATACCAAAACCTAGACTGTGATTATTCAGTATGAACGTAATACATACGGCGGTCATGAATATTGCAGGAACCGTTGTGATCCAATGGAACTTATTAAAGCGAAGCAGATAAGCCGAAGCAGTCCACAGCATCATTACGGCTGTTGTTTGGTTAGCAAAACCAAAGTAACGCCAGATAATACCAAAATCTACTTGAGTTAAAATAGCGCCAAGGATAAATAGAGGCATTGCCATTAATAGACGGTTTTTCAGTGATTTTTGTTCCATATTAAAGTATTCAGCCAAAATTAAACGACTTGAACGGAACGCAGTATCACCAGATGTGATAGGAAGAATTACCACACCCAAGAATGCTAAGATACCACCAAAAACACCCAGTAATCCAAATGATGAACTGTAAACCACGTTACCTGGTCCACCATTTGCTACTGCTTCTTGTAAGGCATCCATTGAACCAAAGAACGATAGAGCAACAGCGCACCAGATTAATGCGATAACGCCTTCACCAATCATCGCGCCAAAGAAGACGAAGCGTCCATTCTTTTCATTTTCCAAGCAGCGAGCCATTAATGGTGATTGAGTGGCATGGAAACCAGAAATAGCACCACAGGCAATGGTAATAAATAGCGCTGGCCAAAGTGGTAGATCATTAGGGTTCATGTTGGTGAACATGTCGCTAAATTGGTAACCCGCTAAGATGGAGTGCTCACTAGAGAATACAATGGCAGCGATAAGACCGACTGACATGAAGATTAGTAAAGCGCCAAATAATGGGTAGAAACGACCAATGATTTTATCGACAGGTACAATGGTTGCGATAACGTAGTAAGCAAAAATGATGGCAACCATTAGTCCCATTGAAACCGTGGTATCCGTTTGCTCGTTCACAAGGTTTGTGATCATCCCTGCTGGCGCAGAAACAAAAACAACACCAACCAGTAATAGTAGCACCAAAGCGAAGATGTTCATAAAGTGCTTGGCATTTTTACCCAAATAACGGCCTGTTAGCGTTGGAACCGAAGCACCACCGTTACGGATAGAAAGCATCCCTGAGAAGTAATCATGTACCGCGCCGGCAAAAATACAGCCTAATACAATCCATAGCATCGCTGCAGGGCCATAAAGAGCTCCCATGATAGGGCCAAAAATGGGACCAACTCCTGCAATATTTAATAACTGAACTAAATAGACTTTCTTGTTCGACATTGGCACATAGTCGACCCCATCTTGCTTTGAGTAAGCAGGAGTAGTTCTATTCTCTTTAATGCCAAATACTTTCTCAACGAAAGTTCCGTAAATAAAGTAGCCAGCGATTAATGCAGCCACACAAAAAAGGAACATCATCATAATTATTGCCCTGTTCAAAATGGTTTGAAAATTCAGCTTATATAATAAGTCTGGCTCTAGTAACAAGCTTGTAACCTTTTGTTGAGTGGTAACATATCGAGTTAAGTGGTCATGGGTAGCAGTAAGTGGTTTTTTTACGAGGTAAATGATGGGTTTTTGATTTGCAATGAGTGTGACCTGTGTAATAGTTGTTGCAGTTTTGAGAAAAATTAATCATTAAGGAATGCTATGAATATTAAAAATATGGTCACAATCAAGAGTGTAAAAACGATCTTGGTTGTTTTTGCGTTAGCCGTTTTAGCTGCATGTGCAAATACCGCTGAAGATTTCGCGAAAGCAGGGGATTGGACATCGGTTGGTTATTCTGATGGCGTAAGAGGTAAACCACATCGTACCGCAGGAGATTTTAAAGAGTATGACGGTGTCAATGTTAACGACTATGCTGATGGTTATCTAAAAGGGGTGCAGGAATATTGTAATCCTAACCATGCTTATCAAATTGGCTTAAGTGGCAGCTATTATGAAGGTGTATGTGAAGGAACAGCCGATTCTCAAAAATTCAGAATGGAATGGCAGCGCGGTTGGAATGATAGCCAGTTGAACCAATAAATCCTGTTTTAGATTTCCCCATCATATTGATGAAAGTGTAATAGGTACGAATGAAATCATGCATGAAGAACAAATAGGATTAATGTTGGCGGCGGTTGGCTTAGTCGGATTAGGTTGCCAATGGCTAGCTTGGAGAATGAAGCTACCTGCCATTTTATTTTTATTAATCGCAGGCTTTATTATTGGCCCGATTACTCATGTTTTTCAGCCTAATGAAATGTTTGGAGAATTACTTTTTCCTTTGATTTCTTTAGCGGTAGCGGTGATCTTATTTGAAGGTAGTTTAACCTTAAATTTTAAAGAAATTAGAGAAGTAAACCGAACCGTTATTAATATTGTCACTATCGGGGCTCTCGTTACTTGGGCATTAACCAGTGTCTTTACGTTTTATATTCTTGAATTTAGTTGGCCATTGGCATTGCTGTTTGGCAGTTTGACGGTTGTGACAGGGCCTACGGTGGTTGTGCCTTTATTAAGGACGGTGAGGCCTAAATCTAAACTGGCGAACATATTGCGCTGGGAGGGGATTCTTATTGATCCCATTGGGGCCTTGTTCATTGTTATTGTTTACGAGTTCATTGTTTCTAGCAGTAAGATCCACAGCCTTGAAGTTTTTGGCTTGATATTATTAATTGGTATAGTTTTGGGGGCGGTGGCTGGTGCCTTTTTAGCACAGATATTACGCCGTAGGCTATTGCCCGAATACCTTCAACCTTTTGCGGTGCTCACTTTGGTATTGGGTGTTTTTTCTATTTCAAATGCGTTGGAATCAGAATCAGGGTTATTGGCCGTTACCGTTATGGGAATGTGGTTGGCTAACGCGAAAGACGTCAATATCAAAAATATTCTACACTTTAAAGAAAACTTAACTATTTTGCTGATTTCTGGTTTATTTTTAATGCTTTCGGCTCGAATGGAACTCAGTGATTTTGCAGCTTTAGGAGTCGGTTCTGTTGTTCTTTTTGCTGTGATTCAGTTGGTCTCTCGGCCAGTTGCGGTGTTTTTAGCTACCATTGACAGCAGTTTAAACATGAAAGAGAAATTCTTTATTGCTTGGGTGGCGCCACGCGGAATTGTTGCCGCTTCGATTTCGTCTTTATTTGCGATCAAGTTGGTGGATGCAGGGGTGGAAGAAGCAGCATTATTGGTGCCTTTAACTTTTATGGTGATCGTGGGCACTGTGGTATTACAAAGTATCACAGCTCGACCGTTAGCCAACTTTCTGAAAGTTTCTGAGCCTTCACCTCGTGGGTATCTCATTGTTGGTGCGAATGATGTTGGCCGCATGATTGCTTTGTCGCTTAAAAAATATGGTCACCGCATCGTGATTACTGATTCTAACTGGGAGTATATTCGCAAAGCTCGTATGCAAGGCATTGAAACGTATTACGGTAATCCTATTTCTAGTCATGCTGAAGAATATTTAGACTTAATCGGCATTGGTAATGTGATTGCAGTGACGCCGGATAAGCATTTCAATATTGTGGTGGCGAAGCACTTTATGAGTGACTTTGGAGAAAGGCGTGTGTTCTTCTTAAATGGTCGCAGTAAAGATAGTCAACATGAAAAACATCGCGTTGTTGAAGATAAGCACGGCAGAGCTTTATTTGGTGATGATGTCAGTTATAAAAAACTGGCAAGCTTGGTTAATCAAGGGGCAGAAGTGAAACACACTAAGCTCAGTGAAGAGTTTACTTGGGCTGATTATGTGATGAAATATGTTGATGGACACCGTTTGTCGCTATTTACCATTGATCCTAAAGGTTCTATTCATATTTTTTCAGCGGATAGTCAGCATCAAACGGATAAAGGTTGGACGGTGGTCAGCTTAATAAAAGAATAAATTTAGGTCTACGCTCTGGATCGGTTTGCATCTCGTTGCTTGCGATATATCGCTGAGCAACGGAAGATCGACCGATTTATCCTACTACGACACACGCCGTGTGCTTTTGTTTACCAAAACCAATGATTTGTGCCAAACTGGCTTTACTGACCGGAATGGAAGCGGATGATGAAATATCATTTTTTGCTTCGCTATGTGGATCATGAATAAAGAAAAATTGTTCGTTCATACCTGATAAAATAATCCAGTGCGGCTCTTTATAACCGTTGAACCGATAAGTACTGATCAACAGTAATACGCATTTACCTTCTTCTATCCAACGCTCGATTTCCCCGTTATTTGGTGGTGCCATTATGTGATGAATCCCAAGTTCATCGGCTTGTTGGCAAAAATCTTGATGTACGATTTCAATCACTTCTTTTTTATTCGTATCTCGAACACTATCAATGAAAGGGGTTGAATCTGATCTCGTCCATAACTCAACATTAAAGCCACGCTTCTTGGCCGCCAAGGCTAAACCGTGTCCACTACATCCACCGTGACCTGCCGCCATAAAAATGGTTGTGGCTTCACGCCATAGCTGTAATTCTTCTTTTCTGCTTGGCATGAAGATTTTATCAAGCGTTGAAAAGGCCATTAATAAACAAGCGGCACCGCAAGTAAAAGGCGTGGTTTGAATATACAGAGGCATTGGAAGCAAGGTTTTAGGCAAACTGGCTGTTAGGCGTTTCTGCATTCGGATGCCATCGGCTAAATCATCATAATAATGAATTAATGTTTTTAAAGGTTTATAGCCTAATTTTAGATATAAATTTTTGGCAGCTATATTGTCATTTCTGACTTCTAGGCGTAATGTTGTAGAGCCTTGTTCTAAAGCAGATTGTTCGCATATTTCAACCAGATGTTGCGCAATTTGTTGCCCACGAAATTTTGGGTTAACCGCAATAGAATACAGACGTGACAGTTGCGTTCCTTGATGAAAAAGGAGCAGAGCATAACCCGCTATTTGCTGCTGATTTTGAGCAATAAATACCATGCTATGTTGGGATTGTAGAAAGCGTTTCATCTGTCTTGGCGCAATGACGTCACTGCTGAATACTAAGCTCTCTAGTTCAATTAATGCAGGTAAATCTTGTCGGGTTGCTCTGCGAAATTCCATCTTATTGTCCCACCTAATGATGATTGTTGGGTAAGCCTAACGTTATGGGCTACACAATAATTAGATACGACAAATTGTGTTTTTGCTAGAGGTAAATGGATTCATGGCAAATTTTGTTATTGTGACTGATAAAGACAGCGACTGGCGTCAATATTTCCCATCCGATCAAGTCGTTACTGTCGATACTTACCTACAACCGAGCTTTCTATCAGAACGGTCTGAAAAGCATAAAAGTGTACAAGTGCTTAACTTGTGTCGTGATTATGGTTATATGAGTAATGGTTATTATTGTTCATTACTTGCAGAAGCACGTGGTCATCGTGTTTTACCCCGCGTGATGGCGATTAATGATGTGAATCAGCCATTTGTTATCTCTCTGCCTGAGCAAGACCTGAATAAGTTTTTTGGTGATTCTGAGCAAGTCGCGAGCAAAATCTACTTTGGACGCACCAATGTAAAAGGGTTAGAAAAAGTGGCTCGCCGTTTGTTTGAGCATTTTATGATCCCGGTTTTAGACATCAAATTGAAAAAGCATGGTAAGCATTGGCAATTGGTGAAAGTCCAACCGTTTCCGTTTCAGGATTTGAACAACGAGGAGCAAGATGTTTTTGCTCAATCATTGGAGCAATTCTCTAATAAAGTATGGCGGGCATCGCCTAAGCCAAGTAAACAATATCGTTATGATATTGCTATGCTGGTGGATCCGGAAGAAAAAATGCCACCATCCGATTCTGTAGCGCTTAACCGTTTTAAGAAAGCTGCAAACCGTTTAGGTATGAGTTTACAAACGATTACCGCCGATGATTTTTCTCGCTTGAGTGAATTTGATGGTTTATTTATTCGCGCAACAACCAATATCAGCAACTTTACTTATCGTTTTGCGAAACGTGCAGAAAAGTTAGGTTTAGTCGTGATGGATGATCCTGAATCGATTATGAAATGTACCAATAAAGTATTTTTAACTGAGTTACTTGAAAGGCATAAAGTACCCGCTCCAAAATCTATGATTTTGCGCAATTTTGATCCAAATTGGAAAAAGAGTTTATTAGAACACATGAGCTTTCCGCTCGTACTGAAAATTCCTGATGGGGCATTTTCGGTTGGGGTAGTAAAAGTTACTGATGAATCAACATTAGAAGAAAAAGCCGCCGAACTGTTTGATAAAAGTGCTTTGATTTTGGCTCAAGCTTTTATGCCGACGGATTTCGATTGGCGTATTGGTGTCATGAATCGCCAAGCGATCTATGCGTGTCGTTATCATATGAGCCGAGGCCACTGGCAAATTTATCAACACCATAATAGTGGCAGAACTACATCTGGTGGCTTTGATACCCTTGATCTCAAACAAGTACCAAAGAATGTAGTGGATACTGCGGTGAAAGCGGCGAACTTGATTGGCGCTGGTTTATATGGTGTTGATTTGAAAGAAATTGATGGGCAAGTGTATGTGATTGAAGTAAATGATAACCCAAGTATTGATAATAAAGTGGAAGACCTGTGGTTAGGGGATTTACTTTATGATCGCATCATGACGGAATTTTTACGTCGCATTCAATTACGTGGCTTTTAATTCATAGTGCTTGTTCGGAAATAACTATTCCACATGGCTAGCTTGGTTTTTCTTTGTTAGGCTTATTGTGGAATGGTTAATAATGAAGCGAATCTTTAATGGAGTATTTATTATGAAAACAGTGACTAAATTTGTCTTTGCTGTTCTTACTATTGGAGTACTTTCTGGTTGTGCATCTAATGATGAAATGGTGGAACAACAAAAGCAAAATACCGAGCAAATTGAAGTATTGAAGAGTCAGCTACAAGAGCAAGATCAGAAAACGACAATGACTTGGGAAGCGGTAGCTCAATTGCAAGACGATCAAGAAACACTTAAAAATCAAGCAGAACAAGCGAAGAATAAGTATAGAGTGAAAGAACATGACACTTTATTTTCTATCGCACAAGAGCATGGAATGACATTGGAAGATTTGATCCAATTGAATTCTCAGATCAAATCACCGAATAAGATTACTATCGGTCAAGAAATTAACTTGAAGTAATATGCCTGCCTTGTTTGGAAAAGCTGCCTTGGTGGCTTTTTTATTATTGGGAGCTAGATAATACCCAATACTTCTTTCAATGGTTTTAAATAACGTCGACTTACGGGCACTAAGTTACCACTGTGTGTGACGACTTCCGCTAGACCATTTTCAAGTAATTTTATTTCTTTTATTGCTTTGGTATTAATCAAATATTGTCGATGGCAACGTAGCAGTTCCGTTTTCTCTTCTAACGTTTTTAGAGTCAATTGGCTAGTGGTAGTTTGATGGGCAGTTTGAATGTGTACACCAGAAAGATCACTGAAGGCGGATTCGATATCATTCAATGGAATTATCATGATCCGGTTATGCCCCATGCATGGAACTTGTTGCAGCTGTTTTGGTGTTAAGGCTTCTATTTGAGTTTGAGTGTACACCGCTTCTTGATTTTGTTTTGCTTTGACCAAACGCTGAATACTTTTATATAAACGTTTAGGATCAACTGGCTTTAATAAGTAATCAAAAGCATTATCTTCAAACGCTTGAATGGCGTATTGATCGTAAGCGGTTACAAAAATGATGTGTGGCATTGTATCCGGATCAAGCATCCCCAGTAGCTCAATGCCACTGATTTGAGGCATATGAATATCAACAAATACGGCCTCTGGTTTAAGGGTGTTGATTTGCTTGAGCCCTTCAACTGCATTACTGGCTTGGGCAATCACTTCCACCATATTGGTTTCTTGAAGCAGTTCGGTTAATTCTTCACGAGCAAAAAGCTCATCATCAATCACAATTGCCGTTAACATGACATCCCTTATTTATTTCTTTCATTTGGATCGTGGAAGGATTTTAGTTACCAATTTTAGCATTTGGGATCAGAAAACTCATTCGAGTAAACTTTCCTTTTTGACAATGAGTTTGCAGCTCTGCCATGTTCCCAAAGTAATTCGTTAGTCTTTTATTGACGATATCCATGCCTAATCCTTGATGATCGGGCTTGGGTGGAAGAAAACTGCCAGCATTATCTTCTACCGTGATTCGATAACCCAATGAATTTTTCTGGCTGTAAATACGGACTTTACCGCCTTCTAATAAGTTACCTATTCCATGTTTAATCGCATTCTCGACCAAAGGCTGAAGCGTAAAGCTGGGCAGTAGTTTATCAATTAGATCCTCTGTAATATTGATATCGACTTCCAATCTGTCGGTAAAACGGGCTTTCTCTATTGTGAGGTAGGCATTAACGTGAGCAAGTTCATCTTTAAAACTGACGGTTTCAATATTTTGCTTTAAGTTACTTCTGAAAAAGTGCGAAAGATGTTGAATGAGCTCTCGTGCTTTATTTGGATCACGACGGATCACGGCGCTGATGGTGTTTAAAGCATTAAATAAAAAGTGTGGATTGACTTGAGCGTGCAGCAGTTTAATTTCAGCCTGAGTCAGTAGCGTTTGTTGTTGTTGAAAATCACCATAGAGTATTTGGCTCGACAGTAACTGAGCAATTCCTTCGCCCATTGAGCGATTTATATTGGAAAGTAACTTTCGTTTAGGTTCGTATAACTTGATTGTCCCGACGACGTCTTTTCCTGTTCTAAGCGGTATGACTAAAACCGAACCGAGTTTACAGTTGCTAGAAATGGAACATTGATAAGGAGAGTCTCTACCATCTAAATACATAACTCGGTTTTCTTCCATCGCTTGTATTGTACACTCGGAAGAAATCGGGGTATTGGGTTTATGGTGGCTATCCCCGATACCAATAAAGGCTAATATTTTTTCTTTATCCGTGATTGCAACGGCTCCGACATTAGTTTCTTCGTAAATAATACGAACGATTTTATCGGCGTTCTCTGAATTAAATCCAGAATTCCATATTCCAACGCTGCGCTCAGCAATGGTTAGTGCACGGCGAGAAAAGGTGGCGGAATATTTCTCATAGATGGTTTTTCTGTCTTGAAGAATACTGACGAATAACGCTGCGCCAACGCAATTGGCAATGATCATAGGTGCTGCAATGGAAGATACCAATGTCAGTGCTTGATCAAATGGCTTGGCAACCGAAATGATGATCAGCATTTGGCTTGCTTCTGCAATAAAGGTAACAATAAGTACGATGATAGGATTAAATAAAAGGTCTGATTTATCTTTTTTGACCAAATAAAGATGCAATAAGCCTCCAATCAGTCCCTCTGCTGTTGTTGATATCGCACAGGCAACGTCAGTGAAGCCTCCTAAGCTATAACGGTGCATACCTCCAGTTAAACCGACCGCAAAACCGACAATAGGACCACCAAATAACCCACCCATCACCGCTCCTATTGCACGAGTATTTGCGATGGCATCATTAAAGCTCAAACCAAAGTAGGTGCCCATAATGCAAAATAATGAGAACATGACATAGCAACTGAACTTATGCGACAAACGAGAAGAAATGTTCAGCAAGGGAAGAAATATTGGTGTTTTACTTAACATGTAAGCGAGCACTAAATACACACACATTTGCTGTAGTAACGAGAGAATTAAGTCCATAGCACCATTTTAAAGTCAGGGTTATTAGCCTTGTGTAATAATAATTTTACACGTGTAAAATTTTAATTACTTAAACATTGTGTTGTTAACAAGCTTGTAAAGATTGTAAATACTGTTATTTTTGATTCATGAAGCGCTGAGAGTGAACTCAGATTATAATTGTATTAAAAAGTTTACAGGTATTTATCATGCACAAGAGTGAATTAAGCAATATCAACATCAGCGATGAACAAGTTATTATTACTCCGAATGAGTTAAAAAAGAAGATCCCATTAAGTGACCATGCACGTCATTTCATCCAAGAGTCTCGTCAAACGATTTCTAATATTATACATAAGAAAGATCACCGCTTGTTGATCGTTTGTGGTCCGTGTTCTATTCATGATCTTGATGCAGCTAAAGAATACGCGAAACGCCTTAAAGCATTATCGGCCCAACTCGACGATCAAATCTACCTTGTTATGCGAGTTTACTTTGAAAAACCACGTACGACAGTGGGGTGGAAGGGGCTGATTAACGATCCACATTTGGATAATTCGTTTGATATAGAGCATGGGTTGCATATTGCTCGTCAACTTTTGGTTGATTTAGCTGAAATGGAAATTCCATTAGCCACAGAAGCGCTCGATCCAATTAGCCCACAATATTTAGGTGATACATTTAGTTGGGCGGCGATTGGTGCTCGTACGACAGAATCTCAAACACACCGTGAAATGGCTAGTGGTTTGTCGGTTCCTGTTGGATTCAAGAATGGCACCGATGGCAGCTTATCGACGGCTATTAATGCCATGCAAGCAGCATCTTCTAGCCACCGTTTTATGGGGATTGATAGCGATGGACAAGTGGCATTATTGACGACTCAAGGCAACGGTAATGGTCATGTGATTTTACGTGGTGGTAAACAAACCAATTACGACTCTGTCTCGGTAAATGAGTGCGAACAAGAGATGGCGAAGCATAATCTAGATGCGGCTTTAATGGTCGATTGTAGCCATGCTAACTCGCGTAAAGATTACCGTCGTCAGCCATTAGTCGCAGAAGATGTGATTCACCAAATTCGCGAAGGTAATAAGTCGATTATTGGCCTAATGATTGAAAGCCATATCAATGAAGGTAATCAAGGTTCGGATATTCCACTGTCTAAAATGCAATACGGGGTATCGATTACCGATGCTTGTATTAACTGGGATACCACAGAAACCTTGTTACGTCATGCACATAAAGAATTAGTTCCGTTTTTACAAAACCGCTTAAAAGGGTAGAGTAAGGGGATCAAAAAGGAATTAAGTGCTAGTGAAGTTAGGAAAAATAAATGGCTGTTGAATTAAATGAATTAAGAGATCAAATCGACGCCGTGGACAAACAAATCGTTGAGCTTCTGGCTCAACGCTTGTCTTTGGTAGAAAAGGTCGGCGAAGTAAAAAGTAAACATGGCTTGCCAATTTACGCACCAGATCGTGAAGCAGCGATGTTGGCTTCTCGTCGTGAAGAAGCTGAAAAGCGCGGCGTGCCACCACAACTTATTGAAGACATTTTGCGTCGTACTATGCGTGAATCTTATGCCAGTGAAAAAGATTCCGGCTTTAAGTGCTTAAACCCAGAGTTGCGCTCTATTGTTATTGTGGGTGGTAATGGTCAGCTTGGTGGCTTATTTAAGCGTATGTTTGAGCTTTCTGGATACCAAGTGAAAATTTTGGGTAGTCAAGATTGGGATAACGCAGAAGATATCGTAAAAGATGCCGGAATGGTGGTGGTCAGCGTACCTATTCACTTAACCGACTCAGTGATTAAGAAATTACCAATATTACCCGATGATTGCATTTTATGTGATTTAACCTCAATCAAAGCTGAGCCTTTAACTGCGATGCTAGAAGCGCATGCTGGACCGGTGATTGGTTTACACCCGATGTTTGGCCCCGATATTCCAAGCATGGCTAAGCAGGTGATCATTTGTAGCGATGGCCGAGCGCCGGAAACGTATCAATGGTTATTAAAGCAATTTGAAATTTGGGGCGCGAGCATTTGTGCGATTGATGCTGAAGAGCATGATAACGGCATGACGTTGATTCAAGCGCTGCGTCACTTTACTTCATTTGCTTACGGTTCTCACTTGTCTAAAGAAAACCCAAATTTGGATACCTTAGTACAATTAAGTTCACCGATTTATCGTTTAGAACTGGCGATGGTTGGACGTTTGTTTGCTCAAGATCCCGATTTGTACGGTGATATTATCATGTCGTCACAACGTAATATCGACATGATCAAACGCTTCCACCAACGCTTTGGCGAAGCTATTAAAATCTTGGACAATAAAGACAAGAAAGCTTTTGTGACTCAATTTAATACAGTTTCCGAATGGTACGGTGATTACTCACAGCAGTTCATGCGTGAAAGCCAAAACCTATTAAAACAAGCCAATGATGCCATGCATCGTAGTAAGTAACCTGCATTAACAAACATTGATAATATCTTCGCCTCCTTTGAAATTAAGGAGGCTTTTTTATGGCTATTACTCGTTGACGGTTGTCCAACCGTCTTCATTCAAGCCAAAATCTTGTAATCCTTTTTTTCTCTTTATTTTATCTTGTCTGGTGAGTTTGCTTGGTTGGTTTGCAATATCATTGATTGGTTGTTTACTACTCATTGCCAAGAATAGTTGCAAGTTAACTGTGCGATTAAGCTGCTTAACGAGGCTTGCCCAAGGCACGTATGATTGCTTGTTAAATAGCTGCTCGAGGTTGTCGGGCTGCCATTGTATAAAATCTTGTGGATCTAACGTTTTGCCAATAAAACGAACTTCGTAATGCAAATGTGAACCTGTTGAGTTACCACTGCTACCACAAAAGCCAATTCTATCGCCTTTTTCAACAAATTGTCCGGTTTTTACCGAAAATTGGTTGAGGTGAGCATATAAAGTAATAAAGCCAAAGGCATGGCGAAGTTTGATCAGATTGCCATAACCTTGATTGCTTGGACGAGTTATTTCAACGACACCATCTGCAGTGGCAAAAACCGGAGTGCCTAACGGGCAGGTGAGATCCATGCCTAAATGGCGCTTCCATTGCCCGCTAATCGGATGTAATCGGTCCCCGTAAGGTGAGGAGATTCGTCGGTAGTCGACAGGAATATCATTGGGGATCATGCGAAACAAACTAGCTTCAATGGCTGGAGGAAGAGGGAAGGTGATTTGCTCTGAGTTGTCTATTGTGGCGAGAGCTTGTTCGAAGTTTATTGTTGGGGGCGCTATTGAATCATCGCCTAGGTTATCGATTTTATCATGATCTTGCTCCTGCAAAGAGTCTTGCAGATTTCGATTGGTGGTAAGTTGTTGCTGGTACTGCTCTTTATAATGTTGTAATTCTTGATTGAGACTATCGAGTTCATCTCGGCTGTTTTGCCACTGGATGATAGTTACCCATGTTATTGAAAATAAAAAGAGAATAGAAGCAATCGAGAATATTTTAAATGGTTTTTGACCTACTATGTGCTTAAAGATCATCATAGGCCAAATACTCTGTTTGCGCTTTGCGGTAACTCGAGAGTGTAGGGTGTTCGGCAATGTGGAATCGAAGTCAGACATAAAATACACAAGGTTAAAAATCTAGCTAGCTTATGGTCTACAGTAATTTGTAGGGTGGGAAAAGGTTGGACTAAATTAGACGATAAAATTTACAGCGCTGTTCTCATTTTGAGGTTAGGAAACCAACTCGGAAATATAAACAGAAAAATCAGCAGAAAAAATAAAGCCATCACTTCACATAGAGCAATGGCTTTCGTTGTTAGGTATCCGCCTAGGTAGGCTACGATATGACTACCTAGCTGATTTTTACCTATCGACTATAACTACTTAGTTACACGCTTATACTTGATGCGGTGAGGTTCAGCCGCCGCTGCACCTAAGGTTTGTTTCAACCACTCGCTGTACTCTGTGTAGTTACCTTCGTAGAAGTTCACTTGGCCTTCATCGCGGTAATCAAGAATGTGTGTTGCGATACGGTCTAGGAACCAACGGTCATGCGAGATAACCATGGCACAACCTGGGAACTCAAGTAACGCTTCTTCAAGAGCACGTAGCGTTTCAACATCCAAGTCATTGGTCGGTTCATCGAGTAGTAACACGTTACCACCGGCTTTAAGCAGTTTGGCAAGGTGGACACGGTTACGCTCACCACCGGATAATTCACCAATGATTTTTTGTTGATCAGAGCCACGGAAGTTAAAGCGTGAGCAGTAAGCGCGCGCTGGAATTTCGAAGTTGTTGATCTTGATGATATCTGCGCCTTCTGAGATCTCTTTGAACACGGTGTTGCTATCATTCATGCTGTCACGGAACTGATCAACAGAAGCCAGTTTAACGGTATCACCCAGTTCAACCGTACCTGAATCAGGTTGCTCTGTGCCACTTAACATTTTAAATAGCGTTGATTTACCGGCACCGTTGGCACCCACGATACCGACGATGGCACCTTTAGGCATGCTGAAAGATAGGTTATCAATTAGAACGCGATCACCAAATGATTTGGTTAGGTTTTTCACTTCAAGAACCTTATCACCTAAACGCTCACCCGGCGGAATAAACAGTTCATTGGTTTCATTCCGTTTTTGGTGATCGGTTTTATTCAATTCTTCAAAGCGCGCCATACGAGCTTTTGATTTTGCTTGGCGACCTTTTGGATTTTGACGAACCCACTCTAACTCTTTCTCGATGGTTTTCTTACGTGCGCTTTCGGTTGACGCTTCTTGCGCTAAACGCTCATCTTTTTGTTCTAACCATGAGGTGTAGTTACCTTGCCATGGAATACCTTCACCACGGTCAAGCTCTAAAATCCAACCGGCTGCGTTATCGAGGAAGTAACGGTCATGGGTAATCGCCACCACAGTACCGCTATAATCTACAAGGAAATGCTCAAGCCAAGCCACAGATTCTGCATCCAAGTGGTTGGTTGGTTCATCGAGTAGCAACATGTCTGGCTTTTCAAGTAGTAGACGGCAAATCGCAACACGGCGGCGCTCACCACCTGATAAGAATTCAATTTTTGCATCCCATTCAGGAAGGCGTAGTGCATCAGCAGCACGCTCTAATGCATTTTCAAGGTTATGGCCATCTTTTGCTTGAATCAAAGCTTCTAGTTCTCCTTGCTCTTTGGCAAGGGCATCAAAATCAGCATCCGGTTCAGCGTAAGCCGCATAAACAGCATCAATTCGTTTCAGCGCATCCGCGACATCTGCTACTGCTTCTTCTACAATTTCACGAACCGTCTTGGATTCATCGAGCACCGGTTCTTGAGGTAGGTAACCTACGTTTAATCCAGGTTGAGGACGCGCTTCACCATCAATGTCGGTGTCAAGGCCAGCCATAATGCGCAAAAGAGTTGATTTACCTGAACCATTAAGACCTAGAACACCGATTTTGGCACCAGGGAAAAAACTTAGTGAGATATCTTTCAATATTTGACGTTTCGGTGGCACGATTTTGCTCACACGAGACATGGTATAGACGTATTCAGCCATAGCCGCTCAGATCCTATTTTTAGCATATTTGAAAAGGATAGTTTACTCTTTCTAACAGAAGATTCACACTAGATGAGTGAAACAAGGTTATTATAAAAAAGTCATATTTTATAGGTTTCATATTGTTTTTATGAGACATTTCTAGGGAAAGCCAATATCCATGCCGCATTTAAAAAAGACGATTTTTTCTTGTCTCGCCTCCGCGACTTACTTGCTAGCAAGTGGGATTACTGTTGCTCAGCCGGTTGCTGCAACACAAGTTGCTGATAAGAAAAATAATGACGCCAATCTTATCGTGTTATCTCCTTTGGAAAAACAGCGGCAAGTCTATCAACAAGCTCAAGACTTATTAGATAATGACGACGTTGCTGGCTATCAACTGATTCGTCCACAAATCACTTCTTATCCGTTAACCCCTTATGTCGATTACCGAGCTTTCATTTCAGATATTGAAAATCGAAGTCCAAAAGAAGTGAATGAATTTGAAGAGAAATACAAAACAGTTCCATTTTCTAGTCGTATTTCAGGCAATTATCTAAATGCCTTGGCTAAAAGCAAGCAATGGAAGGTAATAACGCAATATCAAACTCAAGAACCTAAAGGGCAAAGTTATCAATGTTATTACTACTACGCTAAATGGACTGAGGGTGAAAAAACGTTGGCGTATAAGGGGGCAAAACAACTTTGGTTAACTGGCAGTAGTGTTTCTTCAGCATGTGATAATTTATTCTCTGAATGGGCAAGTGCGGGTTTAAGAGGTGATGATGTTGTTTTAGAACGCATGCTTTTGACGTTTCAATCGTCAAATTCACGGTTATTCAGTTATTTAGATAATTTATTGAAAAGTGATTCCGCGAAAGAAAAGTCACGAGATTTACAACACTTGTACTTGAAACCGAATGGCGTTTTAGAGTACAGCCAAAAAAACAAAGTTACCTCGTTTAGCCAAACATTAACGGAACTGGCATTTAGCCGGTTGATCAGAATGAATACTCAACAAGCTGTAGAGTATTTCGATGAGGTGATGAGGTTACAAAAAATTCCTAAGTCAACTCGAGCTGATCTTGCTAATTTGGTGAGTGCTTGGCTGATGAATACCGATAGTCGTGATCTGGCTAAGTGGCGTGATAATACGCTTAATCAATATGGTCAAACGTCTCGTTTAGAACGCCGAGCTAGGCTAGCCATTCAAAATGGTGATTGGACGTCGCTTGATCATTGGATCGAAAAATTGCCAGAAAGTGATAAAAATACAACGCGTTGGCAGTATTGGAAAGGCCGTGTTGAATTATCTCAAGGTAAAGATAAACAAGCTAAGCAACGTTTAAACAAAATATTAGGTCAACGTGATTTTTATAGCGTGGCAGCGGCTAATTTGTTAGGCGAACCGATTCGTTATCAAAGTAAAGTGTTGAATGGACCGCTAGCTGATATTTCAAATGATAAAGAAGCACTTGGTCGTATCCAAGAAATGATTGCCGTCGATAAAATTAATGCGGCAAAAAGTGAATGGCGTTGGTTGCTTTGGCACAGCACTGAAAGTGAAAAGAAAGCGCTAGCACACTATGCCACTAAGAAACGTTGGCATAATTTTGCAGTTGTCGCGACCATTGAAGCAAAAATGTGGGACTATACTAGTATGCGTTTTCCCATTGCCCACCGCTGGTGGTTTAATTTTTACTCGAAAAAAAATAATGTTCCTTTAATTACTTTACTGTCGTTAGCGCGGCAAGAAAGTGCGCTGGATATTGAGGCTCGTTCTCCAGTCGGAGCTCGAGGTATTATGCAAATTATGCCGACAACAGCTAAACACACGGCCGATGTGTATGATTTAGAGTATGATCATCCCGATGAGTTGTATGATATTCAAAAAAATATTGAAATTGGTAGCTCATACTTGGGAGGGTTGATGGATGATTTTGATAACAATCGTATCTTTGCTTTCGCCGCTTATAATGCAGGCCCACATCGGGTGAAAACATGGCGCGCACGAACCAATCAAAGTATTGATGCGTATTCATTCATTGAAGCGATTCCATTTAATGAAACTCGTGGGTATGTGCAAAATATTTTGATGTTTGAAACTTATTACCGCAATCTACTTGGTCAATCTGGTTCTTTTTTAACGCCAGATGAAATAAAGGAAAAATATTAAATTCATGGCTAACTCTACTGATATAAAAGACGTTCCCGAATTTGAACGATGGCAAGATGTTCTTCATTTATTAGAGCAATCTTGCCAGCAGAAGCAATTGGATTTTTTATTGTCGGCATTATTGACTTTTGATGAACGAGAAGCCTTACTTGCCAGAATGAATATTTTCCACGAATTAATCAAAGGTGATCGTTCTCAGAGGCAGATTAGCCAAATGCTTGGGGTGGGGGTTGCCACTATTACCCGTGGTTCGACTGAGCTTAAAAAATTAGAGCAAGATAAAAAACAGCAGCTTCAACATTTGTTGCAAGCTGCTGTTTTAAATAAAAGTCGCTAAAGGTTTGCAAGAGCAAACCTTGTTAATCGGGTCATCATCCTAGTTTTGCTTTAAAAGTGACTAGGATTTATAAATGGAATTAATGCCAGTACTAAAGCTTGGTGGTAAACCGAGCTTCGAGTTAACTGATTGTGCGTGAGTAAACCTATTGCTCCGCCTTTCTGTTTAATGTTGTCAGTGGCGAAGACTTCATCCATGACATGACCAAGCTCTTTACCCTGACGAACTTTTTCTAATACGACAGGAGGGAGCATTAAGCAAGCTGAACGAGATTCGCCTCGTTTGATACTGTCGTTATGGCAATTATCTTCAATGATCATCCAGGCGTAAGTAAAATTCCCCTCAATACCTGCTTCTAAACCAACATAAAAATCACCGTTGTTGATTGCCAACTTAGCATTTTTAACTCGATTTAATGCCCCGAGTTTGGTTTCGTGATCATTCATTGGTTGATCGGGGACTTCACTTGAAACTGACACTCCGTCAAAAGTGAAATCAGCGTCGGGAAATGCTGCTTCAAATGCACTTTCAACGGCTTTGATTTTTGCGGGATTAAGTGAGGAAACAATCACTTTGATTAATTTATTTTCCACTAACTTATGACTCCAATTTAACGTGGGTTGGTTTGATATTTTCGATTGGATAGCAACCCAGTACTTTTAAATGACGAGTAATTTTGGTTAGTTCTATAATCGCTTGCTGCATTTCTTGTGAATCTAAATGTGCTTCTAAGTCTACATAGAACATTTCTTCCCAAGGGTTCCCCATAATTGGGCGAGACTCAAGTTTAGTCATGTTGATGCCATAATGTTGAAGAACCAGTAACGTTTGTACCAAAGAGCCCGCTTCTTGTGAGGTCGACATGATGAGGGTTGTCTTTGCGGGTATTTGAGTTGAGACTTCAACGGGCTTGCGTGCTACAACGATGAAGCGGGTATGGTTTTCGGTCTGATTTGAGATATTTTCTTTGATTATTTGTAGACCATATAATTTACCACTTGAAGCGTTACCAATGGCCGCTACATCTGTTCGCTTGAAATCTTTTACTTTTTGCATGGCGTCGGCGGTACTTGCACATGACTCCAAGGTAACACTGTTGAGATGGCTTAAAAACTCACTGCATTGCTGGTGGGGCTGCGGATGCGAATACAACGTTTTAATGTCTTCTAAACGCATGTCTTGCGGGGCTAGTAAGCAATGATCAATTGGTAGAGTAAGCTCCCCAACAATGTACAAAGTAGTGTGTTGAAGCAAATCGTAGACTTCATTGATTGATCCTGAGCTGGTGTTTTCTATAGGAAGAACACCGAAATCAGCATGACCTGATTCTACCGTGGAAACAACCTCTTTGAATTGGCCACAATTTAGTTCAATCAACTCCGTATTTTTACGGCTAAAATACTCGCGGCTGGCTAAGTGTGAATAAGAGCCTTTCGCGCCCAAAAATGCAACTCTAGCCAGTGGTTTTCTACTTTGTTGTGGATTGGCAAGGTTTTGTAAATAGGCTTGTTGCAGTAATACGGAGTCTTCAATGATGGTATGGAATAGCTTAGTGATATAGGTAGCATCAAGTTGGTATTTTTCTTTACCGTTATTAATCAACTTTACGAGCAGCTCTTGTTCACGCTTTGGGTCTCTAACGGGTTTAGAGGTTTCGACTTTACTTTTAGCCACTTGAATACTGAGTGAACGTCGCTCAGATAGAATATTCAGTAATTGATCATCAAGTTCATTAAGTCGAAGTCTAATTTCTTCAAGTGAATAGCGTGGTTGAGTCATAACTTATTCCTATAAAAAAGCCCCCCAGAGTGGGAGGCTTTCTGTCCGTTTTTGGCTTGTTTTTAAAACGACATCTAGCCCCACCTAGTTAGGATGGAAAAAAGAAGCCAAAAAAGAACAGATTGAATGAATGCATAATATATATTTTCCTAGAATGAGCTAACACCATAAGCAAGCGACGAGAAAGCGTCAAGCAAAAAAATAGCGCTCAAGTGAGCGCTACAAGGGTTTGTTATTATTTTTAGAAGTAACTATTCCACTTCAGCTTCTTCTTCTACGTCAAGTTTCTCTACTTTAGTTCGTTTTGCCTCTGGCTTATGGCTAAGTTTGTTTAACTGACGTTCCAGTTTATGTTCTACTTCATTAATTGCTTTATATAAATCTTCATGTGAAGCTGATGCAACCAGTTTCCCTTTTGGAACGGTAATAGTTGCTTCAATTTTTTGTTGATTTCCTGGTTCAGTACTAATATTGGCTTGGCAATTAATGAGATCGATTTGCCACTTTTCAAGTTTTTGGAATTTAGCCTCAATATATTCACGGATTGAAGAGGTCACTTCGATATTTTTGCCAGTAATGTTTATTGTCATAGGTTATTTTCCTCTTGCGACCTTGATTAGTTGTTTTCAGATTACCCTTTTGGGATGAAATGAATGTGATCTAAATCATTTTTTTTCGCGATGATTTTTTATTAATAAGCAAATGTGATCCTAAACAAAACTTGGTTATTTTTAAGATGAAAAGACTTGTTCTTCTGTGGGAATGAAGTAGGTTTAATCGAATGGCTACTAAAGATCTATATTTTTAGGGCTTTTTTTTAATCTAAGTAAATCATTGTTTATTTTTTGACATTAAAAATGGCATAAAAAAGCAGCGATTATTACGCTGCTTTTTAGTTTCAGTGATAATTTTTTGTTCGCTTATTTTTCTTTATTTAAATCGATGAGAGCTTGCGTTTGCTTGATCCCATCTTCTAAGTTTAATGCTTTATACGCTTTGAGTTGAATTTTTAATGACTCATGAGCCGCTTTGGTATCGGGATAGGTTTTTTGGATCTCCTGACAACGATTAATAGCAGCGATCCAAGCTTCTCTACGTAAGTAAAAATCAGCAGAAGCTAAGTCATATTCTGCTAAACGATTTTTTAACGAGACTAAGCGAATACGTGAGTCGGCCGCATATTGGCTATTAGGGTAGCGTTCTAATAAGCGCTTGAAATCAGAAAATGCGGCTTTGACTGGTTCAGGATCTCGATCAGAGCGATTCATATTAAATAGAGAATGCATGAAATTAGAATCTTGAGCCATGTGGGTTAAGCCACGCATATACATTATCCAGTCAGAACGTTCATGCGTTGGATTTAAACGAGAAAAACGCTCAATAGTTGCTAACGTTAATGGATAATCGCCATTTTTGTAATAAGCATAGATTAAATCAAGTTGTACTTGATCTGAATAAGGGCCAAATGGATAGCGAGAATCGAGGGCTTCAAGTTTCTTTATGGCCTCAGTCCAGCCTCCAGATTGAAGTTCCTGGTGTGCTTGTGTATAGAGATCCGATGGTGGGATATCTGGTACTGCGTCTTTATTATCAGCGCAACCTGCTAATAATAGTAAGGTAATTAGACCTAAAAGGTATTGGCGTTTCATTGTGAGGAGAAAATTCCTTGAATTAAATATTATCGTGTCCGTTACTTCTTACAACTTAACAGATACAATGGTGAATAACACTATTTTACCAATAACGGTGAATAGACCTATTTTATCCATATTAATGGATATTAGTCTCATGGTTTTTTAAAAAGTTCGATATGGCCCAGCAGATAATACGCACCGATACAGTAAAAGATTCTCAATTAGGGCAACGCTTAGATCAAGCGATTGCTGAATTATTTTCAGAATTTTCTCGTTCTAGACTTAAAGAATGGTTGCTTGAAGGCAAGGTTCAAGTTAATGGTGAAGTCGTCACTAAAGCGCGTACTCGAGTTATGGGTGGTGAAGACATTACCGTTCAAGCCGAGTTAGAAGATGAACAACGTTGGGAAGCTCAAGATATCCCACTTGATATTGTGTATGAAGATGATCATATCATTGTTATCAATAAACCTCGTGATCTTGTGGTTCACCCAGGCGCTGGCACACCGGATGGAACCGTTTTAAATGCATTATTGTATCACTATCCTTCGATAGCTGAAGTCCCTAGAGCGGGTATTGTTCATCGTTTGGACAAAGATACAACGGGTTTGATGGTGGTGGCTAAGACCGTTCAAGCACAAACGCGTTTAGTTCGAGCGCTTCAAAAACGTAATATTACCCGTGAATATGAAGCAATTATTATTGGCAATATGACGGCGGGTGGATTGGTTGAGAAACCGATTGGCCGACATTCGACTAAGCGTACCTTAATGGCGGTTAATGAATTAGGTAAGCCTGCGATTACCCATTACCGTGTGGCTGAGCATTTCCGTGTTCATACTCGTATTCGTTTACGCTTAGAAACGGGCCGTACGCATCAGATTCGTGTGCATATGGCTTATATTCAACATCCATTATTGGGTGATATTGCTTATGGCGGTCGTGCGCGTATTCCTAAAGGGGCATCGAAAGAATTAACGGATATGATTCGTAGCTTTGATCGTCAAGCGTTACATGCGGTAATGCTGAAATTTAAACATCCAGCAACGGGAGAAGAAATGGCTTTCCGTGCGCCGGTTCCTAACGATATGATTGTGATGGCTGAAGCTCTACGCCAGGATGCGAAAGAGAATAAAGAAGAGGAATAAGTCTTAATGAATATGGTCACTCCAAATTGGCCTGCGCCTAAAAATGTAAAAGCATTTAGTTCTACGCGTTGGGGTGGGGTATCGCAAGGTGCATATCAAGGTTTGAATCTTGGTATGCATGTTGGAGATGATGATATTCTTGTGCAAAAAAATAGAGACTTAGTGAAGGCTGGTGGCTTAATGCCAACCTCACCAATTTGGCTAAATCAAACACATTCTAATGTGGTGGTAGAGTTAACCAAACCGACTCATCAGGTTATTAATGCAGACGGATCCATGACCACTCATAATAAAATTGTGTGTACGGTGATGACCGCAGACTGTTTACCTGTGCTATTAACTAATACCGATGGCACTCAAGTTGCTGCTGTTCATGCGGGTTGGCGCGGGTTGGCAGACGGGATTTTAGAAAATGCCGTCAACAAGTTTACTAAACCGAGCCAAGTTATGGCTTGGATTGGACCTGCAATTGGTGCTAAAGCATTTGAAGTGGGAAGTGATGTCTTTGATGTTTTTACTCACTTTGATTCGCATGCTCGAGATGCGTTTGTTCGGTATTCCTCTCAAGTGTCGGTAAAAGGTAGCCAAAAAAAATGGCTGGCCAATATGTCGTTACTTGCCACGCAACGTTTAAATCTTGCCGGTGTAGAACAAGTTTTTAATAGTCAACGTTGTACATTTTCCGAACCTGAAAATTTTTATTCTTATCGACGAGATGGTATGACAGGGCGTCAAGCCACCTTTATTTGGATTGAATGATACCGATGAAAAAAACATCACTTCCTCTTGAAAATCTTCCCCTAAGCATCCATTTATAAGTCATAAATAACGTTTCTTTTGAGGTATCTTGTTGTGAGATGCCTTTTCTGAAAGTGGAGGCTTATTATGCGTTTTGACAAATTTACTAGCAAGTTTCAACTTGCTATTTCTGATGCGCAATCACTCGCGTTAGGACGAGATCATCAATTTATTGAACCTGTACATTTGATGCAGGCTTTATTGGACCAAGATGGTAGTACCATTCGGCCTATCTTCACCATGCTCGGTGTCGATGGTACCCAGTTGCGTTCAAAATTAAGCCAAGAATTAGACAAACTACCGAAAGTAACCGATACGGGCGGTGACGTTCAGTTGTCAAAGTCACTTGGCAATTTATTAAATCTTTGTGATCAATTTGCTCAGCAAAGAAAAGATGCGTATATCTCATCGGAAATTTTCTTGTTGGCCGCGGTGGAAGACCGTGGTCCTTTAGGCAAATTATTTAAAGATTTTGGATTAACGAAAGACAAAGTCTCTAAGGCGATTGATGAGATTCGTGGTGGGCAAAATGTTGACGATCCGAATGCGGAAGAAAAGCGTCAAGCCTTAGAAAAGTACACCATTGATTTAACGGAGCGAGCAGAGCAGGGCAAACTTGATCCTGTGATTGGGCGTGATGATGAAATTCGTCGCACCATTCAGGTTTTGCAACGTCGTACCAAAAACAACCCAGTATTGATTGGCCAACCGGGGGTTGGTAAAACGGCGATCGTCGAAGGTTTAGCTTTGCGTATCGTTAATAACGAAGTACCGGAAGGATTACGTAATCGTCGCGTGCTTTCGTTGGATATGGGCGCATTGATCGCTGGTGCAAAATACCGTGGTGAATTTGAAGAGCGCCTAAAAGCGGTATTGAATGAACTGGCGCAAGAAGACGGCAATGTGATTTTGTTCATCGATGAATTGCATACCATGGTGGGTGCCGGTAAGGGCGAAGGATCGATGGATGCCGGTAATATGCTAAAACCTGCTTTGGCTCGTGGTGAGCTTCACTGTGTGGGGGCGACGACCTTGGATGAATATCGTCAATATGTTGAAAAAGATCCCGCTCTAGAGCGTCGTTTCCAAAAAGTGCTGGTCGATGAACCTACGGTTGAAGATACCATTGCGATTTTGCGTGGTTTGAAGGAGCGTTATGAACTGCATCACCATGTTGAAATTACCGATCCGGCCATTGTCGCAGCGGCTACATTATCGCATCGATATGTATCGGATCGGCAGTTGCCAGATAAAGCGATCGATTTGATTGATGAAGCGGCATCGAGTATTCGCATCCAAATGGATTCTAAACCAGAATCGATGGATCGTTTAGATCGCCGTATTATTCAATTAAAAATTGAGCAGCAAGCACTGTTAAACGAAAGTGATGCGGCAAGTACCAAGCGCCTTGCCATTCTTAACCAAGAACTGGAAGAGAAAGAGCGTGAATATTCAGAGTTAGAAGAAGTGTGGAAAACCGAAAAAGCCTCACTTTCTGGCACTCAACATATTAAAACGGAACTGGAACAAGCCCGTTTAGATATGGATGTGGCTCGTCGTGCTGGTGATTTGCAACGAATGTCTGAGTTGCAATATGGCAAGATCCCAGAGCTAGAAAAGCAATTGGAGAATGCCTCACAAGCCGAGAATATTGAGCTGACATTGCTTAAAAATCGCGTGACGGATGCTGAAATTGCTGAAGTGCTATCACGCCAAACCGGTATTCCAGTATCGAAAATGCTTGAAGCGGAGAAAGCCAAATTACTTTCGATGGAAACAGTGTTACATGAACGTGTGATTGGCCAGAAAGAAGCGGTAGATGTAGTGTCGAATGCGATTCGTCGTAGTCGTGCTGGGCTATCCGATCCGAATAAACCGATTGGCTCTTTCTTATTCTTAGGTCCAACCGGGGTAGGTAAAACCGAGCTGTGTAAAACATTAGCGAACTTTATGTTTGATAGTGAAGATGCCATGGTTAGGATTGATATGTCGGAGTTTATGGAGAAGCATTCGGTGTCTCGTTTAGTCGGCGCGCCTCCGGGTTATGTTGGCTACGAAGAAGGTGGTTACCTAACCGAAGCGGTCCGCCGCAAACCTTACTCGGTGATTTTACTTGATGAGGTAGAAAAAGCGCATCCAGATGTATTTAATATTTTATTGCAAGTGTTAGATGATGGACGTTTGACTGATGGCCAAGGCCGAACGGTAGATTTTAAAAATACCGTGGTGATCATGACATCTAACTTGGGTTCCGATCGAATTCAAGAAAAAGCGATGACCTCGACGTATGAATCGATGAAAGCTGAAGTAATGGAGATCGTCAGCCAGCATTTTAGACCTGAGTTCTTAAACCGCGTGGATGAATGTGTGGTCTTCCATCCATTAGGACAAGAACAAATTAAGTCAATTGCCTCTATTCAACTGGATCGTCTACGTCAACGTATGGCGGAAAAAGAGTATGAATTAGAGGTGAATGAAGACGTGTTGTCTTTGGTTGCGGCAGTCGGCTTTGACCCGGTTTATGGGGCTCGTCCATTGAAACGTGCGATCCAACAAATGGTCGAAAACCCGTTGGCTCGTTCGATTCTGGCTGGGGAGCTAATTCCTGGGCAGAAAGTCCATCTAACGGTGAAAGATGATGAGATCGTTGCTCATCAATCTTAATTAAATCTTCAATGAATCAAAGGGAGCAATTATCTGCTCCCTTTTTTATTTGTTATTATTGAGCTTATTTCGCAAAATTCGCCTGAATTCTCATGTTCAAATACTCTTCGGCGGTCATTGCTTGATATTTTTTATTCGGCCCTTGAATTACTTGATCTTTATTGGCCTGACAGAAAAATGCCATGCTATAGCGTGAACCTTGATTTTCTTCAGGGTAGGGCATGCGAACGCGGTGCAATGTCGATTTTAACTTATCATCACTCCAACGCATTAACATATCGCCAATATTACAAGTGATCACGCCAGCTTGTGGTACTACATTACTCCACACTTGTTGATGCTGATAATCCTTCCCCGCGGCAACTTGTAATCCGCCTTGATTCGGTTGTTGGACTACCATAGTCAAACAATCAAAATCGGTATGAGCGCCCGCGCGCCAATGTTCTTCGCCTTGTGGCAGTTGCGCCATTGGTAAATAGTGAAGCAGCCTTAATGTACTTTGATATTGCTCTGAATTCGGTTGATGGACTTGCCTGAAAAAGTCGCGTTCAAATCCCAGTTTATCGGCAAAACAAGACAGGATGTTCATACCGAGTTGCCACGCTTGAGATTCAAAGTTGAGCATGTCTTGCTGGAAATTGGCTAAAGGCGCTTGGTCTGGCCATATCCCTTCCATGTGAGGGCGCGTGATTTGGTAGGATTCTTTTTGATCGGCAGTACCTGTAGAAGGGCGAACCTGTTGCTTGAATTCCCAACCGGCATTTTTCCCAGGCTTTAGGCTTAACGGCTGTTTTTGTTGTTGAGGAAGAGAGAACAATTGCTCGCTAAGTTGAAAAGCGTGTTCAATATCCTTTAGAGCAATGGAATGGTTTTTAATTTGAAAGAAACCGACTTGGGTGGCGGCTTGCCATAATGCTTCAGTGATCTCAGCTCGGCGAGATTCAAATTGGCTCATATTAATGATGGGAATATTGCTATGTTGTGCATCAATCCCTTTTCCGCCGATGGTAGTTTCAAATTGCAGTTCATCCAGTGCGTAAGCTGTAGTGGTCATATTATTTCTCCAATAGTTAAGCGTGTGCTTAGTGATTGGAGCAATGCCCAGCAATGGTTACCCATTACAGACCGCTTCTACTCCTGTTGTGTTTATTCTGTTATGTATAAGAAGGTTTACCAAACCCCATCATGTATTTGCGCCGCTTGCTCTTCCATCAGTGGACCAATGATTTCCATCGGTCGTTGTCCTGCTGAAAAAACAGTGCGACAAGGTAGATCTAAGGTTGGGTTCTCAGGGTGATTACCGGTGATTTGTTTTAGCCGATGTTCACTTAATCCGTAAACCACTCGCCCTACGCCCGCCCAATAAATCGCTCCGGCGCACATGGCGCAAGGTTCGGCAGAAATATACAGAGTGCAGTCTTTCAAATAATCAGGGCGATATTTTTGACTCGCTTCCGTCATAATTAATCGCTCAGCATGGCCGGTCATATCTTTATTTGGCAGATAGCCATTGATTTGTTCAAGCAGCACTTCGCCTTGAGCGTTGACTAAAATTGTTGCAAAAGGATGAATGCCTTGCTGCTTGGCTTTTTCAGCTAAATCGAGACTTTGCTGTAAGTGTTTTTTGTCTTGTTCTGGTGTCATGGCTCGCTCCTTAACCCTCTCTGTCAGACTAGTTGTCGCGCTTAATATTCAACCATTAAACAGAGGGCGTGGAGTAACAATGAAACATTATTCAGCGCAAAGCAAAGAGTCGGCTCTTCAGAAGATGATGCCTCCAAATAATATAGCAATAGCCCAATTATCAATCGAGATGGGGATTGGTGAATCAACCTTGTATAATTGGCGAAAACAAGCAATTGATAAGGGGCATTTAGTGCCAGGTGATGGAAAGAATGCTGAGCAGTGGTCATCAGCAAATAAATTCTCAGTCGTGTTGGAAACAGCCTCTTTAAATCAAGCTGAGTTAGCGGAATATTGCCGAGGCAAAGGTCTTTATGTGGAACAAGTATCGGCTTGGCGAAATGCGTGTATAGATGCAAACGCTAACGTTAAAGAGCAAGAAAAAGCCTTCTCCACCGAAACAAAGAAAGATAAAAAACAGATCAATCAATTAGAAAAGGAGCTACGTCGAAAAGATAAGGCACTCGCTGAAACCGCAGCACTATTGGTGTTAAGAAAAAAAGCAAATGCGATCTGGGGGGAAGCCGAGGACGAATGATCCTCGACTCAGCTCGCATTCAAGCAGTTAAACTAGTTAATGAAGCTGTGAGTTCTGGTGCGCCAAAGTTTAAAGCTTGCCGTGAACTTGGGATCAGTGTCCGGACGTATCAACGTTGGACTGTTGACGGGAACATAAAAACAGATGGTAGACCAATATCTCAGCGCCCTGAGCCAAAAAATAAGCTATCAAAAGCAGAGAGAGATAACATATTAGCCATCGTTAATAGCGATGATTTTAAGAGCTTACCACCAAGCCAAATCGTCCCTACATTAGCAGATGAGGGTATTTATCTTGCTTCTGAATCAACATATTATCGTGTTCTTCATGAAGAAAAACAGCAAAACGCTCGCGGACGTAGTCAGATAAAAGAGAGAAAAGTACCGACGACACACTGTGCTACAGGGCCAAACCAAGTGTGGTGTTGGGATATTACTTGGTTACCAGGCCCCGCTAAAGGGCTGCATTTTTATTTATATTTGATACTCGATATATTTAGTCGAAAGATTGTTGGATGGGAAATTCATGATGACGAATCAGCAGAAAATGCATCAATATTAATTAAGAAAGCTCATTTAAAAGAAGGAGTTAAAGATAATCCTCTGGTACTGCATTCGGATAATGGAAGCCCAATGAAAGGCTCATCAATGCTTGAAACACTTTATAGTTTAGGTGTCGTGTCGTCTTTTAATCGTCCTAGGGTGAGCAATGATAATGCTTATGCTGAGTCGATATTTAAAACGTGTAAATATCGCCCTGACTATCCGTATAAAGGGTTTTCAACAATTGATGAGGCGCGTAGTTGGGTGTTGAAATTTAGCCACTGGTATAATTTTAACCACAAACATAGTGGCATCAAATACGTCAGCCCACATCAAAGGCATTCAGGATTAGCGGGTGACATATTGGCTAATAGAAAAGAAGTTTATCAAGGTGCTAAAGATGCTCACCCTGAGCGCTGGAGCGGTAATATCCGTAATTGGGATTTACCAAAAGAAGTGTACTTAAACCCTGAACAAAATAGTGTCAAGGCTGAGAGTGCATAACGTAGTGATCGCGACAACTAGTTTGACAAACACCGTTAATGGCTTTTATCTTGAGGTAAACTCCAAGCGAAGAAACCTTTTTGGATCCAATGCGCGGATTTAAATAGCAGCATGCTCACCGCCGATAGAAAGACTAAGGCTGCAAAAGCTTGTGGGATCTTGAAGTATGATGTTGAGAATTGAACAAAGTAGCCTAGACCTTTTTCGGCAGCGACAAATTCTGAAATAACCGCGCCAATCACCGACAGCGTAATCGCCACTTTGACACCACTAAAGATATGGGGAATGGCATAAGGTAGGCGAATTTGCCAAATGGTTTTTGCTCGCGACACATTGAGTGACTTAGATAACTCGATTAATTCTGATGGGGTAGATAACATGCCAGTTGTCGCAGAAACCACTAATGGGAAGAAGGTAATTAAGCAGGTGATGGCTAAACGTGGAGCATCTCCTGTACCTAAAATCACAATAAGTAGTGGCGCAATGGCAACCACTGGTGTGGATTGTACGATTACCAGTAGTGGGAAAACCGCTTTAGTTAAAAACTTGGAGCTGACCATCATTATTGCTAAAGGAATACTGACTAACAGCGATAAGCCAAACCCTAATAATGCGATTCTTAATGTTGCCCAGAGATTATCGAGCCAGCGTTCAGCCGAGACTTGCATAAAGGCTTCTGCGATTGCCGATGGTGCTGGCAAAATAAAGTTAGGGATCTCAAATGTGCGGCAGATGATTTCCCATATCGGTAGAATAGCCAGCATCGCCAGTAATGGTAGGCTATTTTTATAAAGCTTTTTAATAGACATACTATTTCCTTATAGTGACGTCGTATGAATAAAGAGTATCGCTAGTTAGCTTTAGGCTAGGCGACAGTCCTTATTTGAGAGATATTGCTTTCGTTTTCTTGCTGAGTTGAAGGGGGTGAGTAAAAGTGCTCCCTGATTTTCCCTGTGTATTCAGCAAATAGTCGATGTTGAATTGTATCGAGTGTTCTAGGTCTAGGTAGATCGATATTAATTTCTTCTACCACGGTACTTGGACGAGGGCCCATCACTAGTACTTTGTCTGACAGTAAGACCGCTTCAGATATCGAGTGAGTAATAAATAACACGGTTTTAGGCTTCTCATTCCACAGGCGTAGTAACTCAAAGCCCATTTCTTCTCGGGTCAGTGCATCCAGTGCGGAAAATGGCTCATCCATAATTAAAATATCAGGATCAAGTAACAGCGCTCGTGCAATGCCTACTCGTTGTTGCATACCGCCGGAGAGTTGATCCGGCATGCTGTTATGAAAGTCTTTTAATCCCACTTTGTTGATCAGCTGTTTAGCAAAGTCACGCTCTTTATTGGTGATATGACCAAACTTATGTTTGAGTGGAAACAATACGTTTTCGAGTACATTCTTCCACGGCAGTAAGGTCGGCTTTTGAAAAACAATTCCGATGTCTTCTCTCGGTTCGGTGACTTGGCGGCCAAAGATTTCGACTTGGCCTTCGGTCGATTGCATGAGTCCTGAAAGTAATCTCAGCAAGGTGGATTTATCACAACCTGAAGGACCAACGATCGAAATAAACTGGTTCTTCTCAACATCAAAATTGACGTTGTTTAACACTTTTACCGAGCCATTGTCACTGTGGTAGGTGTGGCCAACTTGTTTGAAAGAAACAAAAGGGTTCATGATTTACCTCCCGGCATAAAGTCACGAGAAATAGCGCTTTCAGGATCAAACTTATTGACGTCGAGTTGTTGAGCTTCGGCTGTCCACTTCCAGGTTTCAGCAAGACGCTCTGGGGTAAAGGCACCGATGCCATCTCTATTACTGACTTCATTAATCACTAAGTCTTTAATCGACATAATAGTATCGGCGGCTTGTTGGGTATCCACTTCTGGCACCATTTTATGAACATCTTGCGCGCTTTGCTGCGGATGTTCCCATGTATAGGCAACGGCTTTTGCGTAGGCTTTGATAAAGCGTTTCGCGACATCGGGCTTTTTCGCTAAGAAACGATCACTGGCGATAAGTGAAGAGGAATAAAAATCTAACCCTGCATCATGCCAAGGTAGGATCTTCAATTTCTTTCCTACTGCTTCAGCTTGGCTTTGGTTTTTAACGGTATCGGTGACCCAAGAGATCATCACATCAGATTTGCCGGTGATCAGCATTGGATTGAGTGCGCCCGGATCGGCTTTGGTGACTTTCACGCTGCTTTCATCAACATGGTTTTTACGCAGTAGTAGGGGTAAGAATACGTTAGCAGAAGTGAAAGGAGAGGTTGCCACGCTTTTATTGGCAACGTCTTTGACAGAGTTAATGCCAGAGTCTTCCAATACATAAAAAGCATAAGGCGCTTTGCTGAAGACAGAATATACCGCTTTCACTGGCACATCATCATTGGCCTTGGCGACTAATAGTGACACGAGATCAGAAGAGCCTATGTCTGCAGTACCGGTGGCAACTTTAGTGATTGCATCGGTTGAATCTTTACCTTGGCGAATGGTGACATCAAGATCTTGCTCGGCAAAAAAGCCTTGCTGCACGGCAACATAAACTGGTGCTTTATCTCCCCCCGGTAGCCAGTCGAGTTGGAAGTTGACTTTGTCCGCGGCCAAGACATTGACGCTAGTGGATAGTGCAGCTGTGGTTAACGTTAAGTGGATGCATTGCTTGATTGAAAGTTTCATTTGGTTCTCCTTTACTCAATATAATTCCATATTGGCTTAATGATGATTCATATAGCACTTTGGCAATTTTTGGTAATGGTGAGCAATGTCCCGATGTTTTGCATCTAACCGCTTCTACTCACAGCTGTGGTTGTCACACATAGTTAATAGAGCAAACGCTATGCCAGATGCATATAAAAAAACGAAAAATAGATTTATTGTTAGAAATAACATTTATTTAACAGCTAACATTTTGCTCTACCTTTATATCTAGGGAGCGTTTTGGTGCAGTGGATTGCGTTGAAAAAGTGCAGAAAGTTAACTGTGCATTTATTTGGTGCAACATTTCTTATTCTGAACAATATAAAGCTATATATAGAGGGAATGACTTTCTGGCTTATTAATTGCTAGCTGAGTATGAATGTTATGTTAGATGAGTAGAAGCGGTTAGGTGCTTTGGCGCTGGGACATTGCTCATATCATGTCGAAAGATAGTGATGGAGTGATCATGAAATATCTAATTAAAAATGCACAAGGGATAGTTACGGAACAAACAGCAACAGATATAAGGATAGATAAGGGGGTAATAACGGAAATAGGCTCCGATCTTCTGCTGCAAGAAGGTGAACAGCTGATTGATGCCAGCCAATGTGTGGTTTATCCCGGCTTCGTCAATACCCACCATCATTTAGCTCAATCTATATTAAAAGGTATTCCTGCTGGACTAAACCAACCACTAGGTGATTGGCTTGCTAGTGTGCCTTATCAATATTGGCCAAAGATTACACCAGAAATAATGTACAGCGCAGCATGCCTTGGATTTTATGATTTGATTCGTTCTGGTGTGACAACTTGCGCGGACCACCATTATCTCTATCACGCGAAGACGTCACCTGAATTAGAAGCGGCAGTGTGGCAAGCGGCGGATGATATGGGAATACGTTTGGTACTTTGTCGAGGTGGCGCGACAACCAAAGGAACACACAAAGGACTCGCCAAAGCTGGAATTGAACCTGAATCTATCGATCTAATGCTACGACGCTTGGATGATAGCTATAGTCTATATCATCAAAATACCGATATGCCGATGCGGCAGTTGGTGGTGGCACCCACGAGTTTAATCCATTCATCTCCAGCTGAAGATTTAAAACAGCTCTCGTCTTTTGCACGCCAACGTAACTTAAGAATGCACTCTCATTTATTAGAGGTGGAGTTTGATCAGCAGCAGTCGTTATCTAAATACGAGAAAAGTGCTGTGGACTATGCCGCAGAATGTGAGTGGCTTGGTAGTGATGTTTGGTTTGCTCATTAGTGCAAGCTAACGAGCAAGACATAAGAACACTGTCTGAAACAAAAACCGGTATTTCACATTGCCCTACGTCTAATTGTCGATTGGGTAGTGGAATCGCCCCTATTATTGAAATGGAACAAGCGGGGATGAATATCAGCATCGGAGTTGATGGTTCGGCTTCTTCTGAATCGGGATCTATGCTTCAAGAGCTGAATCTAGCTTGGCTATTACATAGGGCGACTCATGGTGCCGCAAGTACGAGTCTAGAAAATGTCGTTAAATGGGGAACTCAAAATGGGGCTTCGCTATTAGGTTTAGATAAGGTAGGTAAAATAGAAGTAGGTTTTGCAGCTGATATTGTACTTTATGATTTAAATCAAGTTCGCTATCAAGGGGTTCATTCAACTTTATATGTGCCAATCCTATGTGGTGAACCTGCTCATATAAAGCTCAGTATGATAAATGGCAATGTGATTTACCAAAATGAAAGTTGTTTAGTTGATAAAGAAAGACTGATTGCTAATGCGCAATCCTCTTTTATCGATTTACTTACAAGGGTTGGCTGTTAATCTAACGGGGATTTATTTTTATTTCCCTCTTTTTCTGTGGAAAACCTGTGAGTTTAACTCGTGTAAATGTGTGTAAATAAAGCTTTGGTTGTAAATTGAGCGCTTAACACTTATTTATGTGTTTTTTTGAAAAAAGGGCTTGCCAATATGATGAGCTTCTCTATAATGCGCCCTCACTGACACGGAGCACACAGCCTAACGGCGCTGCGAGTCAGAGGTCAAAACCTTCTCAAAAAGGATTAGAAAATAAGTTTCAAAAAGTGTTTGACACCGAAGCTTAAATGACTAAAATGACCGACCTGTTCACTGAGGCGAAAGCCGAAAGAACAACGCTCTTTAACAATTTAAACCTATCAATCTGTGTGGGCACTCGTTGATGATAATCAAAAAGAATTATCAATGAACTGAGTGACCAAACGGCTATTAATAAGAACAGCTTTGAGCTTGTTTGATTTCACTTTTTAAAGTGAAAGTAATAATAGCGGCACAGTCAATTCATTATCATTTCCTGCTGGGAAATGATAATAAACTTTAAAGTTACTTCTTCTTTTTAAGAAGAATAAGTTTGAAGTCAGTAATCATTGAGCCGATGCGAAAGCATCAACAAAACTTTAATTGAAGAGTTTGATCATGGCTCAGATTGAACGCTGGCGGCAGGCCTAACACATGCAAGTCGAGCGGAAACGAGAAGTAGCTTGCTACTTCGGCGTCGAGCGGCGGACGGGTGAGTAATGCATAGGAAGTTGCCCTAACGAGGGGGATACCAGTTGGAAACGACTGTTAATACCGCATAATCTCCTTTCTGTTAAAGGAAAGAAGCAAAGCGGGGGACCTTCGGGCCTCGCGCGTTAGGATACGCCTATGTGGGATTAGCTAGTTGGTGAGGTAATGGCTCACCAAGGCGACGATCCCTAGCTGGTCTGAGAGGATGATCAGCCACACTGGGACTGAGACACGGCCCAGACTCCTACGGGAGGCAGCAGTGGGGAATATTGCACAATGGGCGAAAGCCTGATGCAGCCATGCCGCGTGTATGAAGAAGGCCTTCGGGTTGTAAAGTACTTTCAGTTGTGAGGAAGGTTTCGTCGTTAATAGCGGCGTTGCTTGACGTTAGCAACAGAAGAAGCACCGGCTAACTCCGTGCCAGCAGCCGCGGTAATACGGAGGGTGCGAGCGTTAATCGGAATTACTGGGCGTAAAGCGCATGCAGGTGGTTTGTTAAGTCAGATGTGAAAGCCCGGGGCTCAACCTCGGAAGGTCATTTGAAACTGGCAAACTAGAGTACTGTAGAGGGGGGTAGAATTTCAGGTGTAGCGGTGAAATGCGTAGAGATCTGAAGGAATACCAGTGGCGAAGGCGGCCCCCTGGACAGATACTGACACTCAGATGCGAAAGCGTGGGGAGCAAACAGGATTAGATACCCTGGTAGTCCACGCCGTAAACGATGTCTACTTGGAGGTTGTGGCCTTGAGCCGTGGCTTTCGGAGCTAACGCGTTAAGTAGACCGCCTGGGGAGTACGGTCGCAAGATTAAAACTCAAATGAATTGACGGGGGCCCGCACAAGCGGTGGAGCATGTGGTTTAATTCGATGCAACGCGAAGAACCTTACCTACTCTTGACATCCAGAGAAACCAGTAGAGATACAGGTGTGCCTTCGGGAACTCTGAGACAGGTGCTGCATGGCTGTCGTCAGCTCGTGTTGTGAAATGTTGGGTTAAGTCCCGCAACGAGCGCAACCCTTATCCTTGTTTGCCAGCGAGTAATGTCGGGAACTCCAGGGAGACTGCCGGTGATAAACCGGAGGAAGGTGGGGACGACGTCAAGTCATCATGGCCCTTACGAGTAGGGCTACACACGTGCTACAATGGCGCATACAGAGGGCAGCGAACTTGCGAAAGTAAGCGAATCCCAAAAAGTGCGTCGTAGTCCGGATTGGAGTCTGCAACTCGACTCCATGAAGTCGGAATCGCTAGTAATCGTGGATCAGAATGCCACGGTGAATACGTTCCCGGGCCTTGTACACACCGCCCGTCACACCATGGGAGTGGGCTGCAAAAGAAGTAGGTAGTTTAACCTTCGGGAGGACGCTTACCACTTTGTGGTTCATGACTGGGGTGAAGTCGTAACAAGGTAGCCCTAGGGGAACCTGGGGCTGGATCACCTCCTTACGAAAGATTTATTATTGATGAGTACCCACACAGATTGATTAGGTTTATATAGAAAAGAGTTTGAAAGCATCCCAATGCTTTCACCGTCCGTGTCCCGTTCGTCTAGAGGCCTAGGACACCGCCCTTTCACGGCGGTAACAGGGGTTCGACTCCCCTACGGGATACCATCTTCTTTAATGAAGATCTGGGTCGTTAGCTCAGTTGGTAGAGCAGTTGACTTTTAATCAATTGGTCGCAGGTTCGAATCCTGCACGACCCACCATTTCCTCCCACGGAAATGCTTACTTTAGGTAAGAAAACAATGTGGGCGATTAGCTCAGTTGGGAGAGCACCTGCCTTACAAGCAGGGGGTCACTGGTTCGAGCCCGGTATCGCCCACCACTCTTTAAATACTTTTACGATGCTTCGCATCCAATAACTACTTTGGATGGGAATTTTTGTCGCCAAGAGTCTTTAAAAAGTGGTTTGTTTGAAAAGAATAAACTCTTGCTCTTTAACAATTTGGAAAGCTGACTAGATAAACATTTACTGTTTATCTTAATAAAAGTTCTCAAATCTTATTGCTTGCTTGCAAGTAATAAGTAACAACACACATTCAAGTGTCTTGTATTCTACAAACCAGTAATGGTTTGTTCTATTGAGTCCGGCAAATCGTTTATTTTGGATTACCCTCCAAAATAAACAAAAACTAAACCTTATTTAGTTGACATACATAAAGACCCTTTTGGGTTGTATGGTTAAGTGAATAAGCGTACACGGTGGATGCCTAGGCAGTCAGAGGCGATGAAGGACGTATTAACTTGCGATAAGCGTAGATTAGGCAGTAAAAGCCACTTGAGTCTACGATTTCCGAATGGGGAAACCCACGTGCATAAGCACGTATTATTAACTCAATACATAGGTTAATAAAGCGAACCGGGGGAACTGAAACATCTAAGTACCCCGAGGAAGAGAAATCAACCGAGATTCCGAAAGTAGCGGCGAGCGAAATTGGATTAGCCCTTAAGCTTTATATGCGTCAGGTGAAGGCTCTGGAAAGTGCCGCGATACAGGGTGATAGCCCCGTAACCGACAACGCATACTAAGTGAAAACGAGTAAGGCGGGACACGTGATATCCTGTCTGAACATGGGGGGACCATCCTCCAAGGCTAAATACTCCTGACTGACCGATAGTGAACCAGTACCGTGAGGGAAAGGCGAAAAGAACCCCTGTGAGGGGAGTGAAATAGAACCTGAAACCGTGTACGTACAAGCAGTAGGAGCACCTTCGTGGTGTGACTGCGTACCTTTTGTATAATGGGTCAGCGACTTATATTTAGTAGCAAGGTTAACCGTATAGGGGAGCCGTAGGGAAACCGAGTCTTAACTGGGCGTCGAGTTGCTAGGTATAGACCCGAAACCAGGTGATCTAGCCATGGGCAGGTTGAAGATTGAGTAACATCAATTGGAGGACCGAACCGACTAATGTTGAAAAATTAGCGGATGACTTGTGGCTAGGGGTGAAAGGCCAATCAAACCTGGAGATAGCTGGTTCTCCCCGAAAGCTATTTAGGTAGCGCCTCGGACGAATACTACTGGGGGTAGAGCACTGTTAAGGCTAGGGGGTCATCCCGACTTACCAACCCTTTGCAAACTCCGAATACCAGTAAGTACTATCCGGGAGACACACGGCGGGTGCTAACGTCCGTCGTGGAGAGGGAAACAACCCAGACCGCCAGCTAAGGTCCCAAAGTATAGCTAAGTGGGAAACGATGTGGGAAGGCTCAGACAGCCAGGATGTTGGCTTAGAAGCAGCCATCATTTAAAGAAAGCGTAATAGCTCACTGGTCGAGTCGGCCTGCGCGGAAGATGTAACGGGGCTAAGCTATACACCGAAGCTGCGGCATCCTAGTTTACTAGGATGGGTAGGGGAGCGTTCTGTAAGCCGTTGAAGGTGAACTGAGAAGTTTGCTGGAGGTATCAGAAGTGCGAATGCTGACATGAGTAACGATAAAGGGAGTGAAAAACTCCCTCGCCGGAAGACCAAGGGTTCCTGTCCAACGTTAATCGGGGCAGGGTAAGTCGACCCCTAAGGCGAGGCTGAAAAGCGTAGTCGATGGGAAACGGGTTAATATTCCCGTACTTCTTATAAATGCGATGGGGGGACGGAGAAGGCTAGGTGGGCCTGGCGATGGTTGTCCAGGTTCAAGTGCGTAGGCTAATTTCTTAGGTAAATCCGGGAAATTGTTAGGCTGAGACACGATGTCGAGCTACTACGGTAGTGAAGTCATTGATGCCATGCTTCCAGGAAAAGCCTCTAAGCTTCAGTTTGTAAGAAATCGTACCCCAAACCGACACAGGTGGTCGGGTAGAGAATACCAAGGCGCTTGAGAGAACTCGGGTGAAGGAACTAGGCAAAATGGTACCGTAACTTCGGGAGAAGGTACGCTCTTGTTGGTGATGAGACTTGCTCTCTAAGCTGACGGGAGTCGCAGATACCAGGTGGCTGCAACTGTTTATTAAAAACACAGCACTGTGCAAAATCGTAAGATGACGTATACGGTGTGACGCCTGCCCGGTGCCGGAAGGTTAATTGATGGGGTTATCTTCGGAGAAGCTCTTGATCGAAGCCCCGGTAAACGGCGGCCGTAACTATAACGGTCCTAAGGTAGCGAAATTCCTTGTCGGGTAAGTTCCGACCTGCACGAATGGCGTAATGATGGCCACGCTGTCTCCACCCGAGACTCAGTGAAATTGAAATCGCTGTGAAGATGCAGTGTACCCGCGGCTAGACGGAAAGACCCCGTGAACCTTTACTACAGCTTGGCACTGAACATTGACCCTACATGTGTAGGATAGGTGGGAGACTTTGAAGCATTCACGCCAGTGGATGTGGAGTCAACCTTGAAATACCACCCTTGTAGTGTTGATGTTCTAACTTAGCCCCATTATCTGGGGTGAGGACAGTGCCTGGTGGGTAGTTTGACTGGGGCGGTCTCCTCCCAAAGAGTAACGGAGGAGCACGAAGGTGGGCTAAACACGGTTGGACATCGTGTGGTTAGTGCAATGGCATAAGCCCGCTTGACTGCGAGAATGACAATTCGAGCAGGTGCGAAAGCAGGTCATAGTGATCCGGTGGTTCTGAATGGAAGGGCCATCGCTCAACGGATAAAAGGTACTCCGGGGATAACAGGCTGATACCGCCCAAGAGTTCATATCGACGGCGGTGTTTGGCACCTCGATGTCGGCTCATCACATCCTGGGGCTGAAGTCGGTCCCAAGGGTATGGCTGTTCGCCATTTAAAGTGGTACGCGAGCTGGGTTTAGAACGTCGTGAGACAGTTCGGTCCCTATCTGCCGTGGGCGTTGGAAGATTGAAGGGGGCTGCTCCTAGTACGAGAGGACCGGAGTGGACGAACCTCTGGTGTTCGGGTTGTCATGCCAATGGCATTGCCCGGTAGCTAAGTTCGGAATCGATAAGTGCTGAAAGCATCTAAGCACGAAGCGAGCCCTGAGATGAGTCTTCCCTGGCGCTTTAAGCGTCCTAAAGGGTTGTCGGAGACTACGACGTTGATAGGTTGGGTGTGTAAGCGCTGCGAGGCGTTGAGCTAACCAATACTAATTGCCCGTGAGGCTTAACCATACAACACCTAAAGGGTTTTGGTTGGACTTAATAGATATATAAGACATGCTTGAATGAGTGTGAGAACGAACAGCTTTCCGAATTAAGTTAAACGCTTTTGCGTTTAACCAAAGAATTTGCTTGGCGACCATAGCGCTTTGGACCCACCTGATTCCATGCCGAACTCAGAAGTGAAACGAAGTAGCGCCGATGGTAGTGTGGGGTTTCCCCATGTGAGAGTAGGACATCGCCAGGCTTTAAATTTAGTTTACTGAATAGACACTGCGGAGTGGTAGTTCAGTTGGTTAGAATACCGGCCTGTCACGCCGGGGGTCGCGGGTTCGAGTCCCGTCCACTCCGCCACTTATTTTTAGATGAAAGCCTGATTCGAAAGAGTCAGGCTTTTTTGTTTGTTAAATCTAGTAAATATAATGGTATGCTTTTAGCACATACTGACTTTGCACTATATCAACTGAGTTAAATAAAATTATTGTGGTGGAGTTTCATTAATATCAAGCTGGAGAAACTTATACTTATGAACCCTGTTATTAATACGATGCTTAATCATCGTTCTATTAGGAAATTTACCGATAAAGTTATCACTGAGGAAGAATTGGATATGATTCTATCGTCTGGGATTTCGGCTTCCTCTTCTAGTTTTTTACAAACTACCTCAATTATTCGTGTTACCGATCCTATTATACGAAAAGCATTAGTCCAATTTTCTGGAGGACAAGCTTATGTGGAAACGGCTGCTGAATTTTTGGTTTTTTGTATCGATTATCAGCGCCATTACCAACTTTCAAGTGAAGTTAAACCAGAGTTTACAGAACTGACTCTTATTGGTGCTATCGATGCTGGAATCATGGCTCAAAACACCTTGTTAGCGGCAGAGTCTCTAGGCTTAGGTGGTGTTTATATTGGTGGGCTTAGAAATAGTCCAAAAGACGTGGATGAATTACTCGGTTTACCACAATATTGTGCGGTCATGTTTGGCATGTGCCTAGGACACCCCGATCAATCACCACAAATAAAACCTCGATTACCTCAGAAAGTCATTGTTCATCAAAATACTTATCAACCATTATCCGCTCAAGCCGTTATGGAATATGATGATAAAACAAATCATTATTACCAAACTCGTGGTAGCAATCAAAAGACCGGGTCTTGGTCTGATCATATCAGTGAACGTTTAAGCAAGGAATCACGCCCGTTTATTCTAAGTTACTTAAACTCAAAAGGCTTGGCGACTAAGTAATTTAATCTTGATACTACATCGCGATCTAAAAAGGGCTTGAAGATTAAATTTTCAGGCCCTTATTTGTCTATGCTTGGCAATTATTAGGCGAGATTTTGAATAACTACAAATTTTTCAAGTAATTGACCTTCGCTCTCAATGTGTTCAGGGTCGACTGTGATGCAATTATTGATAGGGCACACCGATTGGCAAGTTGGCTTGTCGTAGTGCCCTTTACATTCAGTGCATAAATTATGGTCAATTTCATAAATGCTGTCACCCATTGATATGGCACCATTTGGGCATTCTGGGTCACACATATCACAATTTATGCACTTATCTGTAATTAACAAAGCCATTTAATTTGCTTCTACAGCGGCAGTAGATGTATTGGGATTACGTGTATCTTGTCCCGTGGACAGATTACGCATTAACAAGCCAAAGCTGAGATCCAAATCTTCAGGTACAGGAATGAAGACAAAGTGACCATTGCCTTTTGCATCGTCGACCTCTTGAAACTTGCGGTTTTCCATCGCTTCGAGAGTAAAGATGATATTGCCTCGAGGGGTCATCATCTCAATACTATCGCCAACCATAAATTTATTTTTCACTTCGACTTCAGCAAGGTGACCATGTTTTTCTGATAGACGTGTTTTCCCTGTAAACTCGCCAACAAATTGCTGTGAATCAGAAACTGAATAACCATAATCGTAGTTTTGGTATGAATCATGAGTATGACGGCGTAAGAAGCCTTCTGTGTAACCGCGGTGCGCAAGACTTTCGAGTGTTCCCATTAAGCTATCATCAAAAGGACGACCAGCTACGGCGTCATCAATGGCCTTACGATAAACTTGAGCGGTACGGGCGCAGTAGTAGAAAGACTTAGTACGACCTTCAATCTTTAGTGAATGAACACCCATCTTCGTCAAACGTTCAACGTGCTGTACAGCGCGAAGATCTTTCGAATTCATAATATAGGTACCATGTTCATCTTCAAAGGCAGCCATCTTTTCTTCAGGGCGATGTGACTCAGAAAGCAGTACGACTTCATCGGTAGGTTTACCAAGACCTAGCGTATTGTCAGGACGTTCTTCTTGCACTTCAATGGTTGTTGCTGCATTTGGGTCAAACTGTTCTACACTGCTTGTTGGATTGGCGGAAATAATCTGCCCAGTTTCGTCTTCTTTACCTTTTTCAACGTTGTATTCCCAACGACAAGCATTGGTGCATGTACCCTGGTTTGGATCGCGCTTATTCATGTAGCCAGATAATAAACAACGGCCAGAATAAGCCATACATAATGCACCATGAACAAAGATTTCCAATTCGGTTTCTGGGCAATGTTCTCGGATCTCTTCCACTTCTTCTAATGATAATTCACGAGATAAAATCACACGTTCAATACCTTGAGTCGACCAAAACTTTACGGTCGCCCAGTTAACAGCGTTAGCTTGTACAGATAAGTGAATAGCCATATCAGGGAAGGCTTCACGAACCATCATGATTAAACCTGGATCTGACATGATCAAAGCATCTGGCTTCATTTCTACTACAGGTTTCAAGTCACGAATGAAAGTTTTTAGTTTGGAGTTATGTGGTTGAATATTACAAACCACATACAATTTTTTACCGAGTGCATGAGCTTCATTGATGCCGATTTGAAGGTTCTCATGATTGAATTCATTATTACGAACACGAAGGCTATAGCGGGGTTGTCCGGCATAAACAGCATCGGCACCATAAGCAAAGGCATAGCGCATATTTTTTAAGCTGCCAGCAGGAGACAATAATTCTGGTACAAAGTTAGATTCAGGTTTTAGCATGGTTTTATTCTCAAGGTCTGATTTCAGGTCAGATTTATACCACCAAGCGGTATAAATTTAGGGAGCGAATTTTACGCTATGTTTGCTATAAAAGCGAGAAAAGCACAGAAACTGTAGGGAAATAAGATAGGGAAGGAGCGAGAGCTTATAGTATCTCTCGCTCAATGATTCTGTTTGATTAATCTTGTTTAGGTAATCCACCTAAAGCGTCAAATAATTGTGGGAAGAAATTCTCAAATTCACCACACATTAAAACAAAGTCTGCATCAAAACGTTGAGCAGCATCTTCACGAGGAATATCTTCATTGGTATCTCTTAATTCATCACTAAACTTCAAGCGTTTAATGCTGACATCGGCCGATAATACAAACTCAATGTGTTCTTGCCAATCTAAAGCCAGCTTTGTTACCACTTTATCGGCGGCAATATGATTTTGAATTTCTTCAGCACTGAGTTCTTGCTTTTTACAACGAATGATCCCGCCATCTTCTTGAAGAGAGTGAAGTTCAGCTTCGTCTAACAATTGAAAACCCTGTGGTAAGTCACCCGTTTTTACCCATTCAGTTAAACTTGTTTCAATCGCAACTTCAGGTATGGCTGGGACAACTGGTAAGCTTCCCATGGTTTTACGCAATAAGGCCAAGGCATCTTCCGCTTTTTTAGAGCTGCTTGAGTCGACCAAGATTAAACCCAATTTAGGCATCACTAAAATAGGTGTAAAATGATGCCGACTGAACGCTCTCGGAAGTAAATCAATCAAGATTTCATCCTTTAAATCATCTTTTTCTTTTTTCTTTAAAGGGCGGCCTTCTTGTTGCTCGAGTGAGTCAATTTTATCTTGTAGAGAGTCCTTAATCACTGAAGCCGGTAATAACTTTTCTTCTTTTTTTGCTTTAATGAGAATGTTGTCGCCAGCGATATGAGTTAATACTTCTGAATGCTTATTGATAACACTGGTCCAGCCAAATTTTTGTTTATCTTGGCTGCCACATGGAGAAAAAGTGAATTCAGCGAGTTGAGACTCTAATTTATCGACATCAAAGTTAATTTCACGGTTGAAACGGTACACTAAACAATTTTTAAACCACATAATTCTCATACTCGGGGCTGGAAAGTTGAGCCACATAATAGAATATTTGTATCTTTAGTCAAAGAGTGGCTGGTTGTGAGGTGATGAATTCACCAACTTATTACTTAAGGCCGCACTCAGTTATGACAAATTGTCATGTGTTTGTTGACACTTACATGAAATTTAGTTTGCGTTAGTCACAAAAGTGTCATACTTAAAACACATAATATGCATTAAATCATCATTAAAACGTTAGGTGCGAAAGGTATTTCGAATATGTCGAGAAGAATTTTGGTTGTTGAAGATGAGGCTCCAATCCGGGAGATGCTTTGTTTTGTATTAGAGCAAAAAAGTTATCAAACGGTTGAAGCGGAAGATTACGATACTGCAATTAGTAAACTGTGCGAACCTTATCCTGATCTGATTTTACTCGATTGGATGCTTCCTGGCGGCTCTGGTATCAATTTTATTAAGCACCTTAAACGTGAAGAGCTGACTCGAAATATTCCAGTTGTTATGTTAACGGCTCGTGGTGAAGAAGAAGATAAAGTCAGAGGCTTGGAAGTCGGCGCTGACGATTACATTACTAAACCATTTTCACCAAAAGAATTGGTAGCACGTTTAAAAGCGGTGATTCGAAGAGTTACTCCTACAGCTTTAGAGGATGTGATAGATGTACAGGGGTTGAAGTTAGATCCTGTTTCTCACCGAGTGACGGCAAATGAAGAAGCGGTTGACATGGGGCCGACTGAATTCAAAATGCTACACTTTTTCATGACACATCAAGAACGTGTCTATAGCCGTGAGCAACTTCTTAATAATGTATGGGGAACCAACGTTTATGTAGAAGATAGAACGGTTGATGTTCACATTCGTCGCTTAAGAAAAGCGTTAGAGCTTGCGGGGCATGATAAATTAGTTCAAACCGTTCGTGGGGCTGGCTATCGTTTCTCTACACGAGCATAAGAGCAATTTATACCTGATAAGTGGAGTATCTTACTGAATGGTTGAAAGGTTAACCTCGAAAAAGCTAGCTTGGTCGCTGGCTTTTTTTTACCTCCCTTGGATTTTAATCGGGTGGTTCTTTGGCTCGATGAGTTGGTTGCTGTTAGCCGCGACAGTCTTACAATTGTTGTGGCAATTACATAATCAAGTCCGTTTATCGGAATGGTTATGGGATGAAAAACGCTTAAGCCCGCCTTCTGGTAATGGGAGTTGGGAGCCTTTATTTAATGGCATTTATCGTTTACAACAAAAGCAGCGTCGTCGCCGTAAAGAATTAGGTAACATTATTCGTCGCTTCCGTAATGGTGCCGAGTCTTTACCTGATGCCGTGGTGGTTTTTCGCAGCGAAGGCAACATTGTTTGGTGTAATAAACTTGCACAATCATTACTTGGTTTTCGTTGGCCAGATGACACCGGACAGCCTATAGCTAACTTGATTCGGACGCCCGATTTTATTAAATATCTTTCGAAAAAAGATTTTTCAGAACCTCTAGAGATGTTATCGCCATTAACACCGGACCGTGTTCTTGAACTACGTATAGTCCCGTACACCGATGGTGAGCATCTTATGGTCGTGCGTGATATCACACAACTTAAGCAGCTTGAAGGTATGCGTCGTAACTTTTTTGCTAATGTTTCTCATGAGTTACGAACGCCAATGACGGTGTTACAAGGTTATTTAGAAATGACGGAAGATCCGGAAGTTCTTGCTGGGCCAATGTGGTCGAAAGCCCATGGTGTAATGACGGAACAATTATCGCGGATGAATTCATTAGTTGAACAATTACTGACCTTATCCAAAATAGAGGCCGCACCAATTCATGATCTTGATGAGATCGTCAACATACCCTCAATGCTTGATATTTTAGAGAAAGAAGCGGTGGCGTTAAGTGGGCCTCATCAACACAATATTGTTTTCGATATTGATAAGAAGCTAAATGTATATGGAGATGAAGATCAATTGCGCAGTGCTATTTCTAACTTAGTGTATAACGCCGTTAAATATACGCCACCTGGAGCTGATGTTTGTGTTAAGTGGCATGAAACCCCTAAAGGGGCATGTTTATCTGTAAAAGACAGTGGAGATGGCATTGAGCCTCAGCATATTCATCGTCTTACTGAGCGTTTTTATCGAGTAGATAAAGCTCGTTCAAGAGAAACGGGCGGTAGTGGGCTAGGGTTGGCGATAGCTAAGCATGCTTTAAGTCATCATGAGTCCTATTTAGACATTCAAAGCCAAGTAGGAGAAGGCAGCTGTTTTTCATTTGTGTTACCTAAAAAGTTGGTTGCACGTAACATAATAGAAAGGGGAGACAATGTGTAAGATTAGCGCCGTCGTATTGCTCATCATGTTTTCTTTTTCTAGTTATGCCAATAAAATGGAAGTTGATGAGCTTCCTGATTATCAAAAAAGATCAGGTATCTCCGATACGATATCGTCGGTTGGTTCTGATACTTTAGCCAGTTTGATCACTTTGTGGGCGCAAGAATTTCACAATATTTACCCGAATATTAATATGCAAATACAGGCATCGGGTTCGTCAACCGCTCCAACCGCATTGACTGAGGGGACATCACAATTTGGCCCAATGAGCCGCCCGATGAAAGCAAAAGAAATTGAGGCTTTTGAGCGTCAATATGGCTACCCCCCTGTGTCATTAAAAGTGGCTATTGATGCCATTGGTATTTTTGTTCATAAAGACAACCCCATTAAGGGACTGAACTTTGAACAATTAGATGCGATTTTTTCATCAACGATGCAATGTGGCGGTACGAAACCATTAGATCGTTGGCAGCAGTTAGGGATTCAGTCCGATTGGGCTCGATTAGGCTTTCAATTATTTGGTCGTAATTCGGTGTCAGGTACTTATGGCTATTTTAAGCAACACGCTTTGTGTGGCGGTGATTTTAAGCGTGGAGTGAATGAGCAACCAGGATCGGCTTCTGTCGTTCAATCGGTGGCCTCATCGATTAACAGTATTGGTTATTCTGGTATTGGTTATCAAGTGTCAAAAGCCAGGCTTCTTCCTCTTGCAAGAAAGGGAAGTGATTATGTTGAACCAACAAGAGAAAATATTTTAACCGGGCGTTATCCATTAGCTCGTTATTTATACTTGTATGTGAATAAAGACCCACTGAAGCCTCTACCCGTAAGTGAAGCTGAATTTTTGAAGTTTATTTTTTCAAAGCAAGGCCAACTTGGTGTGGAAAAAGATGGTTATGTTCCGCTTTCTTCTGAGCTAGCGAAATCTGAATTGAATAAGGTTGGTTTGGAACTTTAGGAGGAGCGGCTTTGAGGCGTATTTGGAATATAAGTGTTCAATATAAAATAGCCGCATACTGAAGAATACTCTTATTACTGAGCTTTGATTATGCGGCTATTTTTTATGAAAATTAAAACATTAAGTGCCATCCAGCACTTTTCCAATACGCTTTTTCTGTGACAAGATCTGCATGCAGTAAGCGATTTTCACTTAGCCAATCTGGATTCGAGCACGTTATTTTCCATTTTTGTTGAATGCCATCCTCCCCATCAACCTCATCATTAATATCAAGAATAGAGAGAGTTAAAGAGGGTAGGTCTGCAACTCCCTGTCGCTGTCCATTAAGCACAATTGCGAGACGTAAAATTGCAATTAAAGGTAGGATTTGTTTTGCCTTATAAATGGAAAGAGCTGGCATTTCTTGAAGTTTTAATGCTTTACGTTGAAAGCGAACCAAAGCGGCTAAAACTTGCTGCTGTTCTTGATTGAATCCTGGCATATTGGTGTGCTGTAGAATATAAGCGGAGTGACGATGAAAGCCTTTATAGCCAATGCTTAAACCAACTTCATGTAATAAAGCTCCCCAACTGAGTAAGCTGCAAAGTTCGCTTTCAGGTTCGATAGATAAGCTAGAGCCAACTTGATTTAAAAATAATTCAGCCTGATCTCGAACATGGCTAGCATGTGTTAAATCAACTTGATGTTTCTCGGCAAGGTTCTCCGCTGTCCTCATTCGAATATCAGAGCGCTGGAATCTATCTTCCATTTCATACATTAATCCTTCGCGTAATGCCCCATCAGAAAAATGCATGTGGTCGATCGAAAAAGAATTAAAAACCGCATATAAAATAGCCACACCTGCAGCAAAGACGGGCTTTCTATCGTCCGTGAGGCCTTCTAATTTTATGTCGTCAATTTGATCCAGTTCACACAGCTCATCAATCAGGTGTTTGAGCCTTTCAATCGTAATTAACCCATCTTCATGGCCAAGACCCATAAGGACTTCACGGATGGCTTTGATAGTGCCAGATGAGCCAAGAGCCGCATCCCATCCTAGTTTTTTATAAGATTGGCTTAATGACTCGAGTTTTTGTTCGGCCGCTAAAATAGCCTTCGAAAAGTTTTTCTTAGAGAGCTTTCCATTATGGAAGAATTTATTGGTATAACTGACACAGCCAAGTTGTTTACTGTTAAGTAGGTGGGGTTCAAAAGCTTCACCAATGATCATTTCAGTACTGCCGCCACCAATGTCGACGACTAATTTTTTTTCCCATTCTGGTTGAGTATGTGCAACGCCTAAATAGATCAAACGAGCTTCTTCTACTCCTGGAATTACTTCAATTGGAAACGGTAAAACATGCTTAGCTCTAGATAAAAAAATATGTGTATTATTAGCTTGACGTAAAGTATGAGTGGCCGCAATTCGGACATTCTGTGGGGCAAAATCGACAAGCCTTTCTGCAAACATGGCAAGGCAGTCTAAGCCTCTTTGTATGGCGGCATTATCTAGATTCATATAGCTATCTAGGCCATCAGCTAAACGCACTCTTTGTTTATGACGGCTGACAATTTGTAAGTCGCTACCAATCACTTTAGCGACGACCATATGAAAACTATTTGAGCCAAGATCAATCGCCGCAATTTGTCTATCGCTAGGTGCGTTCTCACTTGATCCCGATGCTTTAGGTGCAATGTTAGGTTCGTTGGTTGAATTCATATTATTCTGTTGGCTCTATTTTTTGACGTGCTTTCTTTTCAATTTGCTTTAAATAATCATAAATAGCAATTTGTGAGCGAACTTTTTTCCGGTTACCGCGTGGCACATAAGTGTTACTCATTTCTTTATCGATGACTCGAGCTTTGACCGTATCAATGAAGTGTATGTTTAAAATATCAATAATACGTTGTTTTAAACGTGGGGAATGAACGGGAGTTGCCACTTCAATTCGATAATCGATATTTCGTGTCATCCAGTCGGCAGAAGAGATATAGACTTTAGGATCACCGTCATTTTCAGTCACCATCACGCGAGGATGCTCAAGAAAACGATCGATGACACTAATGATGGTGATGTTTTCACTCACGCCTTGAATTCCCGGAACCAATGAACACATACCGCGAATGATCATTTTTATCTTCACGCCCGCATTACTTGCCCCATATAATTTACTGACTAAGCCCTTATCAACTAGGTTATTTACTTTTAATATGATGCTTGCTTTCCTGCCTTCTTTTGCTATGGCTATTTCACTATCAATGATCTTATATATTTGTTGACGAGAATTACGAGGTGAAACCATTAATTGATTGAATCTTACTGGCCGGTAAGGGTTCTCTATATAACCAAATACATTGCGCACTTCGCTAGTGATCAAAGGATCGGCCGTCAGTAAGGCAAAATCGGTATAAATTCGAGCGGTTTTTTCATGGAAGTTACCTGTTCCAACATGTGCGTAGCGTTTTAATTCTTCCTGTTCACGTCTAGTAATTAAGAGTAATTTCGAGTGGATTTTAAGGCCGGGTGCACCAAAAATAACGTGAACGCCAGCATCGGTTAATAATTTTGCCCATTCAATGTTGGCTTCCTCATCAAAGCGGGCTTGAAGCTCCACCACTACAGTGACTTTCTTTTTATTGTGAACCGCATCCATTAACGAATTCATTAATTTGGAGTTCTTAGCCACGCGGTAAATGTTGATTTTTATGCTAATCACTTTGGGATCGAATGAGGCTTGGCGAACCAATTCAGTGATATGATCGAATGAGTGGTAGGGATAATATAATAAAATATCTTGCGCGCTAATCGCTTCAAAGCTGTTAGGGTAACCGTCAAAATCAGCGCACTTTAAAGGTGGAAGAGGTTTATTTTCTAAATAGTCTCGCCCAACGTTAGGGAAGCTCGTGAAATCTTTAAAGTTATGATAGCGCCCCCCTGGGATCAAGCTGTCGTAACTGCTCATATTGAGTTTTTCACATAAAAACTTCAATAGATGTTCTGGCATATCACGCTGATATACTAAACGTACTGGCATAGCCGTTAAGCGTTGATTCACGCCATCAGACATTTGTTCAAGTAAACTGTGTTCTACTTCATGACGTAAATCATATTCTGCATCGCGTGTCATCGTCATGGTATAGCACTTAAGTTCTTCGTACTCAAAGAAACCTTTAAAAATATCATCTAAACAAAAACGGATAATATTATCTAATAATATGATGGTTTTACGGCTTTTCCCTTTTTGTTCTGGCACCATGATAAATCGCGGAAGGTGATTGGTTGGGATATCAATTAATGCAAAATTACGTTGATCATTATTGGTTATCTCAACGGCAAGATAAGAATGTTCATCTTTTAAGAAGCTGAGGACATCGGTATCGGAACTCATTAAAAAAGGCGTGATATGAGGAAGAACTTCACGTTCGAAATATTTCTTTATCCATTTTTGTTGGTATTCTTGTAGCTGGGATTCATTCACTAAGAAAATTCGACGGCGCGCCATTTCAAGAATCAATTCATTGTAGAGTTCATCGAATCGCTGATTGAGTTTTAGCACCTTAGTTTGCATCTTGGTTAATAAGTGTTTAGGACTGTCGCTGCTTTTGCTCTCTTGGCTTATTAATATACGACGTTTGACATCAGCAAAACGGACTTTGTAGAACTCGTCTAAGTTACTTGAAAAAATGCCTAAAAAGCGAACGCGTTCAATTAGTGGAACGGTTTTGTCTGCGGCCTCTTGCAATACACGTTCGTTGAAAGACAGCCAACTAAGTTCTTTTTCAATGTAAAGTTTTTCTGAGCTCATTTTACCATCCAGCTTGTAAAAATAGAGAAAGGGAAATAATTTCTATCCTAGAGTCCTTGGAATGTAGTGCTAAAATGTGACATTTTTATTTCAAAGGATGAACTTCCTTATCGTAAAGGCAATAAAATCAAGCATGCTGCAAAATGTAGTAATAAAAATGTCATGTATTCGACATATTATGGCATGAATCTAAATAGGTAATGTGAACATGGCTCAAGTTGATACTTTTTTTAAACAACGAGATAAAAGACGCTGGGTGACTGATCGCTTGGCGAGCTCGGTGATTAAACTTGGTGGTATCACTGTTTTGCTTGCTCTTGTGTTACTGATTTTTTATTTGATCATCGTGATCGCTCCTATCTTTTCTGCTGCGAATATTACTCCGCTTAATCATAAAGCTCTGCCGGGGTTGAGTGAGAAAAATACCCCGATTGCGGTAGGGATCGATGACAATGCAAAAACCGCATTTACCTTTACCGAACAAGGACAATTGAGCTTTATTGCGCTAGGTAAGGTGGGAGATAGTCACGACAAGCCTTTGCTTACCATGAACGTAGCAACAGATCCTGTTGCCTTTAGAGCTGCAATGATGAATAGCCGTTGGTATGGGTATGCGAATCATCAAGGTCAGATTATTGCTGTCCATCCTAAGTTTTCGAATGTATTTACTTCTAACGGACGGCATTCTTCACCCAGTGTGAGCGCTTTTGTACATAGCCCAGTTCAATTAGATCCTGCAGGGTTGCCGATCACCTCGTTTGATTTTGCGATTAATGCTAATGACGCTATTTTTATTGGACAGAATAGTGAAAATGATTGGCAAGGTATGGCGTATTCGAAACCCACTCAGTTTAACCAAACGAACGTTGAGCCACTTTGGCAAGAAAGTCGTCTTTATTTTCCAACGTTGAATATTGACGTGAAGGATTATCGTGTTACTCCCGATGGTAAAACCGTATACGTCTTATCTGCTGATTCAATAACGGTACTTAAGCGTCAAGCCAATAAATTTGTATTAAGAGAAGTTGTACCGCTTTCCTCTGCAGGTAAAACGCGAATAGGGAATCACTTAGCATTACTCTCTGGGGCTAACTCGGTTTTAGTTACTGATGAAACAGGACAAGTTTCTCAGTGGTTTGATGTTTTGAAAAATGGTGAGCGTCATTTCACCTATATTCGAGATTTTAAGTTAGCACCTAACGTGAATTTTGTGCTGCCGGATTATTATCGTAAAGGATTTTATAGTTTTCATGATAATGGTGTCATTGAGAACTTTTATACCACATCGAATGACCGAGTTTTTTCGAAACGTGTTACGGATAATATCCCCTTAACGGCTGGAATATCGTCGAGTGAAAACTATTTGATTACCGCAAACCTTGGCGGTTTGAATGTTTACTCTGTAAATAACTCATATCCTGAAATTTCATTTTCCTCGCTGTGGAAAAAGGTATGGTATGAAGGATACCCTGAACCTGAATATGTTTGGCAATCGACCGCTGCCAGTAATGATTTCGAAGCTAAATTTAGTTTGGTTCCCATTGCTTTTGGAACGCTTAAATCGGCTGTTTTTGCGATGATTTTTGCAGTACCGATTGCCATCTGTGGTGCTATCTATACCGCGTACTTTATGACTACCAGAATGCGTCGTTATGTAAAGCCTACGATTGAACTGATGGAAGCTCTGCCAACGGTTATCATTGGTTTTTTAGCCGGGTTATGGCTGGCTCCAATTGTGGAAATGAATTTGTTGAACACAATATTGTTTATGACTTTATTACCGGTCGTCATTTTGGTTTGCGCTTTTATATGGCAGATGATTCGTCAATATTTGGGAGTAGAAGCCTACCAAGGTTGGGTTGCCTTAATCTTGATACCTGTTGTGCTTGGTTTCGCCTTATTGATTATGAATTATGGTCATAACGTGGAGCATTGGTTGTTTGGTGGTGATGTTCGTTTATTTATGGCTGAAATCGGCCTTGATTTTGATCAACGAAATGCATTGATTGTTGGCTTTGCTATGGGATTTGCGGTTATTCCAACCATTTTTACCATCGCAGAAGATGCGATTTTTTCCGTGCCTAAACATTTGTCTGATGGAGCCAGTGCGTTGGGTGCAACGTCATGGCAATGTTTAACGACGGTTGTACTCGTGACCGCATCGCCAGGGATTTTCTCTGCGGTGATGATGGGGTTAGGTCGAGCGGTTGGTGAAACTATGATTGTACTGATGGCAACGGGCAACACACCAGTGATGGACTGGAATATCTTTGAGGGTATGCGAACTTTGTCGGCTAATATCGCGATCGAAATGCCGGAGTCAGAAGTTGGGAGCTCTCATTTTAGGCTGCTCTTTTTATCGGCTTTTCTATTGTTTGTTTTTACTTTTGTGGTGAATTCTATCGCTGAGTTAGTTCGTCAACGTTTAAGAGAAAAATACAGTGCGTTATAGCTTAACAAACCCAGTATCAGGGAAGTATTTATTGTGAAAAATAATGGGTTTGGTTGGATTAAATCAGGCACCCCTTGGATATGGCTAACCGCGGGTTCGGTGAGCATTAGCTTAATTTCTGTTTTAGGGCTTTTACTTTTGATTGGTTGGAAGGGCTTAGTCTATTTTTGGCCTACGCCAGTTTATCAATGGCAAGATAAAGACGGATCGATATTATTAGGGCAAGTTTATCAACGTGACTATGTATCTTTAGATCATCTTTCTGAACAGGGAAGGAAGTGGCCTCAATCAATTATTGATAAAGGTGAGGTTGAAAGACTTTCCATCAAAGTGGCTAACCGAGATCTTTATCCTCAGGATTTTATTTCGGTGTTAGCCATCGATTTATACCATAAAAAAGCCCCTAATAATGTTGCTGTATTTGAAAGAACCCGAAGTGGTGATTTTATCGGTACACCAGTGATGTTCATTGATGGTCAAAAGAAGATAGAGACAAACTTACCTTCCCAGATTAAAAAAGTGATAAGCAATGCTGATGATATTCGACAACAAATTGATGAGATTATACAAGGTGATATTCATCAAGCAGCGCTAGAGCAAAAAGTTGACTTACTTCAAGGTCAGTTACGCCAACAGTTCATTGTAGTTGAAGACATGAGAGGACAACGCGTTTCTCTCCCTATAGAGACTGTTCTAGATGTTTGGTACCCCAATAATATGCGCTTATCAGATAAAGCTCTGCACTGGATTACTCAGGTTAAGAAATTTTTGACCGAGACGCCAAGAGAATCAAACTCTGAAGGTGGGGTGTTTCCTGCTATTTTTGGTACGGTATTATTGGTCATTTTAATGTCGATAATGGTGATGCCATTAGGGGTTATTGCGGCTATTTATTTGCATGAGTACGCTAGAAATACAACCTTAACAAAGCTAATTCGTATCTCTGTTGTGAATCTAGCGGGCGTGCCGTCTATTGTGTATGGTGTGTTTGGCCTTGGTTTTTTTGTCTACACCATAGGTAGCTCTATTGATAAGTTGTTTTATTCTTCGGCTTTACCTACACCGACATTTGGGACGCCCGGATTACTTTGGTCGGCTTTAACGTTGGCTATTTTAACGTTACCTGTTGTGATCGTTGCAACAGAAGAAGGGTTAGCGCGAGTACCAAGTGCGGTTCGTCATGGCTCTTATGCGCTCGGTGCGACTAAGTTTGAAACATTATGGCGGATCATTTTGCCAATGGTGAGTCCGGCAATCATGACAGGTCTCATTTTGGCGGTTGCTCGCGCTGCGGGAGAAGTTGCTCCACTTATGCTGGTGGGGGTCGTGAAACTTGCACCAAGCTTACCGATTGATGGCGCTTTTCCTTATCTACACTTAGAGCGTAAGTTCATGCATTTGGGCTTTCATATTTATGATGTCGGTTTTCAAACACCAAATATTGAAGCTGCGCGTCCTCTTGTCTTTGCCACGTCATTTTTACTGATAAGTGTGGTGGTAGGACTCAATATTACCGCGATTATGATCCGTAATAATTTACGTGAAAAATTCAGAACTTTAGGAAGCGATTAATATGTTTTCGATCCATTCGGCACTTGGTTATGCCGAACCGCTAGATGTTAATCAACTTACTGATAGCCAAACTGCCATTTCAATTGAAGGGCTGAATCTTTACTATCAACAGGCCCAAGCGTTGAAAGATATTACGATGCGAATTCCTAAAGGGCATGTCACGGCTTTTATTGGGCCATCAGGGTGTGGTAAATCCACGTTATTACGCTGTATTAATCGGATGAATGATTTGGTGGAGGGCTGTAGAGTTGAAGGGGCGATCAATTTACATGGTAGTAATATTTATCACCCTAATGTCGATGTGGCGAGTTTGCGTCGTCGGGTAGGTATGGTATTTCAACGTCCTAATCCTTTCCCCAAGTCCATCTATGAAAATGTGGTGTATGGGTTGAGGCTTCAAGGAGTGAAAGATTCTCGAACTCTTGATGACGCGGTAGAGCGTTCGCTTCGAGCCGCAGCATTATGGAAAGAAGTGAAAGATAGGTTACATGAAAATGCGTTTGGGCTTTCAGGTGGTCAGCAGCAACGCTTGGTGATTGCGCGGGCAATTGCGATAGAGCCTGAGGTTTTATTGCTAGATGAACCGACCTCAGCTCTTGATCCTATATCGACTTTAACCATTGAAGAATTGATCTCAGAGCTCAAGACAAAATACACGGTAGTGATTGTCACGCATAATATGCAACAGGCCGCTCGAGTGAGTGACCATACCGCCTTTGTTCATATGGGGCAGTTGGTAGAATATAGCGATACTGATTCTATTTTTACTTCACCTAAAATGAAAAAAACGGAAGACTATATTACAGGGCGCTACGGCTAGGCTAACTAATATAGTATTGTTATTTACTATCACTACCTGATGTTTTTATTTCAATTTTAAAAGGAATTGCATGCAACTTGGTCGTCATATATCTGGGCAGTTTAACGTTGAGCTTGAATCCATTCGTACCCATGTTCTGGCAATGGGTGGCTTGGTTGAAGAGCAAATTTCGTTGGCGTTACATGCATTGTATAAACACGATTCGCAATTGGCGAGTAAGGTGAATCGTAATGATCATAAAGTAAATCAGATGGAGATGGCGATTGATGAAGCATGTACTCGTATCATTGCTAAGCGTCAACCAACAGCAAAAGATCTCCGCTTGATCATGGCAATCATTAAAACCATTACAGATTTAGAGCGTATTGGGGATGTGGCCACTAAGATCGGTTATGTCGCTCAAGAGCAATTTTCACCCAAGCAAGAAAGTATGATTGTGTTGGTTGAATCCTTTGGCCGAATGGCGGTTCATATGTTGCATCAAGTATTAGACGCCTTTGCCCGTATGGATGTGCAAGCGGCGGCTAAAGTTTACCATATGGATGATGAGCTTGATGCTGAGTACAAGAAGGTATTACGTCAAATGATGGACTTTATGATGGAAGAGCCCAGTTCCGTGCCGAAAATTATGCAGATAGTCTCTTGTGCTCAAGCGATTGAGCGGGTAGGTGATCGCTGCCAAAATATTTGTGAGTACATCATTTACTTCGTAAAAGGTAAGGATGTACGTCACGATCCTGAATATCTACAGTCGTTACTGGATGAGTGATTCACTCACGAGTTGTTACAGTATTGAAATAGCTTGCTTAACCGATTGAATCGTCTCAGGGTTCGTCACTGGAATGGCAAAGTCATCCACTGAATCTGCGCCCATTTTCGCTTTATTAGCAAGCACTTGCATGTGGCTTGGGCGAGTGGTTTTACCGGATAGGTGAATTTCACTTACTCCCGTATTTCTGATAATAGTGACTGCATTATGGATATTCACTCCTGCTCCAGCCATGACAGAAAAACGACCTTGGGCACGTTTTACCATGTCTGCAATTACCTCAGTTCCTTGTTCTGCATTGCTTGCCAATCCAGACGTCAAAATACGCTCACATCCCAATTCGGCAATGTCTTCGATGGCTTGTTTATAGTCATTGCATTGATCAATCGCCCTATGGAACGTGACCCCTAAATTGCTAGCGGCTTTCATCAATAGGCGAGCGGATGGCATATCAATATTGCCTTCTGCGCTTAATGTGCCAAATACTACACCTTGTAGACCCGCTTTCTTTGCGATATGAATATCTTCAATCATGGATTCAATATCTTCAGCGCTATAAAGGAAATCACCTTGGCGAGGGCGGATCATAGCGTAAACCGGTATGCTTGAAATCTCTGCAGATTTTTTCATAAAACCATAGCTTGGCGTTAACCCACCAAGGGCAAGTGATGAACACAGTTCAATTCGAGTCGCGCCGCCAGCAATAGCAAGGTGAAGGGATTCTAAATTATCAATGCAGACTTCCAAATTAATACTCATTGTGTTCTCTTGCTATAAAGGGTGAAGGTGTATTGTAGAAGATAATATGGCAAATAAAAATGATGAATATCACTAGGAGTCGGTATTTATATATGATAAAAAAAGTCCGCACTAGGCGGACTTTTTAAAGAGTTTTTAAACTAAATTATTTTTTGCCTAGATCTTCTGAATGCTCAGATAAGTAAGCAGCAACACCAGCAGTAGAACCAGTCATACCAGCTTTACCTTCTTCCCATTGTGCAGGACATACTTCACCATTTTTCTGGTGGAAGTTTAGTGCGTCAACCATACGTAGCATTTCATCAATGTTACGACCTAAAGGAAGATCGTTTACGACTTGGTGGCGTACAACACCATCTTCGTCGATTAAGAAAGAACCACGGAAAGCAACACCGGCTTCAGGGTGCTCAACATCGTAAGCTTTTACGATTTCATGTTTAACGTCAGCAACAAGAGGGTATTTAACTTGACCGATACCGCCATCAGCGATAGCTGTGTTACGCCATGCGTTGTGAGAGAATTGTGAATCGATAGAAACACCGATTACTTCAACGCCTTTTGCTTGGAAGTCTTCAAAACGTTTGTCGAAAGCAATTAGCTCAGATGGGCAAACGAATGTGAAGTCTAGAGGGTAGAAGAAAACAACTGCTTTCTTGCCTTTAGTGAATTCTGTAAAGTTGAATGCATCAACAATTTCACCGTTACCTAAAACTGCTGCAGCTGTGAAATCTGGGGCTTGACGACCTACTAGTACCATTATTTTGCTCCTAAATTGGCTTTGATATAAAACATCGATACTCAAACCACTCTGTTTGAGTATGTTTCATGCGAGACAAACTATAGTACAAGTTGTAGTATGAAAAAAAGCGAATTAAACCGATTAACTTAATCGAAAAAAACGATTATTGTTATTTTGTGATCAGAACGAAATTACGATGGAATATCATAGAAATTTAATATGACTAAATGGCCTAGTTTAAAACAACTTCATTATGCAGTGACGCTGTATGAAACACGACATTTTAGCGAAGCTGCTGAACGTTGCTTTGTGAGTCAATCGACGTTAAGTAAAGGTATTCAAAACCTTGAACAATTGATTGGTTGTCCGTTGTATGAAAAGAAAGATAAGAAAAGTCCTTTAGTATTTACTTTGGCGGGGGAAAAAGTAGTTAAGCAAGGGCGAGAGTTACTCGCAAAAAGTCAAGATTTACTAGAATTGGGATCGTTGTGCCAAGGTGGTAATATGCAAGGTCAGTTAAGGGTGGGGTGTATTCCTACTATTGCTCCTTTTTTACTTGGCGATCTCGTACAAAAAATCAATTTTCAATTCCCCCAGTTGACCTTGTTATTAAGAGAAGACACCACGGGGAATTTATTAAAAGCATTGCGTCATGGTGATCTAGATGTGTTAATCCTCGCCATGCCTGTTGATATTGATGGTATGGAATGCAGAATTGTCGGGCAAGACCCTTTTCGAATGATAATTAGCCGACAACAAGCTAACGACATTAGAATCCCCTTTCGTTATGATGACTTACCCGATGAATCGGTTTTCTTACTGGAGAATGAACACTGCTTAACCGAGCACGCTGTTTCTGCTTGCCGTTTAACGAAAAAGGAAAAAATAAATCCTTTTTCTGCCACCAGTTTACATACACTTGTTCAAATGGTTGCTAATGGATTAGGTACAACGTTCATTCCACAAATGGCGATTGATCATGGGTTACTTGATAACCAGAATTTAGTAGTTATTAAGCCTCCGGGCAAAAATGCCTATCGAGAGATTGGGCTTATTTGGCGGCCCACCTCTAACCGAATTGATACTTTTGAAGCGTTAGCAAAGGTTGTTGAAGGTTTACTTTGATTCAAGACGCTTCAAACTCTATACTACCGCCTGATTTATAGACCGCTAATTTTCAAATTGAATAACTGTTTAGCCTTAAGAAAGTGACCCTTCATGCAAGTATCTGATTTTGACTTTGAACTTCCAGATGAGCTGATCGCTCGTTATCCGCAACCGCAACGTACGGCGAGCCGTTTACTTCAATTAAATGGGGAATCAGGAGCGCTAACCGATGGGCAATTTACGGATGTGCTTGATCTTGTTCAAGCCGGAGATTTGGTGGTTTTTAATAACACCCGAGTTATTCCTGCTCGAGTCTTCGGACGTAAAGCTTCCGGCGGAAAAATAGAAGTATTGGTTGAACGAGTTATTGATGAAAAAAGCATTCTTGCGCATGTTAGAGCGTCGAAATCACCAAAACCGGGTAATGAATTGTTCTTAGGTGAAAATGATGAATTTAAAGCGGTAATGGTGGCTCGCCATGATGCGTTATTTGAAATTCGTTTTGATTCAGATAAAAGCGTATTGGAGGTATTGAATGATGTCGGACATATGCCATTGCCTCCTTATATTGATCGCCCAGATGAAGATGCGGATAAAGAACGATATCAAACAGTTTATAATAAAAAGCCTGGTGCAGTCGCTGCGCCTACCGCTGGGCTTCATTTTGATAATGAGCTTTTGGATAAGATTAAAGCTAAGGGAGTATCATTCGCCTATGTGACGTTGCATGTTGGCGCAGGTACTTTTCAGCCGGTTCGTGTCGATGACATTAATGATCATCACATGCATTCTGAATACGTGGAAGTGCCACAAGACGTAGTTGATGCGATAGCTGAAACCAAAGCACGTGGTGGACGAATTGTTGCTGTCGGAACGACATCGGTTCGTTCTTTAGAAAGCGCCGCTCAAGATGCCAAGCAAAAGGGAACAGAACTCGTACCATTTTTTGGTGATACTGAAATCTTTATTTATCCAGGGTATGAGTATCAATTGATCGATGTTTTGATCACTAATTTCCATTTGCCTGAATCAACACTGATTATGTTAGTGAGTGCTTTTGCTGGCTATGACAATGTAATGGCAGCTTATAAGCACGCAGTAAATAAAGAATATCGCTTCTTTAGTTATGGGGATGCGATGTTTGTCACTAAACGAGATTCATAATTTAGAATTTTGTTACTTAATAGATAAGACTCGATCAATTGAGAGTCGATTTTCGTTGGACTGTTTATCCGACATTTTGGAGGCTTCGTGGAATACGAACTAATTAAAAAAGATGGCGTGGCTCGTCGTGGACGTTTAACGTTCAAACGAGGTTCTGTTGAAACGCCGGCATTTATGCCTGTCGGTACTTACGGTACCGTTAAGGGAATGACACCTGAAGAAGTGAAAGACACAGGAGCAGAAATACTGCTTGGCAATACTTTCCATTTATGGCTTCGACCAGGTCAAGAAATTATGAAACTTCATGGCGATTTACATGATTTCATGAATTGGCAAGGTCCTATTTTAACCGATTCAGGCGGCTTCCAAGTATTTAGCTTAGGGAAAATGCGTAAGATCACCGAAGAAGGGGTACACTTTCGTAACCCGGTAAACGGTGACCGTATCTTCATGGATGCTGAAAAGTCTATGGAAATCCAAAAAGATCTCGGCTCCGATATTGTGATGATTTTTGATGAGTGCACGCCATACCCTGCTACTCATGATGAAGCAAAGAAGTCGATGGAAATGTCATTGCGTTGGGCACAGCGTAGCCGTGATCATTTTGATAAATTAGAAAATTCTAACTCACTGTTTGGCATTGTCCAAGGTGGGGTGTATGGCGACTTACGTGATGTTTCTGTTAAAGGCCTAACCGAGATTGGTTTTGACGGTTATGCGGTTGGAGGCTTAGCCGTTGGTGAGCCGAAAGAAGATATGCATAATATGCTTGAGCATACTTGTCCTCAATTACCAGAAGACAAACCTCGTTACTTAATGGGAGTTGGCAAGCCGGAAGATTTAGTTGAAGGTGTGCGTCGTGGTATTGATATGTTCGACTGTGTGATGCCAACTCGAAACGCACGTAATGGGCACTTGTTTGTTACTGGTGGCATCGTTAAGATCCGAAATGCATCACATAAAACCGATACATCGTCTCTTGATCCGCATTGTGACTGTTACACTTGTAAAAATTATTCGAAATCGTACTTACACCATCTTGATCGTTGCAATGAAATACTCGGTGCTCGTTTAAATACGATTCATAATTTACGTTATTACCAACGTTTAATGGCCAGTATTCGTCTTGCTATTGATGAAGATCGTTTCGAGGAATTCGTACAAGAGTTTTATGCACGACGTGATCGTGAAGTGCCACCACTGCAAAAAGAAATAAGAAGCAGCGCACAATAAGCTGAAATTCTTAACTTTGTAAGTGAGTTAAGTTATCTCTTTGCCTTGAAAATGGTACAGGGAAACCCAATTAATAAACCGATTATTAAATTATAGAAAAGGAAATGTTTTAATGAGCTTATTTATTTCTGAAGCACACGCATCAACCGCTGGTTCTTCTGCTGGTGGCGGTATGGAAATGTTCATCATGCTTGGTATGTTTGCGGTTATCTTTTATTTCATGATTTATCGTCCACAAGCTAAGCGTGTAAAAGAGCATAAAAACTTGATGGCATCGATGGGAAAAGGCGATGAAGTTCTAACTGGTGGTGGTTTAGTTGGTAAGATCGTTAAAATTTCAGATGATACTGACTACATCTTATTAGCGCTGAACGAGACGAATGAAATCACGATTAAAAAAGATTTTGTTACAGCAGTGCTGCCTAAGGGTACGCTTAAATCTCTTTAATTATAGCTTGCTATAACAGCTAAAGGATAATCGCTGTGCTAAACCGTTACCCGTTATGGAAGTATCTGATGGTGGCTACAGTCATTCTCATCAGTGCGCTATACGCGCTTCCAAATATTTACGGTGAAGATCCTGCGGTACAAGTCACTGGGGCGCGCGGCGCCTCAGTTGACATGTCTACACTGGATTCTGTTAATACCGTACTCAAAGAGAAAAAGATCGAAACCACGTCAGTTGCCTTAGAAAATGGTTCTGTTCTCGTTCGATTTAAAGATACTGACTCACAAATTAGTGCTCGTGATTTAATTACTCAATCACTCGGTAAAGATTATATTGTCGCTTTGAATCTAGCCCCTGCCACGCCAGGTTGGATGGACACGATCGGTGCCACACCAATGAAGCTTGGCCTTGATCTACGTGGTGGTGTTCACTTCTTAATGGAAGTGGATATGGATGCTGCGATGGAAAAATTGGTCGGCCAGCAGGAAGAATCTTTTCGAAGTGATCTTAGAGATGAACGCATTCGTTACCGCGGCATTCGGCCTATTGACAAAGACGGCGTTGAAATTGTTCTGCGTAATGCGGAACAATTAGAAAAAGCTAAGAGCATTCTTGCCGATAAACACCGCGACATGACCTTCACTGAAGGCAATAACAATTCTTTAATTGCAAAGTTTACTGATGCTCGTTTACTGGAAATTCGTAATTATGCGGTTGAGCAAAATATTACTATTTTACGTAATCGTGTAAATGAATTAGGTGTGGCAGAGCCTCTGGTTCAACGCCAAGGCGCAAGCCGTATAGTGGTTGAATTACCAGGTGTTCAAGATACCGCTCGTGCTAAAGAAATTTTAGGAGCGACAGCAACGCTGGAATTTCGCGAAGTGGATGATAAAGCCGATTTAGCAGCTGCGGCTGACGGCCGTGTGCCACCAGGCAGTGAAGTGAAGTTTGATAAAGATGGTCGCCCAGCTGTATTGAAGAAACGTGTGATTTTAGGTGGTTCAAGCATTACCGATGCAAGTTCTAGTGCTGATGAATATGGACGTCCACAAGTCAATATTTCATTAGATAGTGAAGGCGGCAGTAAAATGTCTGACTTCTCTAAGAAAAATATTGGTAAGTTAATGGCGACAGTATTCACTGAATACAAAGACAGCGGTCGTCGTAGCCCCGAAGGTAAAGTGATACTCGTTAAGCATGAAGAAGTAATTAACCAAGCAACGATTCAGTCAGCACTTGGCCGTAGCTTCCGAATTACCGGTATTGACTCCTCGGCAGAAGCCCATAACCTTGCCTTGTTATTACGTGCTGGTGCTTTAATTGCACCTATTTCCATTGTTGAAGAGCGAACTATTGGGCCATCAATGGGCCAACAAAATATCGATAAAGGAATGCAAGCTTGTCTATGGGGCATGGTGGCAGTTATGCTATTTACGTTAATCTATTACCGTAAGTTTGGGTTAATTGCCAACATGGCATTAATGGCTAACTTGGTATTGATTATCGGTATTATGTCTTTAATTCCAGGGGCGACAATGACCCTTCCAGGGATTGCCGGTATTGTATTAACTGTTGGTATGGCCGTTGATGCTAACGTACTAATCTTTGAGCGGATACGTGAAGAGCTGCAAGAAGGACGTAGTCCTCAGCAAGCGATTCACCAAGGTTACGCCAACGCTTTCAGTACCATTGCAGATGCAAACATCACCACCCTTATCACCGCAATTATTCTATTTGCAGTCGGTACAGGTGCGATTAAGGGGTTTGCCGTTACTCTGTCTATCGGTATTTTAACATCTATGTTTACGGCTATCATCGGCACACGTTGTGTGGTTAACCTGATATATGGCGGCAAACGTAATCTGAAAAAATTGTCGATCTAAGGAATAGTTATGTTTCAAATATTGAAAACTAGCAAAGCGATCGACTTTATGCGTTGGTCTAAGTTTGCCTTTGTGTTTTCTGGGTTAATGATCGCTGCATCGTTGTTCTCGATCTCAACCAAATGGTTTAACTGGGGGTTAGATTTCACTGGTGGCACATTAATTGAGGTCACTTTTGAGCAACCTGCGAACTTACCAGTGTTGCGTGAAGCATTAAGAAAAGATGGATTTGCAGATGCAACCGTACAAAACTTTGGTTCTGCTCACGATGTGATGGTACGTATGCGTCCTCGTGAAGGCGCTAAAGGTGAGGTTATTGGTAACCAAGTCTTAGAATCTTTGAAAAAAGGAACGGGCGATCAAGTTGAATTGAAGCGCATTGAATTCGTTGGCCCTAATGTGGGTGGCGAATTAGCAGAAGCCGGCGGTCTTGCGATCTTGGTTTCGTTGATTTGTATTTTACTTTATGTATCAATGCGATTTGAATGGCGTTTATCTGCAGGTGCCGTCTTCTCTTTGGCTCATGATGTCATCATTACGCTTGGTGTCTTTTCATTCTTACAAATTGAGATTGATTTAACTATTGTAGCCGCGTTACTCACGGTGGTTGGTTATTCACTGAATGATACTATCGTCGTATTTGACCGTATTCGTGAAAACTTCCGTAAAATGAGAAATGACGAGCCTGATGGCATTATTAATCAGTCAATTACTCAAACGCTTAGTCGTACTTTAATTACTTCTGGTACAACATTGTTTGTGGTTATTGCGTTGTTCATGCAAGGTGGTGCGAATATTCATGGCTTTGCACTCGCATTGCTATTGGGTATCACGGTTGGTACGTATTCATCGATTTACGTTGCCTCTGCATTGGCCTTAAAACTCGGGTTGACCCGCGAGCACTTAATGCCAACGCAAGTCGAGAAAGAAGGTGCGGATCAAGATTCAATGATGCCTTAATCTGCATATTCTATTTAAATAAAAAGGACTTTGAATGTATTTCAAAGTCCTTTTTATTATCTTTAGTTTGGGATCTTTTAAAATAAAAAACGCCAATACGTCAAAGTATTGGCGTTTTTATGTTTATCTAGAGGTGATTATTTCATCATTCCTTCATTGGCATGCTCACGTACGTGTTTCAGAATATTCTTCACACCACGAGCACTTGAAGCAACAAGGTTCCCCGAAGCAAGGTAGTTCGTGCCGCCTGAGAAGTCGGTTAAAATCGCGCCAGCTTCACGAGCAATCAATTCGCCTGCTGCGATATCCCAAGGTTTTAAGCCTAGCTCAAAATACCCATCAACACGGCCTGCTGCTAAGTAACAAAGATCGAGTGCGGCTGAACCAGTACGACGGAAATCTGAGCATTCAGTGAATAAGCCACCCACAATTTTAACAAAGCTTTCAGCGTGTTGCTTTTGCTTAAATGGGAAGCCAGTAGCAAGGATTGCGCCGTTTAAATCTTTAATTGGATTAATACGAAGACGTGCATTGTTCAGTTGTGCACCAGAACCACGCTGTGCGGTGAATAATTCATTACGGATAGGATCGTAAACACAAGCAACTTCGGTTTTACCGCGCATACGTACTGCGATAGAAACAGAAAAGTGCGGGAAACCTTTTACAAAGTTATTCGTGCCATCCAGTGGGTCTATGATCCATTGAACATCGGTATCTTTGCCATCAATAGAACCGCTTTCTTCGCAGATGATGCAGTGATCAGGGTAAGATTTTTTGATGGTATCAATAATCAGCTGTTCTGCTTCTTTGTCAATGTTAGTAACAAAGTCATTCTGACCTTTTTGAGTGGTTTCAATTTTGTCAGTATTTTCTGCAGATTTAGCAATATGATTGCCAGCCATTCGTGCAGCACGAATCGCAATATTTAGCATAGGATGCATATAGTTTTCCCAACGGATGTTAAAGAACGAAAAAGCGGCGTGCAGTATACCAAAGTTTATCTAAATAGAAAGCGACTATTTTTTGGTCAGTTGTTGAGCATAGAGTTTAAGGAAAGGCTTATTTTATTCCAATATATGGTATGATTCGGCCAATTTTTCACGTTAACGATGAATACCATGCTAGATAATGTAAAAGTGATTTTGGTTGGGACATCTCATTCCGGTAATATAGGCTCAGCAGCGAGAGCTATGAAGGTCATGGGATTGACTGAAATGGTTCTGGTATCGCCTCAATGTGAGGTCGATGAACAGACCATGTCTTTAGCTTCTGGTGCTGGCGATGTGGCTCAACATGCTAAGATCGTTAATAGTCTTGAAGAAGCCGTTGATGATTGTGTTTTGGTTGTTGGGTCAAGTGCTCGTTCTCGCACGCTTGAATGGCCAATGCTAGAACCAAGGGAATGTGGCGTTAAGTTTATTCAAGAAGCTAAAAAGGGCAAAGTTGCTCTGGTATTTGGGCGAGAAAGAACAGGGCTGACAAATGAAGAGCTTCAAAAATGTCATTATCATGTCTGCATTCCTGCTAACCCTGAGTATAGTTCTTTAAATCTAGCCATGGCGGTTCAGACATTAAGCTATGAAATCCGTATGGCTTGGTTGGAAGATGATGCTCAGCAATATTCAACTCCCGTTGAAGAAGAATACCCTCGACATAAAGAGTTGGAATTATTTTATCAACACCTTGAAAATGTCATGTTTGAGACCCAGTTTATATCCAAAGATAAACCTAACCTGGTGATGAACAAATTACGTCGTTTATTTAGCCGTGTGAGACCAGAATTACAAGAATTGAATATGCTAAGAGGTATTCTTACTTCGGTTGAAAAGTCAATTTCAGATAAAAAATAATCACTTACGAATACCTGACTAAATTAGTCAATTTAATACTTGACCAATTTAGTCAGGTATGAAAATATAGAGTCCACATACTTACTGTGGACACGGTGCGATATGAGACTCACATCAAAAGGAAGATATGCGGTAACAGCCATGCTGGATGTAGCGTTACATTCAAATAAAGGGCCGGTTCCGTTAGCTGATATTTCAGAACGCCAAGGGATTTCATTATCCTATTTGGAGCAACTTTTTTCTCGATTACGCAAAGCTGGCTTAGTGGCAAGTGTGCGTGGTCCCGGCGGTGGTTATCGTTTAGGTATTGATGCGAATGATATCGCAGTTGGTGCTGTGATTGCCGCAGTCGATGAATCAGTTGATGCGACAAAATGTCAAGGTAAAGGCGATTGTCAAGGCGGAGTTCGTTGTTTAACACACACGCTATGGCATGACTTAAGTTCTCGGATCAGCGAGTTCTTAGATGGTATTACGCTGGGTGAATTAATGCGTGATAGTGAAGTCCTTGATATTTCAGAGCGTCAAAATATTGAACTGGTAGTCAATAATAGCTTTGGTAATAAGAATTACGCTTCAAATTAATCGTAATCTAGCAGACACACTACCGGTATAAATGCTCGCTTTTTATGTGAGCAATAAGTTTTTACATTGGAGCAAAGAATGAAACTGCCTATTTATTTTGACTATTCAGCGACATGTCCGGTCGACCCTCGTGTGGCTGAAAAAATGGTTCAATTTATGACGATGGATGGCACCTTTGGTAACCCTGCATCTCGTTCTCACCGTTTTGGTTGGCAAGCAGAAGAAGCCGTTGACCATGCTCGTGAGCAAATTGCTGACATTCTAAATGCAGATCCTCGTGAAATTGTGTTTACTTCTGGGGCGACGGAATCGGATAACCTTGCCATTAAAGGGGTTGCGCATTTTTATGCTAAGCAAGGTAAGCACATTATTACTTGTAAAACTGAGCATAAAGCGGTACTTGATCCTTGTCGCCAATTAGAGCGTGAAGGCTATGAAGTGACTTACCTTGATCCAGAAAGTAATGGTCTTATTGATCTTGAAAAATTTAAAGCGGCATTACGTGAAGATACGGTTTTAGTGTCTATTATGCATGTGAATAACGAAATTGGTGTGATTCAAGATATTGCAGCGATTGGTGAACTCTGTCGTGCAAACAAAACCGTTTTCCATGTGGATGCTGCTCAATCTGCAGGTAAGTTGCCTATTGATACTCAGGCCTTAAAAGTGGATTTGATCTCACTGTCTGCTCATAAGATTTATGGCCCGAAAGGTATTGGCGCACTTTATGTTCGTCGTAAGCCACGTATTCGCCTTGAGGCACAAATGCACGGTGGTGGTCATGAGCGAGGTTTCCGTTCAGGGACACTTCCAACTCACCAAATCGTGGGTATGGGTGAAGCTTGTGCTGTTGCAAAACAAGATATGCAAAAAGATTATGATCACGCTCTAATGTTGCGTAACCGCCTGTTGGATGGTGTTAAAGACATGGAAGCGGTCACAATCAATGGTGATTTGGAACAACGTTTACCCAATAACCTCAACGTAAGTTTTGCGTTTGTTGAAGGTGAATCATTATTAATGGCACTTAAAGATCTTGCTGTTTCTTCTGGTTCGGCATGCACATCTGCAAGCCTTGAGCCTTCCTATGTTTTACGGGCATTAGGTCTTGATGATGAGTTAGCACATAGCTCGGTTCGTTTCTCATTTGGTCGTTTCACAACAGCAGAAGAAGTTGATTATGCTGTTGAACAAATTCGAGTAGCAGTAGATAAACTCCGTGACATGTCGCCATTATGGGACATGTACAAAGAAGGGATTGATTTGAACACTGTTGAGTGGGCTCATCATTAATCTCAAGGAAGTCGAGAATTCGAGGTATAGATTATGGCGTATAGTGAAAAAGTAATTGAACATTATGAGAACCCACGTAACGTAGGTTCTTTCGACAAAGAAGATCCTTCTATTGGTAGTGGTATGGTTGGTGCTCCGGCTTGTGGTGACGTAATGAAACTGCAAATTAAAGTATCACCTGAAGGCATTATCGAAGATGCGAAATTTAAAACTTACGGTTGTGGTTCTGCGATTGCTTCCAGCTCCCTTGTTACTGAATGGGTAAAAGGCAAAAGCTTAGATGAAGCGGCTTCAATTAAGAACTCTGAAATCGCTGAAGAGTTAGCATTACCACCAGTAAAAGTTCACTGCTCAATTCTTGCAGAAGATGCGATTAAAGCGGCAGTGTCTGATTACAAAAAGAAACATCAGCAATAAATAATCAAAGGGGAGGGTAACACCTTCCCTTGCGTTATTTTAAGTTTACAAATTTCATTTTTTACATATATTACCCGATAAATATAAGGTTGAAGTATGGCCATCACCATGACAGATGCGGCAGCTGATCGCGTTAGAACTTTCTTAGACAATCGAGGCAAAGGCATTGGTCTTCGCTTAGGGGTAAGAACGACAGGTTGTTCTGGTATGGCTTACGTCCTTGAATTTGTTGATAACCTGAATGAAGAAGATGAAATTTTCGAACATGATGGTGTGAAAGTGATTATTGATCCTAAAAGTTTGGTGTACCTTGATGGTACCGAGCTTGATTTTGCCAAAGAAGGCTTAAATGAAGGCTTTAGGTTTAACAACCCAAATGTAAAAGGTGAATGTGGTTGCGGTGAAAGCTTCAACGTTTAAATGCTACTTTCAGACCTTGATGGCACTCTATATTTAGGGTGCCATTGCCATTTAATAGAACTCGGTTATTGTATTTTCAACCGATAAATATACCGGACAAAAATCGCTATGAACCATTTTGAATTATTTGGCTTACCCAATCAGTTTGAATTGGATAGCAATACCTTGTCTGAGACGTTTCGTGAACTTCAACGTCGTTTTCATCCAGACAAGTTTGCTTCATCATCTGAGCGAGATCGTTTGATGGCGGTTCAAAAAGCCGCTGAAATTAACGATGCTTATCAAACTTTAAAATCCCCTATCTCGCGTGCAGAATACATTTTGTTGATACAAGGTGTGGACATTCGAGCAGAACAACAAACCATGAGTGATCCTGAGTTCTTAATGGAACAAATGGAATTACGTGAAACGATCGAAGACATTCCTCATTCCTCTGATCCTGACTCTGCTTTATTTGATTTTGATAATAAAGTTCAAGGAATGTATCAGGAGCATCTCAAGCGTCTTCAATCTGAATTAGCCGCCCAACAATGGGATGTCGCAGCCGATAGCGTACGCAAGCTTAAATTTGTGAATAAATTACGTTATGAAATAGAGCGCTTAGAAGATAAATTGTTAGGATAAGGCGACAATCAAGCCGATTCACCCAGCTCATAAATAAAGGACAGTGCAACAATGTTACTTCAAATTGCAGAACCTGGTCAAAGTGCCGCTCCTCATCAACATAAATTTGCCGTTGGTATTGATTTAGGAACGACTAACTCGCTCGTTGCAGCCGTTAGAAATGGTTCATGTAGCCCTTTGGTTGATGAAAATGAGCAGGCTATTTTGCCTTCGGTTGTGCATTATTCTGCGGAGGTCATCTTAGTAGGTAATGAAGCTAAGTTACGTGCGAAACAAGATCCCAAGAATACGATCAGTTCAGTGAAACGGTTAATTGGCCGTTCATTACAAGATGTACAGACTCGTTATGCCGATTTACCTTATCAGTTTAAAGCCAGTGATAATGGGTTGCCTTTAATTGAGATTCCTACTGGTCATGTCAATCCTATTCAAGTTTCTAGTGAGATTCTGAAAAGTTTGGCCGAACGGGCTGAAAAAACCTTAGATCACGCACTTGAAGGTGTGGTGATTACCGTTCCAGCTTATTTTGATGATGCCCAGCGTGCTGGTACCAAAGATGCGGCAGAACTCGCCAGTCTTAAAGTGTTACGCTTACTGAATGAACCAACGGCTGCCGCGATAGCTTATGGATTAGACTCTGGCCAAGAAGGTGTGATTGCCGTTTACGATTTAGGGGGTGGCACGTTTGATGTCTCTTTGCTGCGCTTATCAAAAGGTGTGTTTGAGGTATTAGCGACCGGTGGTGATTCTGCCCTTGGTGGGGATGATTTTGATGATTTATTGTTAGAATATTTTAAGCAGCAAGTTGGCATTACCGAAAAATTAAGCGCAGAACAACATCGCGTACTTTTGGATGCTGCAACGCAAGCAAAAATTCAATTATCCGATGCCGACTCTGTCAATGTGGAAGTTTTAGGTAAAACCATTGCTTTTACACGCGAACAATTTGATCAACTGATCCAGCCATTAATTAAAAAAACGTTATTATCATGTCGTCGAGCCTTGAAAGATGCCGGAGTGGATAACAACGAAGTCGTTGAAGTTGTGATGGTCGGAGGTTCTACACGCACGCCTCTTGTTCGCACAATGGTAGGTGAGTTTTTTGGTCGTACTCCGCTTACAAGCATTAATCCAGATGAAGTAGTGGCAATTGGTGCGGGTATCCAAGCGGACATCTTAGTGGGAAATAAACCCGATTCTGACATGTTGTTGTTGGACGTTATTCCATTATCACTTGGTATAGAAACTATGGGGGGATTAGTTGAGAAAATTATCCCTCGTAACACCACAATCCCAGTTGCGAAAGCGCAAGAATTTACCACATTCAAAGATGGTCAAACGGCCATGTTAGTACATGTGACTCAAGGTGAGAGGGAGATGATTGATGACTGTCGCTCATTAGCCCGTTTTACTTTAAATGGTATACCACCAATGAAAGCGGGTGCCGCTCATATTCGAGTGACCTATCAAGTTGATGCTGATGGTCTTTTATCCGTTACGGCGATGGAAAAAAGCACAGGCGTACAATCGGATATTCAAGTCAAACCTTCTTACGGTTTGAGTGACACTGAAATTGCTGACATGCTTCGCGCTTCGATGACGTATGCAAAAGAAGACATGCAAGCTCGTGCATTAGCTGAGCAGAAAGTAGAAGCGGATCGTGTCATTGAAGGGTTATTGGTTGCCTTACAAGAGAATGGTGAACAGCTTCTTAGTGTTGATGAATATCAATCTATAGAGGCCTCATTGAAAGCTTTAATTCAATTGCGTAATGGCGATGATGCGGATGCTATTGAACAAGGTATTAAAGATACCGATAAAATGAGTCAAGAGTTTGCCTCTCGTCGTATGGATGTTTCAATTCGTGCCGCATTGTCCGGCCAATCGGTCGATGATATTTAACTTAATCATTAATGTAATTATCTTTGTTGTTGATGAATAGGCTTTATCAGTGACAAACTTTAGTAGGATGGATTATGCCTAAGATTATAGTGTTACCTCATGAAGATTTATGCCCAGAAGGTGCTGTATTGGAAGCTGAAACCGGTGAAACGGTGTTAGATGTTGCGCTTAAAAATGGCATTGGAATAGAGCATGCTTGTGAAAAGTCATGCGCGTGTACAACTTGTCATTTAGTTATTCGTGAAGGTTTTGATTCTCTTGAAGAAAGTGAAGAATTAGAAGATGACATGCTAGATAAAGCATGGGGTTTAGAGCCTGAGTCTCGTTTAGGGTGCCAAGCAAGAGTCGCCGATCAAGATCTTGTAGTTGAGATTCCTCGTTATACAATTAACTTGGCATCAGAAAAACATTAATCTTAGAATAAGGAATTAAGCTATGGGCTTGAAATGGACGGATTCACAAGATATTGCTATTGAATTGGCTGAAAAATTCCCAGATCTTGATCCTCAAACAGTGCGCTTTACCGATATGCATCAGTGGATTACCGAGTTAGAGGATTTTGAAGATGAACCTAATCGTTCTAATGAAAAGATCCTAGAAGCGATATTATTGTGCTGGTTGGATGAAGTGTAATCAAGGGTTATTGAATGACCGAAAAAGCCTCTTTTGAGGCTTTTTTGTTGTTTGGATACTAGCGGTAGTTTCATCTCGCTAGTTTGATAGTGAGTTTTGGTATAGAGCCCACAACAATCAGGGTCATAGAGTGATACTTGTTATCGTATATATTATGATATAGCGTAACTTTTCAATATTCATATTCTTACTGTCGTTTCAATGTATGGTGGAAGTGTTTTTAAGGCTTTTTCGGATTCTGCCTTTTTATTTTAATATCATGACAAGCCTATAGTGTTTGAAAGTGATTGATCATTTTTAAACGAAGGCAAGGAGTAATAATGTCAACACAGATGTCAGTCGCTATTTCTCGTCAACCAGCGGATGCTCAATGGGGAGAAAACGCTATCCTTTCATTTGGGTCAGAAGGTGCAATTGTTCATGCATCTTCAGTATCGGCAATTGATAATGTTCAGCGCGCAGGTCGCAAGCTTGATTCTCAAGGCATCAAGAAAGTCGTCTTAGTTGGCGAGCAGTGGGATATTGAATCGATTTGGGCTTTTATCCAAGGGTTTCGTTCATCGAAAAAAGGCAATCTTGTTACGTGGCCTGAGCTTGAAAAAAATCAACAAGTTGAATTGGAAGCACGTGTTACCGTGACGGATTGGGTTCGCGATATCATCAATAAAAGTGCAGAAGAAGTTGCGCCACGTCAATTAGCAACAATGGCCGGTGAATTCATTAAATCACTAGCGCCTGAAGGCTCGGTAAACTACCGCATTGTGAAGGATAAGGATTTATTGACAGAAGGTTGGGATGGTATTTATGCCGTCGGTCGTGGCTCTGAGCGTACTTCAGCCATGCTGCAATTAGATTTTAATCCAACAGGTGATGACAATGCGCCTGTATATGCTTGTTTGGTTGGTAAAGGTATCACTTTTGATTCAGGTGGTTACAGTATTAAAGCATCAGGTTTCATGGATTCAATGAAAGCGGATATGGGCGGTTCAGGTACGATTACTGGTGGACTAGCACTTGCCATTGCTCGTGGATTAAATAAGCGAGTAAAACTTATTCTTTGCTGTGCAGAAAATATGATTTCAGGCCGAGCACTTAAATTAGGTGACATCATTACTTATAAGAACGGTAAAACCGTTGAAGTGATGAACACGGATGCAGAAGGTCGTTTAGTTCTTGCCGATGGGCTACTGTTTGCCTGTGAGCAAAAACCCCAGTTGATTATTGATTGTGCCACCTTAACGGGGGCTGCGAAAAATGCGTTAGGTAATGATTATCATGCCTTACTAACGTTCGATAATAAGTTGGCTCAAAAAGCACTGAAAAGTGCAGAATCAGAATCTGAAGGTTTGTGGCAGCTACCATTAGCTGACTTTCATCGAACAATGCTACCATCAAATTTTGCAGATATGTCTAACATATCAAGTGCTGGATATGCACCAGGTGCGAGTACCGCTGCGGCGTTTTTGTCTTATTTCGTCGATGATTACAAAAAGGGCTGGTTACACTTTGACTGTGCGGGTACCTACCGCAAAACATCAAGTGATAAATGGTCTGCTGGCGCGACAGGTATGGGAGTAAGAACTTTAGCCCGTATTTTAGTCGACCAATCTAAATAGATTCCAGTTACGAAATATCAGAGAATGTGAGTAGAAAGCATTCATATAACATTACGTTAAGGGATAGTGACTTTCCCTTTCAATGAAATAATTAAGGATAACTAATGGCTTTAGAAAGAACATTTTCAATTATTAAGCCCGATGCCGTTGAGAGAAACCTAATTGGTGCTATTTATCAGCGTATGGAAAAAGCCGGATTGACTATCATCGCGGCAAAAATGGTTCACTTGACAGAAGAACAAGCAAGTGGATTTTATGCTGAACATGAAGGGAAACCATTTTTTGAGCCACTGAAAGAGTTCATGACATCCGGGCCGATTATGGTTCAAGTTCTTGAAGGTGAAAATGCGATTACACGTTATCGTGAATTAATGGGAAAAACCAACCCAGAAGAAGCAGCATGTGGCACATTACGCGCAGATTACGCAGTGAGTATGCGTTTAAACTCAGTGCACGGTTCAGACAGCCCAGAATCAGCAGCACGAGAGATTGAATTCTTTTTCCCTGAATCAGAAATTTGCCCACGATCATAAATGTTACGATGAATTTGCAATAAACCACTATAATTAAGAGGCTACTTGGCCTCTTTTTTTATTACTACTATTTCCCCTAGATATGTCGACAAACCTTGTTGTGAATGTATAAAGGCTGTACAATTCGCGCCCTTATTTATTGTTCTATTAGTGAGAAAAGCATGACCATGACAAAAGTAAATTTGCTGGACTTTGATCGCAAAGGTCTACGCCAGTATTTTTCTGAAGAACTAAATGAAAAAGCTTTCAGAGCCGATCAAATCATGAAATGGATCTATCATTTTGGTTGTGATGATTTCTCTAAAATGAACAATATTAATAAGGTTTTGCGTTCTAAATTAGAAGAGCGTTGTGAAATCCGCGCCCCTTATGTTTCAGAAGCGCTGCATTCTAATGATGGCACCATTAAATGGGCTATGCGTGTAGGTGATCAAGATGTAGAAACGGTTTATATTCCAGAAGATGATCGTGCAACTTTGTGTGTGTCTTCACAAGTGGGTTGTGCACTAGAATGTAAGTTCTGTTCTACAGGTCAACAAGGCTTTAACCGTAATCTTAAAGTGTCTGAAATTATTGGGCAAGTTTGGCGCGCGGCACGTGAGATTGGCTTACAAAAAGAAACGGGTCGTCGTCCCATTACCAATATTGTGATGATGGGGATGGGCGAGCCTTTGCTGAACATGAAAAATTTAATCCCATCATTAGAGATAATGTTGGATGACTTAGGCTTTGGTTTATCAAAACGCCGTGTCACCGTTTCAACTTCTGGTGTGGTTTCAGGTCTTGATCAAATGACGGGAAATATCGATGTTGCGTTGGCAATTTCATTGCATGCTCCAACCGATGAATTACGCAGCCAAATCATGCCAATTAACGATCGCTGGAATATTGAAGCATTTTTAGAGTCCGTTCAGCGTTACATTGCCTCTTCAAATGCCAACCGTGGCCGAGTTACCATTGAATATGTTTTACTCGATCATGTTAATGATGATATGCAACATGCAAGACAGCTCGCAGAGTTGTTAAAAGATACGCCTTCAAAAATTAATTTAATTCCATTTAACCCTTATCCTGGGTCACCATATAAGAAACCAAGTAATTCTCGTATTGATCGTTTTCAAAAAACATTGATGGAATACGATTATACCGTGACCGTTAGAAAAACACGTGGTGATGATATTGATGCGGCTTGCGGTCAATTAGTCGGCGATGTGATCGATAGAACAAAACGCACCAAGCAAAAACAACAAGGGGAACCAATCCCAGTGAAGGCTATCTAACTAATTAGATAACTTTGGGCCTCTTGCACATTTAGGTAGATGCCCATGTTAATCGTTAAAAGGATAGTTTTTACTTTAGTAGTTAGTTTCTTAGTTGGTTGTGTTACAGTGACTGACAAGCCAAATACTGCTAAGTTTGATAATATAAAAGCCTCTGAAGCTAGAATCTCATTAGGTTTGGGATATTTAGAAGAAGGGAACATGATTAAAGCTCGAGAAAATCTTGAAATGGCGGTGAAATATGCGCCATCTTATTATCGAGCATTAAATTCTGTTGCTTATTATTATCAAAAAGTAGGTGAAAATGAATTAGCCGAACAAGCATATGAAGACGCATTGGATAGTTCTCCAAAAAATGGAGATGTATTGAATAACTACGGTGCTTTCTTATGTCGGCAAGGTGAATACGAAAAAGCGGATGAATTTTTTAACCGTGCTATAGAGCAACCTTACTACTATTTAGTCGCTGCAAGTTATGAAAATGCTGGTTTGTGTTCATTAAAAAGTGGTAACGAAGAAAAGGCCGCAGCGTACTTTTCAAGAGCTCTAGATCATGATCCAGGCAGGGCTCGGTCATTGCTACAATTGGCTGAGTTGGAAATCGAAAAGGACAAGTTTTCCGATGCAAGGGTTCGTTTATTTAAGTTTAATAAGAGATATGGATACCGTCCAGTTAGCTTAGGTTTGTTAATAAAACTAGAACATAAAGATAATAATTCTGAGCTAGTGTCTAAGTATGGCGACATACTTAAGACGAAATATCCAGACTCTATTCAATATCAGAAGTACAGGCAGAATGAGTACTGAAAATCATACGGAAACAGAGCTAGAAACGCCAACATCAAAAAATGAATTACTTCCGGGGGAAATGCTCCGTAAGCGCAGGGAAGAATTAGGCTTAAGCCAAAAAGATATCTCTGAACGTTTACGTTTGAAAGTTTCTGTCATTGAAAGTATAGAAAGTAATCATTTTGACTCTTATCAAGTAGCCACTTTTATTCGTGGCTATTTTCGATCTTACGCTAAAGCTGTCGGTATCAGTGAAAAGCAAATTTTATCTGCGTTAGAGCAATCAGGACGAGGGCAGCACAAAGAGCAGCCCATGCACAGTTTTTCTCAAAAGACTAAAAAGCAACAGCACGATAATCATATTATGCGATTAACGTGGGGGATCTTGGTTGTGATCTTAGGGATATCTTCGATCTGGTGGTGGCAAAATCACCAGCAAGATACGCTGGCGCCTTCTTCTTATTCGCCACCGACTTCCGATGAAATGAATACAGAAGATCAAAGTGATGACTTTAATCGTATTGATTCTGATAAAAACATATCGAGTAACTCGGAATTAAGTGACGATCCATCAAATGAGACAGTGAATGTTGACACGGATGATGAATCGATGAATGATTTTTCAGTACAGTCATCTACCGAGTCGACAATGACTCAAGCCAATAAATCATCAAGCTTAAGTAAAGATTCAGATGAGAAGCTTTCTGAAAATGAAGAAATCAAAGCACTTTCTTCATCTGAAACGGCGAATAATGTCCTATCCATGTCGTTTAAAGATGATTGTTGGATTCAAGTAAAAGACAGCAGCGGTAATGTTTTGTCTACTGGTCTTAAAAAAGCTGGCCAGTCCTTAACTCTTGAAGGTAAAACGCCTTATTCTATTATTCTAGGAGCACCAGAAGGGGTTTCTATTACTTTAGCCAATGAACCTGTTGATCTTTCTCGATTTACGGCAGGTAAAGTTGCTCGATTGACATTACCATAGATAAGCGTAGATAAATTATGCATCACGAATCTCCTATTAAACGTCGCCCGTCGACACGAATTTATGTTGGTAACGTGCCTATTGGCAACGGTGCCCCAATCGCTGTTCAATCGATGACGAACACTCGCACCACAGATGTGGAAGCGACCGTGGCACAGATTCGATCTTTAGAAAAGGTGGGCGCAGACATTGTACGAGTTTCTGTTCCTACGATGGATGCAGCAGAAGCTTTTAAACTAATTAAACAACAAGTGAACGTTCCTTTAGTCGCGGATATTCATTTCGATTACCGAATTGCTTTAAAAGTGGCTGAATATGGTGTTGATTGCTTACGTATTAACCCAGGTAACATCGGGAATGAAGAGCGTATTCGTGCTGTTGTTGATTGTGCCCGTGATAAAAACATTCCAATTCGAATTGGGGTTAATGGCGGTTCATTAGAAAAAGAAATCCAGCTCAAATATGGTGAGCCAACGGCGCAAGCCTTAGTTGAATCTGCGATGCGCCATGTGGATATTCTTGATCGTCTTAATTTTGATCAATTCAAAGTCAGCGTAAAAGCTTCTGATGTTTTTTTAGCGGTAGAATCGTATCGCTTGTTGGCAAAGCAGATCGATCAACCTTTACACCTAGGCATTACTGAAGCGGGCGGTGCTCGTGCTGGATCGGTGAAATCTGCGGTTGGATTAGGGATGCTATTAGCCGAAGGCATTGGTGATACATTACGCATTTCGTTGGCTGCCGATCCTGTAGAAGAAATTAAAGTTGGTTTCGATATTTTAAAATCACTTCGTATTCGTTCTAGAGGAATTAACTTTATTGCGTGCCCAACTTGTTCTCGTCAAGAGTTTGATGTTATTGCTACTGTTAATGCATTAGAAGATCGATTAGAAGATATTATTACCCCAATGGATGTGTCGATTATAGGCTGTGTTGTTAATGGCCCAGGTGAAGCTGAAGTTTCACATATGGGTATTGCTGGCGGGAATAAGAAAAGTGCTTTTTATGAAGATGGTAAACGCCAAAAGGAACGTTTCGATAACGACAATGTTATTGATCAATTGGAGTCAAAAATTCGCGCTAAAGCTGCCATGTTAGATACAAATAATCGTATTGAGATTAACCACATTGATAAATAATGACACTCCACGACAATTAAAGTGAACGGTACAGACTGTGAGTAAAACAATTCAAGCAATTCGAGGCATGAACGATTGCCTTCCTACACAATCCCCACTTTGGCATAAAGTGGAAGAGGCAGTTAAAAATGTAGTCAGCTCTTATGGTTACAGCGAAATTCGTATGCCTATTGTTGAAGTGACTAATTTATTTAAGCGTGCGATCGGTGAAGTTACTGATGTCGTTGAAAAAGAAATGTATACATTTGAAGACCGTAATGGTGACAGTTTGACCTTACGGCCAGAAGGTACGGCGGGTTGTGTCCGTGCTGGTATTGAAAATGGTTTAATTTATAATCAAGAGCAACGTCTTTGGTATATGGGTCCAATGTTTCGTCACGAGCGCCCTCAAAAAGGTCGTTATCGTCAATTTCATCAGGTGGGTGTTGAGACATTTGGGCTGCAAGGACCCGATGTTGACGCCGAGCTTATTATGATGACGGCACGTTTATGGCGTGAATTAGGTATTAATAAACACGTTCGTTTAGAACTAAATTCAATTGGTTCTGTCGAATCACGAGCAAACTATCGTGCAGTACTGATTGAATTTTTAGAACAGCATATTGATGTATTAGATGAAGACTGTAAACGCCGCATGTATACCAATCCATTACGTGTGCTTGATACGAAAAACCGTGATATACAAGCCATCTTAGTGGATGCGCCACAGTTGGCAGATTACCTTGATGATGATTCGAAAGAACATTTTGAAGGTCTCTGTGCTTTATTAGACGCAGCAGGAATTGAGTATCAAATCAATCAACGTTTAGTTCGTGGTTTAGATTATTACAATAAAACGGTTTTTGAGTGGATCACTGATAGTTTAGGTGCGCAAGGTACAGTATGTGCTGGTGGTCGTTACGATGGTTTGGTCGAGCAGTTAGGTGGAAAACCAGCCCCTGCGGTTGGTTTTGCTATGGGCTTAGAGCGCTTGGTATTAATGCTTGAAACGCTTGAATTGAATGATGTCCGTAAAGCAGTAGATGTTTATTTAGTGACTGCAGGTGAAGGGACGTTAATCAATGGCATGAAGTTGGCTGAACAACTTAGAGAAAGTGTGCCGGGTCTGCGTCTTATGACACATTTTGGTGGCGGAAACTTTAAAAAACAATTTAAACGCGCAGATAAAGTCGGTGCATCAATGGCATTAGTTTTAGGCGAAAATGAAGTTTTAGACAACACTGTTGTCGTGAAAGATCTTACTGGTGGTGAGCAACAAACTCTCGCGCAATCTGATCTTGCGAATTATTTAGCAAATGCGATTTAATGAATACAATGAGTATCAATACTATTATTTATCGAATTTTTAAAGAGGATAGGACGTGAGCATCTTCGACGCTGATGAAGAACAACAAGTAGAAGCAATTAAAGATTGGTGGCGAGCAAACGGTAAAGCGGTTGTTATCGGTGTTGTGGTTGGTATCGGTGGCCTTATCGGTTGGCGTTACTACCAAGATAAGATAACAAATGAGCAAGAAGCTGCGTCTCATGGTTATTCTGCTGTGATTGAAGATATTCAATCGCAAGGTATTGCTGCGGAAACCTCAGCTCAAACGTTTATTGATGCAAATGATAAAACGTCTTATGCAGTTTTAACTTCTTTACAGTTAGCCAAAGTGCAAGTGGAAGCGAATAAACTGGATGATGCCTTAGCTCAGTTGAAATGGGCTCAAGCACATACGGATGATGAAGCATTAACACCATTGATCGCTTACCGTATTGCTCGAGTGTTATCTGCTCAAGGGCAATACGATGAAGCAATTACTAAGATTACGTCGATGAAATCTAAATCTTGGAGTGCTCGTAATCAAGAGCTAATGGGGGATGTTTATTTGCTGAAAGGTGATAAAGAGTCTGCAGTAAAAGCTTATACACAAGCGCAACAAGATGGCTCTACCGATCAAGCGTTACAAATTAAAATTGATGATCTTGCAAAGTAAGGGATGTCTTGCATGAGAAAAATGTTCAGTCGTAGTTTAGCATTAACGGTTATTGCTCTTGGGCTCTTAGGATGCTCAAGCGAAGAAGATACTATTGTAATGTCGCCTTTACCTATCGTGAAAAGCGAGTTTACACCGAGTACTGAATGGACAGCATCCGTTGGTGATGGCGTTGGACATTTTTTTTCTAAATTGTCACCGGTTTATGCTTATGACAAAGTATTCGTCGCTAGCCGTGATGGCGAAGTGAAAGCTTTAGATCCTGAAAACGGCAAAACACTGTGGGAAGTCGATCTTGGTGATGATGTTCCAGCTCGATTATCTGGCGGGTTAACGGCGTCATACGACAAAGTTTTTGTTGGCTCTGAAAATGGCCAAGCATATGCATTATCGGTAGAAGATGGTTCCATCGTTTGGCAGAAAAAAGTGGATGGCGAAGTATTGGCTAAACCACTAGCAGATGAAAATTTAGTGATGTTTCATACCAATAAAGGCTCATTGGTTGCGGTGAGGCAGGACTCGGGCGATAGTGCTTGGGAAATCCGTAACGAAGTACCTAATTTAACACTTCGTGGGGATAGCTCTCCTGTTTCGGTTTCTGGTGGTGTTTTTTGGGGCATGTCGAATGGCAGATTAGCTGCAGCATTGATTCAAAAGGGCCAGTTATTGTGGCAACAGCCTATTGGCACACCAAAAGGTTCAACTGAAATTGACCGCTTAGTGGATGTGGATGCTAGCCCATTAATTATCGGTTCTAATCTTTATGCTGTTGGTATTAATGGACAGCTTGTTGCAATTGACTTGCGTTCTGGTTCTCCAATGTGGAAACGTGCGTATTCTTCTGCGACCGATCTAGCGACAGATGGAAGCCGAATTTTTGTTGTGACGGATAAAGATCATATCTCTGCTGTTGATGTCCGCAGTGGAACAAAATTGTGGGATAATAGCTCTCTACAATATCGTCAGTTAACCGCACCAGTTATGATTGGTGACTACTTAGTGGTTGGTGATAGTGAAGGTTATTTACACTGGATGGATCGCACTAGTGGTAAATTTATTGCACAACAACTGATTGATGATGAAGGTATTGCTGTTTCACCTATCGAAACGGCTGATGGTTTCATTGTGATAACTCGTGATGGTGAAATAAAGAAAATGCAGATCCCATCAGGATCATGATATAATCTGCCGCCCTGATTTTATCAGAGTATGAGTAATCGGCTCCTTTCCGTCTCGGATATAGGAGCCGTTGTTATTCTTAGCCATAAGTTTTAATTAGAAAAGTATGGTTGAGAACAATTTCTTGAGCAAGTGGTTATAGGTAAGGTGTCATCACCATGGTACTTACCTATAACTGCTGTCGTTATTTTAAAAGATTGTTGAGGTAAATATGATTCCTGTAGTGGCTCTAGTTGGGCGTCCAAACGTTGGTAAATCAACGTTATTTAATCGTCTTACACGTACACGTGACGCGCTGGTTGCTGACTTTCCAGGCTTAACTCGCGATCGTAAATATGGTCAAGCAAAATCGGGTGAACATGAGTTCATCGTGATTGATACTGGTGGTATTGATGGCACCGAAGATGGCGTAGAAACCAAGATGGCAGAACAATCATTAGCGGCGATAGAAGAAGCCGATGTTGTATTGTTTATGGTAGATGGGCGTGCAGGGCTAACAGTTTCTGATGAAGGGATCGCTCGTCATTTACGTATGCGTGAAAAACCAACCATGCTTGTCGTGAATAAAGTTGATGGTATCGATGCTGATGCAGCCAGTGCGGAATTTTGGCAGCTAGGCATGGATAAAATTTATCAAATTGCAGCGGCACATGGTCGTGGTGTAATGAGCTTGATTGACAAAGCTTTGAAGCCTTTCTCTGATGAATTGGCTGAAGAAGAAGCTAAGTTAAAAGCAGAAATAGAAGATTTAACCGGTCATATTGACGAAGAAGAAGAACAACTAGAATACACGGAAGAAGAAGCGGAAGCTGAGTATAAACGTCTACAAGATCAGCCAATTAAATTGGCAATCATTGGGCGTCCGAATGTTGGTAAATCCACGCTAACTAACCGTATTTTGGGTGAAGAGCGTGTTGTTGTTTACGATATGCCTGGTACTACTCGTGATTCTATCTACATTCCAATGAAACGTGATGAGCGTGAATATGTCTTGATTGACACTGCTGGTGTACGTCGCCGTAAGCGTATTAATGAAGTGGTGGAAAAATTTTCGGTCATCAAAACGTTGAAAGCGATTGAAGATGCTAACGTTGTTTTAGTTATTATTGATGCCCGTGAAAATATCTCAGATCAAGATCTTAGCCTGCTAGGTTTTGCTCTTAATGCTGGACGCTCGATAGTTATTGCTGTCAATAAATGGGATGGTTTAGATACCGATGTGAAAGAAGCGGTGAAGAAAGAACTGGACCGTCGTTTAGGTTTTGTTGATTTCGCTCGTATCCACTTTATATCGGCTTTACATGGCACTGGTGTGGGCCATTTGTTTGAATCGGTACAAGAAGCATATAAATCAGCGACAACACGTGTAGGGACATCGGTCCTTACTCGTATTATGAAAATGGCACAAGATGATCACCAACCACCATTGGTGCGTGGCCGTCGTGTGAAGATGAAATATGCTCACGCAGGAGGGTATAACCCACCGATTATCGTAGTACACGGTAACCAAGTAAAAGAGCTTCCTGATTCTTATAAGCGTTATTTAATGAATTACTTCCGTCGTTCACTTGAAATTATGGGCACGCCAATCCGTATTCAGTTCCAAAATAGTGAAAACCCATTTGAATCTCAAGCACCAACTAAGAAAGCGGGTTATTCTGAAGATCAAAAACGCAAGCGTATGGTTAGCTTAATTAAACGTGGCCGTAAAAAGTAGTCATCTGATGAGGCGTTTTTAATCGACCTTGAAATTATCATTGAAAATACCACTCCTATGAGTGGTATTTTTTTGTCTTAAATTTTCTATAGGAAATGATGTTTATATGGCAGAGCGTTCTTCTACTAAGTAATGATCTTTTAGTTTTATAGTCTTTATTGTGATTTTAGTCATATTGAAAATATTGGATCATGAGGTTTATTTTGTTTGTTTTGGTTTTTTATGCTTTTTAAAATTGAAATGCAGAACATGTAACTTATGCTTTCGGGATATGGTGATATAAATATTCTTAAAGGGGTAGATCGCTGATCAGAAGTAAGAAAGCTCAAGATCGTATTAAGATCTAAAAAATGGCAAGAAAGGCGTTATTTATATTTAATCTTAGTTTGATATGAATTAACACCATAAGAAGACAACTTTGTGATGATGTTTGCTATAAATGATTTATATGCATTCATGGGGGGTCATAATGTTAGGCTACTGGAAATATAGAATGTGATGAGGTTACTATGGCGTCGAATATTAGCCCTCATAGGGAAAGTCTTTTGGTCTGGAAAGAAAAAACAGCTAAAGATGAACAAAGGTATCATTGCGATTATTGTCAAATTGATATGGAAAAAATTACAACATGTCCGGATTGCAGAAATAAATTAAGCCTTATTCAAGCTTGTGGGGTGACAAATTATTTCTGTTTTCTTTTGTAATGAACTCAAATCCAAGTCTCGTATCAACGTTGAATTTGAGCCTAACGATGAGAAATGATCATTTAACGATAGAGCGAACAGTACCGTTAGCAAAGGTAGTGCTAATTTCTTGACCTGATTTTAGTTGTTCGACTTGAGTGATTAGTTCCCCATCATTGTTTTTTGTAATCGAGTACCCTCGTTTTAATGTTGATAGAGGGCTAACAGTATCGAGCTTCTCAACTCTCAGTGCAAGCTGGTGTTTGTTTTGTATTAATTGGCTTTTCATCGATTGAATTAAACGATCTTGCTTTTGCTGTAAGTTGTACCGTTGACGATTTAATGTATTAGCTGGTGAGTAGAAGCCAAGACTCTGCTGGGTGTTTTCTAATTGACGATACAAAATGTCTATTTTTTTACGTGTGGCTCTATAAAGGCGAGCAGATATGTCATCCAACCGTTGGCTTTGTTTTTCTAATTGGTAGCGCGGGTGACGTCTTTCTAATTGATGAGTGAGACGGTTTAACAGAACTTTTTGATCACTTAAATATTGTCGCCACGCACTTTGAAGTCTTTGCTGTTTAGTGACTAGAGTGTGATCTTTATGGCTATTATCTCGGCTCACTATTTCAGCTGCCGCAGAGGGCGTTGGTGCTCGGACATCGGCAACAAAATCGGCAATCGTGACATCAATTTCATGGCCGACGGCGCTGACGATGGGTATTTGGCTTGCTGCAATTGTCCTTGCCACAATTTCATGGTTAAAGCACCACAGATCTTCCAATGAACCCCCACCTCGACCAACAATTAAAATATCACACTCATTACGAGTGTTTGCTCGTCCAATTGCCTGCGCTATTTTAAAGGGGGCATCTTCTCCTTGCACAACAGTAGGGTAGATAATAACGGGCAAGCTAGGATCTCGGCGTTTTAATACATCTAAGATGTCATAGAGTGCTGCGCCTGTTTTCGAGGTAATTACCCCAATACACTTTGGATTTTTCGGCAAAGGTTGCTTTAAGCTTTGAGCAAATAAACCTTCACCAGCCAGTTTCATTTTTAATTCATCGAACATTTGCTGTAGGCGACCATCTCCCTCTGGCTGCATACTTTCAATAATAAGCTGATAGTCACCGCGAGGCTCATATAGTGATAAACGAGCTTTGACGAGAACTTGATTACCATTGGCGGGTTTAAAGACGACTCGTCGATTATTCCCTTTAAACATGGCGCACTTCACTTGTGCTCGAGAATCTTTAAGAGAGAAATACCAATGCCCAGAAACTGGGGCTGAAAAATTAGAGAGCTCACCGACTAGCCAAACGATCCCCATTTCATTTTCTAGCAGCATTCGGACTTCTGCATTTAAACGAGAAACGGTAAATATATTTGGATTGGTATTAGAGCTCATGGCGGTGGTTAATCTCAATTATAGGGTTACAAATAGAAGCTTAGTATAGCGGTATTTGATCTTTAAATACGAATCTAAGGGAGTGCCAACCTAGAAATAACGGACAAATAGAACCTGTATTATACAATTTTCAGCCACTTGAATACGATTTTACATTATTCACTAAATTTTAATAAAGAAACTATAAAAACGTCTAGTCAAACGATTGCGCGAGGCGTATAATCCCGCTGCAATATCAAATCCCAAATTTATTTTGTTATGCGAAACGACGAAATGAATTTATCGCTGATGGGTTTAGACTCAAAAAGTGGGATTTATCCTTCTAACACTCTTATGTGAGATATTGCAATGTTACGAATCGCTAAAGAAGCTTTAACGTTTGATGACGTACTGCTCGTCCCAGCACACTCCACTGTTCTTCCAAATACAGCTGATCTTCGCACTCAGTTGACTAAAAAGATCACCCTTAATGTACCAATGATCTCTGCCGCTATGGATACGGTAACAGAAGCTCGTTTGGCTATTGCTTTAGCTCAAGAAGGCGGTATCGGTTTTATTCACAAGAATATGTCGATCGAGCAACAAGCTGAAGAAGTTCGCTTAGTAAAAATTTACGAAGCGGGTGTGGTTAGCAATCCTGTGACAATCCGTCCTGATGAAACCATTGCTGATGTAAAAGCATTAACCGAGAAACACGGTTTTGCTGGTTTTCCTGTTGTGACACAAAGCAACGATCTTGTCGGTATTATTACCGGTCGTGATGTGCGTTTTGTAACCGATTTAACTAAAACTGTTGAACAAGTAATGACACCAAAAGATCGCCTTGCTTCTGTAAAAGAAGGCGCATCAATGAGTGAAGTTCAGCAATGCATGCAAGCCTATCGTGTTGAGAAAGTATTGGTCGTCAATGATGCTTTCCAACTGTCAGGCATGATCACGGCAAAAGATTTCCAAAAAGCGGAACGTAAACCGAACGCTTGTAAAGATGAGCGCGGCCGATTGCGTGTTGGCGCAGCGGTTGGCGCAGGCGCTGGTAACGAAGAGCGTGTTAAAGCGTTAGTTGAAGCTGGCGTTGATGTGCTATTGATTGACTCATCACATGGTCACTCGCAAGGCGTACTTGATCGCATTAAAGAAACACGCGCACTATATCCTGATCTACAAATCATCGGTGGTAACGTAGCAACTGCAGCGGGGGCGCGTGCTCTTATCGATGCAGGTGTTGATGCGGTTAAAGTGGGTATTGGCCCGGGTTCGATTTGTACTACTCGTATCGTAACGGGTGTTGGCGTTCCGCAAATTACGGCTATTTCAGAAGCGGCAAGTGCAGCAGCTGAATTTGGCATTCCTGTGATTGCTGATGGTGGTATTCGTTTCTCTGGTGATATCTGTAAAGCGATTGCCGCTGGCGCATCTTGCGTCATGGTTGGCTCTATGTTTGCAGGTACAGAAGAAGCCCCGGGTGAAGTAATTCTTTTCCAAGGTCGTTCTTACAAGTCTTACCGTGGTATGGGTTCACTAGGTGCGATGTCTCAAGGTTCATCTGACCGTTACTTCCAATCGGATAATGCTGCAGACAAGCTAGTACCAGAAGGTATTGAAGGTCGCATCGCATACAAAGGTCGCCTAAAAGAAATTATCCACCAACAAATGGGTGGTTTACGTTCAAGTATGGGCTTAACCGGTAGCGCAACCATCGAAGATATGCGTACTAAAGCTGAGTTTGTTCGTATCTCAGGTGCGGGCATGCAAGAGTCGCATGTGCATGATGTGCAGATCACCAAAGAAGCACCAAACTACAACAGAATGTAAGTCTTTAATCTATGGGTAAAGTGAGTCATTACGGTGAAGCTTTACCCAGATCTGACTTGGCATTTGCTATGAAAATTTTTAATGGTACGAGTGTTTGAGTTTAAACAAAGGGAAGCTAGTCTTCTCGAAACTCGTACCACACCCACTTTGATTAGATTATTAGAGAACACTAATGACAACCAATATCCATGCTGAACGCATTTTAATTTTAGATTTTGGCTCTCAATACACTCAATTGATTGCTCGTCGTATCCGTGAAATCGGTGTGTACTGTGAACTGTGGAGCTGGGATGTAGACGAAGCGGATATCCGCGAATTTAATCCAAACGGTATTATCTTATCTGGTGGACCTGAAAGCGTCACAGAAGCCGGTTCTCCTCGCGCACCTGAATATGTTTTTAATGCTGGCGTACCGGTATTTGGCGTTTGTTACGGCATGCAAACCATGTCTGAGCAACTAGGTGGTAAAGTCGCCGGTTCTAATGAACGTGAGTTTGGCTACGCGCAAGTGAAAATGGTTGAAGACTGCGCTTTGTTTGCCAACATTGAAGATGCAATCTCTGAAGATGGCAAACCGCTTTTAGATGTTTGGATGAGCCACGGTGATAAAGTGGTCGAGATCCCAAGTGATTTCACCAAAGTTGCTCAAACGGATACTTGCCCATACGCGGCAATGGCTAATGATGAAAAACGCTTCTACGGCGTACAATTTCACCCAGAAGTGACGCACACTCGTCAAGGCTTACGCATGCTTGAGAACTTTGTGTTGAACATCTGTGGTTGTAGCAAACTATGGACGCCATCTTCAATCATCGAAGACGCGGTTGCTCGCATTAAAGAGCAAGTGGGCGATGATGAAGTGATCCTAGGTCTATCTGGTGGTGTTGATTCGTCAGTGGTTGCAATGCTAATCCACCGCGCAATTGGTCCTAAGCTTACCTGTGTATTCGTTGATAACGGCTTATTGCGTTTGAACGAAGCCGAGCAAGTGATGGACATGTTTGGCGATCACTTCGGTCTTAACATTATTCATGTTGATGCAGAAAATCGCTTCCTTGATGCACTTGGTGGCGAAGCGGAACCAGAAGCGAAACGTAAAATTATTGGTCATGTTTTTGTCGATATCTTTGATGAAGAATCGAAGAAACTTCAAAATGCTAAATGGTTAGCTCAAGGCACTATCTACCCAGATGTGATTGAGTCTGCGGCATCGAAAACCGGTAAAGCGCACGTGATCAAATCTCACCATAACGTTGGCGGCTTGCCTGATGATATGGAAATGGGCTTAGTTGAGCCATTACGCGAACTGTTTAAAGATGAAGTACGTAAGATTGGCCTAGAGCTAGGTTTGCCGTACAACATGCTTTACCGTCACCCATTCCCTGGTCCTGGTCTAGGTGTGCGTGTACTGGGTGAAGTGAAGAAAGAATACTGTGACTTACTACGTCGCGCCGATGCTATCTTCATTGAAGAGCTTCATGCTGCGGATCTTTATAATAAAGTATCTCAAGCCTTTACGGTATTCCTACCTGTACGCTCGGTTGGCGTCATGGGCGATGGCCGTAAATACGATTGGGTTGTATCACTACGCGCGGTAGAAACCATTGATTTCATGACCGCACATTGGGCGCACCTACCATACGATTTCCTAGGTAAGGTTTCTAACCGTATCATCAATGAAATCGATGGTATCTCTCGTGTGGTTTACGATATTTCAGGCAAACCACCCGCGACGATTGAGTGGGAATAATCTTCCTTTAAGAAAGGTCTGGCATTAACAGGCACTAAATCAACCTTAAGTCCGCGTAATTGCGGACTTTTTTTGTTTTTGGCCTAGTCATTTTTGGCAATGTCTGGCAACGCCAAGCACGGTTTGACCGTGGTATTTTGATGGGTATGATTCATCGGTAATGCCATGGATTACGCCCGATACCATGCTGAGTGTTTTTGATGGGGTATGGTATTAAATTTTTATATCTATCTGTTTTATAAGTATTAATCTCTAGTTTTTTAGAGGTGTTTCAGCATGGTATTAAATAAGAATAATAGGTCGAAACATGCTGACTGATACCAAGCTACGCAATCTCAACCCCAAAGGTAAACTTTACAAAGTCAATGACCGTGATGGCCTCTATGTTGCTGTCACCAAAGCGGGGTCTATCTCCTTTCGCTACAACTACTCAATCAATGGCAGGCAAGAAACCATCACCTTTGGACGCTACGGAGTAGGGGGCATCACGCTAGCAGAAGCGCGTGAGCGCCTCAATGAAGCGAAGAGAATGGTTATTGATGGAAAGTCACCGGCCAAAGAGAAAGCCCGTGCGAAGGCGAGAACGAAAGATGCTGAAACTTTTGGTGCCTGGGCTATAAAATGGCTGCGTGGCTATCAGATGGCCGATTCCACCTGGGATATGCGTCGTTCAGTCTATGCCCGAGAACTTAAAGATAAATTTGGTAATTGGAAACTCACAGAAATTACCCATGAAGATCTGCGAGCACTGACTGACGCGATAGTAGAGCGTGGCGCGCCCGCAACGGCTGTACACACGCGTGATATTGTACTCCAGGTGTATCGGTGGGCAATTGAGAGAGGGCAGAAAGTTGAGAACCCGGCAGATTTGGTGAGGCCTGCAAGTATCGCTCGGTTTGAGCCAAGAGACCGAACATTATCACCTGCTGAGATCGGTTTGATGTACCGCTATATGGAAAAGGTAGGAACCACGCCTTCGATTCGTGCTGCGGTAAAGTTGCTTTTGCTGACTATGGTACGTAAAAGCGAGTTAACCAATGCAACTTGGAGTGAAATTAACTTTAGCGAAGCGTTGTGGACAATCCCTAAAGAAAGGATGAAACGACGTAACCCGCATCTGGTGTTTTTGTCACGCCAGGTGATGGATATTTTGATCGCCTTGAAGACATTTGCCGGTGGGTCTGATTACATTCTTCCTTCTCGTTATGACTCAGATGCCCCAATGAGCAGTGCGACAATGAATCGTGTATTGGCTCTAACATACAAGGCTGCGCAGAAGGATGGGCAGTCACTAAGTAAGTTTGGGCCGCATGACCTTCGTAGAACAGCGAGTACACTGCTGCATGAAGCAGGATACAACACTGATTGGATAGAAAAATGCCTGGCGCACGAACAGAAAGGAGTGAGGGCTGTTTACAATAAAGCCGAATACCGAGAACAGCGCGCGGCCATGTTGCAGGACTGGTCTGACATGATTGATGAGTGGACCACTTAATATCTTGCTATCAATTATACGAGTAAGTCTTAACTTGATCTGTCAGATTTGATGAGAAATTAATCATATCTGACAGCCATCTAAGTATCATTTTTGACTCGTCTCATTTTAAGCTTGTTAAGGTAACTGACATTCAACGTAACTGATTTTTGGACAAAAACGTGTCAGCGCCTTTACTAAATTAGAAAGTCCTGAATAACTACAGGTATTGCAAAGTCACGTAATTAAAAGTCCAGTATTGCTTAAGGTTTAGTCTATGAATAAACATTAAATAATGTCTACTTCCACCAGAACCCCAAAGTGATCCGATACAACCGGATAAAAATCGTTATTAAAAATCACCTGATGCTGCTTTACCACCATCGGTTGATTACTAAGAACCAAATCAATGCGTAGCGCTTGGCTATTTTGTTCCCAACCGTCAATATTTTTAATTACAGTAGTTCCGGAGTCTTTTATTTCTGCTATTTCATAACAATCTATCAAACCGCACTGTAATACATAATCATAACCTTCATTGCGTATATGGCTTGGGTTGTTGAAATCGCCTAATAGAAAGCTCAACTCTGTTGATAATGTTGCCTTTATTCTGTTGAACTGGTCCTCAAATGAGCTCTCTGAGTCACTCCACCAGCCGCAATGACAATTATAAAGATTGAAATCACCTCGTTGAGAAGTGACCTTAATACGCACTGCTCGCCTATGTTTCCAAAAGTTCACATCATAGTTATCACTTAGGTCAATGACCTCATGCTCGACAATCGGCAGTCGCGTCAAGAATGCCAGTCCCTCTTGATATACGTCATAACTTTGATGAACGAAATCCCATGTAAGTTGGTAGTGATAGCCGTATTCCATGAGTTTTTTCTGTAATAAATATCCATAGTTATCAGCGAGCACGGTGTGATTAGTTAATATATTGGCATCAACAGCCGGGCTATTTTGATGTTGATTCACTTCCTGTAATGCAACGACATCGCACCCTTGCTCGATAATGGCTTGCGCTACCACATCCAACTTTTCTAGTTGTTTCTCTTCTTGCCAACTATGGGTATTTAGCGTCATTAACTTCATTTATTATTCACTTATTCATTGTAGCGAGTTAAACGCAGCTCAAGGCTGCGTTTCTCGAGGTTATTTTATCTAGGGTAGAGAATGAATTACGCAGGTTGTGCTGAAAGCTTCTCAACTAATCTAGATTTAATGACATCCACTCCTGGACCATAAATAACTTGTACTCCCTGTTCTTTAATTACAGCACCAAGTGCTCCTGTCGGCTTCCATAATGCATATTCAGCAACCAACTGCGGGTCATTAACTGTAATGCGCAAGCGAGTCATACAAGCATCAATCTCAGCAATATTGGCACGGCCACCTAAATTCTGAATAATAATGTCCATCTTCTCATCTTCTGACATGGATTCTGAACTTTCATCGAGGTAGTTACCCATACGGCCCGGTGTTGGCAATTTAAATTTGACAATGAGCACACGGAATAATCCATAGTTAACACCAAAGAAAACAATAGAAACCAATGCGAAGCGAACCAAATCACCACCGATTCCCGCTGAAACCATCATAGGTATACGAGTGAGTAACTCAATCAAACCAAAGGCATGTATACGTAGGTCCATCACATCGACCAACGCAAATGCAATCCCTGTTAATACCGCATGCGCAACATACAAAACAGGAGCAATAAACATAAACATGAATTCAATAGGCTCTGTCACACCGGTTAATAACACAGCAAGACACGCAGATAAAAACATTGGCTTGTATTGTGCGCGCTTATCACTATCAACACAGTGATACATCGCAAGTCCAATACCAATCAATGAAGACGCTGCGATAATAACTTGGCCCGCTTTAAAACGTGCTGGATGCACCGTATCTAATAGATGTTGGTAAGTTGTCGGATCGCTTAATTTAAGATTATTTAAATCGCTAACCCAAGCAAGCCATAGTGGATCTTGACCATAAACACTTGCCCCCGCATTCACCCCTGTTAAAAGCTCATAAGTACCACCCAACTCGGTGTAATTCATTGGAATAGTTAAAGTGTGGTGTAAACCAAATGGCAGTAATAAGCGCTCTAACGTACCATACAAGAAAGGAGCAGTGATCGGCGCAGTGTCTTTAGAGGTTGCAATCCATTGACCAAAATCATTAAGCGCACCTTGAATTAAAGGCCATACGATTGATAAAGCAAACGCAATAATCATCGAATAGAAAATAACAACAAAAGGTACAAAACGCTTACCGTTGAAAAATGCTAATGCCTGAGGTAAGCGAGCGAAGTCATGATAACGGTTAAATAAGTTGGCACCTAAATAGCCAGACATAATACCGATAAACACACCCATATTTAGAGCAGGAGCACCCAAAATATTAGTGAAGAATTGAGAGACAGGTAGCTCAGAACCAAATAGGCTCATCACAACCGCCTCGGGATCACTGAGCATAGCGTTATCCACGCCTAATATAACCCCAGTGATACGGTTAATTAAGATGAAGGCGATCAGCGCGGCAAATGCTCCTCCTGCACGTTCTTTAGCCCATGATCCACCAATAGCGACAGCAAATAATAGGTGAAGATTAACTATGATCCCCCAGCCTATGTTTTCCATAATAGCGCCTAGTGTTTCAATGGCACCAATACCACCGGCATACATTGCGACAACTTTACCGAGTGATATCATGATACCAGCGGCTGGCATCACCGCGATAACAACGATAAGGGATTTCCCAAATCGTTGCCAAAAATCAAAAGATAGTAACTGACTCATAAATGATTCCTTGGTTTAAATGCAGGGTAGCCTTATCAAGGCCCTGCGATAAATATAATTTAGTGCTTTCTTGCAAATATATACGCAGCATAAGGTGGGGCAATTTGCGTCGCTATAAAATCTGAGCGAACGTGTTCATTGTTGATATTCTGATTATCAAGCATTAACTCGCCTAATTGCATGCGGTCGATATCAACGATGCTCTCTTGTGGACTTAAATTGGTAATAATGGTCCATGTCATATCTTGTGCAACACGTTGATAAGCATAGATATTAGGGTCGTTAGGTAGCAGCAATTGATAGCGGCCAACCACTAAACTTACATTTGACTTACGCAGAGCAATCAGCTGCTTATAGAAACTCAAAATCGAATTTGGATCTTTCTGTTGTTGCTCAACATTGATATCTGCGTACTGTTGATTGACGGAGAACCAAGGTTGCACCTCAGAAAAACCGGCAAAATCCTGCGCATTCCATTGCATTGGCAAGCGACTGTGGTCGCGAGATACTTGATTTAACAAGGCTAAGATGTCTGCATCGCTTTGACCTTGTTGAGATAGCTTTTGAATTAAATTTCTAGCAGACACATCATTAAATTCATCAAGAGAAGTAAACTGATGATTTACCATACCAATCTCTTGGCCCTGATAAATAAACGGAGTTCCTTTCATCAAGAAATAACAACTCGCTAACGCGGTAGCACTGGCATACCTAGAGGTAGGGTCGGCAAAAGTATCAATGCTACGAGCTTGATCGTGGTTTTCTAAATAAAGCGCATTCCAGCCTTTACCTTCTAATGCATCTTGCCAACGCGATAAAATGCGTTTGAACTCCACTAGATCTAAAGGCACGTTGCTTTGTTCTTCCGACCATAGCTTCATGTGTTCAAACTGAAAAATCATGTTGAAAACACCGCCTTGATCGTGCTCGGTCGCTTCGGCAACCCAAAGTAATGCATTGTCGGCAGTCACCCCATTAGCCTCACCAACTGTCACTATGTTAAAGGGATCAAACGCCTGCTCTTTTAACTCATGCAGATGTTTTTCAATCCCTGCCACATTCATATGATAATCAAACGAAGAGACATACTTTTCACCCTTTGGATTGGGTAAAGAAGGTAAACCTGGTTGTTTCTGAATATGGCTTATTGCATCCACACGAAAACCATCAATACCGCGCTCCAACCACCAACAAATCATTTTAAATAGTGCTTGTTTAACTTCAGGATTTTCCCAATTCAGATCAGGTTGTTTTTTTGAAAATAGGTGCAAGTAGTACTGTGCAGTTTTTTTATCATATTCCCATGCACTGCCATGAAAAATACTTTCCCAGTTGTTTGGGTCGCAAGTCGGTTTTTCAGCGGTAGGCTCACAACCATCACGCCAAATATACCAATCGCGCTTAGGGCTATTTTTGTTATCTCGAGATTCAATGAACCATGGGTGCTCGTCGCTAGTGTGGTTGATCACTAAATCCATAATAATGCGAATGCCACGTTTATGAGCAGCACTGATTAGTTCATCCACATCCTCAAGGGTTCCAAAGTCAGGATGAATCGCTTGATAGTCACTAATATCGTACCCGTTATCATCATTAGGTGATGCATAGAATGGGCAAATCCATATTAAATCAATGCCCAAATCAGCAAGATAATCGAGCTTAGCAATGATGCCATTGATGTCACCAATACCGTCCTGGTTTGTATCATAAAAACTACGGGGATAAATTTGGTAGGCGGTTGCTTTCTTCCACCACGCGAGTGGTTTTGAGTGCATATTAGGAGCGAGTGTCATCGGTTATACCATATGTGTTATCGTTAACACACATGGTTAAGTAGAACCGATTTGGACTCAACACAATTTCAGAGGAATTGTGAGCTTTCTCTCATCTTTATGTCGAATGTGCCTTCAACAGAACTGAAATCGCGCTTGAGCAATTTTTTGACAGCTTGGTAGCCCACTTGATAGTAGTTAAAAGCGACAGTCGTCAGGCTCGGGACTAACAAATCGCTGTAGTCATAGTCACCCATGCCTACAATCCATACGTTATGACCGATCTTGAGTTGCTGTTCTTTGGCGCGACGATATAAACGAATGGCAATATTATCGGTGGCACAAAAGTAGACATGATTAGGCTGTAATTGAACGGCCTGATAGCCAGCTTTGTCCTCCGAGTTGGCTAGGGCTTGTAGTGATAAATTCAACTCAGGGACGGTGTCGGTAATAGTGGCTTGCATCAACTTAGTGCGGCTAGAAAGCATACGCTCATCATAAATATAATGTACGGCAGCCAGCGGTGCCTGCTGCTGTTTTAACTGAGTGATGGTGTGGGAGACGAGGGCTTTAATCGCTGCATGATCGGGGTAATATAAACAGCAATGGTGGGGGGTATTTTTGCCAATAAATACCACATTGTCTAAGGTTCGATAAAAAGTCTCTTCGACACTGTGCTTTGACGCAATAATAATCGTGCCCAATGCATTTAAGCCGTTAAACTCTCTCACAGCTTGGCATTCTGACTCATGGTTAAACCCTGTGGCATGAAACAGCATTCGTACTTGTGATTCATTGGCAGCAGCCAGCGCCCCTTTAATCACTAAACTGGTCGTATATGACTCAATACGAGGCGCGATGAAACCAATAATATTGGATTGGCTACGAATGGAGCGAGCAAATATATTAGGCGTGTAATGACTCTCTTTGACGATGGCATCAATTTTAAGGCGGTTCTCTTCCGAGACATAACCGCCATTAAAGTAACGCGACACAGTCATTGTTGAAATTCCAAGCTGCCTTGAAATCTCAGCCATGGTCATTTTTTTACTCATTACCTATTTCCTTCAATAATGCACTATTGCCATATCTCCAAGTGACTTCAAGATACAGAATTCAGAGTTGAGTCACTTGGGCATAGTATCCAATATATTGGCTAACAACACAGTAAATAAAACTGGGTGGACGTATGAGTGTTTAATTTTCACTCACAAGGTTTAGACCTGAACTCAAGACCAGGGAGCGAGCATACCTTGAGCAAGTTATCCCCAATGCTGACGAATAGAATATAGTGGGCTAACAATTTGTAATTCGCGACTTAGCGCTTATGTAATATGAGGTATCTACACGGCCTTTACCATTTTTCACTTGATGCCGTACCATTACATGATGCCTCGTACCGTCAGTCATTCCTCAGCAAGCTCTCCGGGTAACTTGACCTTTAACTGGAATACGAATTGTTCTTCGCTGTGACCATGTTACAACTCTCTGTTTCGTAAATTATTTTCTCTTTGTTTGCTTCAACGGTAGTTTGACATTTGTCCACAATAACTACCATTGATTTGGGCTGGTTGTTATTCACTTGAACAACAATGAGGGCATTTTCTCTGCAATTTCCTCCAGCGTGTCGCGCTGACAATTTAGTGTAATAATAGTGATCGCAGCCATTTTTAAAATAAAAATCATATTCTTCCATCAAATTTACCAATATCGAATTTCTTGTTCTCAATCGACTGTTGACTCAGAACAAGTAGTGGGGCTCTAACGCATTAGACATTACACAGATTAGAAAAAGTAGGTTAAATAACCTCACTATGATTTGTGAGGTTGAGCACAGCTGGCAAGAAATGGGGCAGAAACAAGTTAGGCGAACGTCTGCTTTGCTCAGTTGAACTAATAATTGCGCCAAGTTATCGTAATGATCCCCTCCTTGAACGTTCATACCTGCCTGTCAGATGAAACCCCGTTACTTTTGAGTCAAATTTTAGCGGCTAAATTAACACATAGAAAAAATTCATCTCGAACAGATGAAAGCGCCTTAGATACGGTTTGGTGAATTATGTGCTGACCAGTGTATTCTGAAAGTTCTTGAGCAATCTCTTTTTGGCTAAGCTTTCTTTGTTTCAAAACTAGTATTCTTTTCTTGTTATCAGTGATCCTCGAATCGACCATTCTTCGAGCTATGTTTCGAATTTTGTCAATATCACCGGAAGAAATCATAGTTCCTTCATTAGTCAGAGAATCCGAAATCTCATGTAAGTGATGGAGCATAGTTGTATCGACTTTTATTTGATTGCCAAATGTTTTGCGTACATAGTTCATATAAGCTTCAGCTTGTTCTGACGTGACCATTTTCCCCTGAAGGTAGAGATAGAAATATTCGTCTATGAGTTCATCACCTGACATAGCATTACGCTTATCTGGTTTGGCTACTTGTCGGCGTAATCTTAATACTTCGGTTTCAAACTGATTTTGAGAGCGTTTTGCTCGTTTATAAGCCGAAGTATTATTTTTCTTTTGTTTATGGCGTGAGCAAAAATTATGGCTTAGAGCCATTAATTTTATATCGTCTAGATCTTTATATTGAATGATATTCTTATCTAATGATTCTATAAATGACGTTAATTCTGTTTTTTCGCCGCAGAACTCACATAAAGTCTGCTTTCTAGTAGTATTAATTTTTACATCAGTTGAGTACTCTTGGAATTTCGGCCGTCTTAGATAACACATCCAAACTAGATTTATTATTGCTTCTAAAGTGGCGATAAATCGTCTATCTGTTTCAGTGCCAGAACTATTGTATTCGATGAAAAATGCTAGATGTCTTTTTATTTCCTTATGGGCTTCTTGAAAACCTAACTCTTTAATCAATAAGCTTAAAGATATCTTTTTGTCTTGTTTTGGAAAGAAATATTGATACTTCTCAGGAAGATTATTAATAAATCTTGAAATGCTATTGTCTAATGATTTGTGAATTAAGTTAATAATATTCCTACGCGTAGAGTACTGAGAATATGGCCCCCATTCATCCCGGAATCTTTTGATAGCCTGAGATACAAACTCATCACAGCCTTTATCTATGATTAAAAAATTGTATAAGCCTAAGCGCTTTGCTGCATCTTTTTCTGACTCAATACTATCCATATCATTACCCAGTCTCAACATGCGATTTTTATAAAGTTTCACTATAAGAATTTATCTGTTAATTGGCAATAAAAGGAAATGTCTTGTAATGGCATGCTAAGGCTAGCATTCATATTCCACCTTTCTGTCCTGAATCTAAGATTAAACTTTTATCGTGTTTGGCATGATTAAACCTCTTACAGCAAGTAGAGGTATTACCATGCATGAACTAGCACATAAGACACTGATTAATAGAAAAACATTACTGCGTATGGTTCCGCTATCTGATCGAACCATCTATAACCTGGAACAGCGTGGGGAGTTCCCTCGCCGTATTGTTCTGACCAGCCGAAGTGTTGCTTGGGACCTAACTGAGGTTGAGAACTGGATAGAAGAAAAACGTAGGTCTGCGTTAAAAGCCGCAAGACCTGGTTTTATTTGGTAAGTCTGAGTCCACATGACGATTAAAGATGTAACGGATGTTCAGGCTAAGGGAACCACTCGGCGAAAAAGTGCCTCGGTTACCAGCGGTAAGCTAGAGATCAGCACAAATATATCGACAACATCATAGCAATCCAGGAGCGCAGTGCTCAGGAAGCGAATGAACTCGGTTTTATCGCTCGGCTTCTGATTCAAGCAACTATACCGCATAGTAAGCCCAAATCGAATGAGTGGAGCCGCAAGAATGGTCATTTCACAATGCACATGATGGCCCCCTCATCTGTAGGTTTGCCTTACGGTTGCTATGCACGTTTGTTGTTGGTTTGGGTCAGTACACAAGCAGTAAGAAATAAGTCAAGACTGGACAGTGGTTTTATCACTGAACAGGAAGCACGCAAGCTTGATCTGGGACATTCTCAAAGACGTTTTATGGAAGAGCTAGGGCTAGGTTCAACTGGAGGCGAAAATGGAACCATTGGTCCTTTTCGAGAACAAATGCGGCGATTATTTAAAACGACGATCAGTGTTAGCTATACAGAGCTAAATGATGAAAGTGGATATATTTGTGAAGATGAAACTGGAGCCAGAGTTGCTGATATTTCCCATATTTGGTGGAGTACGAAGCAACCTGATCAAGATTCACTATGGGAATCTTGGGTGGAACTGTCGCCTAAATTTTTTCAATTGATTACTGATAAACCGGTCCCTCTGGATATGAGAGTGTTGCGGTTGATTAAGCGTTCTCCGATGGCTTTAGACATATATTGTTGGGCGACTTATCGGGTGAGTTACTTAAAGCGAGCCACAATTATTCCGTGGTCAGGTTTGATGGAGCAAATGGGGTCTAATTATGCCAATGTAAAAAGCTTTAAGCAGCGGTTTAAGGATGGACTGAAAAAGGTACAGCAGGCATGGCCAGAGCTAGATGCTACTCCAACCGAAAAAGGGTTGCTTTTGAAGCCTAGTGCTCCTCAAGTACCTCGTCAGACAAAGCTACAGGTTTCACGGGATATTGAAGTGTGATGAAACAGTATGTACGCACCATTCTTGATGTTAGTAAGCCTGGGTGTTTAGAAAGTTATCCACGCATGTTCTGTTTCCCTTTAAAGGGGGGATTTTGCGCATGTTCTGTTTCTGGCTGCGCATGTTTTGTTTCTGAGTGCGCATGTTCTGTTTCTAGAAAGGCTAAAAAGCTTTTTAATAACATGTGGTTGCAGAACCTCCTATAGTCTTTCCTGTAGGTATACCTATATAAAAAAATAAACCTGTAGTTGAACAAACAAATATTGTGGATAACTTTGATCAATAGGTTGCTCAAAAGTGTCAATGAAATCATTTTTTTGGAAGTTGTATTTTTTTAACCATATGAAGATAAAGTAATTTTTATTATTTTCACCTTGGCGTCTAAGCATTTATTGACATTTGAGGGGCAGTCAAACACGAAGGCTTTGAATTTACCATAGGGCGGACAGTGTTAAGAAAGCGATGTTTGTCTGTGTCGTGATCAAAACTGTCAATGAAATCATTTTTTGGAAGTTATGTATTTTTATGGTGGTTACCTTGGTGTTTAAACATTCATTGACACTTGAGGGGCAGTTAAATACGAAGGCTTTGAATTTAGCCTAGAGCGGAAAGTGTTAGGAAAGCGGTGTTTTTCTGTGTCGTGATATTGAGTAAAGCCAATACACATAAATCGCTGTAAGGCCGCTATTTTAGCGCTATTCAGTCGCTATAAGTACGCTGTCATACCGCTATAAGTATCTGACTTATCAGGTAAACATAGTTTACACAGGAATAAACAGTTAAATACAGAGAAATGCACAAGGGCATGCATAACTTTCCGTGATAAAACCAAAGTTGAAATGCGGGCAGGATGTGTGAAGTAGGCCCTCCATGCAAGCATGGCGAAGCCTCTTCACTTATGACTTATTCGCACCTTCGGCACTCAACGTTGATCCTGCCCTGCGGGGCCTGAGAGAGGATACACAGATGGAGAACAACACAAATAAGACGACGAGAAAGAATAGTCCTCCGATTAAGGTCTATTGCCTACCGGAAGAGCGTGCGCTGATCGAATCCATGTCAGCACAGGCAGGGCTCAGTACTTCGACCTATTTGCGTGAAGTAGGCCAAGGTTATCGCATTCAAGGAGTTACTGATGTTGAACAGGTACGCGAACTGGTAAGAGTGAATGGTGACTTAGGGCGTTTGGGTGGTTTGCTTAAGTTATGGCTTAGTAATGATGCCAAGGTGGCACATGTTGGGGCCAATACGATCTTGGCAGTGCTTAATCGTATCGAGGAGACGCAAGATCAAATGAGTTCACTTATGGAATCTATTCTTCGCCCGAGAGCGGACCAATGATCGCCAAGCATGTACCGATGCGTTCTCAGGGGAAATCTGACTTTGCAGGCTTGGTGAATTACATCACCGATCACCAGTGCAAAGCGCATCGACTTGGTAACGTTCGTTTAAATAACTGTGAAGCGAAAAGCGTACGCGATGCGATCAGTGAGGTGTTGGCGACTCAGTTTGCGAACACCCGAGCAAAGAGTGATAAAACCTACCACCTGATAGTGAGCTTCCCTAATGGTGAACAGTTAGAAGCGCATACTTTAGCCGCGATAGAAGAACGCCTTTGCCAAGGCTTGGGCTACGGTGAGCATCAGCGTGTCAGTGCTGTACATAACGATACGGACAATCAACATATCCATATAGCAATTAACAAGATTCACCCTACTCGCAACACAATCCATGAGCCGTACTACCCGCATAAGAAGCTAGCGGAAATGTGCGAGGCCATCGAGCAGGACTTTGGTTTGCAGCCGGATAATCATATACCGCGCAAGCGCGGGGCCGAATCACGTGCGATGGATATGGAGCGGCATTCGGGTATTGAAAGCTTAGTGGGTTGGGTGAAGCGCGAATGCATGGACGAGATTAAATCAGCCAATAGCTGGCAGGCGTTGCACCAGGTCATGCAGGACAATGGTTTGCAGTTAAGAACCAGAGGAAATGGTCTAGTGATCGTTGCCGACGGTGAAGCGATCATCAAAGCGAGCACCTTGGGACGTGAGTTTTCTAAACCCAAACTCGAAGCGCGCCTTGGTCCCTTTGAAGCGACTGCATCGGATTCTGTTAAGCCGAGCCGCCAATATACACACCGACCTGTTCACTTTAAGGTGAATACCACCGAGCTATATGCCCGTTATCAAGCAGAGCAGAAACGTGCCGCAGCGAGTAAGTCGCAAGCCCTTGAACAGGCTCGTCGTGATAAAGATCGACATGTTGAAAACGCCAAGAGGAAAGGGCGTGGCCGTCGCGCAGCGATTAAGTTAACCGGTAGCAATAAGCTTACTAAGACGCTTTTGTACAAACAGGCCAGCAATGCATTAAAAAGCGAGCTTGAGCGCATTCACAAGCGTTACCAAGAGCAACGGCAAACGATATATCAAAGCAATAAACGCCAAGCCTGGGCGGATTGGTTAAAGAGCGAGGCATTGCTGGGAGATAGCGAGGCCCTCAAAGCGCTACGTAGCAGAGAGGCTGCACAAAAGCTTAAAGGTAATACCCTCAAAGGAGATGCAGTTCAGGCTGAGCCCAAAGCAACGGTCGATACGATTACGAAAAAAGGCACCATTATTTATCGAGCAGGTAACAGCGCCGTGCGTGATGATGGTGAGCGTCTGCAAGTGTCGACGGCTTCCAACCAAACCAGTGTCTTAACTGCACTAAAGATAGCAATGGAGCGTTACGGTAATCGTATTACCGTGAATGGTTCGCCTGAGTTCAAAGCGCGAGTAATCAAGGCGGCGGTAGATGGCAATCTGTCTATCAAATTTGCCGATCAAGAACTAGAACGCCGTCGTCAGGCATTAATGGCCCAGAATAACATGGCCAAGCGGTCTGATAAGCCTGGCGTGTTACCGATTGGCAAAGTGCCACCTCCACGCCGTGGCCGGTTGCAAAACCTATCTCAGTTAGAGGTCTTAGCGATACAGTCAGGCTCTGTAACTCAAAAAGCGGCGGTCATGTCGGCACTAGAGCAGCGTAAAGCTAAGCTCCAAGCTGAGCAGGCAGCTAAAAAAGCGAAACGACAACAAAAGAGCCACTCACGTTGATGTGATGGCAAAGGAATCGACGGAAGCCCTAACCGCTTCGGTTGGTAATGACACCGATGTTTAACCCTATTTGACCGCGCGTTTAACGGTGTCGCGCTGGTCGGGCGCCGAGATAGTAAGTGGCGAGCTAGCTCTGTACAGGCCCACATTCACCGCTGGTAACGGTAGGAGTAGAGATCAAGTTTCTACAGGTTGGTGAATGCAACTTTTAGTCATAACAACTAAGAGTAATTAACCATGCTAAAACGAAAAATTTTAGCGGCTAAAATTCCCGTGCTTGCCATCTCCTTGGCGTTAAACCTTTCTAATCCTGTATATGCGGGGATTCCGGTTGCTGATGGTACGAATCTAATTCAGAACATCATGTCGGCAATGGAAGCTGTTACACAGACTGCTAAACAAATTCAGCAGTATCAAACCCAGTTGCAGCAGTACGAAAATATGCTGCAAAACTCGATGGCCCCAGCTTCTTATATTTGGGACCAGGCGCAGCGCACCATCAACGATCTGAACCAGGCGACCAACACGCTCGCCTATTACCAGAACCAGCTTGGCAGCCTCGATGCTTACCTAGGCAAGTTCCAGGACGTGGCCTATTACCGCAGCTCTCCTTGTTTCTCGGCAGCGGGGTGCAGCGATGCAGAACGGGCCGCAATGACCGAGAACCGACGCCTTGCGTCTGAATCGCAGAAAAAGGCCAACGACGCACTGTTTAGGAGTCTGGAGCAGCAGCAAGATAACTTGGAAGCCGATGCCCGTCAGCTTAACCGCCTGCAATCTGGTGCTCAGAGCGCGGACGGCCAATTGGCGGCTATTGGCTACGCTAACCAGCTCGCCAGCAACCAGGCTAACCAGCTCCTGCAAATCCGTAGCCTGCTGATTGCTCAGCAGAATGCCGTTGGCACTCGAATGCAGGCGGATGCTGACCGCGAAGCTCAATATCAAGCGTCTCGTGAAAGGTTGTTCGATATGGGCGAGCCAACCGACCGTTCAGAAAACAGGGGGTTTTAATCATGAAGAATATCACCCGAGTTTTTATCGTTAGCGCGTTGGCCTCTTTTGCTATGGTGGGGTGCGGCGAAGATGACGGGCCAAAGCCTGCAACGATCAACTGTGACAACCCGAACCTGACGAAAGAGCAGAAGGAAAAAGGGAACTGTCTTTGGGATATGGGCGAACCCACTGATCGCTCCAAGAACAAGGGGTTCTAACCATGAACAAGATATTCATTCGACTTGTGATGCTCCTGGCAGTTTTACTGACTTCGCAAACTGCGTCAGCGGCCATTGATCCTAATGGTGTCTTGGATGAAGTGGCCGTGCGTTTCATGACGGCCAGTGCTACTTGGGGCACGGTAATTACAAACTATGCCGCCTGGCTATTCTGGACGCTGGGTACGATATCCCTTGTTTGGACTGGCGGGACCTTAATCCTTAAACAAGCGGATATAAGGGAGTTTTTTGCCGAGTTCGTCCGCTTCATCCTGACGTTTGGTTTCTTTCTTTGGTTGCTCAGAAACGGCCCAGACTTTGCGACGTCAATCATTGACTCGTTGAGAATGATCGGTGCTCAAGCCGGTGGCCTTCCGAGAGACCTAACCCCGTCTGAACCTATTAGTATTGCGTTCGATATTATTGTGAAAGCGGGTGAGTCCTACAGCATTACAAGCCCGATAGATAACTTGTCTATCTTCTTAATCACGCTGGCAATTTTGGCCTGTATGGCGGTAGTGGCGGCCAATGTGTTGTTGGCCTTGGTGACGGCTTGGATATTGATCTATGCCGGTGTCTTCGTGCTGGGGTTTGGTGGTTCGCGTTGGACTTCAGATATAGCAATCAACTACTTCAAAAGCGTATTGGGCGTTGCTTTGAAGTTGATGACAATGACGTTGCTCATTGGTATTGCCATGTCGATCATGGACGGTTTCTATGCCGACCTATCCAATGATGCCCCTATGCGTGAACTGCTGGTGATCTTTGTCGTTTCACTGGTTCTTGTGATGCTCATTCACTCGGTTTCCAATGTGGTCGCCAGCCTGGTTCCTGGAGGCGGCGCGGCGGTAGGTGCTGGCAGTATCAGTGCCGGAGCGATGGCCGGAGCGGCTGTTGCCACTGGCGGTATGGCTGCCGGTGCAGCAATGGCTACCGCCGGCGGTGCGTCTGCTATTCAAGCTGCATTTGCAAAAGCGGGTGAGAACGTAGCGAACAATACTGATGTTATGTCGAGCCTGGGCAGAGCATTTAGCGGTGGCAGCGATTCTGATGAAGCTGGCTCCTTTTCCCAAGCTTCCGGTCAATCTTCTAGTGGTGGCGAATCCTCTGGCGGCTTTAAAGGTAGCGCTGTAAAAGCGGGGCGTATTGCAGCGGATACCGGTGCGAATTTGATGAAGGGAGTGGGTGATATGGCCGGGGATAGAATCAGTGGCACTGCTGGAGGCCGTTTAGCCAGCTCGATCAGAAACAATACGAAAGATAACGGGGATAGTGATGACCAGGAGGGCGACTGACGACGCTTCAACTGTATTTGATAACGATAGCTTGGGCGGTGTGGGTACTGGCTGGATGAATCAAACCGGTGGCTTTGATGGATTATCCAGTGAGGACCAGAAAGAAGCCCACCAAGCACACGCAGAATGGCAAGAGCGAGACCCGGAAAAGCGCACCTTCGACGTTGAGGACTATGTGTCGTATGCCCAGGAACGCCAGCAGGAGCGCAACGAAGAGGTTGCCAGTTTTGTTAAAAAAGGTCGCATGGCCTAACTAGATAAGGATTACTGATTATGGAGTTTAACTTTCCACCTCAAAACCTTGCGGAGGTATTTGGTTTCTTCGCAGTGATGTTCATTGTGATGTTAGCCTTCTATTTTTTGGGGCAGTGGCTGCTCAGCACCGGACACGGCCCGAAGATGAAGGCCATTGCCGACAAAATGGAGGTATTCCAAAACAGGTTAGCCGGGCGAGCTTACAAGGACATGACGAGATCAGTCGATCAAATCGACAAAATGAGACGCTGGCCGTTTGGCCGACGCAAGTAGTTAGAAAGTACACGGGCCGGTGATGGTGCACCGGCCCGCATTTTCCATATACATATGGCTGATTAGGGGGAAGCTATAACTTGTTTCTGGATAAAAGCTAGTCAGTGGCTCTGCTAAATTAGCATTTAACGGATTAGCTGATGGGCTCTTCTCCGCTTTCATAAATCTGTAATTAAAGGCTGATTTATCATAATTACATGATTTATAATGCTTATTTTGAACGTAAGTTAGTAGGCTATTTTGTCATCTTGATCTTCCTCGTTATTTAGCTTTAAAGGCCAATGTGTTCAATTTTGTTCAGTAGAAGACGTCTTCAAGATTTACCTGTGAGTGGGCGGCCATGCACGATTGAAGTCGAACTGGCTAAAACACGAGACAAAGAAGGAAGACGGTTGATTGAAGATACTGAATATGTCGCTAAAGGCGGTCGTTATACCGCTCGCTTTTGCAAGTTCATCAGTGGTTTATGTCGCAACATGAGTATACATGCCGTCTTTCAATATTTAGGAATTCTCTGGGAAACCGTAAAAAACATCGATAGAGAATACTTGCCTTCAAGCTTGCCAGCGTTAGACCCAGAGAAACTGAATAACCTCATTCATATTGGCGTCGATGAAGTTGCCAGATCCAAGAGACATGATTATATGACGGTTGTTTATGACCTCGTCTCTGGACATTTTATTTGGGTTGAACATGGCCGAAAAGAAGAAGTTTTGATCTCCTTCTTTGAGCAGCTATCAGAAGAGACCAAGTTTTGCTTAAGTCAACCAGCTATAACAAGTCAAAATCAGCTTTATTTAAGTTCATGCATTACTCTATAGTGAAGCTGTCCATGTTCATTCGTTACGAGAAACTGACTGATGTGGAGGAAACCCAGCCAAAATTATCAAATTAATCGAATAGTTTTAACTAAAATGGTTCATTGTTAAGGCATGTCCCATCGAATATGGTGATAGTCATAGCTTAATCCTAATCAAGTAAACCATCGATTGGTTTGTTATGAATTCTTGAGCTCTTAAACATTGCTTTATTACCGGTCTCTTCTTCCGCCCAAAAATTAATATTAAATTGAGCATCATCGCTGAGTTCAACACGATGCCAATATTGAGGAGGACTCGTGGCAAACGAACCGGCATTAATCACCACTACTTGTTCTGGCTCAGTGGCCTGCTCATTTGCAAACCCATAAAAAGTAACCGTTCCTTGCATCACACAGATCTGCCCAAAAACACCTTCTGCGGTATTGTGATGAGTCAATAACGCTTTAGGCACATTATCTTTCGTAAAAAAGTGAGTAGAACGTCGGATTTTCCAATGTGTTGGTATGACTAAATGGCTCATATATTCCCCTTAATTACCCATTAATCTCATGATAGGTATCATTGTTTAGTGGACTGATTTTATTGAGTATGGCAAAACTATGACTTTAATCCTAGACGTCTTGCTAATCGATGCAAATTACCACTGTCAATTTTTAACTCACGAGCAGTAGCAGACCAGTTTTGCTGATTATTGTTCAGTGCATCCATGATCACTTGCGCCTGAAATGTTTCAGTAGCCGCTTTTAGACCCAAAGAGTAGTCCTTAGTTATATCAGAATTAACGGTATCCTCTAGCTGATTTTGATTCTCACCACCTTGTGTTGAAGGTGATTCTGTTTGTATTAATTCAAAATGATGGGGCTGTAAAATTATGGGACTGGGTTGTCTCGTTTCTGTTTTGGCTAAGACCGCAGCACGGTGGATAGCATGCTCAAGCTGACGAATATTACCCGGCCAACTATATTGCCCCAATAACTGCAAAGCCGCAGGGGAGATACTTAGATGATTCAAATTCAGTTTGTGTTTGCACTTTTCAATAAAAAAGCCACTCAACAAGGTAATATCCCCTGTTCGCTCTCTGAGCGCCGGAACATGAATGGGAAAAACACTCAAGCGGTGATATAAATCCGCCCGAAACTTGCCGTTCACTACATCTTGATGCAAGTCTCGGTTGGTTGCTGCCACAATGCGGGTATTCACTTTAAGCACACTGTCATCGCCAACTCGCTGTAAATCGCCATATTGCAATACTCGCAATAATTTGGATTGCAGCCCTAAAGGCAATTCACCCACTTCATCTAAAAATAACGTGCCATTATCGGCTAATTCAAACTTGCCTTTACGGTGACTAATCGCGCCAGTAAAGGCCCCTTTTACATGGCCAAATAACTCACTTTCCGCCACCGACTCAGGTAAAGCCGCACAGTTTAAATACACCAAGTTTTGCTTGGCACGATTCGATTGATTATGAATGGCGGTCGCGACAAGCTCTTTACCAACCCCGGTTTCTCCCATAATCAAAACCGAAAGGTCGGTATTCGCCACCGCTTGGATCTGCATTCTTAAATCCATCATCGCGCCCGACTGACCAACCATCTCCTCACTTAAATTCATTTCTTTGGTGATATGAGAGTCTGTATCACTGGCATTCACCACCTGTGATTCCAATTGCTTCACTAATAAGGAGGTATGTAAGCTCGCGGCTGCCAGCGCACTAATGGTTCGTAAGTCACTATCGGTGAAAGTATCAAACTGATGCGCATCAAAACCATCTATCGTCAGCGCCCCAATCAAATGGCCATGTGCAATTAGCGGTAATCCGACACAAGCATGGACGTGTAACTTATCCCCTTTATTCGGGATCAGTCCATCATAAGGGTCAGCAATATCGCTATCGGCAGGAAAGCGAACCACATCCCCCGCTCGTGCAATCGCTTCTAAACGGGGATGCTCATCAAGATTAAATCGTCGCCCCATCACCTCATCATACAAACCATCAATCGCTAATGGCACAAACTGTTGCTTTCGATAAGCAAGCAATGCCGCTGCATCACAATTTAAAATATTCCTTAATACTTCTAGAAGACGATCAAAACGGTCTTGATTGGATATTCCTAACGTCAAATCAAGCGCGAGTTGCGTTATTTGTGAATGAAATTTCTCCATTTGCCTGCTCTCTTTAATTTTCTTACTTTCTTTAATCTTCATGTCAATATGACACATAAAATGTCTTTTTGACACCAAGCAAACACTGTCATTATGACAGTGAAAGTAACCTTAAAAACATAAATACTTGAAAAGTAATGAATTTAAAGGTTGGCACGCATACTGCAATAGTATGAATGAGAAATTTATTAATTTACTTTTTATCCAAATTTAGAATTCATACTTAGGAGTCGTTTATGTCTATTCATGTTAAAAATAATATCCACTGGGTTGGTCAACGTGATTGGGAAGTACAAAATTTCCATGGTACAGAATATAAAATCACACGTGGCACCAGCTATAACAGTTATCTAATTAAAGAAGAAAAAAACGTTTTAATCGATACCGTAGATCACCGTTTTAGCCAGCAATTTGTCCAAAACTTAGAAATGGAAATTGATCTTAACCAGATTGACTACATCGTTATCAACCATGCTGAAGAAGATCACGCCGGGGCTTTAGGGGCGCTATTAGCCAAAATTCCTAACACGCCAATTTATTGTACAGAGAATGCCATTGATTCGATTACTGGTCACCACCATCAGCCTGATTGGAACTTTAATGTAGTTAAAACCGGCGACAGCATCGACTTAGGTAATGGCAAAGCGCTTGTATTCGTCGAGTCTCCAATGCTGCATTGGCCAGATAGCATGATGACTTACATGACTGGAGATGCCGTGCTATTTAGTAACGATGCATTTGGTCAGCACTACTGTGATGAACACCTATTTAATGATGAAGTCGATCAGGTTGAGCTTTATGAGCAATGCTTACGTTATTACGCCAACATTCTGACACCATTTAGCCCATTAGTGACCTCTAAAATCAAAGAGGTGCTTAGCCTAGAGCTACCCGTTGATATGATCGCAACCGCTCACGGTATTGTATGGCGCGATAACCCAACTCAAATTATTCACCAATACCTAGAGTGGGCGGATAACTACCAGGAAGATCGCATCACTTTATTTTATGACTCAATGTCGAACAACACTCGCATGATGGCTGATGCTATTGCTCAAGGCATTAATGATGTAGATCCGAATGTGGCGGTGAAAGTGTTTAACGTCTCTTTGCACGATAAAAATGAAATCTTATCTAATGTATTCCGTTCAAAAGGTATCTTGGTTGGCTCTTCTACCATGAACAACGTTATGATGCCTAAAGTCGCTGGCATGCTAGAAGAAATCACAGGATTACGCTTTAAGAACAAAAAAGCGGCGGCATTTGGTAGCTATGGCTGGAATGGCGGTGCGGTTGACCGTATCCACACCCGCTTGATGGACTGTGGCTTTGAAACCGCAATTAGTAAGAAAACCAAATGGCGCCCTGATGGCAAAGCAATGCAAGAATGTCGTGATTATGGCCGTCAAATAGCAAAAGAATGGGCACTGCATGATCTATCCAATGTGAGTCATTCTGCGCCTAAGAACGTCACCAATATCATGACAAATAAAGCGGTTGCTCAACCCACTCAAGCTGCCAGTGCGATTGAAGCGACAAATGAGCCTGCAATCGAACCGACTACTATCGAGCCAGTGAATAGCACAAATTCGTCAGCCGAAGATCAGCAAGCGATGCTATGTACCGTTTGCCAATGGGTCTATGAGCCTAAACTTGGTGAGCCCAACCAAGGCGTTGAACCTGGAACCGCTTGGGGACAAGTACCTGAAGATTTCTTATGCCCTGAATGTGGCATTGGTAAAGAAGTGTTTGAGCCTTGTGCCAGCACATTAGGCAACAATATCGACAAAGATAACCAATCTCAGGTGGCGTAATGAATAATCCAATTATGATCATAGGCAGTGGTTTCGCTGCCTATCAATTAGTGAAGGCATTACGCCGTTCAGATAAACAAACCCCAATCACAGTGATTACCGCTGATGATGGCCATGACTACAATAAGCCCGATCTTAGCCATGTGTTTACCAACAAACACAATGCCGATGCGCTTATCCGCCAAGCTGCAGATAGCTTTGCACAAGATAATGACATCACAATCTATACCCAAACCAAAGTGGAAACGATTGATCGCCACGCACAAAACGTGACAACAACCAAAGGTGATGTGCTTAGCTATTCAAAACTGGTCTTGGCGACCGGCGCTTCAACTTTTATTCCAGCGATGAATGGCTCAGCGGTAAAGGAGGTGATAACCCTCAATAGCCGTATCGAGTATCAAGCCGCACAGCATAAACTGGACCAAGCAGAGCATGTACTCATTATTGGCGCGGGCCTAATTGGCACTGAACTGGCAATGGATCTTTCAATATCAGGTAAAACCGTGTCGATTGTTGATCCTTGCGACAGCGTCATGCAAACCATGTTACCAGATGCTATTTCTACGCCTTTACAGAAAAAGTTAACCCAAGGTGGTGTGAAGTTACATTTAAATAATACCGTGCAAGCACTCGAACAAACGGACTTTGGCGTAGAGGTTATTCTCAATTCTGGTGAACAATTTCTTGTTGATAGTGTTATTTCAGCTTCAGGACTCAAGCCCAATATCCAACTAGCACAACAGACTGGTTTAACGGTAGATAAAGGAATAGTAGTCAATCGTCAATTACAAACATCCGACTCAAATATCTATGCACTTGGTGATTGTGCTCAAATTGAGAACAAAGTCCTCTCATATCTACAGCCAACCTTATTAAGCGCCAACGTTTTAGCTAAAGTCTTATTACAAACAGCAGGCCCAGCAGCAACGTTAAAATTGCCGGCTATGTTGGTAAAAGTAAAAACGCCTAATTTACCCGTTCAATTAGCCGGGCAAACTGGTCAATCCGTACCAAAGTGGTCGATTGAATTAGATCAGGAAGGCATCACCGCTCGTGCATTTGATTACGATAATAAACTGGTCGGCTTTGTCACCACACAAAACCACATGAGTAATGCGTTGAAAATACTCAAAGACCTACCAGCATTACTGTAAAACTCATTATAAAAGGGTAAACAAATGAAAATTAAAAATTGGTGTCATTTTTATCAACAAAGTAGGAAATGGATATCTTCCATAAAGCGAGTAGGATACTGCAAAATTCATGAATGCGAATTAGATTTATCCCAACTCCAATACGAATTTGCTTATGAATATTATCAGTTAAATTCTAACTCATCATATATCTGAACTTAACGCTAATCAAAACAAACAACCAGAACAATGACTAACAATTAGTCATTGTTCTGGTTAAGATCTACATTATTTCTCGTTTAGCAATGCATAAATTAGGTTAGATGTACATAACTATCCAAATCTAAGGCTAATCTATACTTGCTTATATGATTAACTTTATTGCTCAAACATAAGAAATAAATACACAATGAATAATACTAGATGAGAAGCCCCATGCAGTACATTAGTCCGTCCGCTACTAAATGTGACCTTACACACCATTAACGTTGTAATTAACAACACCAAATCAGCAGCATCCACCCCCAACGAACCTCTTGTCCCATCAAAAAACTAATAAAAAGTACAGAGGGTACGGTTAGTGCAATCGTAGCCAAAACAGAGCCAAAATAAAGATTCATTGCTCTTTGTAATTGATTGTTCAAAGTCGCTTTGATTGCACCTACGGCTTCAGGGGCTAATACAATACAAGCGACAATAAACCCACCTAATGCAGCCGGAGCACCCATAACATTAACGCCATAATTGATAGGCACAGCAAGCGTCTTAGCAAGTAAGATCACAATGACAAGATAAACGATTAACAACAAAGTATGGTAAATATTACTTTGTAAAAGACCATGATGATCTTCATGATCTTCATTATCACTATCAACAAAAAAATGACTGTGACTGCGAGTCTGAATCAAAAGAAAAACACTGTAGAGCATAATTGAGATAATAATTAACATCCACGACATAGCACTCGACATACTTCCAACAGCCCCTCCCCGAGTAAAGTTAGGTAGCACCAGACAAAGTAAAGCAAGTGGAATAATCGCAACTAAATAAGACTTAACCCCTTCTAAGTTGAAGCTTTGAGTATGATAACGCCAGCCACCAAGTAGGAGAGTAAAGCCAACAAGACCATTAGTCACTAGCATAACAACAGCAAACATAGTGTCACGAGCCATAGTAGGATTTGGCTCACCAGTTAACATTACGGAAGAAATCATTACAACTTCAAGGGATATAACAGACAGTGTAAGAATCAAGGTTCCGAAAGGTTCGCCAAGTTTAATAGCAAGCGCATCAGAATGACGAACGACTGAAAATATTGTCCAAGTAACAACCGTTAATAACACCATAGATACGGGAATATAAATCCAAAGAGATGTTGTCTCCGTTAACACATCCCTCCCTAATGTTTTAAAAAAAAAGTAACGCTAACAGAGCGATAGGAAGGGCTTTTTCTTGCAAAATAAATCGTTTCATAAGTAATAATCTTATCTGGAACGCTATGAATAGCTGAAGATTAGTAGAGAACATCCGAAAGGATGTCGTAAATAGCAACGGTAATCTTCCCATTTTTAACTGCTGTTAAAAGTAGAAGTTAAGCAGCCATCAATGGTGGTTTACCACCATTCGCTTTATGTGGCCCCCCATGATTATAAAACCAAAGTTAATTGGTTGCATAGTCTTGGACGTCTTCCAATGAATCGAAAATGTGCTTGCTCACCTAACTGTATCGAATGGTTCGGTTATACCTTTCAATATAAGCATTTTGTTGAGGGTTTCCGGGTTGAATGTAATCAATTTGAATTACTCGTTGTTTTGCCCAGTTAGTGAATTCATGACTGATGAATTCAGGTCTATTATTACATCGAATTGCGATAGGTTTTGTTCGCAATTCTAGAAGCTGATCTGTAGTGGTCAACTAAAATTGGTACTGCTGATTGTTCATACGGCTGGCCTTAGTCAGCGCCCGGCTCGCCTTGTTGCAGGTTCGGATGCGCTTTCAATGTCGCGCGATGCTCTCAAAAGTAGAGCTGAAGAATTAGAATTGTGGGCTGATTCTTCAATATCAACAGATTTTTAGGAAGAGTAACTATCACAGTTTTCATTGATACTTTCGGTGAATGACACTTAACTCTATTACATCGGACGCAGCTACGTGGAGGATAATGATTGCTGTTTTTCAGAAATAAGTGTACCCATCAGAAGTACGAAAGCTCGGCTCAGAGTGGAGGTGCTAAGTCTGAGCGAATCGCCAACGAAATCGGCTGATAACAACTCACATCTCCTTGCATACAAACTAAGTTTTTTGCTTAGAGATAAAATGAGGGACTATTGCCATACTGAGTCCTGCTTCTACGGCGCTTATTTGTGCTGATAGGTTGGTTGTGGTTAAACAGCAAGGTTTTCTTAACACTTTTTAAGCCATTGTGCCGTTGGCAAGTTTTGCTGCATTTACTTATGTTGAGGGCTACTTTCTTCAGTGATTGCCCTGCCAAACAGTTGGATCTTTATCTGTTTGTTGACAGTTGGTATAGTCGGTAACTCCATGTGTGGAATATATAGACAGCCACTTAAAGAGAATCCTTAGCACAGAGCTTTTACTTATTTCGTTGTATTTTCTGCTTATTGATATTCGAGTGGGAGTAGGGCTTACCATCAAAATAGCTAATTATGCCTTGTAAAATAAAGAATCAAAGGTTCCTATCAACTTAAGCTGTTCAGACGCTCGTTTTTATGAGTGATTCTTTACTTGTACTAATTCATACTTATTCTGTCATGCGTCTCGGTCCGCTTCCATTGCTACAGATTAATCCCATGGTTTCCAGCAGATTTGACACGAGAGTGTCTTCTGTATATATTTCGTATACGTTTTGTATGTTTGGTGTATATCGATGGGTATTGTTAAAATTTCAGAAGAACTGCATGAAGAACTTCGTAAAGCAAGTTCAGTCATGTCACGTTCAATCAATTCGCAAGCAGAATTTTGGATCAAAATGGGTATGTTAGCCGAGCTACATCCTCAGCTTTCATTTAATCAGATCATGACGAATCTGATGCAATCTGCAAACGTTTCGGCTACAAATATCTCAACATCTGAAGAGCAGTATGATGCATAGTCAAGTAATGATTAAATCCGAAGAAGATATCTCTTTGATGCGAGAATCAGGTAAGTTGCTTGCGCAGGTTTTTAAGATGCTTGACGAATACGTCCAACCTGGTATCTCTACGATGGATATTAACAATAAAGTTGAGCAGTATATTGTTAATGAACTCAACGCTCGTCCTGCAAGTAAAGGACAGTATGATTATCAATATGTATTAAATTCATCGATAAATGAAGTAGTGTGCCACGGAGTACCTAAACAGACAGAAATTTTAAAAAAGTCCGACATTATCAACCTAGATATTACTCTAGAAAAGAATGGGTTCATTGCTGATTCAAGCAAAATGTATGTAATGCCTTCAGCCTCACCGCTGGCTATTCAATTGGTAAAAACAACTTATAACGCTATGTGGGAAGGTATTAAGAATGTAAAACCTGGAGCAAAACTTGGTGACATTGGTCATGCAATACAAAGACATGCAGAATCCCATGGGTACACTATTGTAAGAGAGTATTGTGGACATGGAATAGGTCGTGAAATGCATGAGGAACCACAGGTGCTTCATTACGGTCATCCAAATAGTGGGCTCACATTAAAAGAGGGAATGATATTCACTATTGAACCAATGATTAATCAAGGTGCCGCGAAGATAAAAACTAAAAAAGATGGTTGGACGGTAGTTACTAGAGATAAAAAACTCTCTGCACAATGGGAACATACAGTATTGGTCACTCGTACAGGCTATGAGGTTCTCACGCTGAGAGAAAACGAGAAGCTGTCAACGATGTAATGGTTGACAGTGAAACTTTTGGTCAAAACTAATGTAGTAATTCATAAGAAATATAAATTCAATTTGGGCACACGCCACCCATCTATCGCTATGTTTCAAATCGTTTTAAGGTAGAAGTATGTTTTGCGTTTTAGTAACAAGAGTCAGTAAAGCTTAGTCTGACTCGATATTGAGGTAGCGTTACTTGGTCGAGGATTTGCTCGGCTTTAGGCCTGGAGTGTTGCTTGGCGTTTTTTTGTTATCACGTCAACGTTGATCTGGCTTGCCGGTCTACTTAGCTATTGGTCTTGATTTCAAACTCATAATTTTATTCTTGCTTATAATAAGGTTATCTTTCGCTGTCACTATTTGGTCAATGCTAATGGTTTTCAAGATGTGTATGAAAAATATTCTTAAGGTTCCTTGCTGATAACTCATGTTTTGATACGCTATCTAAAATGTACAGCGACAAGTTGGAGGCACAAGATGGATAGAATTACCTCGGGTCCGCGACGGCTTAGTGTTGAAGAGATACAAGAGCTTCGTCGTGATATGCAAGAATCCTCAGCTTGGGCCAAAGCAGAACTAAAACGCCGACGAACTGCAAAAAATCAAAAAAATTCTACGCATGGTATAGATGATGGTATCGAGAAAGGTGGCATTTCTAACTAGCTGTTATTTCGATGTATTTTGTGCCCGTTGATATTCGAGTGGGAATAATTTTCCACCAACACTAGCTTGATAATAAGCATTCTTAAAGTCCGCATTCATTGCGGACTTTTTTTGTCCATCATTCAGACATAGCGCTCTCCTGACCATAAGTGATCGCAAACGGAACATCTAGTTCTCATAAATGAATTCTAAATAGGAGTTACTATCAAAAAAGCATATTACTGATGTAAATGTCCTGTTATGATTTGCGCGTAATAGTCGGGGAGCCAGTATTGGCTGAGATCGAAATTCGAGACCCGTAGAACCTGATTCAGTTAGCACTGACGTAGGGAACTATAATGCTTTGCCACTCGCCGAATCATCTCGGCAACCTTTGCGAATCTGATCTTCGATCCTTCCAAATGACGGCCAAAGCCAGTTCCTATACGTCGGTAATAGGAGTGGTAATGGCGAATTCTTCAATACAGCGTAATCCTCAAAAAATATCTTCATTAAAAGAACCTAGTACGCCTGTGATTTCAGGATCTCACTACGTTGATTTAAATAACTTATCGGTCATCCCACTCAATAGAATCGTGATAAAGCTAGGCGTTAGCTATGTCTACTGAAGCTATGTCTATTAAATCTACGTCTCCTAGAGCAATGCCAGCTAAAACCATCGGCATTCAAATTACTAACGCTTGTTTGCAATATAAAGATAGCCAAACTCCTACGCTTTCAGGCATCAATATGCAGATCCCAGCAGGGCAATGGACGGTATTGCTAGGTCGAAGTGGTTGCGGAAAAACGACGATTCTTCGTTATCTAGCGGGTTTATTAGCTGACAAAGTTGAGTGGCAGGGCGATCTGACTACCACAGACAACTTACTGTTAACTGAACATATCGCTTATATGGCTCAGCAAGATCTGCTGCTGCCGTGGCTCAATGTGTTGGATAACGTTTGTTTAAGTTCGCGTTTTAATCATTCTCAAAGCGATTCTCCGCAAGAGCAGCAACGTGCGATGAAATTATTGCAGCAAGTCGGGCTGGTGGATTATTGCCATGCCAAGCCGGATCAACTTTCTGGTGGAATGAGACAACGTGTGGCGCTCGCTCGCACCTTAATGCAAGACAAGCCAGTGGTATTGATGGATGAGCCTTTCTCTGCGCTTGATGCCGTGACGCGCCATAAATTACAGACCTTGTCTGCCGAGTTATTGAAAGAGAAAACCGTGGTTTTGATCACCCATGATCCACAAGAAGCCGTCCGACTAGCCAATCAATTGTATGTACTGCAAGGAACACCAGCCAAAGCGCAATCTCTTGCGGTGCCAGAATCGCCGATTCCCCGAGTACTGGATGGCGAATGCGCCGCGTTACAACAAGCCATTTTGCAGCAATTGGAGAAAGATTATGAGTGAGATGACTCAATACCAATCGCTTTCTCGCCGAGTGAATCAAAAAGAGCGTGTGACGCATCCTGCGCTACGTTTGCTAGTCACGGTTGTGGTGATTCTCGGCTTATGGCAGTTGGTTGTGGTGATGTTTGATATGCCAAGCTTTATTTTACCTGCGCCAGTCGATGTACTGGATAAATTACTCACTCGATATGATGTGTTGCTTAAACACACTTGGGTAACCGCGCAGGAAATTTTGCTAGGTCTTGCGCTTGGTTTATCAATGGGCCTGCTGTTCGCCTTACAAATGTTGATGTTTGAACCACTCAAACGTTGGTTATTACCGATTCTTATTGCCAGCCAGGCGATCCCAGTATTTGCCATCGCGCCAGTTTTGATGCTTTGGCTCGGTTATGGCATTGCATCGAAAGTGGTGATGGCGGCCATCATTATATTCTTCCCGGTGACCACTTGCTGTTATGACGGCCTGCGTAATACCCCAACGGGTTACCTTGATCTCGCCAAAACCATGGGCGCTTCTAAGTGGCAGTTGTTACGTCATATTCAATTACCCGCAGCCTTACCAACCTTAGCTTCAGGTATTCGTGTCGCGGTAGTGATCGCGCCGATTGGAGCGGTCGTGGGGGAATGGGTCGGATCCAGTGAAGGTTTGGGCTATCTGATGTTACAAGCTAACGCCCGGATGATTATCGATGAAATGTTTGCCGCGTTATTTATTTTGGCAATGCTCTCGATCGCCTTGTATTTCATCACCGATAAATTATTGAAAGCCGCTATTCCTTGGGAGAGCAAATAATTAGGCCCTTGGGAAAACAAATAACGCTCTCCAAGAATCGAAAGCTCAACAGAGCCTAGTAAATCGTAAACTAACAGGACAATTTAATAAGGAATGATTCGTGAAAATAAACAAATTGCTCAGTGCTGTCACTTTAGTTACCTCGCTTATTTCGACTAGTGCGCTTGCCGCAGACAAAGAAATGACCTTAATGCTGGATTGGTTCGTCAATCCAAATCATGGCCCAATTGTGATTGCTAAAGAGCGGGGCTACTTCAAGCAACAAGGTTTAAAAGTCAATATTCAAGAGCCAGCTGACCCTAGTACTCCGGCCAAGTTGGTTGCAGCAGGCAAGGTCGATATGGCGATTTCATACCAACCTAGTCTAACCATTGACGTGGCAGCAGGTTTGCCTTTAATTCGCTCGGCAACCCTTGTCGCCACACCACTTAATACCTTGATGGTGCTGGATAACGGAAAGAATGAAAATCTTGCAGATCTTAAAGGTAAAAAAATTGGCATTGCGATTTCCGGCAATGAAGGAGCAACGGTGGGCACTATGTTAGCGCAAGAGGGCGTTGATCTTTCTGATGTGCAAATGATCAACGTTGGTTGGGCGCTATCGTCTTCATTAGCTTCTGGCAAGGTGGATGCGATTTGGGGCGGTCTACGTAACTTTGAAACCAACCAATTAGCGCTAGAAGGTTATAAAGCGAAATCTTTCTACCCTGAAGAACATGGAGTGCCTGCCTATGATGAGTTGGTGTTTGTTGCCAATGCTAAAAGCTACGATAAAGAGATGATCCAAGCTTTCAATACTGCACTACAACAAGCCACTACATATATCGTTAACCATCCAGAAACCTCGTGGAAAGAGTTTGTCGCCTACGCACCGGATACGCTAGATAACGAGCTTAATCATCGTGCGTGGAAAGATACTTTAACTCGATTTTCACTGCGTCCATCAGCGGTCGATCTCAAACGTTATGACGATTACGCCAAGTTTATGTTTGATAAAAAAATCATCGAGACGCTACCAAAAGCGAAAGATTACGTACCGAGCTTGTGATTGAGAGATTTAATGACGAGATTTGATTAACTAATTTGAGAGAATGAACGATGAAATACCAAGATTTGATTAATGCTTGCCAGCAAGATTGGCAGCAATACACCGAACATGCTTTTGTTGAGCAATTGGCGCAGGGTACACTTGCTCAACCTTGTTTCTTACATTATTTAAAGCAAGATTTTCTATTCTTAAAACAATACGCACGAGCTTATGCGCTGGCAATTTACAAAGCCCGTACTTTGGATGATATGCGCCGCGCTTTACCTACGGTACAAGGTTTACTTGATTCTGAACTGTCGCATCATGTGACTTATTGCGGTCAGTGGGGGTTAACCGAAAGTGATTTGGAAAATGAGCCAGAAGATTTTGGCACCGTTGCCTATACCCGTTATGTACTTGATGCTGGCATGACTGGCGATCTGGTCGATCTTTACGCTGCTTTAGCGCCTTGTTCGATTGGTTATGCGGTGATTGGTAAGATGCTGATGGAAGATGAAAACACCGTAATTGAAGGCAACCCTTACGCGACATGGATAAATTTATACGGTGGCGAAGAGTTTCAGTCTGGTGTGGCAAGTGGTGCGGAACACTTTAATCAACTGTTAGCTGAAATTGATATCAATAGTCAGCGTGGTCAGAATCTCATTCAGGTTTTTAAAACAGCTACGCGTATGGAAATCGCTTTTTGGCAGCAAGGTCTAAATGTGCAAGCAGACTAAAACCGGGAGAATAGGGGGGGAGAAGTACACGGTTTAATGTTCAATTAAGATGATGCTTCTTTAATCGATATGTAAGAGAAAATAGAGATTAAGTCATATTTATTTCTATGTAAAACCGTCTAATAATTTTATTGGGCGGTTTCTACGAACTACAAGTAATATTCTGTTACTTCAAATCTCTTCGTTACTGCAATAAACTCCCTATGATAGCGAGTATTACTATGCCTTAGTTAATAATGGTAAAAAGGTTAATGATGGTCAGAAATATGTTTTTTGACAAAAGTGATATTGATTTTTCTATCAATGTCCCTATATCTGCAACAGTAAACTTTTATGGCATTTGTTATTCATTTTTTAAGGGTGAGTTCATTGGAACAGACATCAACATTTTCTCAATTTCAAAAAGCGTTTAAACGAATTGATCAAAGCTCAACCTTTCAATGGTTTGTGATTGCGGTGATTATTATTTCGGCTTTAACTGTTGGTGCGCATACTTATTCTTTGCCACCAGCGGTAGAGACTGCTTTGCACTTTATGGATATCGGGATCACCGTGTTCTTTTTAGTGGAATTAGTGATCCGCTATCTCGCCAGTGATGGCATTCGCTCTTTCTTTAAAAAGGGTTGGAATGTTTTCGATACCATTATCGTGCTTGGTAGTTTATACCCAGCGGCCGGCTCGACTATGTTGATTGCACGGCTATTACGTATCTTCCGTGTTCTTCGTTTGGTATCTATGGTGCCGGAGTTACGGGTACTGGTAAATGCATTGATAAAAGCGATCCCTCAGATGGGGTATATCGGATTATTAATGTTCGTTATTTTCTACATTTACGCCGCAATCGGCAGCATGTTGTTTGCTCACATTAATCCGACGCTATGGAGCGATGTTTCAATTTCAATGTTAACGCTGTTCCGTGTGGCGACCTTTGAGGATTGGACCGATGTAATGTACGAAACCATGGAGGTATATTCACTAAGCTGGGTTTATTATCTAACGTTCATCTTCTTAACCGCGTTCATTTTCTTAAATATGATGGTCGGTACCATTTTGGAAGTGATGTCAGAAGAGCATAAGCAACTACGTGAAGAGCAAAATCCTGATGCGGATACCATGGCGACTTCACAAGAAATGCAGGCTCTGCATCAAAAACTCGATCAACTGCAGCATACACTTGCCGAGATGAATAAAAAGCAACCGTAAACGCGAAGCTTTTAAGTTAAATGCTGATCAAGATAATCCAACAGTAGACGTACTTTGGTCGATAAATGATGGTTGTGAGGGTAGACCGCCCACACGCCATCATTTTTTGTTTGTATATGTGGTAACACTGAGACCAACTGACCTGACTCTAGATAGCTTTCTACGTAGTAGTCGGGAAGCTGAACGATCCCAATTCCTTTGAGTGCTGCATCAAGTAATGCATAACCATTGTTGCACTTTAATGAGCCATTTACGGTTAACTTCCGATTATGAAAGCGCCAATAGTCTAAGGTTCCCACTAGGCAATTGTGATGCTTGAGATCATTCAGCGATTCCGGCTGGCCATGTTGGCGTAAGTATTTGGGCGAGGCGCAGAGGTATTGTTGCCTTGGACGTAACTTTTTCGCCATCATACTCGAGTCATCCAATGCCCCTAACCGGATCGCCAGATCGACTTTTTCTTCGGTAAGATCGACTAACTGATTGGTTAACCAAAGCTCGATGTTTAAATCCGGATATAACAAACAGAAGTCATTAATTAATGGCGCAATATGGCTTTCACCGTAGGCGATGGGCACTGAGATTTTAAGCTGGCCTTGTAGGCTATGATTGAGATTCGTAACTGATAATTCGGCTTCTTTCAATTGCTCTAAAATAGCCTGACATTGTTCAAAGTAATTCTGACCAATGTCGGTCAGCTTAACTTGACGAGTGGTGCGATAAAACAATTTTACAGATAGGCGTTTTTCTAACTGATTCACCTGGCGGCTGATTTGTGCGGTCGATACTGATAGGTGTTTTGCGGCTAAAGTAAAGCTGCCGGTTTCAGCGACTGCTACAAATTCCGATATTCCTTGCCACTGCATCTTTATCACCTATATGTATCAATTGATGATATATCCTACCCATTATTACCTATTAGTAAAAGTGTTTTGCAAATAAGCTCCTTATCATTTAGGTAAACTTGACTATACTGAAAGCAATTAAAAAAACATTCAATAAGGAATTAAAATGACAGCACAAGTAATTAAGTCACGCGCAGCCGTAGCGTGGAAAGCCGGTGAGCCTTTAAAGATGGAAACCGTTGATGTAATGCCTCCGCAAGCGGGTGAAGTGCGCGTGAAAATTATTGCTACCGGTGTATGTCATACCGATGCATTTACTCTATCGGGGGACGATCCTGAAGGCGTATTTCCAGCAATTTTAGGCCATGAAGGTGGTGGTATTGTTGAGTCTGTTGGTGAAGGCGTGACCTCGGTTCAAGTGGGCGATCATGTTATTCCTCTTTATACTGCCGAATGTGGCGAGTGTAAATTCTGTACTTCGGGTAAAACCAATTTGTGTTCTTCGGTTCGTGAAACGCAAGGTAAAGGTTTAATGCCGGATGGCACGACTCGTTTTTCTATCAATGGCGAGCCAATTTATCACTACATGGGTACTTCGACGTTCTCTGAATACACGGTTCTACCGGAAGTATCATTAGCTAAAATCAACCCAGAAGCGGATTTAAAAGAAGTCTGCCTACTCGGTTGTGGTGTGACAACGGGGATGGGCGCCGTAACCAATACGGCCAAAGTTAAACCGGGTGATACGGTGGCTATTTTTGGTCTTGGTGGTATTGGATTATCAGCCGTGATTGGTTCTACCATGGCAAAAGCGGGCCGAATCATTGCCATTGATATCAATGAATCAAAATTCGAACTGGCGAAAAAACTTGGCGCAACCGACGTGGTGAATCCAAAAGATTTCGATAAGCCAATTCAAGAAGTGATTGTGGAAATGACCGATGGCGGCGTTGACTACTCATTTGAATGTGTCGGCAATGTACACTTAATGCGTTCTGCTCTTGAGTGTTGTCACAAAGGTTGGGGTGAGTCGATCATCATTGGTGTCGCAGGCGCTGGGCAAGAAATATCAACTCGTCCGTTCCAACTCGTTACTGGACGCGTATGGAAAGGCTCGGCATTTGGTGGAGTTAAAGGTCGCTCACAACTGCCAGATTACGTAGAACGTTACATGAAAGGTGAGTTTAAGTTGAATGACTTTATTACTCATACTATGGGCTTAGAAGATATTAATCAGGCGTTTGATTTGATGCATGAGGGTAAAAGTATTCGTAGTGTTATTCATTATTAATACGGGGCTCTAGTTTTGGTCCCTAGTCCCTAGTATCTAGAGAGTACTTGCGAAATGTGAGTACTCTTTTGTCTTTTTAGAAGCTTTCAGGAGTGAATAATGAAACAGTTGAATTCAAATCAGTGTTTTGGCGGACAACAACAGCAATTTGAACATGATTCACAGGTGCTTAATTGCAAGATGCGTTTTTCGATTTTTTTGCCACCTCAAGCGTTAGAATCGAATAAAGTGCCGGTAGTGTATTGGTTATCAGGCTTGACTTGCACTGATGAAAATTTTGTTCAAAAGGCGGGCGCACAGCGAATGGCGGCGGAGTTAGGTATTGCGATTGTTGCGCCTGATACCAGCCCTCGTGGTGATGATGTGGCAGATGATGACGCTTATGATCTTGGTAAAGGGGCGGGTTTTTATTTAAATGCGACTCAAGAGCCTTGGGCGAAGCATTATCAAATGTATGACTACATCGCTTATGAACTGCCAGCTTTGATTGAAGCGCATTTTCCCGTTACCGATAAGCGTGCCATTTCTGGGCACTCGATGGGCGGTCATGGCGCGTTAACGATTGGTTTGCGTAATGCTCCAAGGTTCAAATCGATTTCAGCATTTAGCCCAATCGTGAGCCCATTACATTGTCCTTGGGGACATAAAGCCTTAACCGCTTATTTAGGCGATGACCAAGCATTATGGGTTAAATATGATGCGGTCGAATTGATGAAGAAGATTAAAGATGGCACTTCACATTTACCGCCGATTAAAATTTCTCAAGGCTTAGCGGATAATTTTCTTGAAGAGCAATTAAAACCGCACTTATTAGAAAATGCGGCGAATGAAGTGAAGTATCCGTTTGAGATCAATGTTCATTCTGGTTATGACCACAGCTACTTCTTTATCGCTAGCTTCATTGATGAACACTTGAGGTTTCATGCGCAGTACTTACTGAAATAAGTAAAACTGTAAAAGAAACAGCCTCTCGTATTGAGAGGCTGTTAACTTAAAATAATGGATTACTTGTCCGAAACTTTTCAGGCTCGAGAACCGTTGGACCACTTTGTTCCAGTTGGTCAGGATAATCCAAAGTATAGTGCAAACCGCGACTCTCTTTTCTTTCCATCGCACAACGAACCATTAATTCGGCTACTTGTAATAAATTACGTAACTCCAATAAATTATTCGACACTCTAAAATGGCTGTAATATTCATGTGTTTCTTGCTGCAATAATTGAATGCGGCGTAACGCTCGTTCTAAACGCTTATCAGTGCGAACGATTCCCATGTAATCCCACATAAATAAGCGTAATTCATGCCAGTTATGCTGCAAGATAACTTCTTCATCTGAGTTGGTTACTTGGCTTTCATCCCAGTAAGGCAGTGAGTCTGGTAATTTTGCCGAATCGATATTGAGAATAATGTCTTTTGCCGCCGACCAAGCATAAACCACGCATTCAAGTAGTGAGTTAGAGGCTAAACGGTTTGCTCCGTGTAAACCTGTGTAGGTTACTTCACCAACGGCATACAAATGTTTAAGGTCAGTTTGTCCTTGCTGAGTCACCACAACACCACCACAAGTATAATGTGCTGCGGGAACTATAGGGATCGGCTCTTTTGTCATATCGATCCCTAAATCCAACAAACGCATATTGATGGTAGGAAAGTGTTTTTCAATAAAATCGGCTGGTTTATGACTGATGTCTAAATACATACAATCAGCCCCTAAACGCTTCATTTCATAGTCGATAGCGCGTGCGACAATGTCTCGTGGTGCTAATTCTTCTCGGGTATCAAAATCCGGCATAAAACGGGTGCCATCAGGACGTTTTAGATACGCCCCTTCACCTCGTAATGCTTCGGTTAAAAGGAAATTACGAGCTTCAGGGTGGAATAAGCATGTTGGGTGAAATTGGTTAAACTCGAGGTTTGCAACGCGACAACCTGCACGCCAAGCCATCGCTATACCGTCACCAGATGAGACATCAGGGTTGGAGGTGTATTGGTAAACTTTTGAGGCTCCACCCGTAGCTAGAACAACAAATTTTGCACGTACCGATTCAACATGCTCACGATTACGGTTCCAAATATAGGCCCCGACCACTTTTTTAGGATCGCCACCAATGCGGTCTTCGGTGATCAAATCTAGAGCATTGTAGCGCTCAAGGAAATGGATGTTTGGATGGTTATTGACATTATCTTGCAATGAGGTTTGCATCGCCATACCTGTGGCATCGGCGGCGTGCAAAATACGACGATGGCTATGACCGCCTTCGCGTGTCAAATGATGGCGAGGGTGATCACTTTTATCATTTTCATCAAGATCAAAAGGAACACCACCATCGATTAACCATTGAACACACTCTTTGGCGTTTTTTGTAATAAAGCCAACAGTACCTTCATCACAGATACCGCCACCCGCAATGAGTGTATCTTCGATATGAGATTCAATGCTGTCATCTTCATCAAATACAGCGGCAATACCACCTTGAGCGTAATATGTAGACCCTTCGTTCTTCGGCCCTTTGCTCAAGACTATGACTTTACCATGAGGTGCAACTCGTAGTGCGAGTGAAAGCCCCGCTGCACCACTGCCAATAACCAATACATCACATTGATGTGCATTGTTTGTATTCATAATTGCATTTCGTTCCTAAGCGAGTGTAGGCTGTTGTTTTGCCGCCTTCACCATTCCTGTGTAAACCCGATTGTTACAGCGAAGAGTGATAAAAACCCTACGTGCACTTGACGAAGCATTGAAATAAGAAGGTAATATGCATATATATCCATATAAGTTTCAAGTGTTGTTTTTATTTTTTATCGAAAAACAGGGCTAGAAGGGTGATAATTACAGCATATTTTGTAGTGAAAATGGGAAAAATTTTATTTGTATGAACTTTTTTCATTATGCCATGTCACAATAGTGCTCGGCGATACAGCGGTGCCAATACTACAATATAAGAATATAAATGTTCATATCTGAGAAGATAAGGATCATAACAATAGGAGTAGGTGCTCGAAATGAGCGAGCAGTTGACTGATCAAGTTTTAATTGAGCGGGTTCAAAATGGCGATAAGCAAGCATTCAATCTTTTGGTGATTAAATATCAAAATAAAGTCTGCAGTTTAATCTCGCGTTATATCAAGAACTCTGGCGATGTGCCTGACGTGGCTCAAGAAGCTTTTATTAAAGCCTATCGTGCGATTCCTAATTTTCGTGGCGAAAGTGCTTTTTATACGTGGCTATATCGAATCGCAGTTAATACCGCGAAAAACCACATTGTGGCTCAATCACGCCGCCCACCAGCCAGTGATGTTGATGCAGAAGATGCTGAATATTACGAATCTGGTAGTGCATTAAAAGAAATTTCGAACCCTGAGAACTTAACGTTGTCAGAAGAATTAAAGCAGGTTGTTTTTCAAGCGATTGAAGCCCTACCTGAAGATTTAAAAACAGCAATGACACTTCGTGAACTTGATGGACTAAGTTATGAAGAGATTGCCGATGTTATGGATTGTCCTGTCGGGACAGTTCGTTCTCGGATTTTCCGAGCTCGCGACGCAGTGGAAAAGAAGATTCGTCCACTCATTCAGCGATAATAAAATGATTAATTATGGTGAGTAAAATGACCAATAAACAACAGATCTCAGCTCTAATGGATGGAGAATCAGTCGATCAATCATTAATCTCTGAGATTGAGCAAGATCTTGAGGCGCAACAATCTTGGAGCCATTATCATCTCATTGGGGATACGCTGCGAGGTGAAGCGCCTAGTGATCCCAATTGGGATATTGCTTCGAAAGTTGCTTTGGCCTTAGATGATGAGATGGCGCATTCTAAGGTGTTTCCGTTTCAATCAACGTTAGAAGCACAGCCAAGTCCTCAGCAAGCTCGCTCTAAAATGCCGGCTTGGTTATCGAACCTAACCCAAGTGGGCGTGGCGGCATGCGTTTCGTTAGTGGTGATCCTCGGGGTACAACAGTATTCGTCGAGTGAGACATCGAATGTCGCTTCAGATTCAGATCAATTACCCGTTTTGCAAACTATACCTTTTGCTGGATCTGCTGAACCTGTAAGTTTGACTCGTGACTCGGTCAACACTCAGTCGAATGAAGCGAAAGTGATGGAACAACATCGTCGTGTGAATGCATTAATGCAAGATTATGAATTGCAGTTACGCCTTAATCGCGGTAATGAATAAAATAATTTGTATGGGTACTGAATCCATGAATACGGTATTTAAATGAAAAAAATTCTGATTAGTACTTGGTTGCTACTCAGCTTATTTAGTCAAGTAGCCTCAGCAGAAGACAGCCTCTCTGCTGAGGCTTTATTGCATAAAATGAGTGATGCAAGTAAGACATTAAATTATGAGTTATCTTATATTTTAATAAAGAAAAACAGCATTGAACCCTTGCTTTATCGTCATGCGATTGAGAATGAGCAAAATTTAGCCCATTTGGTGTATTTAAGCGGACCAGTACGTGAAGTGATTTTACGTGGTAATGAGGTCAGTTATATCGAACCAGGTCTTGATCCTTTTTCGATTCGCTCTGGACAAATGGTCGCGCCATTAATTCCTATGATCAACAGTGATATCGATAAGCTGAGTAACCTTTATGATTTTGTGAAAATTGGTCGATCTCGGGAGGCGGGTACAGCTTGTCAAGTTGTTCGTGTCGTTCCAAAAGATGGTCAACGTTATTCCTATATAGTGTGGATCGATGAACGCACTAAATTGCCGTTACGCGCCGATCTTGTTGAAAGAAATGGCGAAATATTAGAACAATATCGTACTATTTCTTATGCAGTAAGCGATCACATTGCGACGATTTTAGATGGATTAAACAGCGCGAAACTACCCGATGTATTGACATTACCTAAACCCCAAGAAGCCGAAGCAGATTGGACCGTTGCTTGGGTCCCTGATGGTTTTGAGCCTAATAGTTTAAATCGTTACCGTATGTCAGTGACAGGCAATGTTGTTGAAAGCCAATTATACAGTGATGGTCTGTTTAATTTTTCTGTTTATGTATCGGATATTAAGTCCTCTAACAGTAAAATCCAAGTGTACAGACAGGGGAGAAGAACGTTACAAACCTTTGTTAAAGATGGCCACGAAGTATCGGTTATTGGAGATATTCCACCGCCCACGGCGAAACGGATTGCTGATTCAGTGACGTTTACTCAAACCAAGGGGAAATAAAGTATGATGACGGCATTAGCGACCGTGACCTTAGTGGAACACTCTAATGGCATCCATCAAGTGCAAGTGAGCTGTGAGCAGCAAACCAGTTGTAATAGCTGCAAATCGCAGAAAAGTTGTGGCACAGGTATGGTGTCAAAAGCTTTAGGTAGTAAAGCGCATTATTGGAAAATTAATACCAATCAATCTTTGCAAGAAGGGCAAATTGTTGAAATAGGCTTGCCTGAAAAAAGTATTGTTTTGTCGGCGCTGGTGGTCTACTTATTCCCTTTACTTACCATGATTTTAGGTAGTTTAATCGCTCAAGTTTGGCTTCGGCCATTGCTTAACCTAGGAGAAGGCATTGTTATTTTAATGTTCTTTTTATCTGGTGCCGCTGGCATTTATTTCGCCAAACCTATGACCCAATGGCTTGAAAGTAAAGTTGATAATGAGGTGTCATTGATTCGAGTACTTGGTCAACCCATAACTTAAATATTAAATGAAGCGATGCCCTTAAAATCAGTTTTGTTTAAGGGTATAGCTACCCAGAAGGAAATTGGGTAGAATCCCTCCCACAAAAATGAAATCGACTTGTTAATGAAAGATTTCATACCATCCACTTTTATTTGAGTATTGTCTCCAGCCTATGAAGCACATTCGTAACTTTTCGATTATCGCCCATATCGACCACGGTAAGTCGACTCTTTCAGATCGCTTAATTCAAGTATGTGGAGGGCTAACTGAGCGCGAAATGGCAGCTCAAGTACTTGACTCTATGGATCTTGAACGTGAGCGTGGCATCACGATTAAAGCACAAAGCGTCACTTTAGATTACAAAGCTAATGATGGCGAAACTTATCAACTAAACTTTATCGACACCCCTGGGCATGTCGACTTCTCTTATGAAGTTTCTCGATCACTTGCCGCTTGTGAAGGTGCTTTGCTGGTGGTTGATGCAGGCCAAGGCGTTGAAGCCCAAACATTGGCAAACTGCTATACCGCGATTGAAATGAATCTTGAAGTCGTTCCCATCTTAAATAAGATAGATCTACCTGCTGCTGATCCTGAGCGTGTCGCGGAAGAAATTGAAGATATCGTTGGTATCGATGCAATGGAAGCGGTGCGTTGTTCTGCTAAAACGGGCATCGGTGTTGATCTGGTACTCGAAGAAATTGTTAAATCGATTCCAGCGCCAGAAGGTGATCCTGAAGGGCCTCTACAAGCGCTAATCATTGATTCATGGTTTGATAACTATTTAGGTGTCGTTTCTTTAGTTAGAATTAAGAATGGTTCACTAAAGAAAAACGATAAAATTAAAGTTATGAGCACAGGCCAAACTTGGGGTGTGGATCGTATTGGTATTTTCACCCCTAAACGAGTGGATACTGATGGACTAAATACCGGTGAAGTAGGCTGGGTTGTATGTGGTATTAAAGATATTTTAGGCGCACCTGTAGGGGATACACTAACCCACGCTAAAGGTGGCTGTGAGCAGCGTTTACCAGGGTTTCAGAAAGTGAAGCCACAGGTTTATGCTGGTTTATTCCCGGTTTCGTCTGATGATTATGAAAACTTTCGTGATGCGTTAGGTAAATTAAGCTTGAACGATGCTTCATTATTCTATGAGCCAGAAAGTTCAGCAGCACTTGGTTTTGGTTTCCGCTGTGGCTTCCTTGGCATGCTACACATGGAAATCATTCAAGAACGTCTAGAGCGTGAATACGACCTTGATTTGATCACTACTGCGCCAACCGTAGTATATGAAGTGATCAAAACCGATAAAAGTACACTTTACGTTGATAGTCCGGCGAAATTACCCGCGATTAACGATATTGAAGAAATTCGTGAACCAATCGCACGTTGTAATATCTTAGTACCATCAGAGTACCTTGGTAATGTTATTACATTATGTATTGAGAAACGTGGTACTCAGGTTGATATGGTTTATCACGGTAACCAAGTGGCATTAACTTATGATCTTCCAATGGCAGAAGTCGTACTAGATTTCTTTGACCGTTTGAAATCTACATCACGCGGTTATGCATCGTTAGATTACAACTTCCATCGTTACGAATTCTCAAACATGGTTCGTGTGGATGTTTTGTTAAACGGTGACACTGTTGATGCCTTAGCGATTATCACACATAAAGACAACTCACAAACTCGTGGTCGTCAATTGGTTGAGAAAATGAAAGAATTCATTCCTCGTCAAATGTTCGATATTGCCATTCAAGCCGCGATTGGCAACCATATTATTGCTCGCTCAACCGTTAAGCAATTACGCAAAAACGTTATTGCGAAGTGTTACGGTGGGGATGTGAGCCGTAAGAAGAAACTGTTGAAGAAACAGAAAGAAGGTAAAAAGCGCATGAAGCAAATTGGTAATGTTGAATTACCACAAGAAGCTTTCTTAGCAATTCTTCATGTAGGCAAAGATTAATAAGTTGATTAATAAATAATGGATTCATTTTTGTTTTTTATATAATGAATGCTTAATAATCAATATCGACGGATAAGCATAAAGTGGAAGAATGATTGATTCTTTCACTTTCGTTATTTCTTAAACAAAGAAAGTAATAGGGAAACCGAGACGGATGGCGAATACTTTTTCATTAATTTTAGTACTAGTGACCTTGGTGACTGGTGTGGTATGGGTGCTAGAAAAGCTTGTATGGGGTAAAGAACGCCAGCAAACCGTAGCGGATGTTGAAACCAAAACCAATGAAACATTAAGTAAAGATGTTGCTGCTAAAGTTCACCCTCAGCCTTGGTGGGTTGAAAATAGTGTATCTATTTTCCCTGTTATTGCTTTTGTTCTCGTGTTACGCAGTTTCATTTATGAACCTTTTCAGATTCCATCAGGCTCAATGATGCCAACATTACTCGTTGGTGATTTTATTTTGGTTGAAAAGTTTTCTTATGGGATTAAAGATCCAGTATTTCAATCTAAACTTGTTGAAACAGGAGAGCCTAAGCGTGGTGATATCGCGGTTTTTCGTTACCCACCTCAACCCAATATTGACTATATTAAGCGTGTCGTTGGTCTACCGGGTGATACCATCCGCTATACTGAAGATAAGCAAATTTGTGTTCAAGCCACAGGCACCTCTGAATGTAAGCCTGTAGAGCAATCCGATGCAAAACAAAGCCCATTTTATCAAGATGGCGTTGCTTTGATTGAAGCCAAAGAACAACTTGGCGAAGTGAAGCACAATATTTTAATTAGTTCTGTTCGTCATGATAATGTCGCAGCTTACCAGCCAAGAGCTTATCGTAACGAATGGGTTGTCCCAGAGGGCGAGTACTTTATGATGGGTGATAACCGTGATAATAGTGCAGATAGCCGTTATTGGGGGTTTGTACCTGAAGCAAATTTTGTTGGCAAAGCGGTTGCCATCTGGATTAGCTTTGAATTTGAACGTGATGCGGATAGCGTATTACCTTCGTGGATCCCAACCGGCGTGCGGTTTAATCGTATCGGCGGCCTGACATAATTGAGAGAGCATGAATTCTCAGATAGAAAGATTACAAAAAAAAGTTGGTTATCAGTTTAATGATGCCAATTTCTTGCACCTCGCGCTGACTCATCGTAGCGCGAATAGCAAACATAATGAACGTTTAGAGTTTTTGGGCGATTCAATTTTAAGTTTTGTTATTGCAGATGAACTTTACCATCGTTTCCCTAATATTAATGAGGGTGACATGAGTCGCATGCGTGCGACTTTGGTAAGAGGGCATACACTTGCTCAACTTGGACGTGAGTTCGAGCTTGGTGACTACTTAAAATTAGGTCCAGGTGAATTGAAAAGCGGTGGTTTTCGCCGTGATTCGATTCTTGCTGATGCCGTTGAAGCCATTATAGGTGCTTGTTACTTAGACAGTGATATCGAAGTGGTTCGTGGTGTAGTACTGGCATGGTACGATTCTCGATTGAATGAAATCCAACCGGGGGTTTCGCAAAAAGATCCCAAGACCCGCCTCCAAGAATTTTTGCAAGGTCGTCGTAAGCCATTACCGGTTTACACTGTCGCAAAAATTAAAGGCGAAGCTCACAATCAAGAATTCACTGTTTCTTGTGAAATTATCGGTGTTTCTGAGTCCGTGGTAGGTAAAGGAACCAGTCGCCGTAAAGCAGAACAAGCAGCAGCAGAATTTGCGTTAGGAGTATTAACCAATGGCAAATAATAACGATAGTAATAATGAGCAACCTGAATTTGATCTTGATGCTTACTTTGCCGGTGAAGCTCAACCTTCCCAACAAGATAATGTCGAGATCGATGAAAGCGAACAACATTGTGGTTTCATTGCCATTGTTGGGCGCCCTAATGTCGGTAAATCAACACTGCTGAATCATTTGTTAGGTCAAAAAATTTCGATTACTTCTCGTAAGCCTCAAACGACTCGCCACCGTATTATGGGGGTCGATACGGAAGGCGCTTTCCAAGCGATTTACGTGGATACTCCAGGGCTTCATATTGAGGAAAAACGCGCGATTAACCGTTTGATGAACCGTGCAGCGAACAGCTCTTTAAGTGATGTGAACTTGGTGCTATTTGTCGTGGATGGTACTCAATGGACACCTGACGATGAAATGGTTTTAAACAAGCTTCGCACGGCAAACTTTCCAACCATTTTGTTGATCAATAAAGTCGATAATGTGAAAGATCGCACTCATGTGATGACTCATATGCAAGCGTTGTCTGAAAAAATGGATTTTGTTGACATCATCCCAATTTCAGCCAAGTTAGGCCGCAACACCGATGCAATTCGCACTCGTGTACGGCAAGCCTTGCCTCAGGCTGTTCACCATTTTCCTGAAGAGTACGTTACCGATCGTTCTCAGCGTTTTATGGCTTCTGAAATTATCCGTGAAAAGCTGATGCGTTTTACTGGAGAAGAGTTGCCTTATTCAGTGACCGTTGAGATTGAGCGATTTGATTACAACCCAGAAACCGATGGTTTCCATATCAATGCTTTAATTTTGGTTGAACGTCTAGGTCAGAAAAAAATGGTGATTGGGAAGGCGGGTGAAAAAATCAAAACTATCGGTCGAGAAGCTCGCTTGGATATGGAAGCGCTTTTTGAGCGTAAAGTGTATCTAGAAACTTGGGTTAAAGTGAAATCAGGCTGGGCAGATGATGAGCGCGCCTTACGTTCTCTTGGGTATATAGATGATTTATAATCGTTAATCGGCTCTCGTTTCTTGATGGATACCATCGAGAAACGAGGTGTTGAAGCGTGAATCACGGAAAATCTATGTCAGATGCTTTTGGTCTTCAACGTTGCTTTATTCTTCATCGCCGTCCTTATACGGAAACCAGTCTTATTCTGGATGTTTTCAGTGAAGAGTACGGACGCGTGAGTATTTTAGCCAAGGGCGCTCGCAGCAAACGTTCCAATTTAAAAGGTGTCTTACAGCCTTTTACTCCGTTACTTCTCAAATGGTTTGGTAAAGGCTCGATGAGAACCTTAAAACAAGCCGAACCGATTAGCCTAGGCATTCCCCTTTCTGGTATCAATCTTTATTCTGCAATGTATATCAATGAGCTAGTCGCTCGTGTGGTGGAAGGAGAGACCGCTTACCCTGAATTGTTCCACGATTATCTTTCATCGCTAACTGAATTAGCCCAATCTGATAACCCAGAGCCTGCTTTACGACGTTTTGAGTTAGCATTACTTTCGTCGCTAGGGTATGGCGTAGATTTTTTGCATTGTGCAGGTAGCGGTGAACCCGTGTCGGAAAACATGACTTATCGATATCGTGAACAAAAAGGCTTTATTGCGAGCGTAAGAAAGGATAATTTAACCTTCCTAGGCAATGAATTGATTGCGATTAGTGAGCGTAGGTTCTTAACCAAACCACAATTACAAGCTGCTAAGCGATTTACACGGATGGCGTTAAAACCATATCTTGGCAGTAAACCATTAAAAAGTCGGGAGTTATTTATTGCAATGACACCGAAAACAAGGAGTTAACTTCAATGAGTCCGATTTACTTAGGTGTCAATATTGATCATATCGCAACGGTGAGAAATGCCCGTGGCACTAAGTACCCTGATCCTGTTCATGCTGCTGAAATTGCAGAGCGCGCAGGCGCTGATGGCATCACGGTTCATCTACGTGAAGACCGCCGTCATATCAAAGATCGTGATGTACGTCTTTTAAGTGAAACTCTGCAAACTCGCATGAATCTTGAAATGGCGGTAACGGACGAGATGATCAGTATTGCACTGGAAACGAAACCTGAATATGTTTGTTTAGTACCAGAGAAACGTGAAGAGTTGACCACGGAAGGCGGTCTAGATGTTACTGGACAACTTGATAAAGTGAAATCGGCAACCGAAAAGCTCGGTGCTGCTGGTATTAAAGTCTCTTTATTTATCGATGCCTCTCGTGAGCAAATCGATGCAGCTAAAGCATGTGGTGCACCTTATATTGAACTTCATACAGGGCAATATGCTGATGCTGAAAATGATGTAGAACAGCAAGCCGAGTTAAAACGTATTGCGGCTGGTGCAAGCTATGCACATAGCTTAGGCATTAAGGTAAATGCAGGGCATGGTCTTACTTATCACAACGTAGCACCGATTGCTGCATTGCCAGAAATATACGAATTAAACATTGGTCACTCTATTATTGGACGCGCTTTATTTGATGGTTTAGATAAAGCGGTAGCGGATATGAAAGCTATTATGCAGGAAGCTCGCCGTTAATTATGGCCATTATTGGGTTGGGCACAGATGTTGCCGATATCGAAAGAATTGAAAAAATCTTACAACGCTCGGGGATGGCTTTTGCCGAGCGTATTTTAGTACCTTCTGAGTTAACCGTTTTTCATTCGCTCAAGCAGCAAGGCCGCTATCTTGCGAAACGATTTTCAGCTAAAGAAGCCGCTTCAAAAGCATTAGGGACTGGTATTGCGTGTGGTGTTAGCTTTCAAGATTTTGAAATTAGTAATGATAAATTAGGTAAGCCAGTACTAACCTTACATGGACAAGCTTTGAATCTTGCTCATCAGCGACAAGTGAAGCATATTCACTTGTCGATCTCTGATGAAAAGCGTTACGCGATGGCGACCGTGATTTTAGAGTCTTAGTAAGAATAGGTAATTAGAGTGTTGCCATTATCAATTTTTGCTGAAATAAAACTCTATTGGTTTAGATATATCAACGACTTTACTTTTTGCAATCAAATCATGAATACATCGACGATCTTTTCTGAATATAAATAAGGTATCAATAACGGTTGCCCAGAATCTTGACCAACGAGATGCCAAAACACTCTTTTGGGTATCTATACTTACTTCATTCATAAAGCTTGTCCTTAAATTAAATTTTGACTATTCAGTTATTCAAATTATCGATAGCAATTCGGGGCTTCGGTTTTTCAACCTAAAGAGCTAAACCAAATAGGGTTTTGCTGCTTCTTGCACCTTTTCTATTTCATCTTGTAATTCAAATAATTCTGGCTCGATATCTTCAATGGCGCAATTGGATCTCAGTTCAGTTTCAATCGTTGCACATAAGCTTTGTAGCTTAGGCACACCACAATAGGCACAACTTCCATGTAGCTTATGAATAATATTCAATAATGCTTCATTTGGTTTTCCTGGTGCGTTAAGTGTTTGATTAACAACTTGATTAACTTCAGGTAAGAACTTTATCAACATATTAAGCATGTCTTTTGCTAGATCGATTTTGTTTGCTGACTGCTTTAAAGCCATATCCCAATTTAATACTGCAGAGTCTTTCTGAGAAGTGGCGACAACATTTTGGCGATCGTCTGGGAGTGACAATTTTTCTATTGTGCCAATTTCGGTATATGGATTCCAATGGATTAAAATTTGGTGAAGGATATGTTCTTCAATTGGTTTGGATAAATAGTCATCCATTCCGGCTTTCAAGAGACGCTCTCTTTCTCCTTCTATGGCATGGGCAGTGACGGCAATAACAGGGGTGTTGGCATTTAGATGTGTCTTTTTAATGTTTTCACAAGCTGTGACACCATCCATATGTGGCATTTGGATATCCATCAAAATAATGTCGTAGCTTTCTTGAGAGGCTCTTTCTACCGCTTCTGCACCATTACTGCAGGTTGTGATATATTCAACTTGTTCTTCAAGCAGCGCAAAGATCAATTTTAAATTTGCCGGGTTATCGTCGACCGCCATAACTCGCATCGGCAATTTTTCATTTTGAATCAGCTCTGGGGAAGCAAGTAAGGTTGATTGGGCTTGGTTTGGCAGCATGAGTTGTAATAACTTACGGCGAACGATGGGCTTGGCAATGCATTGTATTGGGTATAATTTAATTAACGTTTCAGCCAGAGCTAATTCGGTGCTTGGTAGACCTAAAATAAGGTGCGAAGTTAATGCTAAGCCTTTTTGAACTAAATTAAACATGTCACCTTGTGAATATTGTAGTGTTGGTGGCAAGTTAAGCAGCACAATATTATAAGTTGTATTGTTTTCAGGGTTCGCATTGTCTTCAGGAAACTGTGCTTGGTATGTCACGTGCATACCGGCTTGGGTTAGCTGTTGTTCTATGATTGCAGCTGATTGCATATTAGGTTCAATCAGCAGGACGGATTTCCCGATTAAAGGTGAAGTATCCAACTGTGGTGCTAAAGGCATATTCGAAGTTTGGAAGGTCACATTAAACCAGAATGTTGATCCTTGGTGTAGTCGGCTCGTTAGGCCTATTTCTCCGCCCATTTGGCTGACTAAGTTTTGAGTGATAACTAGGCCTAACCCTGTACCACCATAGCGGCGTGAAATGCTCGCATCTGCTTGGCTAAAAGCTTGGAATAATTGTGCCTGTTGGCGCTCTGAGATACCAATGCCTGTATCTCTAACAATGAATTGAACTTCGACTTTATTTTCTTTGATTGATCGTAATTCAGCGGCAATGTCGATATTGCCTCGTTCGGTGAATTTGATCGAATTACCGACTAAGTTGGTTAATATTTGTTGAATACGTAATGGATCACCGACCATCCCTTGTGGAATGTTTGGATCAATTCTAAGGGTTATTTCTAGTCCTTTTTCATGTGCACTTGGTGCCTGTAAACTGACTACTTCATCGAGCGATTCTTGGACATCGAATGGAATGTTTTCTAGTAATAGTTTTCCAGCTTCAAGTTTAGAAAAATCAAGAATGTCATTGATAATAGACAATAAATTTTGCGCTGAGCGTTCAATAGTTTGTAAATAATCAACTTGGTTTGCGGTTAAATCTGTTTTCAATATTTGCCTTGTAAAACCAATAACACCATTGAGAGGAGTACGAAGTTCGTGGGACATGTTGGCTAAAAATTCAGATTTCACTCGTGCGGCTTCTTGAGCGCGTTTTTTGGCGATATCGAGTTCAATATTTTGAATTTCGAGTTGTTCTAAGGTTTCACGTAAATCGGAAGTGGCTTGATCGATGCTATGCTGCATTTCTACATGATATTCGGATAAGGACATCGCCATGGCGTTGATGCCACTTTTTAGCGTATCTAATTCGCCATGCAGTTTTCCTTCAATTCGTACATCTAAATGTCCGCGACGTATACGGTCAACCACGCTAACCATATGTGATATTGGCAGTGTGACATCTCTCATCAATCGGTAAGCAAAGAAACCGGAGAGCCCAATACCTAAAAGCAATACCATTAATGCTGAAAAAATTTCTTGATATTGCTGCAGGCGCAGAGACGACATATCCAATTCAATAGCGATGTAGCCTAAAGGTTGGTTGGGATCGATTTCCTTGCCGTTAGGATCAATAAACTGACCTTCCGCTAAAATAGGCGAGCGTAATATCATGACGCTGGGGTTAGATTCGGAATGTTCAATGGTGCTTAAAAGAGGAATCGGTTTGCTTTTATCAAACGTTAAAGATTGGAAGTTGGGGTGAAAATTTGAAGTAACAAATAACTCATGATGAGAATCAAATACTGCGATACTTCGAACAATGTCAGAATGTTTACGGTGGGCATAACTGATTAAGCGCCGAACTGCCTCACGACTTTGTTGAGTCATTCCGTATTCACTAGCAATCGCTAAAGGTTCGATAATATCGGTGCCTGATGTTATGAGCTGGTTTTCCAAGTCGTTATAACGATTAAGGGTGAAAAAAGCACTCAAAAGTAAACCGATAATCAGCGTGGGTGCTAACGTTAATGTAATGACGCGGGCGCGTAAGCCATAACTTGTCATGATTCTTTAATTACAAGCCTGTCTGGATATGGGAAAATAGCGTTATCAGAGTACAATCACGTAATGAAAGCCTAAAGTATCGGGCGGTTTTTACGTTAAATAAGCTCATCAGTCGCTGATATATTCGCTTAGCTTAATCAACTCAGAGCTATTCGACAATCTTTGTCGTGGATAATTAAGATGTCGGCAACAAAAGTTTTCTAAATATTAAGGTGTTAACACCTTCGTCATCATAGGTAGTAATGATTAATGGCCAATTTTTATCAAGCCAAGAAAAACGTTCATACGAGTCAAAAACACCAAGTTGTCATGATTGAAAAGCTTGATCATCAAGGCACGGGTATTGCCTACGTGAATAAAAAACCGATGTTTGTTGAAGGGGCTTTACCTGCAGAAGAAGTCTTAGTGCAACCCGTTGAAGAGAAAAGCAAATATATTCGGGCGAAATTAATCACCATTCAAAAACCAAGTCCACAGCGTATAGCAGCATTTTGCGTGCATTATAATACTTGCGGCGGGTGTAATTTGCAGCATTTGAGTCATGATGATCAAATAACGATGAAAGCTCAATCATTGAGTCAAATGATGAGACCATTTTCAGAACAAACGATTTCGGTCGAGTCGATTATTCGCTCTGAGAGTCGTGGTTATCGTCGCCGTGCTCGTATTAGTATGATGTTTGACAATAAAACACAAATATTCGATTTTGGATTTCGACAAAAGGGCAGTAAGAAGATTGCTAATGTAACGAATTGCCCGGTACTTGATCCGTCATTGAATGCATTATTACCGGAAATAAAACGTCTCTTAAAATCCTTTTCTCAACCAAGACAACTTGGGCATGTCGAGCTTGTTTTTGATGGGAAAAGAAAAGCGATGCTGTTACGCCATACCGCTGAGTTATCCAATACGGACCAAGCATCATTAATCGAGTTTGCTAAGAAAACGACAACTACATTGTACTTGTTACCCAATAGCGGTGAACTACACTGTCTTATTGGTGAGCCGCTGCAATGTGTTGAAACGGGCAATAAAATTGATTTTCTACCTAGTGATTTTATTCAAGTCAATCAAGGTGTTAATAAGTCGATGGTTGATCAAGCTGTATCTTGGTTAGAGGTCACTAAAACCGATCGTGTACTGGATTTATTTTGTGGTTTAGGTAACTTTAGTTTTGCTTTAGCTAAAAAGGCAAAGTTTGTTGTCGGTGTTGAAGGTATTCAGGCGATGGTAGACAGAGCGAGAGATAACGCTCAATTGAATCAATTAAGTAATACTGAGTTTTATCAAGCGGATCTAGAACAAGATTTCACTCGTTCTGATTGGGCTATAAACCCATTTGATAAAGTTTTATTGGATCCAGCGCGGGCAGGGGCAATGGGGGTTATTGAACATATTGCTAAACTTGGTGCGAAATCAGTTGTCTATGTTTCATGTAATCCCGCAACCTTAGCCAGAGACAGCCAAAGCTTGTATCAACAAGGTTATGAACTTAAAAAGCTTTCGATGATGGATATGTTCCCACATACCAGTCATTTAGAATCAATGGCTCTTTTTATCAAAGAGCCTAAAGGTAAGAAAAAAACAGGGAAAAAACCGCGATCGATGAAACTGTTTTAACGGAGAGTTGTTTTAATCTTTTATGTTTAATTGACTATTTTTTGTTGTAACAGATCGCGAGCTAATCGGTAGCAAAAGGGGATTATTGTTGCCGTTCACCGTTTTTAAATTTATGAGCAGGAAGATGTAATGGTCGCAGTTAGAAGCGCACATTTAAATAAGAATGAAGAATTTGAGCTTGAAACATGGGTTGCAAGCTTACATCAAGACGGTAAAACCAGTAATAAACTAACGCAAGTATATCAGCAGTGCGAAACGCTACTCGATAATCATCCTGAAAAAAGGGTGTTGCTGTGGCGTGGGCGCGAGATGATCGAAATTTTGATCACACTTTCTATGGATCGCCCAACTCTCATGGCCGCCCAACTTTTCCCTATCGTCACGGCAGGTTTATTTGAGCGTGAAGTCTTAGTTGAAATGTACGGAAAAGAAATCGTCAAATTGATTGATGGCGTTGAGGAAATGGCAGCTATCGGTCAATTGAATGTGAGCATGGAAGAGTCTGAAGCCTCGGAGCAAGTCGATAACGTGCGCCGTATGTTACTGGCGATGGTGGATGATTTTCGTTGTGTGGTTATCAAGCTTGCTGAACGCATTTGTAACTTGCGTGAAGTGAAAAATGAACCCGATGACATTCGAATTAATGCAGCAAAAGAGTGCGCCAACATTTATGCCCCCTTAGCAAACCGTTTAGGGATTGGTCAATTAAAGTGGGAGATTGAAGATTACGCTTTTCGTTATCAACAGTCTGATATTTATAAAAAAATTGCCAAGCAACTTTCTGAGCGTCGTATTGTTCGAGAGCAATACATCCACGATTTTGTGACTAATTTGTCACAAGATATGAAAGCCGCCAATATCAACGCTGAAGTCAGTGGAAGGCCAAAACACATCTACAGTATTTGGCGGAAAATGCAGAAAAAAAATCTGGAGTTTGACGAGCTTTTCGACGTGAGAGCTGTACGTATCATCGCCGATAAACTTCAAGATTGCTATGGTGCATTAGGCATGGTGCACACTAAATATAAGCACTTGCCAAGTGAGTTTGATGACTATGTTGCTAACCCTAAACCCAATGGTTATCAATCGATTCACACTGTGGTACTTGGCCCTGAAGGCAAAACCATTGAGATCCAAATTCGTACCAAGCAAATGCATGAAGATTCAGAGCTTGGGGTTGCCGCGCACTGGAAATACAAAGAGGGCAGTTCGGCTGGCCGCAGTGGCTACGATGAAAAGATCACTTGGCTACGTAAGCTGATTGATTGGCAAGAAGAGATGGCGGATTCTGGCGAAATGCTGGATGAGCTACGCAGCCAAGTGTTTGATGACCGCGTGTATGCCTTTACCCCTCGAGGTGATGTGGTTGATTTACCTATGGGGGCGACCCCACTTGATTTTGCTTACCATATCCATTCTGAAGTAGGGCATCGTTGTATTGGTGCCAAAGTCGGCGGGCGTATTGTTCCGTTTACTCATAAATTAGCGATGGGCGATCAAGTTGAGATTATTACTCAAAAAGAACCGAATCCTTCTCGGGATTGGTTAAACCCAACGTTAGGGTTCGTACATTCAGGGCGGGCTCGGGCCAAAATCAATGCTTGGTTTAGGAAACAAAGTCGTGAGAAAAACCTAGAAGCGGGTAAAGACATTCTTGAAAATGAATTGCATAAAATTGGCGCAACATTAAAAGATGCTCAGCAATATGCGCTGAAACGTTTTAATGTCAATTCTCCAGATGAATTATACGCAGGTATTGGCAGTGGCGATTTACGGATTAACCAAGTGGTTAATCATATTAATGCGCTAGTCAATAAACCCACGGCAGAAGAAGAAGATAAACAAGCGCTTGCTAAGCTTAAAGAAGCGCAAGTCCAACATGAAAGTCGTCCTCGTAAAGACGCCGTAGTCGTGCAAGGTGTTGATAATTTAATGACTCATCTTGCGCGTTGTTGTCAGCCTATCCCGGGCGATGAGATCAAAGGCTACATTACACAAGGCCGAGGTATTTCAGTACATCGGGTTGATTGTGAGCAGCTTAATGAACTCAACCATCATGCGCCAGAGCGTATTATTGATACGGTGTGGGGTAGTGGGTTTGTTGGTTCTTATGTGTTAACGATTCGTGTAGAAGCATTAGAGCGCGGTGGTTTATTAAAAGACATTACCACCATGCTCTCTAATGAAAAAATCAAAGTAAATAGCATGAACAGCCGAACCGATTACAAGCGACAAATTACGATTATGGATTTCCACTTAGATGTGCATAATGTGGATATATTGAATCGAATAGTGGCTAGGGTTGAACAAATTAAAGATGTATTGAGAGTGAAACGGCTTAAATAACGTTTAGTATAAAACTCACACCGCTCTATTTGGGGCGGTGTTTTTATTTCAGTGATCGGCTAATGTTCACTAAAACATTTTTGAGAATAACCTAGGAATGATTATGTCATTAATTGACGAACTGAAATCGGTCGATCCGCTTGACCCAATCGATGAACTGAAAGCCATTATGCAGCAGTTGCGTGATCCTGAAAAAGGCTGCCCTTGGGATAAGAAACAAACCTTTGATTCCGTTGTGCCTCATACCATTGAAGAAACTTATGAAGTGGTGGATGCTATCCACAATAAAGACTGGCCAAATCTTCAAGAAGAGTTGGGGGACGTATTATTTCAAGTCATTTTTTATAGCCAAATGGCCAGTGAACAAGCATTGTTTGACTTTGATGATGTGGTGAAAGGCTTAAATAAAAAGCTAATCAGGCGGCACCCTCATGTTTTTTCCGATGTAAACCTAGAAGATGAAAAAGCATTAAATGCTCACTGGGAAGCGGAAAAAGAAAAAGAAAAGAACGAAAAAGGCAAGGTTGAAAAAAGTATTCTAGACTCTATACCAAAGGCGTTACCAGCACTCTCTCGAGCCAATAAAATACAAAAGAAAGTCGCAAAATTTGGTTTTGATTGGCCGACTTTAGGGCCTGTTGTGGATAAGGTTCAAGAAGAAATTAAAGAGGTTATGGAAGAAGCGTTACAAGTTGAACTTGATGATTCTAGAATTGAAGAAGAGCTAGGTGATTTACTGTTTGCAACTGTTAACCTTGTGCGTCATTTAGGTAAAGATCCAGAGGTTGCTTTAGCTAAAGCGAATCTGAAATTTGAACGACGATTCCGTGGTGTTGAAGAAAGAGTAGAACAAAATGGAAAAATATTAGGCAACTGTACTTTAAAAGAGTTAGATGCTGAATGGGAAAATGTAAAAAAGTGCGAAAAGGAAATTAGAACTTACTAGTTGTTTTAATTGGTGATTATTCAATTCTATTAGCGTGGGGTAAAGGCTCGGAGAGCTAAATTGATTTGAAGCAAGAAATAAATTAATCGAGTGTGATAGATTTCACGTTGTAGCGGAAAAGGGGTTCTGGTATATTTTCATCCCGTCCAGAAGTAATCCATTTCCCTCATTCAACCAATTTCAGGTTAAGCATGACGACAAATTACATTTTTGTTACTGGTGGGGTCGTATCCTCTCTAGGTAAAGGTATTGCAGCAGCATCACTTGCAGCGATTTTAGAAGCTCGTGGTCTTAAAGTGACCATGATGAAACTAGACCCATACATCAACGTGGATCCCGGCACAATGAGCCCGATCCAACACGGTGAAGTATTCGTCACGGAAGATGGTGCAGAAACCGATCTCGATCTTGGTCACTACGAACGTTTCATTCGTACCAAGATGAGCAAGCGTAATAACTTTACAGCCGGTCGTGTTTACGAAGATGTTCTGCGTAAAGAACGTCGTGGTGATTACTTAGGCGCTACAATTCAAGTTATTCCACATATCACGAATTCGATCAAAGACCGCGTAATTGCAGGTTCTGAAGGCTACGAAGTCGCTATCGTTGAAGTTGGCGGTACTGTGGGTGATATCGAATCACTTCCTTTTATGGAAGCCATTCGCCAGTTAGCGGCTGAAGTGGGTCGTGAGCACGCTATGTTCATGCACTTAACGCTAGTGCCATACTTGGCGGCTGCGGGTGAAGTGAAAACCAAACCAACACAGCATTCAGTAAAAGAATTACTTTCAATCGGTATTCAACCAGACATTTTGGTTTGCCGTAGTGATCGTATTATTCCAGCCAATGAACGTAAGAAAATTGCTTTGTTCTGTAATGTTCAGGAAAAAGCAGTTATTTCGATGAAAGATGTGGATTCTATTTATAAAATTCCACAGTTGATTCGTGCGCAAGGTTTGGATGATTTAGTGTGTACTCGTTTTGGTATTACCGCGCCTGAAGCTGACCTGACTGAATGGGAACAAGTGATTTATGAAGAAGCCAACCCTACTGGTGAAGTCACCATTGGTATGGTTGGTAAATACACTGAATTACCTGATGCTTATAAATCAGTGAATGAAGCACTAAAACACGCAGGGTTGAAAAACCGTTTAAGCGTAACCATTAAATATGTAGATTCACAAGATGTGGAATCTAAAGGAACGGAATTATTAGATGGCCTAGATGCTATCCTTGTTCCTGGTGGTTTTGGTGATCGTGGTATTGAAGGTAAGATTCTTGCTGCGCAATATGCGCGTGAAAATAAAGTGCCATATTTAGGTATTTGCCTTGGTATGCAAGTAGCACTAATTGAATATGCGCGTAATGTTGCGGGTATGGAAGGTGCACACTCAACGGAGTTTAGCAAAGATACTAAATTCCCTGTAGTGGGTCTTATCACTGAGTGGGTAGACCAAGAAGGCAATGTAGAAGAGCGTACAGAGAAATCTGATTTGGGTGGAACAATGCGCCTTGGTTCACAGCTATGTCACCTTGAGAAAGGCACGAAAGCTCATGAACTATACGGCAACACTCAAATTCACGAACGCCATCGTCATCGTTACGAAGTGAACAATAACTTGCGTCCTCAAATTGAAAAAGCAGGTTTGAAAGTATCTGGCCTTTCTGCTGATAAGAAATTAGTAGAAGTGATTGAAAACCCGAACCACCCATGGTTTGTGGCGGCTCAATTTCACCCAGAATTCACATCAACACCTCGTGATGGTCACCCATTATTTGCAGGCTTTGTAAAAGCAGCAGGTGAACATCAACGTGGTGAATTTGAAAAGTAATACAGTTTGAAATAGCTCGTTTCGACGGGCTGATGAGCTTGTAAAGTAAGATGTAAAAGGGATATGGGTAGTGGCTTTAAGTTGTGCGACTACCCCATTAGATTGACATTTATTTTAAATTGAACGAGAGGAAACATTAATGTCTAAGATCGTTAAAGTTCTAGGTCGCGAAATCATCGACTCACGTGGTAACCCAACAGTAGAAGCTGAAGTACACCTTGAAGGTGGCTTTGTTGGTATGGCGGCTGCACCATCGGGCGCATCAACGGGTTCTCGTGAAGCTCTTGAATTACGTGACGGCGACAAATCACGTTTCCTAGGTAAAGGTGTTCTTAAAGCTATCGAAGCAGTAAACGGCGAAATCGCTACTGCTCTAGTGGGTAAAGACGCTAAAGACCAAGCTGCAATCGACCAAGTAATGATCGATTTAGACGGCACAGAAAACAAATCTAAATTTGGTGCTAACGCCATTCTTGCTGTTTCTCTTGCTAACGCAAAAGCGGCTGCAGCAGCAAAAGGCATGCCTTTGTTCGAGCACATCGCTGAACTAAATGGCACTCCTGGCGTATTCTCTATGCCTCTACCAATGATGAATATCATCAACGGTGGTGAGCACGCTGATAACAACGTTGATATCCAAGAATTTATGATTCAACCTGTTGGCGCGAAAACAATCAAAGAAGCTCTACGCATTGGCGCAGAAGTATTCCACAACCTAGCGAAAGTACTTAAGTCTAAAGGCCTAAGTACTGCAGTTGGTGATGAAGGCGGTTTTGCTCCTAACCTAGAATCAAACGCAGCAGCTCTTGCAGCAATCAAAGAAGCGGTTGAGCTTGCAGGTTATGAGTTAGGTAAAGACGTCACTCTAGCAATGGACTGTGCAGCATCTGAATTTTACGACAAAGAAGCTGGCAACTATAACATGAAAGGCGAAGGCAAAATCTTCACTTCTGAAGAATTTAACTTCTACCTACAAGACCTTGCTAACCAATACCCAATCGTTTCGATTGAAGATGGTCTAGACGAGTCTGATTGGGATGGTTTCAAACACCAAACTGAACTAATGGGCGACAAGCTTCAATTAGTTGGTGATGATCTATTCGTTACTAACACTAAGATCCTTGCAAAAGGTATCGAAATGGGTGTTGCTAACTCTATCCTAATCAAATTCAACCAAATCGGTTCTCTAACAGAGACTCTAGCTGCAATCAAGATGGCTAAAGATGCAGGTTACACAGCTGTAATCTCTCACCGTTCTGGCGAAACTGAAGATGCAACTATCGCAGACCTTGCTGTTGGTACGGCTGCAGGCCAAATCAAAACAGGTTCTATGAGCCGTTCTGATCGTGTTGCTAAGTACAACCAGCTAATCCGTATCGAAGAAGCACTAGGTTCACGTGCTCCTTTCAACGGTCTTAAAGAAGTGAAAGGCCAAGCTTAATTCTTAATAGAATAAGTTTAGCTACAACTTTTAAATCCTCGCCTCGGCGGGGATTTTTTATTTTGAAGAGAAGTATTGGCCACTAAAGGGTTTTCTTTCTAACTTTTAACTTGGTTTGTTATGATTCAATTCCGTGAATGAGGTATCATTACCGTAAGATTTTTCTAGTGAGTAGATGATGCGAATATTTACTTTGGTTTTGATAGGGTTACTTTGTACGTTGCAGTATGACTTGTTCTTTGGAAAGAATGGTATCATCGACTATAACGCTGTGCATTCAGATATTGCCGTACAGCAACAAGTGAATAACAGTTTGAAAAAGCGTAACGATTTGATGTTTGCTGAGATCGACGATCTTCGTCAAGGGCTTGATGCAATTGAAGAACGTGCTCGTCATGAGCTTGGTATGATTAAAAATGGTGAAACTTTTTACCGAATCATTGGTGATGATAACGAAGTTAATTCTACTTTTAACTCGGATGATGAGTAATGAGGGAATTAAATCCATTTGATTCTCAGTGTTTTGCTGTTGTCGTGCCTGCGGCTGGTGTAGGTAAGCGCATGCAAGCTGACCATCCTAAGCAATATCTTCCTCTTTTTGACAAAGCAATTTTAGAACATACGCTAGAATGCTTGTTAACTCATCCAATGGTGAATTTGGTCGTTGTTGCGATTAGTGAAGGGGATGAATACTTTTCTGATTTACCTATTGCTTCCCACTCTCGTGTTGTTCGTGTTTCTGGTGGCAAAGAAAGAGCAGATTCTGTGCTTTCTGGTTTGAATTATTTAATAAAAAACCACATTAAAGACTATCCTTGGGTATTGGTCCACGATGCTGCAAGGCCATGCTTAACCCATTCTGATATTAGTAAACTCATCGAGCACTGTGTACAGGCCAATCAAGGTGGAATTTTAGCCACGCCAGTACGAGATACCATGAAACAATCTTGTATGAGCAAAATGGGCCAAATCTCTATTAAACAAACTATCGATCGTAGCCAGCTTTGGCATGCATTAACACCGCAAATGTTTCCACTTGAAGCGTTGAAAATCGCGTTATCTCAAGGGTTAAAGCAAGGTAGCAATATTACAGATGAAGCTTCCGCAATGGAGCTTATTGGACAATCGCCTTTATTGGTGCAAGGTCGAGCTGATAATATAAAGGTAACCCAACCGGAAGATCTCGCATTAGCTGCCTTTTTTCTAACGGATCGCATCGCCGATCCTCGTTAATCTAGTTTAATATTAAGGAAAAATGATGATTCGAATTGGTCATGGTTTTGATGTGCATAAATTTGGTGGTGAAGGCCCCGTTATTATAGGCGGTGTTGCTATTCCTTATGAGCAAGGTTTAATTGCTCATTCTGATGGTGATGTGGCGCTCCATGCCTTAACCGATGCATTACTCGGTTCTATTGCGGCGGGGGATATAGGTAAGCATTTTCCTGATACGGATGATAAATGGAAAGGTGCAGATAGCCGTGCGCTGTTACGTGAAGTCTATCGCTTCGTTAAAGATAAAGGGTATATCATCGGTAATGCTGATGTCACCATCATTGCTCAAGCCCCCAAAATGTTACCTTTTATTCAAAGCATGAGAGAAGCAATTGCATCGGATCTTGAAACTGATATTAATAATATTAATGTGAAAGCCACAACCACTGAAAAATTGGGCTTTACGGGACGAAAAGAAGGCATCGCTTGTGAGGCGGTTGCGTTAATCGTTCGCCAATAATCTCTTCTATTAACTATAAGATTAAATTCATGACAGATATTTTAGCGCCATTCGCCTATTTATTAGGAAAACCAACCGCGCAAGCCAAAGTGAAAGCACATGCTAAAGACTTTCAAGTTATTGAGAATCTT